>JAPPCV010000060.1 GCA_028824715.1 Boseongicola sp. | reverse complement strand
CGTCGCCATCCAGATCGCGCTTGCCGGAAAGGCCGCCGACATGATCAAGTTGCACTATGCCGAAGCTGCCCCCAAGAAGGGGTGAGCAGTTACACCTCAAGAACGAAAAGGTTGCTCCTTTCCTGGAGCGTTATCGCGCTACGCTAAGACAGAAGCATCCGCTGCGTGCCCGGGTGCTGGAAATTCTGCTCGGCCGGTCGATGAACAAGCTGACCCGCAAGACTGGGCGGTCGGCGACATTCGCTCTGGCACATGAATATCGGCTGATCCTTATGCGCCGGAAATCGAGGCAGATGGCCAGCCCTGGTTCCGACCAACCCCAGGACATCGCCTCTGGCCTTGGGTGAAACCAACGGGGACTGATTCACTGACTGAAACTGCGGAACGTGCCCAGCTCGCGGCTATCCGGAAGGGCGGGTTTCCCGCCGATCTTCATCCTTGGAAAGAATTCGTCCCGGCCCTGCCAAGCAGGGTGTCAAGCTTCTTGACACCCGCAGGTACGTCGTTCCGCTCGCCCAGGGCGTCAGCGGCCGCCCGTTCGCATGTCTGTGGAAGGGCTCCTCAAGAGTCTCCGGACTGCAACTTCCAGTTGAACTCCGGTCTTTGGCGATCCGGGAAGGACTCGAACCCTCAACCTGCTGATTAGAAGTCAGCCGCTCTATCCAGTTGAGCTACCGGACCGCATGCGTCGTCATAGCACGACCCGCCACCATCACAACATGGACTGACGGAATCCAATTGAAACGAAACGCACACCGTGCGGCACTTGATCTGCCTCGAAGCGTGCCTCCCGTCATGCCGTAACGCAACCGGTTCCTGCTCAAGATGCCGGCGTCCGCTCGTCAGCCGCCTGCAGGCGATGCCAAGCGAGCCGCCGGCCTGTCTTCGGTCGTCAATGAGTCCAGGCGCCGCGCCGGTCGGTCGCAAAGTTCTCGCCATATCCGCGGCGGCGGACATTCGGCTTTCTCGCCTTCGGCTCGCGGACTATCGCGTCGATGCCGTTCCTTTCGGCATAGTCCAGCGCCGCTTCCCGTGTCGGGAACCGCATCTGGACCTGCGCCCGAGTGTCAGCCGACGACGTCCAGCCCATCAGCGGGTCGATCTCGCGACCGGCCTCGTTCACGAATTCAAGCACCCAGTCCCGGGACCTTGCTGTGCCGGATGACATGGCTGACTTTGCAGGGCGGTAGATAAGTGCAGTCATTGAGACACTCTATCGACAATTGCAGGCACAGGATCAAGTGCCTTGCGAAATGAAGGACGGGGCAAAATTGCCGCGGTGCGCCGTCCGCAGTCGCAACAAGCCCTTGCCCCTGCCCCAACATGCCTCTTGCAGACGCTCGCGCAGTCCCCCAGGACTTGCATGCCCGCAATGTGCAGATCGAAGTATGCAATCTCGATCTCTCGATGACCAACCCCGTTGCCAGCAATGTGCCGGCCAGCGGCAACGTGTTGCGTGTCAATGAGCAAGACGCACCGGATCTCGCAAGGAACCCGCGAGATCCGGCGTTGTGTCACTGTAGCAGCTGCCACTTCGCCGTGAAGACGCAGAATCTGATGGCGATGCTTCCCGGCGCCACACGCTGCTGCGCCAGGGTTGGCGCGATCCGAAACTCACCCCACCTGCCATGAAGGCACCGAGCGCCTGCCGGCGGCCCCCTCGTCGCACCGGCGGTCGAATGTTGATCGCGAGAGCCACATTCTGCCAGGCAAGCAACGGCGCGGAAGCGCAACTGAGCCAGGATGCTCCGATGCAATGCCGGTCGACCTGACCTGGCGCAGATCCTCGGCGTCACGCCGACTCCGCGCTTGCAACCGGGCCGTCGAAGGTCGAAATTGGCTCGGTCCCGAAGAATCCAGATCCATGTCCGCAACCGACATCCAGACCCTCAGTTCGCCAGCGCCCGAACCCCGAACCCGGGAGAAGCTCGAAGGTGGCCATCCGCTCGTCATGGAGTCGGAATTCGAACCCGCCGGCGATCAGCCGACCGCCATTGCCGAACTCGTCGAAGGGGTCACGGCAGGCGAGCAGAACCAGGTCCTTCTGGGTGCGACGGGCACTGGCAAGACCTACACGATGGCCAAGGTCATCGAGGCGACTCAGCGCCCGGCGATCGTCCTTGCGCCGAACAAGACGCTCGCGGCGCAGCTCTATGGCGAGTTCAAGGGCTTCTTCCCTTCGAATGCGGTCGAGTATTTCGTCAGCTACTACGACTACTACCAGCCCGAAGCCTATGTGCCGCGTTCAGACACCTACATCGAGAAGGAGGCCCAGATAAACGAGCAGATTGACCGGATGCGCCACTCCGCCACGCGTGCGCTTCTCGAGCGCGACGACGTGATCATCGTCGCGTCGGTGTCCTGCATCTACGGCATCGGCAGCGTCGAGACCTATGGCGCCATGACCCAGGACCTGCATGCAGGCCGGGAGTGCGACCCCCGCAAGGTCATCGCGGATCTCGTCACGCAGCAATACCGCAGGAACGATCAGGCGTTCCGCAGGGGCACGTTCCGCGTCCGGGGCGACGTGATCGAGCTCTGGCCCGCGCATCTGGAAGACCGGGCATGGCGGCTGTCCTTCTTTGGCGAAGAGCTCGAGGACATCACCGAGTTTGATCCGCTCACCGGCGAAAGGACCGACAAGTTCGAAAAGATCCGGGTCTACGCAAACTCTCATTACGTGACGCCAAGACCGACTCTCCAGCAGGCCGTCAAGGGCATCCGGGAAGAGCTCAAGATTCGCTTGTCCCAGCTTGTCGACGAAGGCAGGCTTCTTGAAGCGCAGCGGCTTGAGCAACGCACGAACTTTGATCTCGAGATGATCGAGGCGACGGGATCGTGCAACGGCATCGAGAACTACTCGCGCTACCTGACCGGGCGGGCACCCGGGGAGCCGCCACCCACGCTCTTCGAGTTCATTCCTGACCGCGCCATCGTCTTTGCTGACGAGTCCCATGTCAGCGTGCCACAGATCGGCGGCATGTATCGTGGCGACTATCGGCGCAAGTTCACCCTCGCCGAGCATGGCTTCCGCCTGCCTTCCTGCACCGACAACCGGCCGCTGAAGTTCGAGGAATGGGACATCATGCGCCCTCAATCCGTCTTCGTCTCGGCAACGCCCCAGTCCTGGGAGCTCGAACAGACCGGAGGCGTGTTCGTCGAGCAGGTCATTCGCCCGACCGGACTGCTCGACCCTGAAGTGGAGATCCGTCCGGTCGAAATGCAGGTCGACGACTTGCTGGACGAGGTGCGCAAGGTGGCCGCCAACGGCTACCGCACCTTGGTGACGACCCTCACCAAGCGCATGGCAGAGGATCTCACCGAGTACCTCCACGAACAGGGCATCAGGGTGCGCTACATGCACTCGGACATCGACACGCTCGAGCGGATCGAGATTCTGCGCGACCTCCGACTCGGTGCGTTTGACGTGCTCGTAGGCATCAACCTGTTGCGCGAGGGCCTGGACATTCCTGAATGCGGCCTTGTGGCAATCCTGGACGCCGACAAGGAAGGCTTCCTGCGAAGCGAGACCTCGCTCATCCAGACCATTGGCCGGGCCGCTCGCAACGCCGACGGCCGCGTCATCATGTATGCCGACCACGTCACGGGTTCCATGGAACGCGCCCTGAGGGAAACGGAACGGCGACGTGCCAAGCAACTCTCATACAACGAGGCACACGGCATCACGCCCGAAACGGTCCGGAAGAACGTCGCCGACGTGCTCGAAGGACTCTACAAGGGCGACACCGACGCGGCCCGCATCACCGCGCAGGTCGACACGCATCTGGTTGGAGCCAACCTGCAAGCGCATCTTGAAGGGTTGCGCGAGAAGATGCGTAAGGCTGCTGAAGACCTGGAATTCGAGGAAGCCGCACGGCTCAGGGATGAAATCAACCGTCTGGAGACCGTCGAGCTCGCGGTGGCAGACGACCCGCTTGCACGCCAATCACAGGTGGAACTGGCCGTGGAGGATTCGCGTGCCGCTCAAGGCCGTTCGTCGGCCGGAAAGGCCGGCCAGCGGGGCGGAAACGTGCGCAGGAGGAAGAGAAAGTCGAGATAGGCCCTTTGGGGCACGGTCCCGAGTGCCGGATGCCTCCCGCTGCCGACAAGGGTCAGGCTCCGATGTCCGGCTCTCGAAGGATGTGTACGCCATTGATCCGCCAGCGACCTTCAATCCGGACCATCTGGTAGTCGAGCAAGTGAACGCGTCCCGCCCGGTCCCGGATCATCACCCTCTGCCACAGTGCGCCTTCCACCTCGCGCAGCTTGAGATAGCGCACGTCCGCCGGTCGCCAGACCATCGGGTACCCGTTGCGCACCATTTGGCCGAACCGGTGGTGGTTGCCGAAGAGTCCCTGAATGCCTGGCGACGCGAAGGAGAAGGCGCGCGCAAAGTCATCCTTCAGGAACGCATCGATCTGGGAATCTATGGTTGCCTCGATTCCTGGCACGCGCACCAGAACGTCAGCGGCCGACGCGATGCCGGCCCAGCACAACGCGAATGTCACGACAACTGAACGGAGGCGCGACTTCATGGCGCGTCTCCTTCGCAAAAGGACGTCACCTCGGACATCCTGTCCACGCGTCTTGCGTCTGTCAATGGAAGGCACGGCGGTTCAAGACCTGGCCCTCTTGCGGCAGCGCCTTGGGCGATCCCAGTTTCCGGGATCAACTCCCTTGCGACCTGGTCACGCCGGGCCAAGCGGTTCTGGCGGCTGTCCCTTGAACTCACCGAGGAGTTCGACAGGCACGCCGGCAAAGGCAGCCTGCGATCGGTCAGAACGGAAATCTCCGGGAAGCGCCCGTGCTCCGTGTCCAGTCCGAACCCACCATGTCGGAATCTGCCGCCCTCTCGGCCGAAATGGCGATGGGCACCGGACCGACAGCGCCTCAGGAGAGCTTGCCCTCGAGCGCCTGATCGATCAGCGCCATCGTTTCGCCTATGCCGTACAAGGCGATGAACACGCCGAAGCGCGGCCCCTGGCTCGAGCCCAGGAGCACCTCGTAAAGCGCCTTGAACCAGTCGCGAAGAGGGTCGAACCCATTCTCGCGGCCGACGGCATAGACCATGGACTGAATCTCCTCCGCGTCCGTGCCGCCGCCCCAGGTTTCAAGCCGCGCCTTCAAGTCTTCCAACGCGGCCCGCTCCCTTCCTTCGGGAGCACGATAGGTCCTGTGCGGTCTCACGAGATCGTTGAAATACGCAACGGCAAACCCGGCTGCTGCATCAAGGTCGGGGTGCGTGTCCGGCGCCGCAGCGGGCGCATAGCGCTTGATGAAACCCCAGAGGCGACGTTTGTCCTCTGCTCCGGAGACGCTGGCAAGATTCAGGAGCATCGAGTACGGCACGATCAGGTTGGAGCTCGGCACGTCGCCCGAATGCACGTGATAGACCGGATTCGCGAGCCTTGCGGCATCGTCCTGGCCTTCAAAGGCGCGAAGCTGCTGATGATATTCGTCCACGGCCTTCGGAATCACGTCGAAGTAGAGTCGCTTCGCGGTTCGCGGCTTCAGGTACATGAAATACGCGAGGCTCTCTGGTGCGGCATAGGCCAGCCAGTCCTCCAGCGGAAGGCCGTTGCCCTTGGACTTCGAGATCTTCTGTCCGTGCTCGTCGTTGAACAGCTCGTAGTTCAGGAGTTCCGGCGGCCGCGCACCCAATGTCCGGCAAATCCTTGACGAAAGCTCTGCAGACGGGATCAGGTCCTTGCCGAACATCTCGTAATCGACCTCAAGGGCAGCCCAGCGCATGCCCCAGTCCGGCCTCCACTGCATCTTGACGTTGCCGCCGGTCACGGGGACTTCCACCCGATCCCCGTCCGGTTCCTCGTAGACGATCGTGCCGGTCGAGACGTTTCGCTCAAGCGTCGGGACCTGGAGCACATGCCCGGACTTCGGGCTGATCGGAAGAAACGGCGAATAGGTCAACTGCCGGTCCGCGCCAAGCGTCGGCAGCATGATCTCCATGATTCTGTCGAAGCGATCGAGAGCGGTCAGCAAAATATCGTCAAAGCGGCCCGACATGTAGGCTTCCGTCGCCGACACGAACTCGTACTCGAATCCGAATTCGTCCAGAAAGGCGCGAAGCCGGGCATTGTTGTGCGCACCGAAGCTCTCATGGGTTCCGAACGGATCACGCACCCGCGTCAGCGGCAGGTTCATGTCCTCCTGCATCTGCTCCTTGTTCGGCACGTTGTCCGGGACTTTCCTCAGCCCGTCCATGTCATCCGAAAAGCAGGCAAGCTTCGTCGGAATGTCGCTGATCTGCTCGAAAGCGCGACGCACCATGGTTGTCCGCGCAACCTCGCCGAAGGTGCCGATATGCGGCAGTCCGCTCGGCCCGTAGCCGGTTTGGAACAGGACATGGCCCTTCTCTGGCGGGCCTGCCTCGTAACGCCGAAGCAGCCGCCGGGCCTCTTCGAATGGCCACGCCTTCGAGGCCAGTGCCGCATCTCGCATCGCGGTCATCGGATCGATCTCCAAATTGCGGAAACGGTGTCCTATTGCAGCGGCGCTGTCGCGTCAATAAATTCCCGGGCAGCATGAGAGAGGAGGCCCACCTTGGCCCTGAAACCCGCTGACTTCACGCCAGAAGACACGTTGCTCGCCGTCATGATCGCGGTTTCCGCCACGGACGACACGATTCGCACGTCCGAACTTGTCTCGATCGAACGCATGGTGAACCATCTGCCCGTCTTCAGCAATTACGAGATGGACCGCTTGAGGCAGGTCTCTGCCGCCACCTTTGACATACTCGCGGAAGAGGACGGGCTCGACATCCTCTGGGACACGGTGCGCAGGAACCTCCCCGAACGGCTCTTCGACACGGCCTACGCGGCAGCCTGCGACGTTGCGGCTGCGGACGGTGCCGCGCGCGAGTCCGAGCTCAGGCTCCTCGCCGACATGCGCTACGAGTTGAACATCGATCGGCTGCTCGCCGCCGCGATCGAGGCGGGCGCGAGGGCGAGGCACCGCATCCTTTGACTGGTCGAAAGCGAACCCAGGCAGGCACGCCCGGTCCGGGAGCGGCACCGACAGCACCCGGCCGAAAGGGCCGGGCCCGCGACCCATGACAACAAGATCCGGATGCCTGTTCCCAAGACACGCTGCCAGTTCCTTCAGCCGTGCGGCCAACCGCCGATTCCGCGAATGCGCGTGGACGAAAGATCGCTCATGGGCACATTCAGGAAAGTCCAGGCCGGCGGGTCCGCAAAGGCCAGCAGCGGAGCCGCGCGTGCCGGAAGCCGTCTGCGCCGAAACCGGCGTGCTGCCGGAGCAAGCAGCGGCGTTACCCGATGGCCGGGCCTGGCAAGCACGGCTACCGGCACCAGGGCCATGATCTCTTCCCAGCGTTCCCAGCGATGCAGGTCCGCCAGATTGTCCGCACCCATCAGCCAAACGAAGCGCACGCCGGGAAATCGCCCCGTCATTCGGCTGAGGCTGTCGCATGTGAGCCGCGTCGCAAGCCGCACTTCCAGGTCGGTGACGCGGACCCCAGGATGCTTCATGACCGCCCGCGCACGCGTCATGCGCTCCCGCAGCGGGGCGGGCCCGCTGTCCTTCAACGGATTTCCCGGAGACACCAGCCACCACACCTCGTCGAGGGCAAGACGCTTCAATGCCTCGCGGGTGATGTGCGCATGACCTTCATGGGCCGGATCAAACGATCCGCCGAGCAGACCGATGCGCATTCCAGGCCGCGCCAGTGGGAATCCTCTTTCCATGCAGCAAGGGTCGTGTCCTGCCCGCCCGCAATTGTCCAGCGAATTCCGGATCATGGAGTGCTGCGGATCCGGTCGCGAAACTCGTTCTGGACGCGCCATGCGGGACCGCCTAGGTTCGCCCTTCGAAAGGACCTGATTCATGGCATTTGGCACCAATGTACGCACCTATTTCGAGGGCAGTTGGCATGACGGCGACGCCTTCGTCATGAGGGCCGCAGATCACGGCGCGTGGCTTGGTTCCAGCGTCTTCGACGGCGCGCGCTACTTCGATGGGGTGGCTCCCGACCTCCTTGCCCATTGCGAGAGGGTCAATCACTCCGCGGAAGCCCTCATGCTCACTCCGACGCATTCTGCAGAGGAAATGGTGGAGATCATTTGGGACGGATTGAGGTCCCTTTCGACGGACGCCGCCGTGTACATCCGGCCCATGTACTGGGGCGTCGACGGCGACGAGACAGCGATCGTGCCGGATGCCGGGAGCACTGCATTTTCCGTCTGCCTCGAGGAAAGGCCGCTGGCGCCCGAAGATGCATCGACTCGATTGACCACCACGCGATTCCGTCGCCCGATCCTGGAAAGCGCGGTCGTCAACGCCAAGGCGGGATGCCTCTATCCCAACAACGCGCGCATGATCGCCGAAGCGAGGGCAAAGGGCTATCCGAATGCGCTTGTGGCCGACGCCATGGGCAACGTCGCGGAAACCGCCACTGCAAACATCTTCATGGTCAGGGACGGGGAAGTCCTGACTCCGGTTGCAAACGGCACCTTCCTGGCCGGCATCACGCGTGCGCGTCACATGGCGAATCTTGCAGCCGACGGCTCAATCGTCCGCGAGGCCGTGCTGGCCTTCGACGACATTCGTGGCGCTGACGAACTCTTCATGTCAGGCAACATGAACAAGATCACGCCCGTCATCGAATTCGACGGAACCGAGTTCCAGCCGGGACCGGTCACGCGCCGCGTGCGCGAGATGTACTGGGACTGGGCTCATTCGGAAGGCAACTGACCGTCTCTCAGGTCCTGACGGATCCTTGCGTGGCAATCGCCACGGCATTTGCCCGGCAGGCGCGTCGCCCCCGGATGCGTCGATGACGCCGCGATCCGGCATATGGACACCTCTCCGAACCTCGTCCACGCTGTCCTGGATCCAGAGAAGGCGCATCACCGATGGCAATGCATGAAGACGGCCGTTTCCTTTACCTGCCGGACAGCGCGATCGAAGCGCTTGCGATCCGGCCCGGCGAAATCGCCGACGCCATCGAGACCGCGCTGATCGCGAAATCCGAGGGCCGGTTGCACGTCACGCCAAAGTCCGCGCTTCTGCCGGGCGACGGACGATACATGATGTCCACGCTTGCCGTCGGCGACGAAGGCCTGACGGTCCTCAAGACCGTCAGCGTCAGCCCGGACAATCCTGGGCGCGGCCTGCCCTCGATCAACGGGGCCATCCTCGCGCTTGACGCCAAAACCGGCCTGCTGAAGTCCGTCATGGGAGCGAACTGGATCACCGCGCACAGGACGGCGGCGCTTTCGGCGGTCGTGGCACGGCGTCTGGCCGATCCTGCCTCGGCGACGATCGGGTTCGTTGGCTGCGGCGTCCAGGCGCGAAGCCATCTCGCCGCGTTTCGTGCGCTCTTTCCCCTGCAACGGGTCCTGGCCTGCGGCCGCAGCGCGGCCAATCGCGACGCATTCTGCGAGGAGGCGCGTGAATCGGGGCTGGACGCTCGCGCGGCGGATGCGGAAGAGACCCTCCGCGGGGCCGACATCGTGGTCACGTCCATCACGCTCGACTACGCGGTCGAGCCCTTCCTTGACGCGGCGTGGATGAAGCCCACCGCCTTCGCGGCGATCACCGACCTGTGCATTCCATGGCACCCCGACAGCCTCGCCCGCCTTGGCACCGTCGTTGTCGACGATCTCGAGCAGGAGCGGACCGCTGAGCGTCCATTGCTGGGAGCGTCAGCCATTTCCGGCGACCTTACGGATCTCGTCACCGGGCGCATTGATGAATTGAAGCGGCCTGCGGCCTTCGCGTTTCGGGGGCTCGCCCTCGGCGACTACGCCGCAGCAGTTCTGGCGTATTCGCGTGCACGGGATACCGGGGCTGGGCAGCTCGTTGCGGATGCCACGATGGACAGGGGTTCCTGAACCGCGCATCATGCGTCCGGCACCGGAGGCAAGGCATGAAGAAGTCCATGGTAATCCTCGATGACAGTCGCGAATGCCTGAACGCGATGCGGTTTGCCGCCATCGGCGCCTCGAAGGCAGGCGGGGGCGTGCAGGTTCTCGCGGTCATCCCGCCGGAGGAGTTCCAGCACTGGATCGGCGTCGGTGAAATCATGCGGGAGGAGGCGCGCGAGCGCATCCACGCGCATTTCGAGGTCTTCGCCAGGTGGATGAGAGATCGACAGGAGGTGGACCCCGAACTGGTGATCCGCGAAGGGGAGGCCGTGCCGGAAATTCTCGCCCAGATCGAGGAAGACGGCGGCATCGGGCTGCTCGTGCTCGGGGCCAGTGCCGACAAGGGCGGTCCGGGCCCCATCGTGACGGCTCTTTCGCGACGTCTTGGGTCCCTTCCAGTGCCGCTTGCCATCGTCCCCGGAGAGCTCTCGAGGGAAGAGCTCAGCCAGATCTGGTAGCGGGTCTCGCCCGGCGCGCGGCGCTGAAGTTGCCCTTTCTCCGTTTGTCGGCCAATTTGGAATCATTCCAAATTCATTGACAGCGGCGGCGTCTGCACGCATATCTATGTCCTGCTGGAGGCATGCCCATGTTCATACAGACCGAGTCCACGCCCAACCCCGCAACCCTCAAGTTCCTGCCCGGCCAGTCCGTGCTCGGAACGGGAACCGCGGATTTCCCATCGGCCGACACGGCAGGTCCATCGCCGCTTGCGCAGAGAATATTTGCGGTAAACGGGGTGACAGGCGTCTTCCTTGGCGCGGATTTCGTCACGGTGACCAAGGAAGGCACGCAGGAGTGGGATGTCCTGAAGGCGCCGGTTCTCGGCGCGATCATGGAGCACTTCCAGTCAGGCCAGCCGACCATGGAGAGCGCCGCAGCCGAGAGCGCTCACGCCGATCACGACGGCGAAAACGACGAAGTCGTCACGCAGATCAAGGAACTGCTCGACACACGGGTGCGTCCCGCGGTCGCGCAGGACGGAGGCGACATCGTGTTTCACGGATTTGACCGGGGCGTTGTCTATCTCCACATGCAGGGTGCCTGCGCCGGATGCCCGTCATCCACGCTGACGCTGAAGATGGGGATCGAGAACCTGCTTCGGCACTACATTCCGGAAGTCGTGGAGGTGCGTCCTGTCGCGGCCTGAACCCACGATCCTGGCATTCGACACGTCGGCCGCGCATTGCGCGGCCGCATTGCTGAAAGAAGGCCGGATCGTAGCTTCAAGATACGAGGAAATGGCGCGCGGCCAGGCGGAGAGCCTCTTCCCGACGCTCGAAGACCTGATGGGCAAGGCCGGCATGGCCTGGCAGGACCTCGACGCCATCGGGGTCGGGGTCGGTCCCGGCAATTTCACGGGAATCCGCATTTCGGTCAGCGCTGCCCGGGGGCTTGCCCTGTCACTGGGCATTCCGGCCATCGGGATCAGCACGCTCGAAGCGATCTTCCACATCGCGGGCCGCCCTTCGGGCCGGGTCGCCGTCTTCCTTCCCGCCCCGAAGGGCTCGACGTACTTCCAGATCTTCGCAGGCGGCCGGCCATTGGGTCCGGCTTTCCTCGAAGCGGACGGATTGCCGCGCCACCCGCAATGGGCCGATGGCGCGAGTGCTGTCGTCGGGCCCGAAAAGGACGGCACCTGCCGACAGATCGCGATAGATCTTGGCCGGGCCGGCAAGGGACCTGTGCCCGAGGCGCTTGCGGTCGACAGCCTGGACGAGCAGGCAAAGGCCATCTCCGCCATCGCCGCTGAGCGCTTCGGGTCGCGGAACGAACGGCCGAAACCCCTTTATGTTCGCCCCGTCAATGCCGCCCCGGCCCAAGGCCCGCCGCCGGCGATTCTGCCGTGACGCCCGAGTCGCTTGCCGCTCTCCATGCACGCGCCATGGATGTTCCGGGTCCGTGGAGCGTTCGCGACTTCTCCGACCTGCTGGCGAGCCCTGGCGTGTTCCTTGCGGAGCCGCATCAGCACCATTTGGCCCTGCGCGGCAAGATGCCAGACAGGGCATCCCCGCGGTTGCGTGGCTTCGCGCTTGGACGCACAGCCTCTGACGCGGCCGAACTCCTCACGATCGCGGTTGATCCAGGGCACCGACGCCAAGGCATCGGTCTGGCCTGCTGCGCAGCCTTCGAGGCGGCGGCGAAATCGCGTGGCGCGGTGCGCGCCTTCCTGGAAGTGGCAGCGACGAACGAAGCCGCCCAGCGCCTCTATCTGGCCTCAGGATGGAGCAGGCACGGGTGCCGCCAAGCCTACTATCGCACGCCAAGCGGGCGCGTCGATGCCGTCCTGATGAGCAAGCGCCTCGTCGAAATCTGATGCCGTGTGCCGTCCCGGCGTTGCATCCAGTGACAAGACGCCTATTGACCCTTCCCGTCCTCTGTTGCCTAAATCGGGAATCTGGCGGGCGCCGGGGGACTCGGCCTCCAGCGTCAACGCCCTGAATGGAACTAGGAGAATCTCGACATGACATTCACGCAAAAGACGCTCGGCGGTGCGGTGGCCCTGGCGATTGGAGCCTCTGCCTGCCTGGCGGAACCGGCCTTGATGTACGACCTCGGCGGAAAGTTCGACAAGTCGTTCAACGAGGCCGCCTACAACGGCGCGCAGCGCTGGGCCGAGGAAACCGGCAATTCCTACCGCGAAATCGAGGTGACGGCAGAGGCGCAGCGCGTGCAGTTCGCGACACGGCTGGCGGAGGCCGGGTTCAATCCCGTCGTCGTGCTCGGATTCCAGAACGCGGCCACCCTGGAGGAGGTCGCGCCCAAGTATCCTGACACGTCGTTCGTCCTCGTCGACATGGTGGTCGACCTGCCGAACGTGCGCTCGGTCATATTCCAGGAGCACGAGGGATCGTATCTCGTCGGCATGCTGGCCGCGATGGCGACCGAATCGGACACGGTCGGGTTCATCGGCGGAATGGACGTGCCGCTCATCCGTCACTTCGGCTGCGGCTACGCGCAGGGCGCCAAGGCCGTGAATCCCGACATCACCGTCATCGCCAACATGACAGGCACGACGCCGGCGGCGTGGAACGATCCCGTCAAGGGCGGCGAGCTGACCAAGGCGCAGATCAGCCAGGGGGCCGACGTGATCTACGCCGCAGCCGGCGGAACCGGCGTCGGCGTGCTTCAGGCAGCGGCCGATGCGGACGTGCTCTCGATCGGGGTCGACTCGAACCAGAACCACCTGCATCCGGGCCAGGTGCTGACCTCGATGATCAAGCGCGTCGACAACGCCGTGTTCAACGCCTTCAGCGACGGCGCCGGCCTGGAGACCGGCATCGTGTCCATGGGCCTTCCCGACGACGGCGTGGGATACGCGCTCGACGAACACAACGCGCCCCTGATTTCAGACGAGATGAAGGCGGCCGTCGACAACGCCCGGGAAAAGATCATCGCCGGCGAAATCCAGGTCGTCAGCTACTACGAGAACGACAGCTGCCCGGCGCACGACTTCTGATGAGCGACAGCTCCGAAAAGGCGGGGCGGCCGGACACGGTCGCCCCGGCCATTGAACTTCGCGGGATTTCCAAGTCCTTCGGCCACGTGCAGGCCAACAAGGACATCTCCATGCGAGTCATGCCGGGGACGATCCACGGCATCATCGGCGAGAACGGGGCCGGAAAGTCCACGTTGATGTCGATACTTTACGGATTCTACAGGGCCGATGCGGGCGAGATTTTCGTCGGCGGCCAAGGGACCGACATTCCCGACAGCCAGGCCGCCATTGCCGCAGGAATCGGCATGGTGTTCCAGCACTTCAAGCTGGTCGAGAACTTCACGGTCCTGGAAAACGTCATTCTCGGCGCCGAGGACGGAACGAGGCTCAAGCCGTCGCTCGCCAGGGCGCGGTCGCTGCTGACCGAACTGGCGCGCGAATACGAGCTGAACGTGGATCCCGACGAGAGGATCGAGGATCTCTCGGTCGGCCACCAGCAAAGGGTGGAAATCCTGAAGGCGCTTTACCGCCATGCCGACATCCTGATTCTCGACGAGCCGACCGGCGTGCTGACCCCGTCGGAAGCGGATCACCTGTTTCGCATTCTCAAGGGACTTCGCGACGAGGGAAAGACCATCATCCTGATCACGCACAAGCTTCGCGAGATCATGGACGTGACCGACACGGTGAGCGTCATGCGCCGGGGCGAAATGACGGCAACCGTCAAGACATCCGACACGAACCCGCAGGAACTGGCCGAACTGATGGTCGGGCGCAAGGTGCTGCTGCGCGTTGACAAGAAGAAGGCCGATCCAGGCAGGAAGGTGATCGAGATCGAGGACCTGCGGGTCGTGGACGACGATGGCGTCGAACGGCTGAAGGGCATCAGCCTCGATCTGTGGCAAGGCGAGATTCTCGGCATTGCCGGGGTCGCCGGGAACGGGCAGTCCGAACTGCTCCAGGTCCTTGGCGGATGTCGCAGGGCCACCGGCCGCATCCGCCTGAACGGCGAGGACATCGATCCGGCGGACCACGCGCTGGACGGACAGGTCTGGCGCGCCCGGGGCGTGTCGCACGTGCCGGAGGACCGGCAGCGCGAAGGGCTGATCCTGGATTTCTTCGCGTGGGAGAACATGGCCTTCGGCTACCACCACGCTCCGGAATACCAGAAGTCGCGCTGGCTCATGGACAACGCGGCCATCCGGCGCGAATCCGGCAGGAAGATGGAACGATTCGATGTCCGCCCGCCGATCCCGGAACTGGCGGCAAGAAACTTTTCCGGCGGCAACCAGCAGAAGATCGTGCTGGCGCGAGAGATCGAACGCGATCCGGAAGTGCTCCTGGTAGGCCAGCCGACGCGGGGCGTGGACATCGGCGCCATCGAGTTCATTCACCAGCGGATCGTCGAGCTTCGCGACCGGGGAAAGGCGATTCTCCTGCTTTCGGTGGAACTCGACGAGATCCTCTCGCTGGCCGACCGCATCGCGGTGATGTTCGACGGACGGATCATGGGCGAGCGGATGCCGGACCAGACAAGCGAGCACGAACTCGGCCTGCTCATGGCGGGAATCACGGACACGGCGAGCGCAGCATGAAGAGCGCAGGCATCAGGATCACATGCGCGACGATCCGGATTGACGACTCGTTGCGCGCGTCGACGGCGAGGGAGCCCGGGCAATGAGCGTCCTGCCGAAATGGGCCGATGCGATCCTGATCCCGCTTCTGTCGATCCTGATCTCGTTCGTGATCTCCGGACTGGTGATCCTCTATCTCGGACTGAACCCGTTCGAGGCGCTGCGGCTCATGGTCACCGGTGCGCTCGGATCGAGCTACGGTTGGGGCTACACGCTGTTCTACACGACGAATTTCATCTTCACGGGACTCTGCGCGGCGATCGCCTTTCACGCGAGGCTCTTCAACATCGGGGGCGAAGGCCAGGCCACCCTCGGGGGCCTGGGCGTCGCGCTGGTCTGCCTGGCGGTTCCCTGGCCGCATTGGACCCTGGCACTTCCGGCGGCGTTGATCGGCGGAGCCTTGTTCGGGGCCGCATGGGCCTTCATCCCCGCATGGCTGCAGGCCAGGCGCGGCAGTCACATCGTCATCACGACGATCATGTTCAACTACATCGCGGCCGCCCTCATGGTGTACCTGCTGGTCGAGATCCTGAAACCGGAAGGGTCGATGGATCCGGCGACCCGTCGATTCGGCCCCGGCGCGGAACTGCCGCTCTTTTCGGACATCTTCGGCCTTGTCGGCATACCGTTTTCGTCCTCCGCACCCGCCAACATCAGCTTCTTCATCGCGCTCCTCGCCTGCCTGCTGTTCTGGCTGCTGGTCTGGCGGACACGGCTCGGCTACGAGATTCGCGCCTATGGCCACAGCGAAACCGCGGCCGACTACGCCGGAATTTCGCCCGCGCGCATGATCATCATCGCGATGATCGTCTCCGGCGCGCTGGCCGGCTGCATGGCGATCAACAGCGTCATGGCAACCGAACGCCTCGTGCTCAACTCGGTCGAAGGGGCCGGGTTCATCGGTCTCGCGGTCGCGCTGATGGGGCGATCGCATCCCGTCGGCGTGATCCTGGCCGCGCTGCTCTTCGGGTTCCTCTACCAGGGCGGTGGCGAACTCGCGCTCTGGGCCAACATACCCCGGGAGCTCATCATCCTGATCCAGGGCCTCGTGATTCTCTTCACCGGCGCGCTGGACAACATGGTGCGCATGCCGCTTGAACGGATGTTCCTGATGATCCGGCGGCCCGGAAGGCAGGGGGCCTGAGCGATGGACTTCCTGACGCTGCTTCAGGTCCTGGACACCAGCGTGAGGCTTGCCACGCCGCTCCTGTTCGCCTGCCTTGCCGGCCTGGTCTGCGAGCGCGCCGGGATCTTTGACATCGGGCTCGAAGGCAAGATGCTGGCATCGGCCTTCTTCTCGGCGGCGGTGGCGGCGATTTCCGGGTCCGTCTGGATCGGCCTCCTCGCCGGGGTCATGGCATCGGTGGCGCTGGCGGGCGTGCACGGCCTCGCGTCGATCACCTTCCGAGGAAACCAGCTGATCTCCGGCGTTGCGATCAACTTTCTCGCGTCTGGCCTGACGGTCCTGATCGCCCAGGACTGGTTCGGCCAGGGAGGCCGCACGCCGTCGCTCAGCGGAGGCGCGCGCTTCAACGAGATCAAGCTGCCCTTTGCCGACCTGCTGTCCGGCCTGCCCTATATCGGCCAAAGCTATGCCGAGCTCTTTTCGGGGCACTCGCTCCTTGTCTATGTCGGCTTTCTGACCGTGCCGCTGACCTGGTGGGTGATATTCCGGACTCGCTTTGGCCTGCGCCTGCGCGCTGCCGGCGAGAACCCGGAAGCCGTCGACACGGCCGGGGTAAACGTGATCAGGCTCCGTTACACGGCGATCGCGATTTGCGGGCTGCTTTGCGGTCTGGCCGGGGTGTATCTCGCCACCGGGCTGCAGGCGGGTTTCGTCAAGGAAATGTCCTCCGGGCGAGGGTTCATTGCGCTTGCAGCACTCATCTTCGCGAAATGGCGGCCTTGGTACGCCCTGTTTTCGTGCCTCCTGTTCGGCTTTTTCCAGGCGCTTTCGTTCCGGCCGGATGTCGTGAAGGCGGTGACAAGCCTGGACGTCCCCGGGCAGCTTCTGGATGCGCTTCCCTACATCCTGACCGTGGTCATTCTGGCCGGCTTTGTCGGAAAGGCCATTCCCCCACGTGCTGGCGGCGAACCCTACGTCAAGGAGAGCTGACCGTCGCTTGACCGGAGTCGCTTCCGGCCTTGACAAGAGCGGTCGCAGGCCTGGCCTTCCTTGGCATCACGCCTGGGAGTCTTTCCAGCCTTGGTGGGCGAGGGCGAAGCAATTGCCGTCATGCGACGGACCAATCGGACCTTTGCCGTGCCGGCACGGTGCGCGGACAGGAGAGCGACGGAGCGGCAGGAATTGTCGCAGAGGCAGTTTCGTGCTGGTTCAAGCTCCATGCAGCATCAGGGGAAGGGACCATCGCCTACGATCGCGCCTGCACGGAAGCGGCCGGCGATCTGCGCAAAAGCGAATGTGACTCTCGCGCGTCCTTGCAGGATGTCTCTATCGTCTGCACGGGCGAAGGACAGGATCATGCAGCCGATTCCCGAGTTCAGGGCGAGCGATTTCACTCGCCACAGGAGTGACCTCTTCGATGCAGCAATTCGGTCGCCGGCCGCTGTCACCAGGCATCGCAGGCCGAAGTTCGTCTTGATGTGCATGGATCAGCGTCAGAATCGCGCACGCGGCGGCACCCGGCAGGTTCACATGCTCGGCGAGATGGCCGACGATCTCAGGGCATCAATGATCGAAGGGCCCAAACGGAATCTGCAACCCAATGTCGATTGAGGCTGCGGCTGGCGAAGTCTTCCGGTATCCGTTCCCTTGGAAGCGAGAGCAGCTGGCAGGTGAGACCCAGGGCCACAGGAAGCGACCAATCTGCATCAGCGCATACCGGAGGAGAAGCGATGGCGAAGTTGGACAAGGAACAGCGCAAGGCGCGCAAGGACGCCCGCTTCCGCGAGCGCGTGGAGCAGCGACGGGCAAACGGCTCGGATGTCGTGGCGTACGCGCTGATCAACAGTCGCGCATACAGGTTCCTTACGGACAGCGAAAAGGAGGAGTTGCGCGTCCGGCGGGCGGAGCGCAAGGCGCGCCGGGATGCCAAGGTTGCGGCGGAGAGGCGACTGCACCACGAGGTGGTCCGCTGCTGGAAGGACTTTGGCGCCGGACACCCGCCAGAGGAGATGTCGCTCCAGGATGACCGCTGCTGGGACGCCGCTGCGAGACGTTTGCGAGCGTGGGGTGACGACGAGGCCGCCGACCTGTGGAGGGATACAGGGTCGCATACGCCTGATGACGCGCATCCGCGAATGATGCGGCGTATCATGGAGGTGGCCGCCGGGCGTATGCCAACGAGAGGCGCACGGCCTCGCGGCTGAGCAAACCCCGCATGACAATCGGCGACGGGGGGAGGCTTCTCACGTCGCGTTCGCACATGGACGTCCCGTGGCGTTGGGGGATCCGCGCGAACGTCCAGCAGGGCCAATGCCGCCGCCGTGAAGGGGCAGTCCGAATTGCCAGGACCCTGCATCGCAACGAATGTCCCAAACAGATGTCCCAGGGTGTTTGGCCAGAACGTCACCGACCGGGACGGCGGTTTCGGCCAGGCATGACCGGCGTGTCGGCCGGAATCAGGTTGTTGCGCCCTTGCAGGCATCGCGGTCCGGGTCCATTCCCCGCAGCTCGAACGCCCTTGCCTGCAGTCCGGTCGGCTCCGAGGCCAGCGGGAACCGGCTGTCGGGCCTTCCGGGAAGAGAGACTTGGTTCAGCATCAGCGTGCCGAGGCCGGCGAGCAGGGACCTGAACCGGAACCCGCGACTCGTGCTCGACTGGCCCAGGTTCGGCCAGAATGCGCGGCCACGCGCGAATTCCGCCGCATGGACCCAGAATCGGCCGCTCCAGGCAAGAACGGCGGAACCCGCCTGAGAGCGCCGGTCCGGCAGGTCGGCATGTCCGCAATCGATCACAGGGCGGGCGGGGGCGGAGGGCAGCCACGGAATCGCCGCCGAAACAGCGGAAGCCGGAGCCGGATGAATTGCCGGCCCGCAAAAAAATTCAGCCGCGGCGATAACATGGAGACGTCTTCCGTGACTTCATGCTATCTGCTATGCAAGAAAACCGGAGGCCAAGGCCTTTGTTGCGATGGGAGGGGCTTGCATGGCCGAAGGTTCGTTCATTGAAGTGGCTGCCGCGGAGGGCGGCACGTTCAAGGCATACATGACACGGCCAGAAAAGGGCTCGGGGCCCGGCCTGGTGCTTCTGCAAGAGATCTTCGGAATCAACGACTACATGCGGTCGATGGCGGATCGCTTCGCCGAAGAGGGTTACGTCGTGCTGGTGCCGGACCTCTTCTGGCGGATGGAGCCGGACGTGAACCTTGGTTATTCCGATGAGGATTTCGGAAGGGCCTTCGGCTTCTACCAGCAATTTGACGTGGACCAGGGAATCAAGGATGTCGGCGACACGATAGCCCATATGCGCGGAATGGACGAGGTCGCAGGCAAGGTCGGCGCCTTGGGCTACTGCCTGGGCGGTAAGCTCGCCTATCTGACGGCGGCGCGAACGGATGTGGACTGCGCGGTGTCCTACTACGGCGTTGCCATCGAGGAGAGCCTCGACGAGGGCAAGAACATCACCTGCCCGATGGTCTTCCATACCGCCGAACTCGACAAGTTCGCCCCGCCCGAGGCCGTCGCAAGGATCAAGGAAGCCTTTGCCGATCGCCCCGACTTCGAGTTCTACGACTACGTGGGCGTCGACCACGCCTTTGCCACCCATGGCCGCGACAGCTTCGACAAGCCCTCGACCATGATGGCCTATTCGCGCTCGCTGACGCTGCTGCGCAAGGTGCTGGGACCGATCCATGACCTCAGCCACCTGTGGGACATGCACTGCTATCACGAGTTCGCCACCCGCGACGTTCATGAGACCATGAAGACAATGGTGGCCGAGCCTTACGTCAACCACATCCCGACCATGACCGGCGGGGTGGGTTACAAGCACCTGTCGCGCTTTTACAGGCACCACTTTGTCGACGCCAATCCCGACGACACCAAGCTGATCCCGATTTCGCGCACAATCGGCACCGACCGGCTGGTCGATGAGATGCTCTTCTGCTTTACCCATGACCGTGAGATCGACTGGATGCTGCCTGGCGTCGCGCCGACCGGCAAGTATGTCGAGATCCCGCTTGTCGCGATCGTCAACTTCCGTGGCGACAAGCTCTATCACGAGCACATCTACTGGGATCAGGCCTCGGTGCTGGTGCAAATCGGCGTGCTTGATCCGGCGGGCCTGCCTGTGGCGGGCCAGGAAACCGCGAAGAAGCTGGTGGACGAGACCCTGCCTTCAAATGAACTGATGGCCAATTGGGCCTCAAGCGAAGGCAAGCCAATCTAAACCACAAAGAACATCAGGGAGATGAACATGAAGAAGCTGTTGGGCCTGTTGGCCGGCACGGCGCTGGCAACGAATGTCGCCTTTGCTGACGACTCCACGCTGACGATAGCCTACAACGTGTCGCTGCCGTCTTGGGACGCCACCGTGGGAGTCTCGGCGGTGAACCCCACGATCCAGTCGATCTACAAGTCGGTCTATGACCAGTATATCGACCAGAACCCGGACCTGTCCTTCCGCCCCGGGCTCTTGACCGAATGGGGCTGGAACGAGGACCGCTCGAAGGTCTTCATGGTGGTGCGCGAGGGTGCGTCCTGGCATGACGGTGCGCCCGTGACGCCTGCAGACGTCGTGTGGTCGCTGGAACGCGCAGGCAAGGAAGAGACCGGCAACCCGATCCAGTTCCTGTGGTCGACGCTTGGGAACTTCACCGTGGACGGCAACCGGATCGAGGCGGATGTGCTGCGCTTCGATCCCACGATCTTCAAGTGGATGGCGTTCCTGACCGCTTATGTGCTGCCCAAGGACTACTACACCGAGGTCGGCGCGGAGGGCTTCGAAAAGGCCCCCATCGGCTCTGGCCCCTACGTGGTCGACGAGTACGTGGCGAACTCTTTCGTGCGGCTCAAGCGCTATGATGGATACTGGGGCGACGCGCCCGAGTTCGAGACGGTGATCTTCAAGTTCCTCCCCGATGCCTCTGCCCGCGTGGCCGAGGTCGAGACCGGCGCGTCCGACATCACGCTGGAGATCCCGTACGAGGAGTACGACCGCCTCGCCGCCAAGGACGGGCTGAACGGGGTGACCACGCCCGTCTCTGACATCGGCATGATATTCATCAACGATGTGGGCGTGATGGAGGACGCAAATGTCCGCAAGGCCGCCGCCCATGCGATCAACAAGGACCTGATCGTGGACCGGCTCTTGCGCGGCTATGGCGTGCCCATCGACACGTTGCAGGCACCACAATACGCGGCCTTCACGGCGGAAACGACCGTGGCTTACGACCCCGAAAAGTCCAAGGAACTCCTGGCGGCGTCCGGCTATTCCCC
This sequence comes from Boseongicola sp., assembly GCA_028824715.1. GTDB lineage: Bacteria > Pseudomonadota > Alphaproteobacteria > Rhodobacterales > Rhodobacteraceae > JAJEFO01. Next base: position 13,999 of record JAPPCV010000060.1, on the reverse strand, counting down.
CGACAATCCTGTGAAGTTCAAGATCCAGACCACCCGCGGCTTCAAGCCCAAGGATTACGAGATGATCCAGGCGGTCACAGGAATGTGGAAACGTGTAGGAATTGAGGCCGAAATCGAGGTCTATGAAATCGCCAAGCACTTCGATCTGCGGGCCCGCGACGCCTTGGCGCCGGCGGCCTTCTACAACTGGGGCAACTCCATCGGCGACCCTTCGACCTCGACCGGGTTCTCGATGTTCGGCCCCTCGCCGCATTCGACGTGGGACACCGAGGACGTGGACGCGATGATCGGGCCACTCTGGGGCGAGGAAGACGAGGACGCCCGAATCGCGGGCTATCAAAGGGTAGATGCCTATATCGCCGAGAACGCGATGGTGATCCCGCTCTTGCAGTTCGTTCAGCCGATCATCTATCGCGACGGGCTGTCTGTCACGCCGCATGTGGCGAACTTCCTGCTGCCTCAGAACGTCAGCAGCAACTAAGCTCGACTTCGTCCCGGGCCCGGCCCGGGACCTCGCCAGATCAAAGGTTGAGGTCCAGGATCAAGCCCGGGACAGGTGACTCTGCATTCTGAAATGGCCCGCCTGCTCGTTACGATTGGTTCGATCTTCCTGACGCTTCTGGGGGTGTCGGTGGTGATCTTCGTGATCTTGCGGCTGGTGCCCGGAGACCCGATCTCGATGATGCTGCCGCCTGGCGCGACGGACGAGGTGCGCGCCAATCTTGAGCGGCTCTACGGGCTCGACAAGTCAATTCCCGCACAATACGTGATCTGGCTGCGCAACGTCGCATGGCTTGACTTCGGGATGTCGACGCAGTTCCGCTTGCCGGTGATGGAGATCATCCTCGACCGCCTGCCCGCCACGCTTGAACTGGTGCTGCTGGCAAGCCTCATCGCCTTGGTGCTGGCCTTCGCCTTCTCCATCCTTGCGGTCTGGCTGCAGGAGGACAGCGCGACGCTTGCCATCGACGGGCTGGCGGGGCTGGCGCAAGCGATCCCCGATTTCCTCTGGGCGCTGATCTTCATCCTGGCGGTGACGCTCTTTGCGCCGATGATGCCCGTCTCCGGCCGGTTCGACCCACGAACGGCGCAGGAATTCGCCACGAATTTCTACCTGTTGGAGTCGCTGGTCACGTTGCGCCTTGACGCCTTCGCGGAGCTTGTTCGATACGCGGTCCTGCCTGCGCTGGCCCTCGGCCTGCCTTTGGCGGCGGGCATCACCCGGGTGCTCAAGGGCGCGCTGGAAGAGGCGATGGCGCAGGACTATGTCATGCTCGCCCAGACCAAGGGCAAGAGCAGGCTTGCCATCGTCCTGGGCGAAGCCTTGCGCAACGCCATGATCCCGACCATCGCGCTCACCTCGGTGCAACTGACATTCCTCATCGGCGGCACCGTGCTTATCGAACGGCAGTTTTCGTGGCCCGGCATCGGCTCCACCGCGATCTCCGCGGTCATCAACCGCGACCTTCCGCTGATCCAGGGGATCGTGCTTGTCTTCGCGCTGATCTTCATCCTGATCAACCTGGCCAGCAATGAGCTTTACCGCGCCGCCGATCCCCGTCTCAGGACGGCGCGATGAGCAGTGTTGAAAGCCTTTCCCTGGAGAAAGGTCGTGGAGGCGGCGGAACCGGTTTGGAGCGCTCGACCGAGAAGATCTCCCTTCTGCGGATGGTCTTTGGCTGCGCGGCAATCGGATCGCTGCTGATCGCGGCGCTTTTCGCACCCTGGATCGCGCCGCATGACCCCACGCTTGACGATCTCTTCCTGATCAACATGCCACCCGCCTGGCTGAACGATGATCTGGCATATTTCGGCATCGAGGACGCCTGGGCCTATCCGCTGGGCACCGACAGCTTGGGGCGTGACGTGGCCTCGCGGCTGATTTACGGCGCACGGTTGGCAGTGATCGTGGGCGTGTCGGTGGCCTGCCTCGCAGCGCTGGCAGGGGTGATCCTGGGCGCGTTGGCGGGGTTCTATGGCGGCTGGATCGACAACGTCATCAGCCGGATCGTGGACGTGTGGCTTTCCTTCCCGCCCGTCTTGCTGTCGATCATCCTGGTGGCGATGCTGGGCACGACGCTGACGTCGGTGATCATCGTGGTGGCGGTGATCGACTGGACCCGATTCGCCCGCGTCGTGCGCGCCGACGTGCTGCAGCAGCGTAGCAGAGACTATATCGACGCCGCTCGCATCACTGGCGGGAGCGACCTGTCGATCCTGATCCGAGAAGTGCTGCCCAACGTGCTGCCATTGCTGGTCACGCTTTTCTTCTTCGAGATCGGCATCGCGGTCACGGTTGAGACAATCCTCAGCTTCGTCTCGCTTTCGGTTTCCTCGGGCGCGGCGACCTGGGGCGACATGATCGCCGAGGGCCGCCGCGTCATCAACGAGGCCTGGTGGGTCATGGCCTTCCCCGTGGGCGCGCTGGTGATCACGATCCTCGGGCTGAACGCGATGGGCGATGCGCTGCGGTTCTACCTCGACCCGGTGCTGCGCAAATGAGCTTGCTGCAGGTCGATAGCCTGTCGCTCGGCCTGCGCGGCGCCCCCGTATTGCGCGGAGTCAGCCTGAAAATCGAGCCTTCCGGGATCGCGGGCGTCGTGGGCGAAAGCGGCGCTGGCAAGTCGATGCTGGGCAAGGCGATCTTGGGAGTCTTGCCCCGTGATGTCACCGTAACGGGTGGCGCGATCCGGCTCAATGGAACGGACCTGTTGGCACTTGGTCCGCGCGCCCGCCGTGCGCTTCTGAAACGCGACCTGGCGCTGATCCCGCAGGATCCGTTGAGCGCGCTGAACCCCTGCCGGACGATCTCTGCGCAGCTTGCAGAGGTGCTGCCCAAGGGCACCGCCGACGCCAAAATGGAAGTCATCCGCTGGCTTGACGCGGTCCGCATTCCTTCCGCGACCAAGGTTGCCAGGTCTTTCCCGCATGCGCTCTCCGGCGGCATGCGCCAGCGTGCGCTCATCGCAGCGGCATTCGCCTCGCGTCCCAGGCTCGTGATCGCCGACGAACCCACGACCGCGCTGGACGTCACCGTGCAAAAGGACGTCCTGCACCTGATCCGGGAGATGCAGCGCGAAACCGGCGTCGGGCTGATGTTCGTCACTCATGACCTCTGCGTGGTGGCCAAGATCTGCCATTCCGTGACCGTGATGCACGGCGGACGCGTGATCGAGCAGGCCGCTTGCACCGATCTCGTCAACCGGCCCGGCCACGCCTACTCACAGGCGCTCCTGGCGGCCACCCCGCGCCCCGACCAGGCGGGGAGGGGGCTCGAACCGGTGCCGACTGCCCTGATCGAACGCATGATCGCGGAGGCCGGCGATGGTTGAGCCGCTCCTGGAGGCACGAGGTCTGGGGGTCCGCTTGGGCATGCGCCGTCGCATCCTGCGCAAGGATGACAACGGCTATCCCATTTTGTCGAACATCAATTTCACGATCCAGCCAGGTGAGATCCTGGCGCTGGTGGGCGAGAGCGGCTCAGGCAAGACCACATTGGGCCGGGCCATCGCAGGGTTGACCCAGATCCAGGCCGGAAGCCTTCTGTTCCAGGGCCAACCCATCGTCGACCCGGGCAATGTTGCCACGATCCGTACCAGGGACCGCGCTTGGCACCCGCGCTGGCGGGCGCACCGCAAAGACATCCAGATGATCTTTCAGGATCCGCTGTCGTCACTGAACCCGCGCCGCTCGATCGGGCAGTCGCTTGACGTGCCACTGCGGAATTTTGACGCGGGGACCACCGTGGACGAACTGCTCGATCAGGTGGGCCTCGCGCCAGAGTTCAAGGGCCTCTACCCCCATCGCATCTCGGGCGGGCAACGCCAGCGGGTGGGCATCGCGCGGGCGCTGGCCGGCGCGCCGAAGCTCATCATCGCCGACGAGGTTGTCTCCGGCCTCGATGTCTCCAGTCAGGCGCGCATCCTTCGGCTGCTGCTGGACCTGCGTGACCAGCGGGGCCTGTCGGTCCTCTTTATCACCCACGACCTGGCTGTGGTACGCTCGCTCGCTGACCGGGTGCTGGTAATGCAGCGCGGCAAGATCCGCGAAGACGGCCCCGTTGGGCGGGTGTTCGAATCTCCGAGCCACAGCTACACTAGGAAACTGCTGCGCGCTGCGCCGTCGCCGGAATACGACCCCGATTGGCTCGCCGAAACCGTGAAAGGACCCTTTGCCATGGACATTGAGAACGCCACCGCCCTTGTCACCGGGGCCAATCGCGGCATCGGCGCCCGTTTCGTCGAGGCGCTCTTGTCGCGCGGCGCGGCAAGGGTCTATGCCGCCGCGCGAGATGTGGCGGCGCTGCCTGACGACCCTCGCTTGGTCAAGATTGCGCTTGATATCACCGACGCCGACGCGGTGGCCAGGGCCGCGGCCGAAGCCGGTGACGTGACGCTATTGATCAACAACGCCGGCTTCAACAGCAATACCGGCGCACTGAAGAACCCCTCCATGGAAGACGCCCGCCGCGAAATGGAGGTGAACTACTTCGGCACGCTTTCCATGATCCGCGCGTTCGCGCCAGTGCTCAAGGCCAACGGCGGCGGCGCGATTGTCAACATGCTGTCGATCCTTAGCCGGGTTGCACTTCCGATGATGGGCACGCTCTGTGCGTCGAAGGCAGCGAGCCTGAGCATGACCCAGGCCGTTCGGGCAGAGCTGAAGGCGCAAGGAACAAAAGTGTTCGCGGTCATGCCCGGTGCGGTTGACACCGACATGAGCAAGGACTTCCCGCCGCCCAAGCTCGATCCGGCGGACGTGGTGCGCGCCGCGCTCAACGGGCTGGAGTCGGGCGACGAGGACGACATTTACCCTGGCGACATGGCGCAAGGGCTGCGTGCGGGGCTGGAACACGACCCAAAGGAGGTAGAGGCAGAGTTGGCAGGCTACCTGCCGTAGCGCCGTTGGCCTGCGACATGCCGCCCGAGACTTCCCTCGTTCCAACGTCGAGTTTGCTCGACCTGTTGAAGGAGCAAGCAGACGCGAAAGAGCCCTCTTCTCGCGGGCCCAGGCAGGGCGGAACCGGCCGACGCCGTGAGAATCGACGGAACGCTGGGCCTGAACCGGAGCCGGGTCCCGTTCATCCACGCGCGCAAGACGCAGGAAACTTCGTCCCGGCGGCTTCGCCGATCAGGACCACGGTGCGGGAACCACCGGAATGCAGTGCCCTTTTGCAGAAGCGGCATCAACGATATCAACGGGTTGCAGGAAAGAATGCCTGAACTCGAGAATGTGACAATCTACGACCTGGTTTGGTTGCAACCGGTCATGGTTGTGGGAAGGGACGTGCCGCATTGGATCAGCCGAAGATCCACTTTCGCGCGGCGCCCGTGCTCCGCCACCGGAATTGGCAGGACAGGATCTCATCATCAGCAAAGCGAGGCTTTCGCCCGGTCGCGTGACCGCCGGACGAAGCGTCCTGTCCCGGATTTTTCTCTGGCCACCCGGAACAGGCAAGCATGTGCTGTCCAACAAGATTGAGGGTCCGGCCGAGAACGAGGACTGCCCGACCCCTATCGTGGAAGCTCAGAAAGCCGGGAGCCTTGCCGAAATTTTCCTTCCGCAGATGCGCAAGCACTTGGGAAGCTGTCGAACGCGGAAGCGGTGCACGGCTTTCAGTTCGGCGCCTTCAGGTCCGCGCGATCCTTGAGTCCTGTTGCCGGCGGCAGGAGGCCAGGAGCGTGCCTGCGACCATGGCCTGCGCATCTGGCCGCGCCGAACCTGCCATGTTGCAATTTGCCGCACGAAATCATCGGCGCCGCTCTCGATTGACCGTTGAAGGTCCTTCGCGCACGGGGATACACGCCGCGGATGCACATCTACCTTCCCATCGCCGAGGTGTCGGTCGACGCCTTCCTGCTGCTCGGGCTTGGCGGGTTCGTGGGAATCCTGTCCGGCATGTTCGGTGTCGGCGGCGGATTCCTGATGACGCCGCTCCTCTTCTTCATCGGCATCCCGCCGGCCGTCGCGGTTGCGACGGAAGCCAACCAGATCGTTGCCTCCTCCTTCTCGGGCGCTCTCGCGCACCTGAAACGACGGACCGTCGATCTGAAGATGGGCATCGTCCTCCTTGCCGGCGGGCTCGTCGGTGCGGCCCTTGGCGTCCAGGCCTTCAATGCACTGAGGGCCATCGGCCAGGTCGAGCTTCTCGTGCGCCTGTCCTACGTCGTCTTCCTGGGAACCATCGGCGGACTCATGTTCGTCGAGAGCCTGAAGGCGATCCGGAGAAGCCGGTCGGGACGTTCTGCACAACGATACAGGAAGAGCCAGCTCGTCAACTTGCTCCCGTTCAAGATGAAGTTCCGCACGTCCGGAATCTACATCTCGGTCATTCCGCCGGTCGCGGTTGGACTCCTTGTCGGCGTCCTCGCGGCCATCATGGGCGTCGGCGGCGGGTTCATCATGGTCCCCGCGATGATCTACGTCCTGGGCATGCCGACAAAGGTCGTTGTCGGCACCTCCCTGTTCCAAATCGTTTTTGTCACGGGATTCACGACGCTTCTCCATGCGACCACGAACTACACGGTCGACGTCGTCCTTGCCGTCCTTCTGCTGGTGGGAGGCGTGGTCGGCGCGCAGGTGGGCACGCGAATCGGTGCGAGGCTCCAGGCCGAACAGCTTCGAATCCTGCTCTCCCTCATCGTGCTTGCAGTCAGCGGCAAGCTCGCGCTGGATCTTCTTGTCGAGCCTTCCGAGATCTACTCCCTCGGGGCCGGAGCGGGTCACTGATGCTGCGCCTCGCCCTCGCCCTCTGCCTCGTCGCGGCACCGCTCGGCGCCGAGACGGTCGTCGCGGACCTGAGCCAGAGCCGCATCTCGATCACCACCGACTTTGACGGATCGGAAATCCTGATCTTCGGTGCGGTGAGGCGCGAGACGCCGATCCCAGCCGACGATCCGTTGCAGATCCTGATCACCGTCGAGGGACCGTCGGAGCCGGTCACCGTCCGCCGGAAGGCCCGCCGCTTCGGCATCTGGGTCAACGCCGATTCAGTGGACGTGGACAGCGCGCCCAGCTTTTACGCGGTCGCCACGTCGGCACCCTGGAACGAAGTCATCAGCGATGTCGAGGATCTTCGCCACGACATCTCCACGCCGCGCGCGATCCGGTCGGTCGGCGCAACGATCGCCGGCTCGGAGGACTTCACCGAGGCGCTGATCCGCATCCGCACGGGCCAGGATCTCTACCAGTCCAGGATCGGCACGATCAAGTTCGAGCAGCAGACCCTGTTCTCCACGTCTGTGCGCCTGCCCGCGAATCTCCACGAAGGCGACTACCGCGCACGGTTCTTCCTGACCCGCAAGGGACAGGTCGTCGACATGCTCGAAACTGCGATCGATGTCCGCAAGGTCGGACTGGAGCGCTTCCTGTTCAGGCTCTCACGCGAGACTCCGCTGATCTACGGGATCATGTCGCTGGCCATCGCCATCATGGCGGGCTGGGGCGCCTCCGCCGCCTTCCGCGCATTCCGAACGTGAGCTTCACGTTCCCTCCGTCCGGAACTTCCCGAAGACCGGCAGGGTGCGCCGACCGCAGGTCCGGCCAATGGCCGCCAGGACGGGACGCTGTTCAACCACGGCCGACATAGGGCATCTTGGTCGCCATCACCGTCATGAACTGGACGTTCGCGTCAAGCGGCAGCTCGCACATGTGCAGAACCGACCGTGCGACGTGACGGACGTCCATCGTCGGTTCCGGTTTAAGGGACCCGTCCGCCTGTGGGCGACCTGACGCCATGTCCTCGGTCATCTCGGTCAGCGCGTTGCCAATGTCGATCTGACCGCAGGCAACATCGAATTCGCGCCCGTCCAGGGACAGGCTTCGCGTCAGTCCCGTCACGGCGTGCTTGGTGGCGGTGTACGGCACCGATCGCCAGCGCGGAACGTAGGCGGAGACGGAGCCGTTGTTGACGATGCGCCCGCCACGGGGAGACTGGGCGCGCATGTGCCTGAACGCCGCGCGGGCGCAATTGAACATTCCTGTCAGGTTCACGGCGAGCACGCTTTCCCAGGTCGCATCGTCGATCTCGTCGATCGGTACGGCGGGGCTGCCACGTCCGGCATTGTTGAACAGCGCATCGATCCGGCCCGTCCTGTCGGCAAGATCGGCGAAGGCGGCATCAACCGCGCCGCTGTCCGCCACGTCCGCTACCAGCGGCACCGCCCCATCCAGGCCGTCGCAGAGCCGGGCCAGCCTGTCGGCACTCCGCGCCAGGCAGCCCACGGTCCAGCCCGCTTCCAGGAACGTCTCGGCCGTTGCCTTGCCGATCCCCTGGCTTGCGCCCGTGATGATGATGGTCCTGTTCATGTCTCCTCCTCCGCCGACAGCGCGAGCGGCGCCGCCCGCTTCTCCAGATCATGCGTTGCCAATGGTGCGGCAGGCCTTCCCAGCATGTAGCGCTTTACCCAGTGCAGCCGCTCCTCCGCCCGCGTGATCGCCACATAGGCCAGACGCTTCCAGAGCGGAACGCCGGCTTCCATTCGCCCGGAGCGGTACGCCGCGTAGAGATCGGGCGCAAAGACCTGCACGTCACTCCATTGCGATCCCTGCGCCTTGTGAATCGTCACCGCCGCACCATGCAGGAACGTGGCGCCCATCTGCGCCGCCGAGAGAATGTTCGGCTCGACCTGTTCGGGCATCTCGATCTTGATGATCGATGCCGCGGAAACCTGGGGCTCCGTCGCCCCGATCACGTGCATGCGCGCAAAGCCCGTTCGGTTGCCGGGGCCAAGGAAGATCGTCTGGGCGCCCTTGATCAAGCCCCGGGCCTCGAGATCGAGCCGCTTCATCCGATGCCTGAACGGCAACTCGATCCCGTCGCATATCAGGGGCTCGCCGGGAAGCAGCCTGTCCGGCGGCGCGTCGTGAGCGGTGCGGAACGCGTGTATCAGGCGAACCCGTGTCGCGTTTCTCCAGACGAGCACGGGAGACCGCGCCATCAGCGTTGCATCGACGCGGGAGGCAAGCACGACCCGGCCGTCGTTGCCGGCGACATCCTCGACCATCCGCTCGAAGGCCTCGAAGGTCAGGTTCTCGTCGCCCAGGGCATGGGCCAGTTCCAGCACGGGATTGTCCACGTCCTGGCGATGGATGCGGCTGAGGGAGAGTTTCCGGGGCTCGGGAAGCGTGTCGAAGACCATCTCGCCCGACTGGTTCACGGGCGCAAGCTGGGCCGGATCGCCGAACATCACGAGCGTCGAAAAGATCTCCTGCAGGTCCTTGAACTGCTCGGCATCAAGCATGGAAGCCTCGTCCACGAACCCGATGTCCAGCGGATCGTCGCGCCGCTGCCAGCCCTTGATGAAGTCCGATCCCTTCACGCCCGCGACCGCCAGCGCGCCCGGAATCGAGGGCTGCTTCCCGTAGAACGCCTCCGCGCGGTCCAGCGCCTCCTCGCTCACCCCATCGACCTTGGGTTTCTTGCGACGGCCGGCCAGCCACTCGGCGATCTTCTCGTATTCCGGGTCGTAGACCGGCGTGTAGAGAATGCGGTGAATCGTCGTTGCCGGCACATCGTGCGACCGCAGCACGCTTGCCGCCTTGTTCGTCGGTGCGAGGATGGCCAGCGTGCGCGCCCTCCTTGCCCGCCGCCCCTCGTAGTCGCCGCCGACCGGCTCCACTCCGGCCTCGGACAGGGTCTCGGCAAGACGCGCGAGCAGCATCGTCTTGCCCGATCCAGCCTTGCCGATCACGGCCACCACGGCTCGCCTGTTCCCTCGGCGACGCTTCGCGACCATTTTCGTCATGTCGATGCCGGCGGACAGCATCACCTCGGCGACGCGGTCGAAGGCCTCGGCCTGGTCCTCGGAAAACTCTGCAACGGAAAGCGGCATGGGATGCCTGACTATCTCGGAAGCCGCGGGTTCGCCAGAGGCAGGCAACGCGGGCCACGACACCGGACGGCGGAACGCTTCGCCGCGAGCCAGGCCGCATGGCCTGCGCAACGGAGGCCAGTCGTGCGCCACGAGGCAGGAAAATGCGGCGGGAGTGCGCATCGTCCCGACCGAACCGCGGCGCTCAGGTTGCCTTGATGGTCCATCGCATTTGTGTCAGCAAGGGACCGCGAGCAAACCGGCACCGGGCAAGAAGGCGACCTTCCGGCCCGTGCCGGCCACGAGACAGCGGTCGTCCTGCGCTTGGAACGCCAGGACGGACCGGGAGGATTGAGGAGCGCGGAATGAAGCTGCTGCACTGGCTGTTGCTTCCGTTTCAGACCATCAACGGGTTCGTGCTGCAACTCGGCCGCGCCGTCGCGATCGCCGCGATCGCGCTGATGGTCGTCGCCATCCTGATCCAGGTCTTCTTCCGCTATGTCCTCAACAACCCCCTGCCCTGGCCCGACGAGGCCGCGCGCTTCGCAATGCTCTGGATGACCGGCCTGATCGCGCCCCTGGCCTACCGCCGGGGGGGATTCGTCGCCATCGACATGCTGGTCCGCGCCCTGCCCGAGCGCGCTGCCGCCCTTCTCTCCCTTGTTCTCCTGGCCATCGCAGGCATCGTTCTCGGGTGGGGCATCGACATCGGCATGAGCGAGGTCACGGGCTTCATGTCACGTGCCAAGACGGCGTCACTCTACTACGTCAACCTGGATCTCGAATGGGTGAAGGTGCCGCGCCGGTGGATGATGATGTCGTTCTTCGTCGGCGTCGTCCTGCTGTTCCTGGTGAACGTCGAGCTGTTCCTGCGTTCGCTCATCACGGTCCTGGGCGGCGGGGACGACCTGGCCGACCTCGGGACGCCCGAAGACGAGATCATGGCTGAGTAGGGCGCGACATGCTGATCTGGTTCCTCCCCGCCTTCCTGCTGTTCCTGGCGATCGGGCTTCCGGTCTTCTTCGGGCTGATCGCCGCGCCCGGCATCCTGCTCTGGCTCGCGGGGCAGGAAAAGGACATCTCGCTGCTCTACCGCAACGTCTACAACGGAATGGACAGCTTTCCGCTCATGGCGATCCCGTTCTTCATGCTTGCCGGAGAGCTCATGAACAGGGGCGGCATCACCATCAGGATCGTCGAGTTCTCGCAGGCGCTCATCGGGCATCTCCGCGGCGGCCTCGCGCAGGTCAACATCCTGTCCTCCATCATGTTCGCAGGCCTTTCGGGCTCGGCAGTGGCGGACACATCGGCGCTCGGCTCCATGCTGATACCGGCGATGGAGAAAGAAGGCTACACGCGTCGCTTCGCCGCCGCGATCACCGCCGCCTCTTCGGTCATCGGCCCGATAATCCCGCCCTCGGGCATCATGATCATCTATGCCTACGTGATGGGCGAATCCGTGGCCGCCCTTTTCCTTGCGGGCATCGTGCCCGGCATCCTCGTGGGCGTCGGGCTGATGTTCATGGTCCGGGTCGTCGCCGACCGCTACGAACTGCCGCCTGCGAGACGCGTCGTGACGACGGGCGTCGAGCTCGGCCGCGTGGAGTACTGGTTTTCCTTCGTCATCGTCCGCCTCAACATCGGCTGGCTCCTGGCCCAGCTCGTGCCTCTCGGCGAATCGCCGACGGCCCTTGCCGAATGGCTGGCGTTCGGCGCCGGCTTCCTGGTCGCGCACGGGTTCATGCTCGGGCTGCGCCGCGCCGTGTCCAACGACTTCCGCATGGTCTGCAAGCGCGCCGTGGTGCCGATGCAGACACCGATCCTGATCCTGGGCGGGATTCTCGCAGGCGTCTTCACGCCGACCGAGGCCGCGGCCGTCGCGGTGGCCTACGCGGTGATCGTCGCGTTCCTGATCCTGCGCACGATGACGATCCGGGACCTGCCGGACGTGCTGGCACGCGCCGCCATGACCAGCGCCGTCATCCTGCTCCTCGTCGGCGCCGCGCTGGCGTTCAAGACGGTGGTCTCGCTAAGCTATGCGCCGCAGATCCTTGCCGACTTCATCCTCAGCCTTTCCGAGAATCCGCTGATCCTGCTGTTCCTGATCAACCTGCTTCTCTTCGTCGTGGGCATGTTTCTCGATGCGGGCCCGGCGATCATCATTCTCGGACCCATCCTCGGACCGGTCTTCGTCGACCTTGGCGTGCACCCGGTGCATTTCGCGATCATCATGAGCGTCAACCTGACGGTCGGGCTCGCGACGCCGCCAATGGGCCTTGTCCTGTTCGTGGCCTCGTCCGTCTCCGGCGAGCGGGTCGAGACAATAGCGAGATCCATACTTCCCTTCCTGGCCATCGAGATAGTGGTGATCTTTCTCATCACGTACATCCCGGCCATTTCCATGACGGTCCCCCGGTTGACCGGCTTCGTCCAATGACGGTCCCCCGGTTGACCGGCTTCGTCCAATGACGTCATAGTCAGCAAATCCCAAGGAGGTAAGAAAATGCTGAAACACCTGACCATCGCCGCCTTCGTCGCGGCACTGTCCCTTGGCTCGGCGATTGCGGTTTCCGCCGAGACCATCAAGCTGAGGGCCACGGCGAACTCGAACGAGAACGACGAAGACTATGACGGCCTCGTGGTCTTCAAGAATCACGTCGAACAGGCGTCGAACGGCGCCATCGAGGTCGAGCTGTTCATTGGCACGCAGCTCTGCTCCAACGGTTCGGAATGCCTTGCCGGCATTGCCGACGGCAACATCGACATCGTGATCCAGACCTCGGGCGGCACGGCCAACATCTTCCCGTTCGTGCAGGTTCTCGACCTGCCGTACCTGATGGCCGACGACCGGGTGGCCGAGGCGGTGCTCGCGAACGGATCCCCCTTCGTGCGGACAATGCAGGACATGGTTGCCGAGACTTCCGATGGTGCCGTGCGGCTCATGACGATCGGGAACACCGGCGGCTGGCGCAATTTCGCCAACACCCAGCGGCGCGTCATGCAGCCTTCCGACATGGAGGGACTGAAGATCCGCACGGTCGTCGCCGACCTGCCGCAGGAACTCGTCAAGGCGCTTGGCGCATCGCCGACGCCGATTCCATGGCCGGAACTCTTCACGTCGTTCCAGACCGGCGTCGTCGAGGGTTCCAAGAACGGCATCACCGACATCATGAACATGAAGTTCCCGGATGCCGGGCTGCAATATGTCACCCTTGACGGCCACGCCTACATGGGTGCCCTGTGGTTCATGAACAACGACAGGTTCATGTCGCTTGATCCGGCCCTGCGCAACGTCGTTTCCGACGGGTTCTACGCGCTCCAGCAAGCCACGTTCGCAAGCCCGAAGCGCAAGTCGATCCAGGCCTACCAGGACTTCCAGGCCGGTGGCGGTGACATCTACGTGCCGACGCCCGAAGAGAAGGCAATGTTCAAGGAAGCCGCTGCGCCAGTCTATGACTGGTTCAAGTCCAACGTGGACGGCGGCGAGCGCATCTATGACGCGCTTGTCGGCGCCGTTGCCGAAGTCGAGGCCGGCATCGACAAGGTCCGGATGGCGGACACGCAGTAGGCGCTCTCCACCAAGACAGCTCGGTCGCCCCGCCTTGGGGCGACCGCTTTTGCCAGGCCACGGGAACGGCAGCGTCACGGCGATACGCAACCGCTCGTGAATCCGGGAACCGTGAGGCATCGCGGATCCTCGTTGCAGGGAATGGTGCGCATCCCCTCAGGCAGGACGAATCTGTTGCGCGGCCAGGCAATTCCATGATTGCGCAGGTGGCACATGTGCTATGCTGCACGGAAACGGACTTCCAGAATCAGGGGCCAGAGAATGTCGGAATCCTTTGACCGCCACGGCTACCTCGTGTTTGCCGACGCTCTCTCCGACGGCGATCTCGGCATGCTTCGCGATGTCTGCGACACGTTGCTCGAGGAGCCGGCGAAGGACGGCGGCGAAGGCCTGCACAACATCGGGCTCGGCGATGCGCGCCGGTTCCTGCGGCATCGTCATGCGGACTTCCCGGCACTCGACGAATTCGTCACCTCGGAGAGGATCGACCGGATCGTGCGCCCCTGCCTGGGAACCGATTCGGTGCTGTTCAACGAGCAATTCGTGGTCAAGGGCGCAGGGAAGGGCGCGAGCTTCGCCTGGCACCAGGACTCCGCCTATGTAGGGTTCGACCACAAGC
>JAPPCV010000006.1 GCA_028824715.1 Boseongicola sp. | reverse complement strand
AGCGTGGCAGGCCGATGCGAAAGTTCCGCAACATATCTCGGGCCGCAACATATCTCAGGCAGTTGGCATGCCGCCCACCGATCGAGCTGTGGCTGGCCGAATTGTCCAACGCGCCCTCGGAGCATTTCTGCAGATCGGATGCCACCTGATGACAACGGCGCGTGCATACAGTCGAATCCGCTCAATTCGAGAGACCGCGCTCCGGCACATGCCGCCTCCCGGATTGGCCAAGACACCGGAAATATGCAAAGAACCTCCGGCAGCCACTTGAAGGATCCCGCCATGGCCGGAAGCCAGAACTTCGTCGCCGACCCACGGAACGAGACCGCAAGGATATATCTCAACGGCGAATTCGTGCCCCGCGAACAAGCCTTGGTCTCGATCTTTGACGCCGGCTGGATCCTGGGCGATGGCGTCTGGGAAGGATTCCGGATGCACGGTGGACGGCTTGCCTTCATGGATCTTCATCTGGACCGCCTGTTCATGGGCGCGAAAGCGGTCGACATAGACATTGGAATGACCCGCGATGAAGTCCGTTCCGTCCTTGAAGCAACCCTTGAACGGAATGGAATGACAGGCCAGTCCGGAGTCCATGTCCGGCTGATGATCACGCGCGGCCTGAAGAAGTCCCCGAACCAGGATCCCCGCAACACGGTCTCGGGCCCGACCGTCGCCATCGTCGCCGAATACAAGGAGCCGGATCCCGAACTCCTGAACACGGGTCTTTCGCTGTTCACGTCGGCGATTCGCACCTGCCGGGCAGACATGTTTGACATGACGCTCAACACGCATTCGCGTCTCAACTACATCATGGCACTCAACCAGGCGATCAAGGCGGGAGCCGACGAGGCACTGATGCTCGACGACAGGGGATTCGTTGCGACTTGCAATGCAACCAACTTTTTTGCCGTGAGAAATGGACGAGTGCTGACATCGACCGGCGTTAACTGCTTCAACGGAATCACTCGTGCCAACATCATCTCGCTTTGCGACAGTCATGGCATCCCCTGCGAGCAGCGGGACTTCACGCTTGCCCAAGTTTACGATGCGGACGAGGCATTCGTGACCGGCACGTTCGGCGGCCTGACTCCCGTGCGCATGGTGGACGGCCACCCCATGCCCGCGGTGATGGGACCGATCTCCTCCACGCTGCGCGAAGCCTACCAGGAATATGCCGCGAAATGCGCATGATTCGAGGCTTTTGCGGTCTTGGGATGATGCGGAGAGCGGAGTCTCGCCAGCGTTGCAGGAGTTCCTGCGGCAAGTCTGGCGAAATTCGACACGATCAACGGCGAACGGCTCGGCTCTTCTTCGAACGGGCCAATTCGAGGAAACAGGCCTTGAAACACGAAAACAGGCCCGGTGGGATGAGGCCGTGGCTGCTGACGTCCGGCTGGCCTGGGCGTGTGGAAAGCCGTGCGTTCGGCCGTTCATCGACATTGCATTCCGAGACGATCACCCAGCCAGGCGTGTCGTCGAGCCCCAACGCCCGCTCGACGCTACGCGTTCTGACCAACGCTCACACTGAGTCGGAGGAGGCGATAAGGCACAAGGGTTGCAGGATAGGAAGCCGCCACCGAGACTTGCCATCCTTTTGCGCAACAAACGAAAGGGATGGCAGCGTCATCCCTTCGCATCTAGTTCCCGCCGCGGCGGGCAGCGGACACGGACAGGTCCGCGCCATATGTGACGCGTAACATAGCAGTTGGGATCAGGATCTCAATAGTCCGGTCGCGGCAGTCTTTGGAGGACACGCGCTACGATCTGATCGAAGTCCGCCCGCTCAACTCTCGGCACCAACTGGCCAGGCATGTGCAGGCGACTGACAGCCACCGTGGACAGGTAATCGCAGACCACCCACGCGCGCTGTCCATCCAGCGGCGAAACGATTGGGTAGGCAGATGGATTGTCCGGTTGCGACTTCGTGGTGACGGGAAGAGCCGTAACCTTTCCATGTAGAGCCGATCTCTTGGAAAAGATCAGCACCGGGCGACGCTTCCCATTGATGCAATAGTCAAGTCAAAGTGCCTTCTGGATTCATCATTGATGCGTTTCTGCACCAGTGCGGCCCGCCAAGCGATCAATTCACTCTCGATCCCCAGATGTTCGGGAACACTGGGCTGACCAGAACAGGAGAAAGAACGGTCACCACGAAAGGAGTGCAGAACCGTCCCTCGCCACGGAAATGGCACTCTTGCGTCGTGTTGTTTCGTCGACGGCATCGTCATGCCGGATTGGGACTGTGACCTACGACCTGCCCGTCCAGGTGGAGCTTCCGGCAGCCGGTTCCGCGCCTTGCAAGCCGAGCGTCGAAACAAGCTCATCTGCCACCAAGAAAATCCGGACTACACCGTGATGATCGATCCGAACAATGCTTGTCGTTTCCCCGGCGATGCCGCCTTCCAGGCTTCATGTCGGAGCATTCCCGCCCGACGCGGTCTCGATAAGGATCCGGTCACCCGCATCAAGCACTGCACCGCTGACGAAGCGATGGTATTCGCATTTGCCCGAGGCCCGCAGTATGTGCATGGAGTTCCGTCCTCCCGGCGGTGTGCCCGGTGCCGACCAGACCGGGATCCTGGCCCGTGTGTAACCGACCGATAGGCTCGCCGGCCCCCGGAGCTCGTATTCGAGCTTCACGCCGTGTCCCCCGACATGAACGCCTTCGAGGCGAGGCCGTTCAGCAAGAGCCTTCTGCACGACCGTCAGGCCGTACCGCGCCTCGGCGACCTCGACCGGACAATTGAAGGTGTCGCCATGGCTGATCGAGAACATCGCGTCCATGCCCCCGCGCTCCCCGGTCGCGCCCCAACCCCCCATCTGCGGCTCGACCATCGTGTAACGGCGCCCGGTGTCAGGATGCCGTCCC
Organism: Boseongicola sp.; assembly: GCA_028824715.1. Lineage (GTDB taxonomy): Bacteria > Pseudomonadota > Alphaproteobacteria > Rhodobacterales > Rhodobacteraceae > JAJEFO01. Next base: position 32,530 of record JAPPCV010000006.1, on the reverse strand, counting down.
GCCATGACCGTGCCGAAGATCGAGGAAAACGACCCGGCAGGCAGCTTGCCGGGCATCGCCTTCGCCATGCACTGCCAGAGCAGGTCGAAGAGCCGGATCCGGGTCTCGAAATAGTAGCCCTGCGGTGCAGTCGGGCCCGCATGGAATATCGTGCCTTCTTCGGTCATGACCTCGAGCAGGGCGAAGGATCCCGCATTGGCAAAGCGGTCCGGATCGCAAAGCGCCTTGAAGATCATCTGCGACGAGATGACCGCGCCGTCCCGGCTGGTGTTGTACGGCGCTGCGAGCGCGCGTGGATTGCCGCGAAGATCGACCGTGAAGCGCCCGTCGGCAATCACAATGGCCGCGCGCCAGCACGCGCCGTCATCCTGCTCTTCCTCGACCTCGAAGCGCCCCTGCGGAAGCGCGCGAAGGCCGGCAAGCGCACGGGCGCGCCCGGTCTCGAAGGACTCGGCAATCGCCTGTTCGACCGCCTCGCGCCCGAACTTCGCGAACAGCGCAAGGATCTGGCCCTCCGCCGTTTTGCTGGCGGCAACCTGTGCCCAGAGATCGCCATGCACGAATTCCGGCAGGCGCGAATTGGTCTCGATGATGTCGAAGACTGCCCGGACCGGCTGTCCGCGCCTGAAGAGCCGGACCGCAGGCAGGCGCAGCCCCTCCGCGAAGATCTCGGACACATCGGTCGCCATCGAGCCGGGCACCTTGCCGCCGATGTCGCCCCAGTGGGCAATCGACGCCGACCAGGCAACGCGCGCGCCCTCGAAGAACACCGGCTTGGCGATCACGACGTCGTTCAGATGCGTCACCCCGCCATGGTTCGGGTCGTTGGTGACGAAGACATCACCCTCCTCGATGGCATCCCCGTGCCTCGCGACCACGACCTTCACGGCCTTGTCCAGCACGCCGACAAAAGTTGGAATCCCCGCTCCCGAACTGACAAGATTGCCGGTGGCATCCGTCACGCCCGTGCCCACATCCAGCACCTCGTAGATGATCGGGCTCATCGCCGTCTTGCGAAGCACGGCAAACATCTCTTCTGCCGCGTTCTCCAGGCCCGCCTGGATGACGGACAGCGTGAAAGGGTCGGACATCAGATCATCTTCGGATCACGCGGCAGTTCTGACAGGATTTCCGGCCCGTACTCGCGCAGGATCACGATTTCCTCCAAGCGGATGCCGAATCTGCCCGGCAGGTAGATGCCGGGCTCGATGGAAAAGACCATGCCCGGCGCGAGCACGGTCTCCGAAACCGAGGTCAGGTAGGGCGGCTCGTGCACCTCGATGCCCAGGCCGTGACCTGTGCGGTGCAGGAAATGGGGACCATACCCGGCCTCCGAGATCACCCCGCGTGCCGCCGCGTCGACATCCTGCGCCCGCACGCCGGGCCGCGCCGCCGCCATGGCGGCCTGCACCGCGGCTTCAACGATTGCGTGCACTTCGAGATAGCCCTGGGGCGGCGCGCCCAGCACGGCCATGCGGGTGATGTCGCTGGAAAGGCCATCCATCCCCGCACCGATGTCCATGACCACCGCATCCCCGGACCGCAGCACGGTTTCGCCGGTGGCATGATGCGGCATGGCACCGTTGCCGCCTGCGCCGACGATGGTGAAGAGGGGCGAGGCGCCAAGTGCGGAGAAACGCGCGCGAATGACCTCGGCGACATCCAGCTCCGTCATGCCCGGCTCCATCGCGGCCCAGCCCGCCTGCATCGCCTGGTCGGCAAGCCGCGCGTTTCGTTTCAGCACTGCGTATTCGTCATCATCCTTCTGCATGCGCAGCATGCCGACCGTCGAGGCCGTGAACTGCCGCTCCGCTCCCGGCAGCGCATCCTGCACCAGTGCCGCAAAATCGGCCCGCATGGTCTCGTCCAGCACGATACGCCCGGCGCCACCCACGCCCAGGTCCGCGACCAGGCTGTGGAACGCGCCTTCCGGCCCGTCGGCGTCGGACCACTCGTGGAACGGCAGGTCGGTGCCGCGACGTGACCCCTCCGCGTTGAGCTCCGGCATCAGCATGGCCGCAGTGCTGGCGCTGACACAGAGCAGGCACGGCCGCTCATCGGCATGGGGCGCGAAGCCGAGAAGCCATTGCATGTGTGCGCCAGGCCCCAACGCGACCAGATCGACGCCTTCCTTGCCCATCCGCGCACGAAGCGCCGAGAGCCGTTCTTCCGTCTGCGACATGCCTTCCCCCCCTATCCTGCCGGCACCACGATGCGTCCACCGAACGCCTCGCCCCGGTCGAAACTGCCGATGTCGGCAATCTCGGCTTCAGGCGGCGCCTCGCAGGACCAGCGGCGCGATGGGCGCCAGCCGCAATCCCGTTTCAGGAGCGCGCCGTACTCCGCCCGCTTCAGCGCCGCGATGGACGGGTCGATGACGGGCACGCCAAGCTTCCGCTCCAGCTCCGCATGGAACCCGACCTCCATCGTGCAGCCTAGGATCAGCGCTTCGGCATAGTCCTCTTCAACCGCCCTGCGCCCGGCTTCGATCAGCATGCGCCCGGTGCGGGCATGGTCCTCCTGGAACTCCGTCACGCCCAGCTCGACATGGTAGAAGCCGGCCAGCCGGTCGCGATGGCCAAGCGCGTGGACCGTCGCCTGCATCTGGTCCACCCATTTCCGGCGGCCGACGATCACGCCGAACCGGTTGCAGAGGCTCGCGGCGATCTCGCAGGACGCGGCGCAAGGTGCAGTCACCATCATCTCGCCCGAAATCTCGCGGGCCTCGGCCAGCCCGGTGTCATAGAAGCAGCCGATGGCCAAGGCATCGAAGCCCTCCCGCGCGGCCTGCCGCGTGGCCCGGATGATGCCGCCGGTGACCATGCCCTCGTAGCTCCGGAACTCGATGTGACTGAAGCTGCCCACGTCATCGGGAAGCGAAGTGACATGCACCTCGGTTCCTTCCAGCTTGTAGTCCCGCGCCATCTCGGCAAAGAGCTCGTCATGCCCCGCTCGATGCGCGACGGGGCTGAGATACATGATCCGGACCATCCTTCCCTCCTTCAGATCGTTACGCCATAGACTGCGGCCGCCCTTTCGGCCGACAGCAGGCCGTTCCTGACATCCTCGCGCACGCTCGCGGCATCCCGCTCCTTCGGGTCGCCGTAGCCACCGCCGCTGGCGGTCACGATGCGGATCACGTCGTCGGTGTTGACCGGCAGTCCCGACACGAAGGAATACACTTCCCGGCTGCCGTCGGTCTTGAGCACCTCGACGTAGTTTCCCGACCCTTCCAGCCCGCCCTCGAGCGCCCAGGGCTTGACGCGCGACCGCGTGTAGCCGGCCGTCAGAAAGCCGTCATTGGTGCGGATCCGGTACTCGAGCCGCAGCCCCCTGCCCCCTGTGAACTTCCCTTCGCCACCCGGCTCGGTGTTCAGTTCCATCCGGTCGACGAAGAGCCCGTTGCGGCTCTCGGAAATCTCGGCCGGCGTGTTGTAGGTCTCGCCATGAAAGCCCGAGAAGATGCACGGATTGCCGTCGCGCCCCTCCCAGGCGCCCCAGCCGCCGAGCTGCGGCTCAATGATCGTGTATTGCCGCCCCGTATCCGGGTGAACGCCGCCGACAAATGTGCCGCAGATTGAGGAGAAGTGCCCTGCCGGCAGGCGTTCGGGCACGTGCGGCGCCAGGCAGCGCCAGATCAGGTCGTAGACCCTGACCTCTGTCTCGAAATAGAACCCGATGGCGGAAGGCTCCCTTGCGTGGAACACCGAGCCTTCACGGGTCAGGACCTTGAGCGGTCGAAACGATCCGTCGTTGGCCGGCGTGTCCGGATCCGTGAGCGACTTGAAGACCATCTGGGCGCAGACCACGGTGCCGTCGCGGCTCGTGTTGGTCGGGCCCGGGTCCTGGTCGGGATTGTCGCGCAAATCGACGATGAACGCGTCATCCGAGATCGTGATCTTGACGTTGAAGACCCTCCCGTCGTCCTGTTCCTCGCTGAGCTCGAACGTGCCCTTGGGCAGCTTGCCGAGTTCGGCCCTGGCGGTCGCCTCTCCGAAGGCGGCGAAGCTCTCCATCGCTGCGCCGAACGTCGTCACGCCGTACTTCAAGGCCAGGTCCTCCAGCCGCCGTGCGCCGATGCGAACCGAGGCGATGGCAGCCCAGACGTCGCCCAGGAGAAAGTCCGGCATGCGCGAATTGACCGTGATGATGTCCATCACCGCCTCGTCGGTTTCGCCAGCCCTGATCAGCTTGACGCCAGGCAGGCGCAGCCCTTCCTGGAAGATCTCGGTCGCCTCACCGCTCAGCGAACCCGGAGCCATTCCGCCGACATCGGAGTTGTGCGCGATGTTCGCCGTCCAGGCGATCAGGTCGTCCCCGGCAAACACCGGCATGGCCAGCACCAGGTCGTTCAGGTGGGTGACGCCGCCGTGGTAGGGATCATTGGTGATGAACACGTCGCCCGGCTGGATGTCGCCGGGCTTGTCGAATTTCCGGAGCAGCGTCTGGACGGACTTGTCAAGGACGCCGACGAAAGCGGGGATGCCGGCGCCCGACGACGCGATGCGTCCCTCGGCGTCGGTGATGCCGGTACCCATGTCGAGCACCTCGTAGATGATGCTGGACATCGCCGTCTTGCGCATTGCCGCGAACATCTCGTCCGCAGCGGCCTGCAGCGAGTTCTGGATGATCTCGAGCGTGATCGGATCCTTTGCCACTTTCATCGCCGTGCCCTCAGCCGTGAATCGTGATGTGAATGTTGCGATAGGAGTCGACTTCGACCGCATTGCCGGGATGGATCACCGCGGTGGCGCCACTGTCCTCGACAATGGCCGGGCCCTTGAATGACATGCCGGCGCGCAACGACTCGCCGTCGTAGATCGTGGCCTCGTGCCGGCCTTCCAGTGCGTAGTCGACCATGCGCCGCCCCTTGACCGCATCCGAGGCGTCGGGATCGCCGGACGGCTCGGGGTGCATCTCTAGCTTGCCGACCTCGGCCTTGGCCACGAGGTGGATGCCCACCATCTCGACGGGTGCGTCCAATCGGTAGGTGTACTCGCGCTCGTAGGTCTTGTGGAAATCCTCGGTTATGCGCGCGAGGCTCGCGTCGGAGATCGCACCCTCCGGGAGCAGCACCTCGGTCGTGTGCTCCTGGTTCTGGTAGCGGAACTTGCTGTAGCGCAGGAAGGTGATCCGGTCGGCACCGACCCCCTCTTCGGCATAGGTTGCCTGCGCCGTGGCTTCCGCTTCGGCAAAGGTGCTCTCGATCTCGTTGCCGGCACCTTCGGCCAGTTCGACGAGATGTGTCACGAAATAGTCCCGGCGCAGGTCCGACATCATCATGCCCCAGGCCGAGAAGACGCTGGCGGCGGCCGGTACCACGACCTTCTTGACCTGCAGTTCCTGGCCCAACGCCACCGCGTGCATCGCGCCTCCGCCGCCAAAGGCCAGCAGCGTGAAGTCTCGCGTGTCAAAGCCCCTGTTCAGCGAAACCAGCTTCAGCGCGTTGACCATGTTGTTGTTGGCAATTCGGATGATGCCCTCTGCTGCCTGATCGGGTCCAACGTCCAGCTTGGCGCCAAGTGACCTGATCGATCTTTCGACAGCGTCCATGTCCGCCTGTATGGCACCACCGCAAAAATAGTCGCGGTTGATCCGCCCAAGCCAAAGGTTGGCGTCGGTCGTCGTCGCTTCGGTTCCGCCCTTGCCGTAGGCGGCCGGGCCGGGCAACGCGCCGGCCGACCGAGGCCCGACATGCAGCTTGCCGAAGTCGTCAACCCAGGCGATCGAGCCGCCGCCGTTGCCGATCTCGACCAGGTCGACCACCGGCACCATGATCGGGTAGCCGGCCGACTTGCGGCTGCGCTCGATCCAGTAGTCCGTCATGATCCGGACCTCGCCGTTCTCGATCAACGAGCACTTCGCGGTGGTTCCCCCGATGTCGAGTGCCAACACGTTCGGCTCGCCGATCAGCCTGCCAAGCTCCGCCGCACCCCAGAATCCCGAGGCCGGTCCGCTCTCGACCATTGTGATCGGCGTGCGGGAGGTGGCATCAAGCGAGTCGATGCCGCAGTTCGATTGCATGATGTATGGCCGGCCGCCAAAGCCCCGTGAGGCGAGGCCTTCGTCAAGCCTGCGGAGATATCGTGCCGCCACGGGCTGGACGTAGGCCGACAGGACGGCGGTGTTCGTCCGCTCGTACTCCCGCCATTCGCGGGTGATCTGGTGGGAGGAGACGACCGAGACCTCGGGCCAGAGACGTTGCACCTCGGCCAGCGCGGCCTCTTCGTGGGCGGTGTTTGCGTAGGAATGAAGGAAGCTGATCGCCACGGCCTCGACCGCCTCCGCACGAAACATGTCGAGGATCGCGGGCAGGCCGGAGAGATCGAGCGGCGTGCGCTCCGCACCGGTATAGGTCATCCGGCCCGGCAGCTCCGCCCGCAAGTGCCGCGGCACGAAAGGCGCGGGCTTTTCGTAGTGCAGGTTGAAGAAGTCCGGCCGGTTGCCGCGCGCGATTTCCAGGGTATCCCGGAAGCCCTCGGTGGTGACGAGCCCCACCTTCACGCCCTTGCGCTCGGTCAGCGCATTGATGACGACGGTGGTGCCATGCGCCAGGAAATCGACTCCCGAGGGGTCGATCCCGCCCCTTTCCAGCACGTCGAGCACGCCCTTCTCGAAATCCGGCGGCGTGGTGTCGGACTTGGCCGTCACGATCCGGCTGGCACCAGTGTCCTGATCGGTCTCGAAACAGACAAGATCGGTGAACGTGCCACCGACATCGGTGGCCACGCGGCGGGTGATCCTACCCATGGGCGCCTCCTTCGTTCCGGGTGCTCTCCGCCATCAGGAAGGCCAGGGCCCCGGCGGGTTTCAGCGATTGGGCCGCTGCAACGCGGTCGGGCATGTAGTGCCCCGCCTCGTGCAGGCAGTTCAACGTGCCGCGCAGCCTGCCTCGTATCACGACGGGCAGGTTCAGGCAGCTCTCACATCCGAGTGACCGGATCAGCGCGTGGTCCGCGAAGACCTCCGCGATGTCTTCGAAGCTGTTGGCGACGAAGGTCTCATGCCGATCGACAACGATTTCGGACCATCGGTTTTGCATGCGTGGCTTTTGCCCCTGCAGCGGATAGGCGTCCGGCATGTTTGTGTAGCTCCGCCACGCAACATCTCGATCGTGATCGATCTCCATGAGCGTGAAGAGCTTGATGCCGATCGTCCGGTCAACCAGCCGCTCCAACGCCCGATAGGTCGTGTCCGGCTGGTCCCGTGCGACAGCAAGTGCATCGGCAACCTCCATCATTCAGGCACTCCTCCGGACAGCGACTCTCTCAGCTTCAGTTCGTCTTCGGCAACCACCGGTACCGCACCAATCAACTGGCGGGTATAGTCCACCTGCGGATTCTCGAAGATCGCCGGGGTCTCCGCGCACTCGACCAGCCTGCCCGCCCGGAACACGGCGACGCGGTCAGCCACGTTTCGCACGACGGAAAGGTCATGTGTGATGAAGACGTAGCTGAGGCCCTTGACGCGCCTCAGGTCCTCCAGGAGGCGTAGCACGCGCGCCTGCACCAGAACGTCGAGCGCCGAAGTCGGCTCGTCAAGGATCACCAGCCGCGACTGGCAGGCGAGCGCACGGGCAATGGCGACGCGCTGGCACTGGCCACCAGACAGGGCCGCCGGCGGGCGGCGACGGAAGTTGCCAGGCAGGCCGACCTCTTCCAGCGCATCCTCGACCAAGCGCCAACGATCCGAACGCGCGCCGATGCCGAAGACATCGAGACCGAGCCGGATTGACGCCCCTACGGACCGCTTGGGATTCAGCGACGACAGCGGGTTCTGCTGGACCAGCTGGATCGCGCTGCGATGTTCCAGGGTGCGGCGGATGGGCAGGCCCTTGCCGTCGAACCAGATCTCGCCCGAGGACTGGCCGAAGACGCCGAGGATCATGTTGGCGAGCGTGGTCTTGCCCGACCCGCTCTCGCCCACCACGGCCAGGCACTCTCCCTGCGCCACGTCAAAGCTGACATCGCGTACGGCATGCACCGCACGGGGTCTCGAACCGAAGGTCTTGCTGACGTGCCTGAGCGACAGAAGCGGGGTCATGCCTTGCCTCCCTCATGCACGACCATCGGGTCGAGGAAAGCCGACTCGCTGTCGTTGAGTTCCGGAAGTCCGCCACCGGTGATGCGCGGCACCGCCGCCATCAGCGCACGCGTATAGGCATGACCAGGATCCTCGAAGATCGCCCGGGTGGGTCCCTGCTCGACGATGCGCCCGCGATAGATCACGAAGACCCGGTCGGCAAACTCCCGCACCACTCCCAGATTGTGGGAAATGAAGAGGACGGCCGTGCCGCTCCGCTCGACCAGTTCGTGCATCAGCTTCAGGGTCTGCGCCTGCACGGTCACGTCGAGCGCCGTCCCGGGCTCGTCGGCAATCAGCAGCGAAGGGTGGTTGGCCAACGCCATCGCGATGACCACCCGCTGGTTCATGCCGCCAGAAAGCTGGAACGGATAGGCACTGAGCACCCGGGCGTGATCGTGGATCGAGACCGACTGCAGAAGCGTGCCCGCCCGTTCATCCGCAGCCTCGCGCGAGAGTTTCGGGTCGCGTCGGCGCAGCACTTCGGCGAACTGGGTTCCAATGGTGAAGACCGGGTTCAGCGAAGAGGTCGGATCCTGGAAGATCATCGAGATCGACGTGCCGCGAAGCGCCTGCCACTGACGGCGGCTCAGTCGGTTCAGGTCCTCGCCTTCGAAGAAGAGTCCGCCCTCGACCCGTGCAGAAGGCAACTCCTGCAAGAGTCCGAGCACGATCCGTGCGGTCACGGACTTGCCCGACCCGCTCTCGCCGACCAGCGCCACCCGCTCGCCGGCGCGGACGTTGAGCGAAATGCCGTGCAGAACCTCGGACATTCCGGAATAGCCGCGAAAGCGCAGGCAAAGGTCGCGAACTTCCAGAACGTCGCTCACTGATCCGCCCCCAGGATTTCGCGCAGCGCATCGCCGATCAGGTTGAAGCCGAATACCGCAATCAGGATCGCGAGGCCCGGGAACACCGTCAGCCACCAGCTGTCCGGCAGGTAACGCGCACCCTCGGCCACCATGCTGCCGAGATCCGGCGTTGGCGGTTGCACGCCCAGGCCGAGAAACGACAGCGACGAAGCGATTATGATGACGAATCCCATGTCGAGCGTCATCTTGGTGATGATGGCGGGCAGGCAGTTCGGCAGGATTTCCCGGAGCGTGATGTGCAGCGTCGAGGCGCCGATGACCTCCGCGGCAAGCACGTAGCCCTCTTCGCGCTCGGAGCGTGCGATGTTGTAGACCAGCCGTGCGTACCAGGGCCACCACATCGCCGTGACTGCCAGCATGGCGTTCATGAGCGTCGGCTCAAGCACGCCCATCATGGCGATCGCCAGCACCAGCGGCGGAATCGACAGGAAGACATCCGTCAGGCGCATGAGCACGAACTCGGCGCGGCCGCCGAGGTAGCCTGCAAAGAGGCCGACAAGCGTGCCGATCGGCGGAGCGATGGCCAGCACCACCACGCCCAGGATCAGCGAGATTCGGAAGGCGTAAAGGATCCGGCTGAAGAGGTCGCGTCCCACGAGATCGGTGCCCATGACGTTTCGTGCCGTGGGGCCCTGGTTGAAATGGACGAAATCGACCACAGCCCCCCGGTGCTCGGGAAAGGGCGCAATGTAGTCTGCCAGAACAGCCGACAGCACGACCGCTGCCACCAGGACGGCGCCGAGCAGCGACAGCGGATTGCGGAGCAGAATGATGATGGTGCGTTTCATGAAGCTCCCCGCTCCGAATGACGGATGCGCGGATTGAGGAACGCGATCAGCAGGTCGACGATCAGGTTCACGATCAGGAACGTGGCAGAGATGATCAGCACGGTCCCGATGATCGCGTTGAGATCCTTCCTGAGGATCACGGCAACGCCGTAGCGGCTGAGGCCCGGCCATGCGAAGACGGCCTCGACCAGGAAGGCATTGCCCAGCATGGCGGCGAAATCGAGCCCGATGATCGTCAGCGACGGAATCAGCGACGGCTTGAACGCGTATTTGGCGGCGATGCGCCTGGCCGAGAAACCATAGGCCTGGGCCATCTCGACATAGGGCCTGTCGTAGGTCTCAACCATGTTCGCGCGTGTCAGGCGCGCCGCCTGCCCGATGCCGGAAACCGCCAGCGCGAAGGCGGGCAGGAAGATGTGCCAAAGCACATCGGCAAACGCCGCTCCGTTCCTGGCGAGCAGCGTGTCAACCAGCAGGAATCCGGTAACGCGCGTGATCTCGAAGCTGTCGGTGATCCGACCTGCGATCGGAAAGACCGGCAGGAAGAACGCAAATAGGAGCATCAGGATCACTGCCCAGACGAAGCTCGGCGCGGAGACGCCAAGAAGCGAGACGACGCGTATCAGGTGGTCGGGCCAGCGTCCGCGATAGCGCGCCGACCACATGCCGAGCGGCAAGCCGATGCCGACCATCAGCACCCCGGCAAAGAGCACTAGCTCCAGCGTTGCGGGCAGGAACTGCGCAATGTCCAACGTCACCGGGCGGTTTGTAAAGAGCGAGACGCCGAGATCGCCCTGCAGAAGGTCGGCCACAAAGTAACCGTACTGGACCACGACTGGGTCGTTAAGGTGCAATGCCTCCCGCAAATTGGCCACTTGTTCCTCGGTCGCGTTCGGCCCCAGCGCGATTCGCGCCGGATCGCCGGGAATCACACGCGCAATGCCGAAGATCAGCATTGAAACGCCGACGAGCACGATCAGGGAAATGCCGAGGCGCCGCGAAAGGAGACGAAGGACAGCAGACATGGCCGCGGATCCGGAGTGTCGCCGCCAGGCCCGGAAGGGCCTGGCGGAACGGGAGGGAACTCAGTCGTCGGCCACTTCCATCAGGCGGAAACTGAAGCCCATGCCGTCGAGTCCGAACGCGTGGGCCGGATCCGTAAGTGCAGGCGCCTTCACCCGGTCGCTGGCGGCAAAGACCGACTGCCGGTCATAGCTGTAGATCGTCGGCGCGATCTCCATCAGGCGCGCATTCAGCATCGAATAGGCTTCCTGGCGTGCTTCGGGTGTCGGAGCGTTGCGACCGGCTTCCAGGTATTCGTCCACCATTGCATCGTTGAGGTATTCCGGCGACTGCCAGGTCCCCGGGGTCGACGAATGGTACATGCCGTAGAGCAGCGTGTCCGGGTCGCCCGTCACCGCGTTCACGAAGAGCTGGCTGATATGCGGCGTGTTCTCGGGCTTGCTGACCTGTTCGGCGAAGAGGGCCCAAGGCAGCTTGCGGATGTGTGACTTCACGCCGATGTCCGCGAGGTTCGACTGGAAGAGCAGCGCGAAACGCTCCTCCAGCGGCACTTCGGCAATCCAGCTGATCTCGATGTCCAGCCCGGCCGGATCATGGCCGCAGGCCGCAAGGTGTTCACGCGCCATGTCGAGATCCTGTGCCTGGACCATCGAGCTGTCGTTGGCCCCGAACATGCCGACCGGAATCGCGCCAGTTGAGGGGCTGCCGGCAGAGACATCCTCGGTGATCGCGATCATGCGGATCGCGGTCTGGTAGTCGAAGGCAGCGCTCAGTGCCCGGCGGCAGTTCACGTCGTCCAGCGGTGGCTTGGTAGTGTTCATCTTCAGGTAGAACGCTCCGGTTCCGCTTTCGGTAAAGAGCTGTGCGCCTTCCTTGGCCAGCGCGCCCATCACCTCGGGCGGCAGCCACTGGGACGAGATGTCGTGCTCTCCCGTAGCGATTAGCGTTCGCACAGTCGACGCCTCCAGCCCGTAGCGCAGGCGCACGGTGTCAGGCGCCGCCTCTGCCATTTCGAGAAAGTAGTCGTCGTTCCTCTCCATGACGGTCTCTTCCTGCGGGTTGTGCGAGACGACCCGATAGGCCCCGGTGCCAGCGCCGTTGGCGGACAGGAAGGCCTGTCCCCAGTCCTTCATCTCGCCGTCGCCCTCGCCGAGATTCTCCATGACCAGCTTCTTGTCGACGATGGGCAGTCGCACAAGTGATGCCACGAACGGAGCATAGGACGAGGACAGGTTGAAGCGGACCGTCGAGGAATCAACCGCATCGGCGCTTTCGACAACGCCAAGGAGATAGGAGAGGCCAGCGCCCAGCGCCTTCATCCGCTCGACGGAGAAGACGACGTCCTCGGCGGTCATCGGGTTGCCGCTCTGGAAGTTCACGTCACTTCTCAGCTTGAATGTGAACGAGTTACCTTCGCTCTCCCAGCTTTCGGCAAGGTGCGGTGCATGGCCCGGACCTCCCTGCACCGGAAGCACCAACGTGTCGTAGACATTGAACATCAGGATGCTGTCAGCGTAGTCCGACGCCTTGGCCGGGTCGAGTTCGCCGACCGCAACCTCGTCGAGCCGCAGAGTGCCGCCGGCAATGGCAGGGGCGGCCAGCGCAGTCGCTGCCAACAGGCCTGCAGCCAGGGTTGTTTTCCACATTGTCATTCTTCGTCTCCTTTTTTGTCAGAATGGGCGCTCATGCCCTGCGTTTTGCCCTTTTTGATGGGTTCATTGGCGTCTTCGCCGAAGACATCCATGGTGCCGCTCCAGAGGATCGAGACGGTCTGGTCGGTGTGGTTCCAGGTGGCGTGCTTCCTGCGGGAAGCGAAGTGCATCGAGTCCCCCTGTCGCAGGATCTTGCGTTCGCCTTCGATCTCGACGGTTATTTCGCCCTGCAGCATGTAGAACAGCTCTTCGCCCTCGTGGCTGATCGGCTCGCTCCGATGTCCGGGCGGCTCGTGAATGATGACCGAACGCAGCGTGCTGCCCGGGAAATTCGCCGACAGTCGCTCGTAGGAGATCGACCCGTCCGCGACGCGATAGCTGACTCGCCGACTCTTGCGAGTCGCACCCGTGCTGCTTCCGGGCTGCTCCAGAAACTCCGAAATCGGTCGCTGCAGCACCCGCGCGATGGAACGCAGCGAAGACAGCGAGGGCGCTGCCAAGCCGCGTTCGACCTGCGAGATGAACCCGACCGAAAGGCCGGCGTTGTCGGCCACGTACTGCATCGTGAGCCTTGCTTCCTTGCGGCAACGCCTGAGTTGTTCTCCGAGATCGAGAGCCGAATCCTCTGGCTGAACTTGCGGCTGCTTTTTTAGCATAGGTAAAATTCTGGCGGCGGGATTCGGACCTGTCAAGTTCAAATGTCCGGTGATTCGGAACCGGGCACGACGCGCCGTCGGCACTGGCCTGCCAGTCGCATGGATGTTCGGAGCCATGTTCAGGTCTTGAGATCGGCGCGCTGCAGAATACAGGCGCAACCGCAGTGTCGAAGTTGACGGTGCAAGGACGATCGGAAAAGGCCTGATCGCCGTCTCTCCCGGCCGCCGCCTGTTTCGGCCGTGCGCATGGGCGACTGCACTGCCATGGCACCGCCCGGTCGGAACCGGAGAAGGAGAGCATGTTGAGGTCAAATTGCCTTGTGCCGGAAGCCGGTCGATCGAGGAGAGCCGGGGCGTTCACCACAAGGCACTGGCGCCGCGACCATCGCAAGTCAGGCCACTCGCGGCGACCGGGGTCCGCCGCTACCCAACCGACCGCCGGCCCGAATGCTCCAGCGAAAGTCTTTCCGGCTCAATGCCGAACTCCGCTCCCCGTGCAATGCGCTTCTCGCATGGCGAGGGCGAAGTCCTTTCGGAACCTAGGTCTGTCCGGACCGAAACGTCGCCATCCCGACCCTGATCATGCACATGGCGCAATCTCCGGTCGTGGCGGCGAACCCCTTTCCTCCGCGCGATCCTCCTTTAGCATGCGGGTACAGGCAGATTCAGCCAATCCGCCTCGGCGGCAGCCTTGGCGACAAGCCCGTGCCGGCCCCCGAGCGGCTTCCGCAGGAGAGAACGCGACATGGCCACGTACATCTTCGCCGGGGGTGGATCGGCCGGACATGCCCTGCCCGGCATCCGCATTGCGGAAACCATGCGCGGGCAGGGGCACAAGGCGGTCTTTGTCGGCTCGCATGCGTCGATCGAGGAACGGCTTTGCGCCCACTACGGGATTCCGTTTCACGCCGTGACGACGGGCAGGTTGAACCGCGCGCGCAGGCTTTCCGTCTTCGGTGCCGCGGTCCGCACCCTGCAGGGGACGTTTCAGGCGCGTGCCGTCATGCGCCGCATCCGGCCCGACGGCGTGTTTTCCTCCGGCGGTTTCGCCAGCGTGCCGGTGGTGCTGGCCGCCCGCTCCCTGGGTGTGCGGCCCATAGTCACCCATGCCTGCGATCTCGGCCTTGGGCTGGCCAACCGCATGTGCCTGCCGTTGTCCACCCAACTGACTTGCACCTTCGCCGATACCTGCAAGGCGTTGCCGAAGGGATGCTTCGTCGGCCCCATCGTCGACCCCGCGATCCTCGCCAGGGATGACGATGCGGCGCCTCGACAGGGCAAGGCGCGGCTGCTGGTCTACGGCGGCAGCTTGGGCGCAGCAGCGATCAACGACAAGCTGCGTCGGTCCCTGCCCGAGTTGCTGGCGGACTTTGACGTCTTCCATGTCTGCGGCCAGGGCGGGCTCGACCCCGGTCTCGACGGGCTCGGCGGATACGAGCAGCACGAGTACGTCATGGCCTTCAGCGACGTGCTGAAGGCGTCGGACATCGCCATCTGCCGCGGCGGCTCCGGCTCGCTCTGGGAACTGGTGCTGACGGGCACGCCGCACCTGGCCGTGCCGCTGCCGCTGTCGGTCAGCCGGGGCGACCAGATCGAGAACTGCAGGCATTTCGAGACACTCGGCACCACCCGCTGGATGGATCAGGACACGTTCCTGGCCGCACCGCTGGCACCCGCCCTTCGGGAACTCTGGGACGAGCGCGACACGGTCCGCGCCGCCATGCGTGCCGTCTCGCCCGAATGCCCGGCAGTCCAGACCGTTTCCGGCATTCTTCAGGGCCAGGTCCATGCAGATCGTCCTCTCCGCCGATATCCATGCTGATGTTCTGGCTGGCCGGAATCGCACAATGCGGAAACAGCGCCGTCAGCAAGTTCTGCATTGGAGAGGCACGCGGAATGGAAGAGTCGTGAATCGCGGCATGCATAGAAGGGGGTGCCTGAGATGACCGTGAGAGTGTTCATTCGAGTTAGGTCGAAGTCTTGCACCGGCAACGAAGTGGCTGCACTCCTTCAGTCCATCATGCCGAGGCCGCCCGTACTGTAAAGGCGAGCAATTCTGCCTTGAAGAATGGTGACCAGCCTTGAGTTGACAATTGCATCCACCTTGGGGCCAATGAATTCCCGAGCGACCGCACTTTCCGAACCGTTCCCAAGCCCGGTGCATTTCAGGAACCGCGCATTGCGGAAAGATGGGCGCTTGAGCCGACCGCAATCGGCTTTCGCCCTAGCCAAGCACAATCTCACAGCCCCTTGTGCAACGCCTGACGCTCACGTCCGGAATGTGCATCCCTAACGCGTTGTATTGTAGCACTTTTTTAGGACACCGGCCATCTTGGATGATGACGTTGGCCGTTTCGTGGTCACATAGTCGCCAAACCGATCCGAAATCAAGGCACGGACAGCGTCTGGCACCGCCGCCTTCCCTGCCTCCGAACGTTGGATTGCGTCTGTCGCCGCCCCGTTCGAAGCGGCTTCGACTCGTGCCACGGGAGCTTATCGGTCCGCGACGAATCGCGCGTCCCGTCGCGGGTTGTGGATCGAGAACGCGAGATTTTTATCCAATCAACATTAAGAAAACCGATTCCAACATATAAGCTTTACGAAGCAGGGTGTTTATGCCGGCGGTTGCGGTGTATTCATCGGCGACGGCCTAGGTACCGCGATCCTGAGGGCAGGCAACTGTTGCGCCCTTGCACGCATGCCGCTGCTGCACGCCGCCCCTGGGGAGGGTTCCCTCAGACGGGAACGACAAGCCAAGACGTCGTCGGCATGGCATGACGTCGGGCGCGCGGTGACCGTGCGCCGTTCGAGAAGAGGTTGGGGAATTCCGCCAATCGGCCGCCTGCACTGATCTTGGAAGGTCTCGTTCCAAACCGCTCGGCCTTCACTGTCTGGCAAGAAACCAGGACGGGAAGTGCGACGTTTGGAGCGACCGCCCAAATCCTGGGTCAAGGTCCTGCAGCGCAAAGACAGAGGGTTGAACATGGCAAGGGAAATTGATCTCGACGCCCTGATTCGAGGATGCGCCGACTCCGCGACGGACAGTGGAATCAGGCTCCATACGGAGCTCGAACCCCTGAATGGACGTGGTGGTCCCGTCAAGCCGGCGGTCTATGCCAGCAACAGCGGGCCGCGATTCCAGGAAGATCGCCGATGGGCGAGCGTGGACGATACGGAACCCACCCATATCATCGTGATCGACAACATGCCGTCACAGACCAATCGCCTGGAAGATGCGCTGCGCAGGGAACGCGAGTCGGTTGGCGTGCCGGAGCTTGTTCTTGATCTTTCCGACCTGCCGCACCTGCCATCGCATCTGCCGCGCAGGATATCGAGCCTGCAGTTTCCGCATCGAAATGCCGACGCATACCTCCGCGATGCAATGCTTGGCGAAGAGAATTTCCTTGCAACGGATATCGGCAAGGACATCTTTGGAGCAACCGCCCAGACATGTGGACCGCTGATGGCATGGTTCCCTCAGTCGCTGCTGTTCGGGTTCTGGCAGTCCCATCTTGGAAAGAAGCGCAGCAACACAAAGCATGCCCGGTCTTGGGTGTCCGAAATCGTCGGCTGGCAACCAGCTGCAGCGGAGACCCGGACGCACGGAATGAAGGGCGATCCACTAAATCTCAACATAGACTCGAAGCTCCGGATCGATCCCAATGACCAGACGAAATGGGACATCACGACCGAGGCGCGGAATAGGGACCGATCCGACGAAGGAAAGGGCACAAGACTGTCTGAAATCGGTCACGGTCAGGCATTGTTTCGCGAGATGGAACAGGCACCTGCAGCCGTGTCATTCATGCGCATTACGCAACAAGCAACCGTTTCGTTCGCGCAGTTGCGTCGCGTAAGTCTCGGCGATGACCGCCCGAGCGCGGATGCGGCAGCGCGCGCGCTGCTCGTCGCGCTGGGTCTGCATGCTCACAATCTTGCCTTCGGCCGCGGGTTTGCCCTGCGTTCGGGCGCCGAACTGGAGCCGCGCAAGACAACAGCCACGTGGCTCGGCGGAGGCTCGGACGAAAGCTGTGAGACAGGCGACGGGCTGGCGACGGCAAACCTTCTGCAGGAAGCCCGAACGCACGCAGCGTCGGAGGGCGTTCCACTGGACGGATGGAGCCGGCAGGTCATCTTGAAACCCAAGCCCCAGTTGAGGAAGACAATCCTTGAAACCTGGCCGGAGCTGGACGGCTGATGTTCACGATTTCGGTGGAGTTTCTTCTTGGCACGTTTCGGGGCGACCCGGATGGCACTGCGAACACAGGCGGCCTTGAGCAGGGAGAGTGGCCACCTGCACCGGCACGCCTGTTCGCGGCATTCGTCGCGTCAGACGGATCCGGAAAGAACTGCCGGGTAACCGACGGCAGCGAACTTTGCTGGCTTGAGAGCCTTCCTCCACCGGTGATTCGTGCCGTGTCAGACATTCATCATCAATCGCTTCGACCACGGTACGTCGTCCGTCACGAGGGAACGGCATCAAGATCCACCCACCAGGGATATGTTGGACGTACCGGCACGCTTGTCCGGCAGGGCGTTCGCGTGGCGCTGCGGGACTCGCGGGTTGTCTACGAGTGGGACGATGAGCCGCCAGCAACCGTGCTTGAGGGACTCCGATGCCGCGCGGCCCGAATCGGGTACCTGGGGGCATCTGACTCGCCCGTGCGCATTGCCGTTGCCGCCGGTGAAAGACTTCCGGGCCCGTCGGATGCCTTCGTGCCGGATCCGGACGGTGAGATCACCATCGCCGTTCCGAAAAGCGGCGACCTGCTGATGCTCGACCAAATGCACGCTCAATGGACAGAGCGCGGCGCCTCGGTCAGCCGTTCGCAGTTTCCCGCGGTGCGCCACGATGCATGGTACCGGTCGCCGACAGCCGCCAAAAGGATCGATCACGGAAATGCGGTCGCGTGGCTGGCGCTTCGCCCGGCGCAGCCAGGTCGTCGCGTATCCGCGGTGACTGCACTGTTCAAGGAAGCCGTCCTGAGTCGGCACCAACGCATGCATGGCGAACCGTCACCCCTGCTGCATGGCCACGGATTCAAGAAAGGCGGCTACGAGCTTGCACGATATCTGGCGCTGCCCGACGTGGGTGGACCGTGGTCCAGCGGACGGCTGCACGGCCTTGCTCTCTGGCTGCCTCCCGGCACCGATGCCAGCACGCAAAGAAGGGCCCGCGATGCCGCGATGGACCTGAGGTGGCTCTCGGGACGAGGCGTGGACGTGTCAGTTGCGCCAAGAAGCGGCGAGGAGAGTGCATGGGCCGTCGACCCCAGCCGCTGGTGCCGCCTGTCGAAGACCTGGGTTACGGCGATTCCCGCCATTCATGAGCGACGACGGCCTCTCGACCTTGAAGAGATATCCCGATGGTGCCGCCATGCAGGCTTGCCAAAGCCGGTGAGATTTCGCTCGTCGCGCACGCCGTTTCGAATTGGAGCGCTCGACCTGGCTCCCGTCGAGGTGAACCGACCGGGTCGACCGGGGCTTCCCTACTCGCATGTCGAGCTGCACTTCGACGAGCCGATTTCAGGACCGGTCGCGATCGGGTCGGGCCGACAGCGCGGCTTCGGGCTTTGCGAGCCAGTTTCCGAGGAGCCCGGATGACCGGACGTTCTCCGTCTCAGCTGGAACCAGGCCTGCCGCCGATGCCCGCGTTTCCGGACTTCTACCTGGCGATCAACGGGAGGATGCCGTTTCCGTGGCAGGCCCGCCTGGCCAGCATCGTCGCAACGGATGGGCGCTGGCCTGCCGAGGTAGGCGTTCCGACCGGCCTCGGCAAGACCGCCTGTCTCGAGGTCGCGTTGTGGTGGCTGGCATCGGAGGCGCATCTCGATTCTTCGGTGCGCCGCGCGCCGACCCGAATCTGGTGGGTCGTGAACAGGCGCCTGCTGGTGGACACGACCGCGGAGCATGCCGAAAGCCTTGCGCGCGCGTTGCGGCAACCAGACACGCTTGAAGGTGAAGGTGCGACCGGAATCGTTGCAGATGTAGCGCACAGGCTTCGCTCCCTGTCCGCCGAACACGCCGCGGCGCCTCTCGACGTGATTCGGATGCAGGGCGGCGTGTCACCCGAATTGCCAACCGATCCGTCCTGCCCGACCGTCCTCTTGTGCACGTTGCCGATGTACGGCTCCAGGCTCCTGTTTCGCGGCTACGGATCGAGGTCGCGTTCCGTAGATGCAGCCATGGCCGGCTCCGACAGCCTCGTCTTGCTCGATGAATCCCATCTTGCGACGCACCTTGCGCGACTGATCCCTGCGCTCGCCGAGTGTGCGCCTGCCGCCTGCGACGTGCTGCCCGCCAAGCGATCCCGTCCCGTGCAGGTTTCGCTGACAGCAACAGGATATCAGGACCCCAGGTCCCGCCTTGATCTTGATGAGGAAGACCTTCGCCATCCGGTCGTCAATCAGAGGCTCGGCGCGGCGAAATCCCTGGAATTGCGGGATCTTGCGGCCGGCAGCCAGAGGCTCAAGGCCAACCAGGGATCTCGTTTGCTGGCCGACACCGTGCACGAACTCGTCCGTGAAGCCGCCGGTCCGGCATCGTTTCTTGTGTTTGCCAACACTCCGGACACCGCGCGCAAGGCATTCGACCGGCTGTGCAGGACAACGGCAGACTCCCGAGCCGAGGTGCTGCTCCTGACTGCGCGGATGCGCGAGCGCGAGGCGCAGGAGATGCGCGAACGCTTGCTCGATCCCGTTCATGGAATGGCGGCGACGCGCGAAGCTTGCATAGGCCGTCAACGGCATCTGATCGTTGTTGCCACGCAAACGCTGGAGACCGGAGCGGACCTTGATGCGGAGAACCTGGTCACCGAGCAATGCGGCGTCCGGGCGCTCACGCAACGGCTCGGCAGGCTGAACAGGTTTGGCAGGCACCCTTGCGCCCGGGCAATATACCTGCATCTCCCACCTCCAGGTGAAGGCGAGAACGTTGCCGGCAAGGCTGATTGGCCGGTGTACGGCGCAGAGCCTCAGATGGTGCTGAAGCGTCTCGAGATGGCCCGCGGTGCCGATGGCCGGGTCTTTCTCCCGCCGGGACGGATAGCCGAAGTCCTGGGAGCACCGTCGGATGGTCCAGGACAGGTGCCGGAAGTCATGCCCGAGATTCTCCGGGAATGGACAAAGACCACCGTTCCTCCGAAGGGCGAGGCCCCGGTAGAGCCGTACTTCGACGGCTTGGCGGCTCCCAGGTACAGCGTGTCCCTGATCTGGCGCGTGCACGTGCCGGGCGACGGCGGCAGGCTCTGGCCCAGGGCGACTGACAGCGAGTCGATCTCGGTCCCGATCAGCGAAGTTCGCGAGGCGTTGAGAGACGATAAGGACGTCTGCCGCCTGGCCTGCGATGGCGTGACGGTCGAGCGAGTCGACGGCGTAGGTGCATTGATCCCGAACGACTGCATCGTGCTCTCTTCAGATCGCGGACTTCTGGACGAGTTCGGCTGGAATCCGCAGGCGCGCGAACCTGTCGTGGATGCGTCCCTGGCCGGAAAGGGAGTGCCTCTCGATCCAGTCGCGATCGAACGGCTTTGCGGTGTCACCAATTTGGACAGCGAGATCGAAAGGGCGACGAGCCACACGCATGACGAGGATGGTCCCGATCATGCGGATCGGGACGAGGCTGCTGCGGAAATTCTCGAAGCGGTCCGTGCCGCGCCCGAGCCACCTGGCTGGCACGCCGAAGGATGGAAGGAATTTGTGGGATCCCTGACTTCGCAAGTGGTGAATTCCCGCCACGAGGTTGCACGATTGCAGGTCGCTCGACCAATTGCCGAAACCCGGGTCGACGAGTTCGATGAGCACTCGATCGCGATTGAGACGCAAGATCTCGACTCGCACGGCCAGGCCGTGGCTGAACGGGCGCGCAGCATCGCCACGTGCATTGGCATTCCAGATGAACTCAGAGACACAGTGGCGCTGGCCGGCAGGTTTCATGACATCGGCAAGTCCGACCTGCGGTTCCAGCGATGGCTTGATCCTGACGGGATTGCGGATTCGCCAGTGGCGAAGTCGAATTTGCCCCGGCACCTCTGGGAGTCCCGCCGACGCGATTCCGGTTGGCCAAGAGGTGGACGCCATGAGGCGCTTTCGGCAAGGCTGGCACGCGCCCGCATCGACGCGCAACGGGACTTGTTGGATAGTGATGAGCTGAGCGATCTGCTGATCCACCTGGTCATCAGTCACCATGGCAAGGGCCGACCGCTCGTCACCCCTGTAGGCGATGAAACCGCCCAGACGCTGTCCAGCGAACTGAAGGGGGTCAACGTTGACGTACCAGCGAGTCTCGAACAGGTTGACTGGGACCAACCGGGTCGCTTCTGGCGCCTTAACCGGTGCTTCGGACCATGGGGACTGGCCTTGCTGGAGTCCATTGTCATTCGGGCGAACCATGCAAATTCCGGTGGAGATCCAACAGAAACCGAGGCGAATTCATGCCGGAAGTGACCTGCCCGGGACTTTCGGCCAATTGGGTCAACGGATGGCTGGCAGCTGTCGGAATCACGGCGCTGGAACCCAGTCTTCGCTTGCATTGGTCCCTGGACGCAACACCGGTCGCAGTTATCTCGTCGCCTGATGCAGATCCCGTTGACTCACTCGTTACGGCCTGGCCTAGCAGCGCCATGCTGGCCGATTTGCCGGTTGCGGAGAAATGGGCGCATGACGGCACGGAACACGGGGTTCATCTCCCACGAAAGGTTCCGGTCGAGGCATTACGTGCGCGTATGAAGCAGGCACGCGGTCACCCAGGTTCCTGGACATTGACATCGACAATGACGGATCTCTGTGTGGACAAGGCGGGCGAAGCTAGGCACGCCCCTTTTGATCCTCCCGCACCCCGCGGACTCACGTTGCACCAACGCCTGACGAAGGCACATGCCCATGTTGACTCGCCACGGGACTGGATACCTCCGTGCCTCGAAGGGCTCGGGCAGCGAGTCAGGGGCAACGGGCTCGGATTCGACCAGAGCCGCATCGGGTCGCAAGGGGATGAGGCAGCGAAATTGACTGATCCCGTCGTCGAGGTCCTGGCTTTCTTCGGACTCGCATTGCTGCCAGCCCGCGGGCCCGGCGTCGACCTGAGACATTCCCCGTTCGCCGAGTTGAACATGCGACAGAAGGGCTGGCTGAAACCGTCAAAGGCCGAAAATCAATTCTACTGGCCGACATGGAAACAGCCACTCGACCGCAACGGGATCGATGCGTTGCTTGATGCCTGGAGTCCGGGGGAGCCGCTGACGTGGGATCGATACGGCATCCATGGTGCCTGGAAGAGCGTACACTTCATGAGGACGACCGATGCCGACGCAACCAGGGCATACGGTGCGAAGCGACTGTGACCCTGGAGCCGTCATTCCAATCTCCGCAATCGAACGCTTTGCCAAGTCTTCACGGCAAGTCGCTCTCGTTCGCTGCGACGGGACCAGGCTCGACAACGCCCGTACCGTTGCGGGAACTTGGCAGCATTGCCGGGCTGACAGCAGGCGGCTTTGGCTTCTGGCATGCCCGCGGGCCGATGGTCAGTGCAATCGAATCAAGCGACATTGCACGCGCGACACCTGCGCGAGGGCCTGCCCGCCAATCCTCCGTTCGTCCTGAGGTGAAACATCGTACATGCTCGTGACCTACGACATTGCCGACGCTGATGGAGATGGTGCCGCCCAGTTACGGCGCATCGGCGACATCTGCAGCAAGTATAGCCAGCGCGTCCGGCATTCCGTGTTTGAATGTCGACTCAATGCCTCACGGATGACCCGAATGACGGGAGAGATTGGTGATGCGATCAACATGGAGCGCGACCTCGTCAACTGTTGCCGCTTCCCCGGGGGCGGACTCAGGACTCCACTACCCGGCTGGAGCGGGATTGCGGGCATGGGCTCAGGCAGCCATGGGTGCTGCAGTTCGGGCGTGCCAACTTCCGCTGATCCGGAAATTGCCGATTGCCAGCCTTTTGGTGAGCGAAACAGGGTTCGGAAAGGCCACGATCGATGTACAAGAGCCTCCCGCGCATTTCCGGGTATGCGCTACACCATCGGCCAATTGCACATCGTGGTTCAAAGCGTGTATCATGGACAAGTTCTGGAGGTGTCGCCGGAGCTTGCACTTCGGCCTTCGTTGAGCGTGGAGATTGTTGCCATGGCTGCACATCTTGCGGATTGGTGTCGCTGGAGCCTGCGCTCCGGCCTTCGTTGAGCGAGGACGTGCATGATGTGATTGACCAAGTGGTGCACGTGTCGCCGGAGTTTGCGCTCCGGCCTTTGTTGGGCGGCGTGACGACGTCGCAACGGGCGGCGGTACCCTTGTTCCTGGGTCAGCGCCGGTTCCGGCCGAAGGTGTACCGGGTGGATCTGCCAACGGTCCGTGAGGAAACATGGGTCGTGGGCCTGACAGCCGTGTCGATGATGCAGTGAAGGTCTGCCCACACGGATCGGAGCGCATGGCCAGCTTCCGCATGAGTCCTCATCAATGCAAGCTCACAGTCACCGACGCAATCTGGCGCAACGCGGCTCAAGAATTCGACGAATGAACGAGCAGCCCGCCGTCGGCAGCACCAACTTCTCCGTCCTGTGGCACATTTCCCGTTCTTGCGTTTCGCCGAAATCTTCCGTCTTGCCCGGCATTCGACCCCGCGGGGAGAACCAATCAGCCAGACCGTGTCGAAACGCGGATCATGCGGACCGGTCCGTCCCGGACTTCGCCGTCCAGATCAGCTCCGGTCGAGGCGATCCAAAACTCAGGACCCCATGGCGACGCACTCCAAGCGGCCACGTCAGGATAGTCCGTTTCGTCGGCGTACGCGTGCTTGCGTCCTGGCGCAAGGTCAACGTATGTGCCGTGTCGGCCGATGGTGAATGCCCAACAGCCGATGGAAGCCACCCAAATGCGCAAACGACATCCGACAGGTCGCGCAGGTCGCGTTCACTGCGTGACGTGCGGGCCGAACGTGGTGGCACCAAAAAAGTGATCATATGGGAATCACGCACCCCGAGTTCGCTCCGTTTACATTGGCCTGACACGGGACTACCGTTCCGGCGGATCGAACGAGTCCGAAGCCATGGAAGAGACCAGGATGCAAGAATCGCGGCATGATCTCTGCAACAGGTCGCTGGAATCGAGATCGGCCCTTGTAACCGGTTCAAGCCGGGGAATTGGTGAAGCCGCTGCGAAGGCGCTGGACAAGGCGGGCGCGCGCGTAATCCTGACAGGACGAACCGTCGCTGATCTCGAGCGAGTTGCTGCAGGACTCGGCAACGACCCGGTCATCATTCCAGCAGATCTTTCGGAGGCAGGTGCCGGCACCCGCCTGGCGGAGACAGCGATTGCCAGGGCTGGGGGCGTAGACGTGCTCGTCAACAACGCGGGCTTCCCGATAAGGGGCGCACCGGAAGAGCTCGATGAAGCGGAACTCGACAGGATACTCGCCGTTAACGTCCGGTCGCTTCTCATGCTTGCGGCCGGACTGGGCCCGGCGATGATCGAGCGAGGTCGCGGATCGATAATCAACGTCTCGTCCGTCGCGAGCTTGAGAGGCCCGATCGGTCGGGTCGCTTACACGGCCACCAAGGGCGCAATAGACGCAATGACGCGGGCTCTTGCCGCGGACTGGGGTCCAAAGGGCGTTCGTGTCAACGCAGTCAACCCGGGCATCATCAAGACGGCGATGTTCGAGTCGCGTCATGAGGACATGACGGCTGTCGCGGAAGCGATGGCGAGGCGAGTGGCCCTTGGCAGACTCGGTGAACCTAGTGACGTGGCAGAATTGATCGCATTTCTCGCATCCGATGCAGCGGGCTACATTACCGGAGAGACGATTACGGTTGACGGCGGCATGGTGCACGCCATGACTGCGTGGGAGGGTTCCGGATAGCCAAGGCTGCAAAGGCCAGGCACGGCCATTGCGCCCCTCTTATCTGGCAAGGCCGCAGCGCGTCTGCCTGACTCGGCAATCCGGTCAGGCCATTCAACCGATTCCTCGTGTCGAGGCAATGTTGGCAAGCACATATTCGTACAATTCGAGGGCTCGCTTCGGATCTGACCTTGCGAGGCGTTCCTTTGCAGCGGGCGTGAACAGAAGCGTGCGGCATTGCACTTCCGCGATCGTCGCGAGGTCCGCGGCAATCGGGCCAAATGCACTGCCAGGCTCGATCACGTCGCCCGCGGAGAACTGGATGAGCCGATTGCCTGTTGCATCGTGCTGCGACGCCTGCCCGTCCTGAAGAAGCTGCATCCCCTCACGCGGCACGCCAGGTGCGACAATTGATTCTCCGGGCGAGTACGTTCGCGGTTCCAGATACTCCGCCAATTCGTGGATCAGCTGTTCAAACATTGCCAGCCGTTCCAGGTGACGCTCAAGGTCTTCCACAACCTTGTCCAGAAGCTGTTGCCGCCCACTCCTTTCCTGCCCGGACTCTCGCCTCCAGTTCTCGATGATCATGTCCTCGCATTTCTCGATCGCGCGGTCGTCGCCCGTCTCCATGACCAGTTTCTGAAGCGTCTCTTTCGGGAGCTCGGACCTGAGAGTGGACCTGAGACGGTCCGACGCTCCGTAGATCACGACGGTGACGCCTTCCGCGTTCGCGGTCCTGACGAACCGTGCCAGCGCGTTGACCGCCGAGAAGTCGAAGCCCGACACGTTGCGGAAGCCCAGAAGCACGAAACGCGGGACAGGATCTTCCTTCAGGGACAGCCTGAGCTGGTCGGCCATTCGGTAGGCCGTGCCGAAGAACAGGTAGCCGCGCAGCTCGTGCCCCTGGGAGTGCTGCCCCTCGGCCAGAAGTATGGCACGGTCCGGAATCGGGCGCGTCTTCCTGCTCTGGCGTTCCCGCAGCGTATACCGGTTCCCGATCATGTCCGTTCCGCTCAGGCTGATGACGAACATGGCCGAGGTGAAAGCCATGCCGACCCCGACGCCTTCGAGGAATCCGAAGACGACGATCGTCAGGAAGACGACGACAATGGCCGCGTAGTCGGTCAGGACCAGCTTCCGCCAGCTTCTGACAAGCCATTCGTCGACCATCTGCATGCCGAGGAACAGGAGGACGCCCGCTATCAGGTGAACGGGAAACAGCTTCAGGAGCGCATCTCCTGTCAGCAGCACAAAGCCCAACGTGAGCGCCGTCACAAGTCCGGTGAGACGCGTCATGGCACCGAACAGCGAATTTCGTATGCTTGTAAGGGCGATCAGACACCCCGGGGGTGCGCCGCCAAGTCCGGTGAGTGCGTTGGCCCAGCCTGCTGCCTTGAATTCATGGTTCCAGTCGAGGTCGCAGTTGGCCGCGAGCTCTATCCCGCCGAGATTCATGACAACGCAGATCAGCGTTACCGCAGCCAGTATCAGGATATTGGGGATCTGCTGTGTCATCACCCCCCAATCGATGAACGCCAGATCCGAAACCTCGAAAGGAGGCCAAAGCCCCGCGCCTGTTGCAACGGAAAACAGCAGTCCGGCCTCCCTGGCCTCGTCCGCCGAGATTCCGAATGCCGCAATTGCGGCATGGAACAGGATTGCGGCCACGGCAAAAGCCGCAGGAAAAACGTAAAACTTTCTCCAGATCCGCATCAGCGCAAAAAGACCCACGCCAAATCCGATGCCGATGCCGGCGAACTGCAGGGTGCCAGGTTCCAGATTGACGAGGTCGTCAGGGTTCCTGATCGTGATGCCCATCAACTCCAGCGCCAGGACGCATGCCAAGCCGCCGGTGCCTGCTATGAACCCGCCGGCCACAGGGTAGGGAATGAAGCGAAGGAAGCTCGCGAGCCGGAAGTGCCCGATCGCCAGAAAGCAGAGGCCGGTAACGACGGTGCCGATCAACGCCGCAGAGACGGCAGTCACGAAAAGGGGCTGGCCCTCCAGGTCAATGGAGCCTGCAATCACGACCATCATCACGACGGAAGGCATGGGCGCACCTGCCATCGCACCCGGCAAGCCGCTTGTCAGCGCGACCACCGTGCCGATCATGCAGTAGCCAAAGAGCACCACTCCCGCCCCGACAGCGAAATGGTCCGAAAGCGGTCCGCTGAAGATTACGGCCGCCATGGAAACACTGAACACGAGGATCAGCACCGCCGAGATCACCCCGCAGAACAAGGCGGGCACGGCCCTTTCCGACCGGACGTCGCGCGCAAGCTCGGAAGCGAGGGAAGCCATGGCATTCGCTACTGCCATGGGTCGGTCCCGCTCTTTTCGTTTCGTGACCACCCTTGCCTCTGCACTCTCAGCAGCAGCGGAGCAATTCCAATCATGCACAGCGCTGTACCGAAGGCGAGAACGTACGCCTCGTCAAGTGGCGGGACGGATACCAACGTGCCCCCGATTACCAGGCAGACCTTCGCCGCGAGAGTGGAAACGGTCGGATTTCGAGTGCCGGTCAGCCCCAGCGAGACTGCAGCGAGCCCGACGAGTGTCAGCGCCGACACGGCCAGAATATCCAGGACGCTCCCCCGCATCAGGAGCTGGGGACGGAAGATGAAGGCGAACGGAACAAGGTATTTCGGCATCCCGAGCGCGGCTGCCAGCCAGCCGGTCGTCCAGTAGTCGCTCTTTGCAATGGAGGCTGCGGCGTAGGCGGCCAAGGCGACGGGCGGCGTGATCATTGCCGCAAGGGCAGCATAGAATACGAACAGATGGGCGTCCAGAAGCTCTACGCCGAGTTGCACGATCGCATGGCTGATCAGCAGCGCCACCAGCATGTATGCCAGGCTGGAGGGGATGCCGAGGCCCAGGACGATGCATGCCAGGAACGAGCAGATCAGCAGAAGAAGAAGATTTCCGGTTGACCACTCTATCATCAGTGCCGGAAGCTTCGTCCCAAGACCTGTCAGCAATACGGTGCCGGCAATTATCCCGAGGGCAAGGCAGGCAATGGCGACATCGATCAGTTCCCGTCCGCTGTCGACAAGCGCCTGCAACAGCTTTCCCGGCGTGATGCGCACGCGCCAGGGGAGACTGGCCGCCAGGCATGCAGCCATGGCGATCATCACCGAAGTTTGCAGCGGATTGCGGTTTGCCAGCAGGTACACCAACACACCCAATGCACAGAGGAACGTGACGAGACCGGGATGCAGCAGCGCGGACATGACGGAAGGCTGGTCGTGTTCGGTCTTGACGGCGTGCGGCTGACCCGGCGCCTCCATGTAGCGAATTCGCAGCCAGACTCCGAAGCCGAGAACCAGGAAGTAGAGCGTCGCCGGGATCAGCGCAGCCACGATGACGTCCGCATACGCGACATCAAGAAGCACGATCATCAGGAACACGGCGAATCCCATTACCGGCGGCATGATCTGGCCGCCACTCGAAGCTGCCGCCTCGATCGCTGCAGCGAGTTCCCTGCGAATCCCGACGCGCCTCATGAGAGGGATGGTCATGTTGCCCGAAATGTAGACGTTGCCCATCGTGCTTCCCGACACCGTGCCGACGAGCGCGCTCGACATGACGGCCATCAATGGCGGGCCGGTACGCCCGGTTCCGAACAGCGATCGAGACAGGCCCATGACGAAATCCATCGCACCTACCTGCTGAAGCACTTTCCCGAGAATGAGAAACAGTGCCATGTACTTGAGGCAGGCGCTCATGGCGAATCCCATGATTCCGGCATCGTTCAGGTACAGGAACGAGATGATCCGTTCGAGGCTGAACCCCCTGTGTCCCCCCAGCCAGACGGGCAGATGCTGACCGAGAAGCAGGTACAGGAGAAATATGACGGTCACTGCCGCAAGACCGCTTCCGAGACAGGCCTTCACGGCGACCAGAATCAGGTAGACGCCCGCTATTCCAACCATGATGTCAGTGCTGTTCGGGATTCCCTCGCGATAGGGCAGTTCATGCGCGTTGAGGATGATGTAGCCGAAAACCGCGAACCCAAGCAGCAAATGGGCGATCCGGAAGGCGCCTGCCAACCAGTTGCGCGGCTGCATCGAAACGAAAAATGCCGAAACCGCAAGCAATGCCAGCGTTGCGCGTTCAGACAGGGGGAAGCCGGGTTGCCAGTAGTTGTACAGGGCATAAAGCGATACTGCCAGAAACAGAAGAGTCCGCACCTGTTTCTGTGCTGTTTCCGCGACGCCACGAATCATTGCTATCCGCGCCCGTCATCGCTGGCGGAATCCTTTATTCGGAATCCCAGAGGCCAACCTCCTTCCAGTACCTGATGGCACCGGGATGGTAAGGAAACGGGTCGGACGGCGACGTGAATATGGCCGGGTTCTCTACGGCCGCCTGCACGGCGGGCAGGAGGAGAACGATCTGTTCCATGTTCTCGTGCAATGTCTTGACGATTTCATAGGCCGCCTCGTCCGAAAATTCGACCGTGGTGGTCAGGGCAGACATGGTCAGGCTGGGGCCATGGTTCACGAAATCCAGCCCCGGCAGCGAACCTGGCTCGAAGGCGAAAACCGTGAATCCCGCCTCTTCAAGCGCAGCCTTGTCAGTCTTGGCCCAGACTGCCTCGTTTGCGCTGGCATACTCCTCGATGATGGCAGCCAGCTTCGTGCCGACCGTCCACGCGAGGGCGGCATCAACCCGCCCCTCCGCCAGGAACCGGTATCTGTCCTGCGACCCAAGCGGAACCTCCTCCACGTCGTCAATCCACTCAACGCCCTGGCTCCTCCAGAACGGCTCATGAAGGGCTGAAGTCCTGATGCTTGAACCCAGGCCCACTCGCTTTCCCTTGATGTCCTCGAAGTTCTCGATTCCCGCCCCCGGCCGAGCAATCAGGTGCCCGACAATGTGAACGAACCCCATCAGGGTCCGGATTTCCTTGAATGGCTCTTCGCCGGCCTCGAGGTTGCGTCCATGCCACGCATTTCTCATTGCGGAGCCGGTAACGCTGGCAATTCCGAGTTCTGCCTCGCCACGACGCATCATCCGCGAGTTTTCGATGCTGCCTCCGGTTACCGCAACTTCGAACCTGCCATCTGGAAACTTCTCGGAAAACACTTGCTGCATCGCGGTTCCGAGGATGTGAGGTGTCGACCCGACAGAAGCCGTCCCCACGGTGAACCCTTCAAGCGCGTGTGCCGGTGAAAGCGTCGCCTGCATAGGCAAAATGAGAAGTGCAGCCGCGATTCGCACGGCCTTGGCATTGCGGAAAACTCGGGTGCAAAGCCAGAGGGGTCCGGCCGGATCGGCACGGCTATCGCTTGCTGAAGTCATTCGTTTTCTCTCCGTCAAGTTCAAAAAGCGGTAATTCTTACAGTACATGGATAGGAATTTAGTCGAGTTGGCGTCAAGAAGCTTTTCCATTCTCCGAAGAAATCACGATCCGGTTCCGCCCGGCGCGTGCCACGGCGCAGACGCAACCCGGACATGCGGCGGCCGAGTGCCGCTGCACCGAGGCCGATCTGGATGCCCCGTCGCAGTATCGGTATCGTTCGCATCGCATCCATTCGAGTCAATTGCTGAACTGCGGCAACACATCGCCACTTCCTCGTGCCCGCCGCCGAAACGCTCCAGGTCCGGCATTGCAGTCACCGTCCGGCCCGGACGCCTGGTTCGATTGCTGCAGCGTCACGGCGCTGGGTTACGCCAACACGGCCCTGGCACTTCACTGGCAGATAATGAATCATGCAGTCGGAGCGACCGAGACGGCCTGCAGCGTCCGGCGGCATTTGCGCAGGGAAGGCGACGAAGGTTCCCGCGTTTCCTTCGCAACCGGGGCCACAGCGTCTGCGGCGTCCCATTTTCTTCGGCAGAAGTGGGCAGTCCCAGCCCGGCAGTGACAACAGGAATCTGGATTGAATCCGCGCTCGTCCCGCCCCGTGGATGCTCGCCGACTGGCCACAAAGACGCTGCGCGAACCGACGGTTCCGACCGGATCCGCTCACCGATTCCGGTCTTCGCGCAGCCGGAGTTGCAGGGCCGGGTCTATGGCTTGGAGGAAATCGACCCCGACAATTTCCTGCCGTGACGGGACCGGTACATGTCGAGTCCCGCTCAAAATCGGCCATTGTGCTGATGGCAAGGGGTCCTGCAGGACATTGGAAACGAACTTGCCACCAATCAGGGAATGTCTTGCCACGTCACACGGGCAACATCCATGAGCCGGCATCCGGCCATGCAGTTGGGGAGTCTCACCCTCCCTTGATGCGCTGGAGCAGGTAGATCTCGTTGTCTTCCGTGACTGGCTGGGTAAGCCCTTGCGCATATATCTTGCCGTCGATCGAGACTGACACACCGGACTCTACGGGTTCCTCAAGTGCGGGAATCTCGGCAACCAGGGCATCGAGCATCTGCCCGACTGTCGCTGCCCGGACTTCGACAACCTCCTGTCCACCGGCAAGGCTGCGAAGACCGGACCAAAGATGGACCGTGACGAGCGGGCGATAGCTCATGATCCCGCCTCCGAGTGAAGTGCCCCGTCCCATCCGGAAGTGGCCCGGCGGCTTAAGCGCAATGCAAACACCCCTGGACCCGGCGGCGCGCTGCCCTGCGCGCGGGCACTTTGCTTCAGGTGCGCCCCTGTCCGGTCGCGGACGCGAGGGCTGCAGATCACGACCGTGCCTTCAGCGCCCCGAGAATTCGCGACGGGCGCATCGGCAGGTCCTGCATGCGGACGCCGGCGGCATTGGAGACCGCGTTTGCGATGGCTGCGAGCGGCGGGCAGATCGAGGTTTCGCCAACGCCGCGCACACCGTAAGGATGGCCCGGGTTCGGAACCTCCACGATCACCGTGTCGATCATCGGCAGATCAGAGGCCACGGGAATCCGGTAGTCCAGGAATCCCGCATTCTGCAACCGACCGTCATCGTCATAGATGTATTCCTCGTTCAGCGCCCAGCCAATCCCCTGCGCCGCGCCGCCCTGGTATTGCCCCTCTACATAGGACGGGTGAATCGCCTTGCCGGCATCCTGCACCACCGTGTAGCGCGTGACCGTCGTGGCGCCAGTCTCCCGGTCGACCTCGGCATCGACGATATGTGTGGCGAAGGAGACCCCGGCGCCTTCCGGGGTCGCCTCGAAATGGCCGACGATCGGACCGCCGGTCTGGCCCATGCGACTGGCGATCTCCTTGATCGGCATTGGATCGAAGTCACCTGCATTGGGCCCGGAGGGAATCGCGCAGCCGTCACGCCATTCCACCGCCTCCGCCTCGATGCCCCACTTGTCCGCAGCACGCTTGCAGAGCTTCTTGACCGTGTCACGCGCCGCCTCGATCGTGGCCAGGCCGCTTGCATAGGTCACGCGCGAGCCATGACTGATCTCGTTGTAACCCAGCGTCGCGGTATCGGCGATGGTCGTGCGCACGTCGTCGTACGGAACGCCGAGCTCCTCGGCAGCCATCATGCACATTGACGCGCGCGAACCGCCAATGTCTGGCGTGCCTACCGAAAGTTGCACCGTGCCGTCTTCCGACAAGGCCAGCTGCACCGCGGTCTCGCCGGCATGGTTGAACCAGAAGCCGCAGGAGATGCCGCGGCCGGCGCCTTCTGCGAGCGGTGCGGAGAAATGCGGATGCTCCTTTG
>JAPPCV010000036.1 GCA_028824715.1 Boseongicola sp. | reverse complement strand
GAGCCCGGGACTGAGGAAGCATCCCGGGGTTGGTCTTCAACGCATGGTTCAGGGTAGATTGGATGACAGTCTCCTTTCTTGTGCTGGTCAGCGCGGGCTCTCGGAACCTTCGTTCCTCAAGCCCCTCCCTTCAGGGAGGGGTCGCTGACCGGCCTCCCTCCGACTGTCCCTTGCACTGCCACGTGTCTGGGATTTCACGTCCCCGAACGCGCACCGATGAGAAGAGCAGGAGCCGGCGTTCCGCCGGCTCCTGCCTTGGCTATCAACAAGTTCCGTTCAAGGCCTCAGGTCAGGCCAAGGACACGGTTGCGCTGGTTCGAATACTCGATCTCTGCCACAGCCTGCCACGTACCGATTTCTCTGAGCGCAGCCTGGAAGGCATCGTTGATCTCGGCCGCAAGCGGAGAGTGATCCCGGGTCTCGGCGAACACTTCGGCCGCGGCGTCACCGAAAGCATCCCAGACATCATCGTTGAACGCGCGCACTTGGACGCCGTGGTCGTTCACGAGTCGGGCAAGGTATTCGCCGTTATTGGCCCAGGTTTCCTCTGGCTGCGCGGCGTGCTCCTCCAAGCAGGCGGCCGTGATGAGCGCCTTTTCCCAGTCACTCAGCCCGCCCCACCAGGACGCATTCATGCCGAACCCAAGACACGAACCTGGCTCATGCATGCCAGTGGTGTAGTAGAACTTGGCGGCCTCGTAGAACTTCATGAAGTAGTCGTTGTAGGGACCGACCCATTCGGTGGCGTCAACGGCGCCCGAAACGAGGTTCTCGTAGATCTGGCCGCCGGGAAGCGAGACCGTCGAAACGCCCAGCTTCGACATCACGGTGCCGCCAAGGCCGGGGATGCGCATCTTCAGGCCCTGAAGGTCGTCCGGGCTGTTGATCTCCTTGTTGAACCAGCCGCCGGCCTGAGCGCCTGTAGAACCACATGGAATGGCCTTCAGTCCGAAGTCACCGGCAAGCCTGTCCCAGAGTTCCTGTCCGCCCTTGAACTTGATCCAGGCATTCCATTCCGTGGTCGTCATCCCGAACGGCACTGCAGTAAAGTAGCCATAGCCCGGATGCTTCCCTATCCAGTAATATTCGGCGGCGATGTAGGCCTGCGAGTTGCCCGAGGCCACTTCGTCGAACACGTCGAAGGCGCCAACGCGCTCGCCAGCCGCAAAGTACTCGGTTTGGATGGCGCCCTGGCTCAGTTCGGTAATGCGCGCGGCCAGGCGTTGGGCGCTGAGTCCAAGGCCGGGAAAGTCCCTTGGCCAGGTCGAGACGATGGTAAGGTTGCGTGCGCCTTGCGCGTTCACCATCGGCGCAGCAAGCGCGGCGCCTGCCGTGCCGACTGCCGCGGCTTTCAGAAACTTGCGACGTTGCATTGTGTGTCTTTCCTCCTGCTGTGTCATCGTAAAGGTGTCAGGACAGGAATGCCTGTCCGTGCAGGACGAGAAAGTAAAGAGAAAGCGAAGAGATGCAACCATTTCCTTTGCCGCACACTCGGCAGGACTGTCCGCGACTCGAAGCCTCGCATTGGCCCAAAGAGAAAAGGAATCGGCTGTCGCCCACTTTCGCGGCACTCAGCCGGATTCGAACTTCCTGGCGAAGAAATCCACTTGTTCCGGCACGAGGGTGTCGCCCCGCCCCATTGAGATCGCCTCTTCGAGCGCCTGCATCGCGCCTTTGGCCATGAACGACTTCACGCCCGCATCCTCGGCCATCTGCCTGTAGTAGCCGACATCCTTTGCAGCGTTTCGGACCGAGAACGCCAGCATGTCCGGGTTGCCTTCGACCGCGTACGCCTTAATGAATCCCAGCATGGCCGACGCCACGGGTCCCGCGGACATCACGTCATAGACCGCCTGACGATCAACGCCGGTCCTGTCGGCCATGGCGAATGCCTCCGCAAAGGCATTAGACATGCATTGCGCACAGAAATTGTTGATGAGCTTGATGACGTGGCCAGTTCCAGACGCCCCGAGGTGAAATACGTTTTCGCCCAGGTCATCCAGCACCGGCCGGACCTTGTCGAACGCAGCTTTGTCGCCCGCGCCCATGATGTTCAGAAGGCCGTCCCGGGCATGCATCGGCGTGCGACCCAGCGGTGCGTCCAGATAGGCCCCGCCTGCGGCTGCCACCTCTTCGGCGAGTTTCCTGGTAGACCCGGGAAGGGATGTTCCGAAGTCGATCACGACCGCCCCCTCTCGGAGACCGGCAATCACCCCCTCCGGCCCCCGCATGCGGCTTTCGACCTGCGCGGACGTCCCGACACAAAGCATGACGACATCACAGGCTTCCGCGACGTCCCTTCCGGTGCCGACTTCCGTTGCGCCACGCGCGACCGCGGCATCCACGTTCTCACGAGACTTGTTGGCAATGACGGTCAACGAATGGCCTTGGGATTGAAGGCGCTCCACCATGGCGGATCCCATGAGGCCAAGGCCGATGAAACCGATCGCGGGCTTGGTCATTCCCTTTCACTCCCTGTCACGAAATCCAGGAATGCGCTCGATCAAGCCATTCCAAAGACGCTCGATAGCTGCAACCTTGGACCCGAAATTGCAAGACGTCCGAATCCTCGCGGCTGCCTTCGGATTTCGCAGGCGCTGTCGCCAATGCGCGCCTTTCATCGACGGCGTCGCAAAAGCTTCCTTGCGGCATGGCGGCATCAGCCCATTGCGGAAAGTCACGCGAACCGCCGTGCACGCCTGCACGTGCCCGAATGGTCGTTCGCCGCCATTCCTGCGACCGGTTCCCTCGCCAACCTGGAAATCGCTTTGGCTTCCCGAAATCCAGGACGGCGTTTCCGCCGCAGGTCCTGATGTCGCTTCAGGTTCCGACGCGGACCATCAGTCGTCGAAGGCTGTGAATCACGCTGATCTTCCCCGGAACGGGTTCTCCTATGAGTTCGAAGCGTTCAATGCGATCTGCGAGTGCATTGAACAGGCAGTTCATTTCAAGACGAGCGAGGTGCACGCCAAGGCACGCGTGCGTGCCATGTCCAAAGCCGACGTGTCCACGCGCATTCCGTTCGATGTCAAAGGCGTCCGGGTCCTCGAACTTTGACGGGTCGCGGTTGGCGGCCCCGAACATCATCATGGTCCGGCTCCCTTTCGGCAGCGTCGATCCGCCGACCTCGACGTCATTTTCGACAAGGCGCGACAGAGTCTTGATCGGTGTATTGAGCCGCACGACTTCCTCGATGGCATTGCGCACAAGCGACCGGTCCTGTCGAAGCTTGTCCCATTGGTCAGGGTTGCGGGCAAACAGCATCACGCCATACCCGATGGCCGAAATCGTCGTGTCGAGGCTGGGCGCAATGTAGTCCCGCAT
>JAPPCV010000026.1 GCA_028824715.1 Boseongicola sp. | reverse complement strand
TTCGCGAAGTCCCGATTGTCCTGGAACCAGTCTGGCATTGGCGGGAACCCGGGCGAAGTTGCCGATCCCTCCCCATGGTCAATCTCCTTCGTCCAGCGCCCGGTGCGCATCCATTCAACCACGCTGTCCGGCTGATCCTGGCAGAGATCCGAACCTATGCCGAAATGTTCCGTGCCAAAGGCGTCAACGGTCCGCGCGATCATCTCGCAGAAGCTTTCGATGGTGCACCTGGACTTGTCCTTGAGGTGATGCGGGTAGAGCGAAAACCCCAGCATGCCACCGGATTCGGTAACGGCCCGAATCACATCGGCCTTCTTGTTGCGCAAGGCAGGCGCCCACTCGTGAGGATTCGCGTGCGTGATCGCAATCGGGCACTCCGATATCTCTGCAGCCTCGATCGTCGAGCGATCCGCGGAATGGCTCATGTCCACCACAAGGCCGACACGGTTCATCTCCCGGATGACCTGTCGGCCCATGCGCGTGATGCCGCTGTCTTCCTTCTCGTAGCAACCTGTCGCCAAGAGCGACTGGTTGTTGTAGCTCAGCTGCATGAAGCGCACGCCAAGTGCGTGGAAAATCTCGACGAGGCCGATGTCGTCCTCGATGGGGCCCGGATTCTGGAAGCCGAAGAAGATTGCCGTGCGGCCGGTCTCCCGGGCGCATTTGACATCGTCCGCCGTCAACCCTTTCGTTATCAGGTCCGGATAGGTTTCGAACCAACGGTTCCAGAGTTCGAGATTCAGCACCGCCTCGCGAAAGGATTCATGGTAGGCAACGGTTGCGTGAACGGCGTCGAGTCCACCTTCGCGCATCTGGCGGAAGATCCTCTCAGACCAGTTCGCGTATTGAAGTCCGTCTATCCGCACGAAACGCGCGCCTCCACTTTGCCCCGAGGTCAACCGGCAACATTCGTGCAGACCCGACCACCCATCATCGCGACCGTCAAGCCTTGTGCGATGCCGGCTTCAGGAACTGGTCAATGGACGGCAACGTTGGCGTCCCGATGGCTCGCTTCCTGGTTGCGGGACGGACGAACCTGAACCGTGCCGGTTCTGTCGAAGCCGGCAGGACGGCGCCGCTGCATCTTGCGGCTGCCGTTGATCGCCTGATCCGTCCCTCGCAGACGCCCAGCTCGGTGTTGGAGCCGACCGTCAGGCGAATCCGGTTCCTGTCACTTCAATTCGCCGC
The DNA here is from genome assembly GCA_028824715.1 of Boseongicola sp. Taxonomy (GTDB): domain Bacteria; phylum Pseudomonadota; class Alphaproteobacteria; order Rhodobacterales; family Rhodobacteraceae; genus JAJEFO01. Next base: position 34,967 of record JAPPCV010000026.1, on the reverse strand, counting down.
GGCCTCTCGCAACAGCTCCCCTGAGCATGCCGCACTTCGGCAGCGACATGCGCCTCGCGTCCACCGCGTGGATGGCACGCATGCCGCCAAGGCAATGACGGAGCCTGCGCCGGGCCCGGCAAGCAGGCGTTCCGCCCGCTGTGCACGCTCCCGTTGCGGTCAGGCCTTCTTGAGCGGCCTCGCCAGCGGCATTCCCTCGTCCTCGAAGTAATGGCGCGTCACCCTGAACACCATAGGCGCCAGCAGGATCAGGCCGATCAGGTTGGGAACCGCCATCAGCCCGTTCAGCGTGTCCGACAGGTTCCACACGAAATCAACCTTCACGTTCGCAAACCCAAGCGCCGCCAGGATCCAGAGCGCCCGATAGACGAGAAGGCTCCTCTCGTTGAACAGGTACTGCCAGCACCGCTCCCCGTAATATGACCAGCCGAGAATCGTCGTGAACGCAAACACTGCAAGCGCGATCGTGACAATGTACTGGCCACCGGCAATCGACGTCTCGTAGCTGGTCGACGTAAGAATTGCACCCGTCAACCCGCCGCCGTCGGCACCGGTCATGGTCCATGCGCCCGAGGTCAGGATGACCAGAGCCGTCATCGTGCAGACAATGATGGTGTCGATGAAGGTCCCAAGCATCGCGATGACGCCCTGCCTGACGGGGCTGTTGGTCTGCGCCGCCGCATGGGCGATGGCTGCCGAGCCCAGTCCGGACTCGTTGGAGAAAACGCCCCGGGCGACGCCGAAGCGGATTGCCGCCGCTACGGCAGCGCCCGCAAACCCGCCAGTTGCGGCGGCTGGCGTGAATGCATGGGTGAAGATCATTCCGATGGCCGAAGGGACTTCCGTGATGTTGATGATGATGATCAGGAGCGCTGTGCCGACGTAGAGCACGATCATGGCGGGCACGAGCTTGCCGGCCACCTCGCCGATCCGGCTGATCCCGCCGATTATGACGAATCCCGCCAGCGCGGCGACAACAATGCCCGTAATCCATGTCGGAACGTTGAAGCTGCCGCCGAGGGCGGCGGCCATCGAGTTGACCTGGACCGCATTGCCTATGCCAAACGCGGCTATCGCCCCGAAGACCGCAAAGGCGATGCCAAGCCACTTGCCGAGTTCAGGGGCAAATTCGCCGACGCCGTTGCGCAGATAGTACATGGGCCCGCCGACATACTTGCCGGTCGCGTCCACTTCGCGGTAGGTCACCGCGCAGACCGCCTCCGCATACTTGGTCGCCATGCCGAAGAGAGCAATCAGCCACATGTAGAAGATCGCTCCCGGGCCGCCCAGCGCGATCGCTGTTGCCACTCCTGCAATGTTCCCGGTGCCGACGGTCGCCGACAGCGCCGTCATCAGCGCGTTGAACGGCTTGACCTCGCCCTGGCCGACGGTCTCCTTGTCGAACAAGAGACGGAACCCGTAACCAACCCTGCGCCAGGGCATGAAAACAAGGCCCAGTGTCAGGAGAACACCGGTCACGCCGAGTATGCCGAGCATGGGTGGCCCCCACGCAAACGCATTGATCGAGTCAATTATGGAATTCAACCGGTCCATCGAACGCTCCTCCATTTCCTGCATGCCCTGCCGGCCAGGCGAAACGGAAGCCCCGGCGCCATGCCGGCAAGTCCTGGAGCGGAACCTATTTCCCCCTCATGAAGAAGGCAAGGGACGACCTGCCCGGTCGCGCTCCCCGAATCGCCTTCGTGAATGGGCGAGGACCGCGCGGGGCTGGTGGCTCAAGGAAGCTGCGCGATGGGGAACATGCGGTGCTTGCAGCACGGCTGATCCAAGAAAGGATGCCGCGATTCCGCTTCCACGTTGATCGTCTGGCTGGCGTGCTGAACGAGTTGTGCCGGTTGATTCTGGAAACGGAATTGCATGAACTGCGCGAACCCCGGGTTGAGAACTTGTTGGATCGCGATCTTCCGGATCGGACAAGTGGCGAGGCGGAGGCAGAAGGGAATGCTGGCTCCGTAGAGAAGGCCTGCAGCGCACTCGATGTCCCGGATCCTGTCAGGCCGCTCTGGCAATTTGACAGGTGAAGATCGGCGCAATGACGGCAGTATGCTCCGCCACGGGCTGCGGCGTCGGTGTTCAAGCGAATGGCCAGCCCTCAAAGCCGGGACCGGGTCGAATCGTGACAAGGCAGATCCGGACCCGCCAGATTGCGTGGGGGCTTACAAGGAATGGTTGACATGCGGGAAACGCCCCGCCGATGAAGGCTGGGCGTACATGTCCGAAACATGCGAACTTGTCGTGTGGAACTGCACGCGGGCCGCAGATCGGCTTTCGCCATGCTCGGCAATTCGACCGCCCAAAGTCGCCATGCCTCTGCACGGCGCCTCAGTGTTGGCGAGTCAGTGGAGGTTGCCAACGCGACCGCCTCTCGCCCGTCCAGTTGCGCCGGTCCCCGACACAGGTTGCCGGAGCAACAAATGGATGTTGTCAGCACTTTCTCCGGTGCACAGCGTCGTGCCGCGAAACCGGAGCTTCGAAAGGTGTCATCCTTTCGTTTAGGTGCCCAAATTGCGCTGGCGTCGCACTCCCGATCAAGTCCCGGCCTCGGTACCCTGCCCGGGCTTCCGACCGTGATGGCAAGCCGCACGGCTGGGACTTGATTCTGGCGAACCTCGATTGCGGCTTGACACAGTCGGGAAGCAAAGCTACTCGTAAACCCAACAGATAGGATACGATTGGAAATCACGATGACACTTGAATTCATGGCCCCAACAGCCATTGAGGGAGGAAGTGCTGAACATGGCCACAATTCATCGCCTCCACGAATTTCGTTTTGTGATTCATTCGAACGACCACGACCCGGCGCATGTGCACCTCATCTCTGGGGACGGGCATGCAAAAGTCCAGCTGTTCGGGACCAACGGAGACCTCGAGGTCGAGCGGACATCAGGCATTCCGCAGCACAGGCTGCGTCGTTTGGTGAAGGAAGTCCTGGAAAACCGGGAAGAGTTCTTGAAGCGGTGGGAAGAGATTCATGGCACGCGTGAGGAAGACGAAGCCAAAACGGAGTGACGCAGATTTCGGCGAGGCATTTGCTCGCGGGCAGGAAGCGCTCGAACGCGAGCCGCGCGCCAGGGCGGCTCGCTACGACGATGCCAAGAAAGAGGTGACGATCGATTTGATCAACGGATGCACTTACGTGTTTCCTGCGCAGCTTGTGCAGGAACTGTCCGGCGCGTCGCGCGCAGATCTCGTTCAAGTCGAGGTCGAGGGCCTGGGCTTCAATCTCCATTGGCCGAAACTCGACGTCGACCTGTACGTGCCCGCACTGGTGGCAGGCGTATTCGGCACGCAGGACTGGATGGTCAAGGCCCTCGCCCGGCGCGCTGGTCGGGCCACTTCACCTGCCAAGGCTGCAGCAGCCCGGGCAAACGGGGCGAAAGGCGGCCGGCCTCGAAAGAAACCGGGTGTCGAGACGCGTGCGCGGGGGGATGGTGTCCGCGAGACCGCATCGCCTTGAACGCATCCCGATGCCTGAACGTTCGGAACTTGCAACGAAACGCTGACGCCTTTCGATGTTCCGCTTTCGTGGCTCGCCGTTGTGCAGTGGCATGGCGACGTCGGGCGGTCGCGAGGCCGAGCAGGGCGACAGCCGTTCTGCGGCCCGCGTGTCGCGCCACACGACAAATCCACATGTTTCGGACATGTGTGTCCAGCATTGATCGGCTGGGTGCTTCCCGCATGTAAACCATTCTCCATAAGCCCCATTGCATGTTCCCCGATCAGGCCACTTCAAGATGCCATTGATGGCCTTCGGTGAGGCCGTTCGATCTTCTGAATGCGCCTGTCCCAAGTCTGCCTGTCACCGCTTCAACGCCTCGCCGATCGGCATGGCAGTCTCATCCGTCCTCGCGAAGCCTGACGGCCGCATCTCCGGCCCGCATGGCGTCATCGACCCGATCCAGGCGCAAATAGGCTAGCCCCAGACCGTCACTCTGCGAATGGAGCGCGCCCGCAATCTGCCCCTTGCCGTTCAGCACTTCGGTACCGACCGGCGCCTCGCCAGTGACATGAACCCGCTTCAGTCCCTTGCGAAGACTCGCCTTGTGCTTCATCCGTGCAGTGACCTCCTGGCCTACATAGCAGCCCTTCTTGAAATCAACGCCGTTCAACCGCTCGAAGCACGCCTCAAGGGGATAGGTGTTGTTTGGAAGCAACTCGATGCCACTTTCCGGCACTCCTGCTGCGACGCGAATCGCCTCCCAATCCGCCGCGTCGCCCGTTCGACCGTCGTAGGCCCGCCAGCCCAGCGCAGGATCTCGCGGGTCGGGAAACGCGCCCTCCGGCGCATTGCCAAGGCCTCGTGCGACGGCGATGTCCGTTTCCTCGATCGTCACGTCTGCCCGTAGCCTGTACATCTGAAGGCGCTGCATCAGCCCCTTCGCAAGCACCTCCGCCACGTCGAGCAGGATCGCGTCTCCGTCGGCAACGAGGAAGAAATCCGCGAGATACTTGCCTTGTGGCGTGAGGAGAGCAGCCCAGACAAGCCCGTCCTTCAGGCGTGCCACGTCGTTGGTGACGAGGTTCTGGAGAAATTCTTCCCGGTCAGCTCCGGCAATCCGAATGACCTTGCGTCCGCCCATGCTGGCCTCCTGCGGGTTTCCGGGCCAATATAGGGACTTGCCAGCCAAATTGCAGCCATGCCCGCACCCATTGCCGTCATCATCCCTACGCTCAACGCGGCCCATGCCCTGCCGGCCACGACCGAGGCGCTTCTTGGCGGACTGACGGACGGGCTGGTCGCCGAGCTTGTCCTTTCTGACGGTGGCTCGAAGGACGGCATCACCGACGTTGCAAGAGAACTGGGAGCGACACTCGTGACCGGCCCCAAGGGACGCGGAGGGCAGATTGCGCGTGGGGTTGCTTCCGCACGGGCTCCTTGGGTGCTGATTCTTCACGCCGACACGCACCTCTCGGATGGCTGGGCTCAGGCCGCGCGCGGTCACATTGAGAACCATCCGGACAAGGCGGGCTGGTTCCGGCTGGGGTTTCGGGCGAACGGCTTCGCGCCACGACTGGTCGCGGGAGGCGCGAATCTTCGCTCTCGCCTCCTTGGGCTGCCTTATGGCGACCAGGGGCTGCTGGTCGCACGCGCAACGCTGGACGAGGTCGGTGGCGTGCCGGGCATTCCGCTGATGGAGGACGTGGCCCTCGCCCGCCGCCTCAAGGGCCGCCTTCGCCCGCTCAACTCGATCGCGCTCACGTCGGCCGATCGCTACGAGACCGATGGATGGATGCGGCGAAGCATCGGCAACCTCGGCACGCTCATGCGCTATCTCCTCGGCGCATCTCCCGAAAGGCTTGTCGCCCGATACGAAGTGCAAGACCGGAACAGGTAAGACCGGATCAGGCCGATGCCTCGACATCAGCCACGATCCCGTCCACCACTTCCCTCAGGAGCGCTTCGTCCTCGCATTCCGCCATCACTCGAATCAGCGATTCGGTTCCTGACCGACGGATCAGGAGACGACCAGTCCCTGCCAGTCGCTTCTCGGCCTCCGTGATCGCGCCTTTCACGGACGCCGATTCGAGAGGCTGCGCGTGCTTCGAGCATCGAATGTTCTTGAGGAGTTGCGGAACCGGCTCGAACATTTGGCGAAGTTCGCTTGCCGACCGTCCGGTGCGTTGCATCTCGGCCAGGAAATGAGCTCCCGCCAGCAGGCCGTCCCCGGTCGTCGCATGGTCCGTCATGACGATATGCCCCGACTGCTCGCCGCCGAGATTGTACCCGCCAGCGCGCATTGCCTCGACCACGTAACGGTCGCCCACGGACGTGCGCAAGAGAGAGACGCCTCGATCCGCCAGGAAACGCTCCAGACCTAGATTCGACATCACGGTAGTCACCAAGGTGTTGCCGTGAAGTCGGCCCTCATCAGCCCAGCGCGCCGCGAACAACGCCATGATCTGATCGCCATCGGCAGCTTCGCCCGTTTCGTCGATGATCATCACCCGGTCTGCATCGCCATCCAGGCAAATCGCGACATCGGCGCCGCTGGCCGATACGGTTTCCGCAGCCGTGGCGGTGCATGTCGTGCCGCAGTTCTCGTTGATGTTCTTTCCGTCGGGCGACGTGCCGACTTCCGTCACTTCGGCGCCCAGCTTGCAGAGCAGTTCTGGCGCCGCACGATAGGCGGCCCCGTTCGCGCAGTCGATCACGACCTTCATGCCGGAAAGGTTGAGGTCAGCTGGAAGCGTGGATTGCAGATTCTCGACATAGCTCGAGAGCCCGCCTTCCACCCGCTGGGCGCGACCGATGCTGACCGGCTCGGCCAGCTTGATGTCGCCCGCCATGATCGCCTCGATTGCGGCCTCGGCTTCGTCCGAAAGCTTGAAGCCGTTGGGACCGAAAAACTTCACGCCGTTGTCTTCATGGGGATTGTGGCTGGCCGAAATCATCACCCCCACGTCGGCTCCCATGGAACGCACCAGAAAGCCCACGGCGGGTGTCGGCACCGGACCAAGCAGCAGCACGTTCATGCCGGTCGACGTGAAACCTGCCGTCAAGGCGCTTTCGAACATGTAGCCGGAGAGCCTCGTGTCCTTTCCGATGATGACATGGTGCGTCGCGGAACCGTCCCGGAGAAAGTGATGTCCGGCGGCAGCACCGAGACGCAGAACGGCATCCGCGGTCATGGGATGCGTGTTGACGCGTCCGCGCGCGCCATCAGTGCCGAATAGCTTGCGTGTCATCTGCCCGACCGGATGTCTCGCCTTTTCCGCAACCCTACCATGCCCATGCTGGATTCCGAAACCACCTTTGCAAATTCGGCCTCAAGGTCACCGCTGCATCGAACATGCGCGGAACCCATGTGACCAATGAGCCGGCAATCCGCTCCACCATGGCGTTCTGGGCAACCGGCAGCTCAAAGCGCAGGATCCCGGCACGCAAGAATCGATGCCGTCAAGTCACCCAACCTCTGCCTTTGCGTGCCGCCGGCGTCAAAATTCGAGGGTTCGAGCCAAGCCTCGTACGCTTCCCTGAGAGCCGGCCATTCGCCGTCGATGCACGCATACCAGGCCGTGTCACGATTCCGTCCCTTAACGACCGTCGCCTGCCGAAACACACCTTCGTAGGAAAAGCCGAATCGCTCCGCCGCGCGCCGCGAGCGATGATTCGCCGCATCGCATTTCCATTCGAACCTTCGATAACCCGCTTCGAAGGACCAATGCATCAGTTGGTAGACCGCTTCGGTGGCCTCTCGAGTCCGTTGCAGGCGAGGCGAGAACGTGAGCCAGCCCGTCTCGATCGAACCCGCGGCAGGCTTGATCCGCATCAGGCTGAGGGTGCCTCCGAGCCGGCCGTCTTCCATGCGCACCGCATAGTGCAATGGATCGGGCGACGCGCGTGCCGTGTCCGTCCAGGCCAGATAGCCAGCCTGGTCGAACGGCCCGTGTGGCAGATACTCCCAAATCCTGCCGTCCGCATCCTCGGCGAAGGCTTCCACCAGCCCGGCGACATGTTCGCGTCCGACCGGCTCCAGCACGACATAGCGTCCTTCAATTGCCGTTCGAGATGGAAGCGGCGGAGGTGACCAGTCCTTCAGGCTCATGGCTTTGCCTTCCTCAGATCCTCGACATCGCGGCGCAATGCGTCATCCTGGCCGGATCGACAGCCAAATTGTCGCCCGCCGAAGCTCGCATCGCGAATCTGCGATCACTCTTCGGGCGGCAGCGTTCGCAATCGCAGTTCACGCAACTGTTCTCGTGTCGGCTCCGTCGGCGCACCCATCATGAGATCTTCCGCCCGCTGGTTCATCGGAAAGAGAATGACCTCGCGAATGTTCTCCTCGTCAGCCAGGAGCATGACGATCCGATCGATTCCCGCGGCGCAACCGCCGTGAGGCGGAGCGCCAAAGCGCAGCGCATTGACCATGCCGCCAAATCTGGCGCGCACCTCGTCCTCTCCGTATCCCGCAATCTCGAAGGCCCGGAACATGATCTCGGGTTTATGGTTGCGGATTGCGCCGGAGGCAATTTCGTGGCCGTTGCACACCAGGTCATACTGGAATCCAAGAGCGTCGAGAGGATTGCCCTCAAGCGCGGCCATGCCCCCTTGGGGCATCGAGAAAGGATTGTGCTCAAAGTCGATCCCGCCACTTTCCTCACCCTCGATGTAGAGCGGGAAATCGACAATCCAGGCAAACGCGAACCGGTCCTTCTCGACAAGTCCTAGCTCCTCGCCTATGAGCACGCGGGCCTTGCCCGCCACGGCCTCAAAGCTCCTTGCCTTGCCGCCAAGAAAAAATGCCGCGTCGCCAGAAGCCAGGTCGAGCTGTTTCCTGATGGCCTCCGTGCGTTCCGGGCCGATGTTCTTTGCGACCGGCCCGGCCGCCTCCATGCCGTTTTCGCCGTCGCGCCAGATGATGTAGCCCATGCCCGGGAGGCCCTCTCCCTGAGCAAATGCATTCATGCGGTCACAGAAACGACGGCTGCCGCCACCCGGCGCGGGAATCGTGCGGACCTCCGTGCCGTCCTGTTCCAGGATCCTCGCGAATGTCGCGAATCCGGACCCCCGAAAATGTTCCGAGACATCCTCCATCCTGACCGGGATCCTCAGGTCGGGCTTGTCGGTACCGTACCAGAGCATCGTGTCGCGATACGGAATCTGCGGCCAGTCGGCGACCGGGTCGACGTCACGGCTCGCCGCAAACTCCGAGAACGCCCCTTCAATCACCGGCGAGATCGTATCGAACACGTCCTGCTGCGTGACGAAGCTCATTTCCATGTCGAGCTGGTAGAAGTCGGTGGGCGAACGGTCGGCGCGCGGATCTTCGTCCCGGAAGCATGGCGCGATCTGGAAGTATCGATCGAAGCCGGAAACCATCAAGAGCTGCTTGAACTGCTGCGGTGCCTGCGGAAGAGCGTAGAACTTGCCCGGATGTATCCGCGATGGCACAAGGAAGTCGCGTGCACCTTCGGGACTGGATGCCGTGATGACAGGTGTCTGATGCTCGCGGAATCCGGCGTCCCACATGCGCCGCCGAATGCTGGCCACCACGTCCGAGCGGAGCTTCATGTTTCGCTGCATCGCCTCGCGCCGAAGGTCGAGGAACCTGTATCGCAGCCGCGTCTCTTCCGGGTACTCCTGGTCACCGAACACGATCAGCGGAAGCTCCTCTGCAGCTCCGAGGACCTCGAGATCGCGGATGAAGACCTCGATGTCGCCGGTGGAGATCTTCGGGTTCACGAGATCAGCGTCCCGCGCCTTCACCTCGCCGTCTATCCGGATGCACCACTCGGAGCGAACCTTCTCCACCTCCGCGAAGGCCGGGCTGTCCGGGTCGGCCAGGACCTGGGTCACGCCATAATGGTCGCGAAGATCGACGAACAGCACGCCGCCATGATCTCGAACGCGGTGAACCCAGCCCGAAAGACGCACCGACTCGCCTACATGGGAGGCATTGAGTTCGGCACAGTTGTGACTTCGAAAGGCGTGCATGTAGTTGCGTCTCCTGATTGCAGGGCGCCGATACAACTTGCAACGGGCCGGAAGTCAAGCGGACAAGAGACGCCAAGGCCGAGCGGGCTTGCCGTTTGCCGGAACCCGGCGTCACAAAACTCGGCGGCGCCTCGGTTATCCCCTTGCGCAGGAACGGCCAATCCCTATAACGCAGGACAATTTGCGCGTGACCACGAGGCAGCGGATGCCGAAGAGAACCGACATTGGGTCCATCATGATAATCGGGGCCGGTCCAATCGTGATTGGACAGGCTTGCGAGTTCGACTACTCGGGCGCACAGGCCTGCAAGGCGCTTCGCGAGGAGGGCTTTCGCGTCGTGCTCGTGAACTCGAATCCGGCCACGATCATGACCGACCCTGGCCTGGCGGACGCGACCTATGTCGAGCCCATCACGCCTGAAGTCGTGGCCAAGATCATCGAAAGGGAGCGGCCCGACGCGCTTCTGCCAACCATGGGCGGGCAGACCGGCCTCAACACGTCCCTCGCGCTGAAGGAAATGGGCGTCCTGGAGAGGTTCGGGGTCGAAATGATCGGCGCCAGGCCGAAAGCCATCGAAATGGCCGAAAACCGCAAGCTCTTCAGGGAGGCAATGGAGCGGATCGGCCTTGAGAACCCGAAGGCCGCGATTGCCGATGCGCCAAAGGACGCCAACGGCCGCCATGACATCTCGAAAGGCGTCGAGCGCGCGATGGAAGCACTGGGCCAAGTCGGGCTTCCGGCAATCATCCGGCCCGCTTTCACCTTGGGCGGCACAGGCGGCGGCGTCGCCTACAACCGCACCGAGTTTCTCGAGATGTGCCGCCGGGGACTCGAAGCCTCGCCCGTCGCGCAGATCCTGATTGACGAGAGCCTGCTCGGCTGGAAGGAATTCGAGATGGAAGTGGTCCGTGATCAGGCGGACAACGCGATCATCGTGTGCTCCATCGAAAACGTTGATCCCATGGGCGTCCACACTGGAGACTCCATCACGGTAGCCCCTGCGCTGACCCTCACCGACAAGGAATACCAGCGGATGCGGACGGCCTCGATCGCCGTCCTCCGCGAGATTGGCGTCGAGACCGGAGGCTCCAACGTCCAGTGGGCGGTGAATCCCGCCGACGGGCGCATGGTCGTGATCGAGATGAACCCCCGGGTTTCCCGGTCATCGGCGCTGGCATCGAAGGCCACGGGTTTCCCGATCGCCAAGATTGCCGCAAAGCTCGCCGTGGGCTTCACGCTGGACGAGCTTGACAACGACATAACCAAGGTAACGCCCGCCTCGTTCGAGCCGACGATCGACTACGTGGTCACGAAAATCCCGCGATTTGCCTTCGAGAAGTTTCCGGGCAGCGAACCTTCGCTCACGACTTCGATGAAATCGGTGGGCGAAGCCATGGCAATCGGCCGCACGTTCCACGAAAGCATGCAGAAGGCGCTTGCGTCCCTTGAGACCGGCCTGGCCGGGCTTGACGAGATCGAGATTCCCGGCGCGCCGCCCTTGCCCGCACCATTCTGCAACAGCAATGCCGTCGCCTCCACCGAAGAAGATGCGGGAGGCGATGGGCGCGCAGCCATCACGGCAGCCCTCGCCAAGCTGACGCCGGACAGGCTGCGGGTCATCGCGCAGGCAATGCGGCACGGGCTTTCGGACTGCGACATTCAGGCAGTGACGAATTTCGATCCCTGGTTCCTCGCCCGGATCCGCGAAATCGTGGACGCCGAGGCCGAGGTGCTGGAATACGGGTTGCCCGAAACCACGCAGGACCTGCGAAAGCTGAAGATGCTCGGCTTCACTGATGCACGGCTGGCGAAGCTGGCCGGTCTCCGGGAAGATGATATCCGTCGCAAGCGCCACGGTCTGGGTGTCAACGCGGTCTTCAAGCGAATCGACACCTGCGCGGCGGAATTCGAGGCGCACACGCCCTACATGTATTCGACTTACGAAGCGCCCGCCATGGGTGAGGCCGAATGCGAGGCGAACCCGACCGAGCGGCGCAAGGTGGTCATTCTCGGCGGGGGTCCCAACCGCATCGGCCAGGGAATCGAGTTCGACTATTGCTGTTGCCATGCCTGCTTTGCGCTCTCCGATGCGGGCTTTGAGACGATAATGGTCAACTGCAATCCGGAAACCGTCTCCACGGACTACGACACTTCGGACCGGCTGTATTTCGAGCCGCTGACATTCGAGCATGTCATGGAGATCCTTCGGGTTGAACAGGAACGCGGCGCGCTCCATGGCGTGATCGTGCAATTCGGCGGGCAGACTCCCCTGAAGCTCGCCAATGCGCTGGATGACGCGAACATTCCCATTCTCGGCACCTCGCCGGATGCAATTGACCTGGCCGAGGACCGGAAGCGCTTTCAGGAACTCGTCAACCGCCTGAACCTGAGGCAGCCCAAGAACGGCATAGCGCATTCTGGCGAAGAGGCGCTCACCGTCGCTGACGACATCGGCTATCCGTTGGTGATCCGGCCGTCCTACGTGCTTGGCGGCCGCGCGATGCAGATCGTCCGCGATGCCAGCCAGCTTGAGCGATACATCCGCGAGGCTGTCGTCGTCTCCGGCGAAAGCCCGGTCCTTCTCGACAGCTATCTGGACGGCGCAACCGAGGTGGACGTGGACGCGATCTGCGACGGCGAGGAGGTGCATGTCTCCGGCATCATGGAGCACATCGAAGAGGCCGGCGTCCATTCGGGCGACAGCGCATGTTCGCTGCCGCCGCACTCGCTTGCGACCGGAATCATCGACGAGCTCGTCCAACAGACCGAGGCATTGGCCCGGGAACTGAAAGTCGTCGGGCTGATGAACGTGCAGTACGCGATCAAGGGCGAAGACATCTACCTCATCGAGGTCAACCCGCGTGCCTCGCGTACCGTGCCGTTCGTGGCCAAGGCCGTGGACAGCGCCATCGCCTCGATTGCGGCTCGCGTGATGGCTGGCGAAAGGCTCTCGGACTTCCCGGTCCAGGCCACCGATGGCGACGGCGGTACGGATCCCATGACACTCAGGGAATTTCGCACGCCGTGGTACTCGGTCAAGGAGGCCGTGCTGCCCTTCGCGCGCTTCCCCGGCGTCGACACGCTTCTCGGTCCCGAAATGCGGTCGACCGGGGAGGTCATGGGATGGGACAGGAGCTTCGCGCGTGCATTCCTCAAGGCGCAGCTTGGCGCCGGCGCCATGCTTCCCGAAGAAGGGACGGTCTTCTTCTCCATCAAGAACGCGGACAAGACGGAAGAACTGGTCGAAACGGCACGAACGTTGAACAGGCTCGGACTGAAGATCCTCGCCACGCGCGGCACCGCAAGGTTCCTGACCGACAACGGCATTCCGTCAGACATCGTGAACAAGGTCTACGAAGGCGGGCGCACGATCATTGACGTGATGAAGGACGGAGAGGTGGCGCTTGTCATGAACACGACCGAGGGCGCCCAGGCCATCGAGGACTCGCGTTCGATGAGAAGCGTGACGCTCATGGACAGGATACCGTATTTCACGACCGCAGCAGGGATTCACGCGGCGGCGCTCGCCATGGAATCAAGGGCGGAAGGCGAGCTGGGTGTGAGATCACTGCAGGATTGAACGGCTCACGCAGAATGCCCGTGTCCGGATCCATGAGCACGAGACAGAAAGATGCAGTGCCCTAAGGCCTGCGCTGCGCCAGTTGCTTCCCGATTCCCCGGTGCCGGACCAGCTGGATTGCGTTTGTCTCGACAATCGTGCTGCGGGACAGGCCGCAAGTCTTCTGACGGGACGTCTATGTAGTGATCCGCGCGATCTGGCATCGGTCGCCGATGGCGAGCTAAATCGCAGCCACGTGGCACGAAAGGCCGGATTCCGCAGCGACATTCGCAACAGTTCTCAGAACCGCGGGGTCCTTGCGACATTCTCCAGCGGCGAAGATCCGCACCGCATCTACGTCATGGCGCGAGGCTGTGACAACCTGCGCGGCATTCGCTGCATTGGCGGCGGCAACAGGGAATTGGGAAAGCCCTCCTGGAATCATGGCGGCAGAACCAGTTCGTCTACTGTGCCTTCCAACTTGCGCCATTGACCCAAAACGGACTCCTCGCCGGGATGTTCGACGTTGTCATGCATCGAGACTTGGAACGTGCCGCACACACCACCGTCGATTCACTTGTCCTTCACTTCGAAGGCAAGGTGCCATCTCCAGGTACGAAACCGACCGAACTGATCATGGTCGAGAATCTCCGATGAACTGGCGCAGGCGCAGGCCGTGGAACGTCTGCAAACGGGCGCTGTCCGCTGGATTGATGAAATGCTAGTGGCGATGGAGAAGCAATGCGCCCGAACTTGTGTGTCTGCCACCTGAATGGGCCAAATTCGTGATTTCAGGAAGGAAAGGAGAGGGTTCGATGGCTGGTATCGTGCTACTTGCCGCGGTTACAATTCTCTACGCGGGCTACAACCTGTTCGTGAAGCTGGCGGGAGGACACGTGCCTTCCGGGGCCACAACAACCGTTCTTGCCACGATGTGCATCCAAGTCGCTGCGCTCTCTACATCCGTCGTGTTTTTCGCCGTATTGGCGGTTCGAGGCGGACACGTGTTTTCGCTGTCTCCTGGATCTTATTTCTGGGCTGCGGTTGCCGGGTTATGCATCGGAGGCGCGGAGATTGGCTATCTCTACCTCTTCGGGGGCGTTGCAGGAATGAAGTCGATGGCTGCGAGCATTGCCATTCCAACAATCGTGAGCGGCACGATTGTCATTGCGCTGCTGTTTTCGTTCCTTGTCCTGAAGGAGCACATTTCCTGGAGCCAGGTGCTCGGCAGTTGCCTGATCCTCATGGGAATTTTCTTCCTGTTCATGCAGAGACCAGGATCGGCATAGCGAGTGTCCCATTGCGCCAACAAACGGACTACCAAAGCTGGGCCAATCAATTGAGGATTTGCCGCGTGCAGCCAGCGCAGCTGCGATTGTCGTGTCCTTCGACACGCTTGAATGCACCTTTCGAATCCCTCGTGCGAAATCCATGCGCCGCTACAAACGCGTGGGATCACGCCACTTCTGGATGCTTTGCTTCCGATTCTCGGCTGCGAAAATCCGACAAAAGGTAGCGCATCCATTGGCTAACGACGGTATTGAGAGAAATGGCCCAGCCGAGAGGATTCGCATCTCCGGCTTCTGCCACTCGCAATTCGTCTCCGTTTCCTGGAAAGACAATCGAGGCGTTGGATGGCATTCAACGCGGAACCCACGGGTCGACGATCTCGATCTCGCATCCCTCGAAATCTCTCCCATTGCGCGTGGCAATTGCGGCACCATGGGAACGAGAAATTGCGGCAATCTGGCAATCGGGGCAGCTGATTGTCCGACCGGCGGCTCGTCGGTCAGCGAAGATCGCTGCAAACTCCTGAGCGGCGGCGCTGTCGAATGGCAATACGCGGTGTCCGAAGTCATCCCAAACCAAGGCGTTGATCTCAGCAATCAACCTGTCCCGGCGCCGCCCTGCCGGAAGGATCAGGGTTTCGCGCCGCAATTCGGCCTCTCCAACCGCGCTCAGATGAAGACCGGTAACATCCTGACACCCGAACCAGTCCAGTACGGCAGGAGCGGGCAACGGCCGCATCAGATCCGAGACGACATTGGTGTCGATCAGGATCGTGGTCTCAATCGAAGCTTGGCGGCTCAGGCATTGGATCCCGATCCGGCAGTTTAAGCACTACGCCTCCCATTGCGGCGAACCGCCGATGGATGGCTTCGCCGAGATTCCTGCTCTCTGCCGGGGGGCCGACGACCTGCCTCAGGATTTGCCGCACTTCCTCTTCCATGGAACGGCCATGCTCGGCCGCACGAACGCGCAGGCGCCCTTTGAGACCGTCGTCAAGATTGCGGATAGTGATGCTGGCCACGAAACCCTCCTATGCATGTCACAATGCAATCAATGACAGCACTGCTGGAAAAAAGCACCTGAATCAGGAGCAGCCGGATCATGGCCCCTCATTTCCGCCGCGAACTGCAATCCCTGCAAGGATACGCAGCAAAGCACAGAAGCAGACCACAAACGCCGTGACTTCTGGAGACGCGCCCGGTCTTCCAGCCATTTCGTCATGACGGACAACTCGCATCGTGGCGGCAAAATCAGCACATGGCTCATCATGCATTTCGAGGAAATGGCGCACCCGAGAGGATTCGAACCTCTGGCCTCTGCCTTCGGAGGGCAGCGCTCTATCCAGCTGAGCTACGGGTGCCGATGCGACCTGATAGTAAGGTTGCCGCCTCTTCGCAAGTGCATCCCTGCACAAGCATCACACCCTGTGGTCGCTCCGTTACCCGAGCAGTTCCAGGCAAGGATTCAGTGCCTCAACCAATGTGCCGACCCAGGCCTCGGTGTGTACTTCCGAAACTCGCGTTGATGACGCAATCGGCAATGCTCGCGACCGTGTTTGCGGCTTGCGGTAGAATCAGAGGGCGCTGGTGGCAGACGCGATCGCGAGGGTCCGTCGGGCGCGCCTGGTCGAGGGCCCATCGATCCGGTCCGTGGCCCGAGATCTGGGGCCGGCTCGGACTGCCGCGCGCACCGTGGTCCCCGCCGAGGGGGCCTTGGGTCGGACGGCAGGCGGGATGGCGCCGGCGGGTCTCTCGCTGTACCCTATGAGCGGCTTTGCAGCCAGAGGCCTCCCCCTCATGAACGGTCGCGGGTTCGAATTCCCGGGACTTGTTGGAACTCACCGGACCCGAGCGAAGGATTTGCGCAACAGATCGAAACCTTGGGCTATTTCACGTTCGGAAATCGTCAATGGCGGGACAATCCCAATGACATGGCCGGACGAACCACACTCCCAGGTAATCAGTCCGTGCTCGAGCGCGTCTGCGCGAATGGCTCTCGACCGATCATGGTCTGGGGCACCGGCATCGTCGGCGATTTCCACACCGAACATCGCGCCGCGGCCGCGAATGTCCGCAACGAACGGAAAATCGACGAGCATTGCACTGTGTACAGAGATCCATCGCGCGATGCGGCTGGCCATTTCGGGCACTTCATTCGTCACAGTGTACTCCAGCGAGGCTCGGGCGGCGGCGGCCGAAACGGGATGAAGCTGGAATGTCGACGACTGGGTCCCTGGCAGCCACGTGGTCATGATGTCGTCACGCCCGGCGACCAGCCCCGCTGGAAAACCGCCACCGAATGCCTTTCCGAGAACTAGAAGGTCCGGCACGAAGTCTTCGCCCATGAACGAAAAGAGATGTCCTGTCCGCCCGAGCCCGGTGAAGACCTCGTCGGCAATCAGCGGGATTTCGCGGGCTGCCGCGAGATTCGCCAGCTTCCGCAGCCAGCCCTTTGCAGGGAAGATCATGCCACGCGTGGCCTGGGCCGGCTCCACAACAATCCCCGCCAGCGGCTGCGCGCTATCGATCATTCGCTCCAGTCGATCCGGTGGGCAGCCGTACGGTGCAAAAATGGTGTCAGGCAGGAGCGGACCGAGGGCCCGGTTGCGTCCCTTGCTCTCCGACACTGCCAGCGCGCCGATGGTGCGTCCATGGTAGCTGCCCTCGAATGCGAGGAAACGGCGCTTGCCGGTAAAATGCATTGCCGCCTTCAGCGCGGTCTCCGTAGCCTCTGTTCCGTTGGTCGCCGGATGAAACCGTCCAAGGTTCTCCGGCAATGCTTGCCGCAGCAGTCGGTAGAGCCTGACCTGCTCATCGCTGAGGAAGTGCGGACCGACATGCGCCAACCCACTGTTCAACTGGGTTTCCACTGCGTCCATGATTGCGGGATGGTTGTGGCCGAGGTTCGTCGTGCCGGATCCGCATGCAAAGTCCAGGTAGCGCCTGCCTCGGGAATCGAGCAGCCATGAACCGGCGCCACCGGAAATCACCGGCGGCGAAGCACTGACGACGTAGGTCTTCATCGCGCTCGACAACAGCGGATCCAGGGAGAAGGGCAACTGATGGTGTTTCGTTGTGGCACGCTCGCGAAAAAGCGTGCCGCACCCGGTGCGCGAATCGGCAACGCCGATTTGCGCCAATGCATCCCAAATCAGCGCACCCGGCCCGCATACGACAGGTTTGTCGAGAAGCGCTTCCATCTCTTCCACAACCGGAAACAGGCTTGCGCCACCACCGGCAACCAAGAGTGCTTGCGCGGAGGTGCTATCGGCAAGACGTGAGAACCTCAGCCAATCGGCGTCAGTCATTGCATCGATCGACGCTTCGTCACCGCAGGACAGGACGTGGCTTTGCACCACTTCGAGGCCGTACCCGGACAGAAAGAGACTGAGTCTCTCGGAGACGTCGGCACCGTAGGGGGAGAGAACAGCTACCTGTCTTGCCCCGAGATGCAAAATGGCCTTCACAAGCGAGATGCTCATGGAGACGACCGGGATGCCGGTTGTATCTTCGATTGCCTGCATCTTTGCCAGTTCCGCCGTCGCACCGCCCACAATCCCGGCGGCGCAGTCAGCCAGTCCAATCACGTCCGGCCGGGCTTGATGCAGCAGACAGGCAGCCCTTGTCAGAACTTCCAAGTCGCCATCCCGCTCGAGTTGTTCGAGGTCGAGGTTTCCCCCGACCTGGTAGCGGGCAACCAGGAGAGAAATGTTCTTCGGCAACCAGCGCCAGAATTCGCGGTCATTGCGACCGTCGGAGGGCCAGAGCAGCCCGACTGCCGCAACATCGCCTGCCATCAGGCCCGTGTCCGTTTCTCAAGCGCGCGCGAAAGCCATATCAGGCCACCGATGATGACGATGTATAGCCCTGCCAGTTCAATCAAGACTTCGATCACGACAAAATACTCGAAAATGATGTCGTTCGCGACCTTGGTCAGCTCGTTTACCGAAATAACGGACAGGAGTGCCGACGCCTTGATGACATTCGCGAGTTCATTGGTCAGTGGTGGCAGGATGCGGCGTGCTGCCTGCGGATAGAGCACGAGGAAGAGGGTTTGCAATTCGCTCAATCCTAGCGCAATGGCGCTTTCGCGCTGTCCCCTGTCGAGGCTCTCGACCGCACCCCGAATGATCTCTATGGCGTAGCCGGCACCGATGAACGTCAGAGCGACCACACCGGTCCAGAATTCGTTCAGGACAACGCCGAAGCGCGGAAGCGCGAAGTAGATTATCGCGATCTGTACCAGCTGCGGCACGCCCCGCGTAAACTCGACGAACGCCTGAATCAGGGCACCAGAGACCTTCCCGCCGAGCAGCTTCCAGGTCGTGAGGAGGATGCCGAGGGCAATGCTGAAAACGACCGCCAGCACGGAAATCTCAAGGGTGACCAGAGCCGCAAACAGCATTTTCGGCAGGATCTCGAGCATGAACTGGATATCGAGAACATTCATGGCGCTAGCGGATGTCCACGGTTTCAGTCTTGCCCTCGAATCCGAAGACATCAGTCTCCAGGTATCTTGCGATGCGGCTGACGCCAAGGATGAGAGGCAAGTAGAGCATGGCCTGTACGGCGAGCAGCTCCACGAACTTGAAGCTGGTGGCCTGCAGTGCGGTCGCGGCCTTGTGGAGTTCGAAGAGCGAAATGACCGACAAGACGGCAGATGCCTTCACAAGGTGGGACATTTCATTGGTTACTGCGGGTATCATGCGCTTGAAAGCCTGCGGCAAGACGACGAGCCGGATCGTGTGCCACCACCCAAGGCCGAGCGACGTTGCCGCTTCTGTCTGCCCCTTGCTGATGGACTGGACGGCAGCTCTGGCGATCTCGATCTGGTATCCCGCGGAATTGAAAGTCAGTGCGATGACACCGATCCAGAAGACGTCGAGCCGCATGCCGATCTTTGGCAGCAGGAGATAGGCGGCATAGATTTGAACGATAATTGGGGTGCAGCGTACAAGCCCGACATAGGCGTCCATGAGCCAGGTCAGGGGATTGCGCTTTGCCAGGAATGCACGGGCGGTACCGCAACTCAGGCCCAAGAGCATGGCCAGCGCGAGGGAAATCGCGCTGACCTCGATTGTCACCCAAAACGCCGGAAGGAGCCTTGGGAGCGCGTCGAGCATGTAGGCAACATCCACGGACCTCTGTCCCTTCTAGCGGCTTCCCGCGGCACGGACGAGCGGACCGTCCCGCTCAGACAGAAGTGCCACTGGCAGGTTTCGGCCCGTGGGTGCCGGGCGAGTCTACCAGGTGGGCGCCTCGTCGCTCAGCAAATCGACGAACGACTTTCCGAACCATTTTTCCTGAAGGGCTGCAAGCGTTCCGTCTGCCTTCATGTCCCGGATTGCCTCGTTGAATGCGGCCCGAAGCGTTTCGTCCTCTTTCCGGAACGCCATGGCCGTCCATTCCTGTTCCCACATGTCGGACGCGAATGGAAGCACGTCGAAGTCTTCGGTGGTCTTCGCAAACTCAAGCAGGCTCACGATCGTTGAAGCGTAGGCATCAATTCGTCCGACCCGCATCGCTTCATAGGCGACGGCATCCGAATCGTAGGTCTTGATCTCTCCCGAGTATTCGAAGCCCAGTTCCTCAGCCGACAGCTTCAACTGGTTGATCTGCGGCGTTCCGGCACCGGCCGAAACGGTTTTGCCTCCCAATTCGCTGCGGCCCATGATTCCGCTGTTGCTCATGACCAGCAGGCCCGAACTCGCGTCCATGTAGGGGATCGAAAAGTTAACGCGCTGGTATCTCTTCTCCGTGGCGGTCATCCCGCCAAGGATGAGATCGAATCCGCCGTCATAAAGCGTCTGTATGACCGTTGCCCAGTTGGTTCCCTGCGGGCGTGCCTCGACGCCCAGCCGCTTTCCGATTTCGTTGGCCACGTCGATGTCGTAACCGACGATTTCGTTGTTCTCGTCGCGGAATTCGAACGGCTTGTATCCAACTTCCAGACCAAAGACGAAATGGCCGCGCGACTTGATTTCATCTAGCGTGTCGGCGGCGGGCTGAACGACGGTCAGGATCGTCACAGCAAATCCGGCAAGGAGTGCTGCTGTTGAACGCTTGGCCGTGCGGAATACTGACATGACTTTTCTCCTTCTTTTCGTGATTGCGCCCCGGTCATGCGGACAAAGGCGAACAACGCCAATTGGCTCCAGTATATTGTTAACAATATCCAGACACCGCCTATCTGTCATCATCTTTTTTCCAGGCTTCCGGGTCCGGCTTCTGTGTTTCCAGCGCCGGAATGGAAGCGAAGACAGTCTCCAGTGCATGGGCGACATCCAGAAGCCAGGCATCGGAACGCACCCGGGATATGACTTGCAGCGCCATGGGCATGCCGCCAGGTCCAATGCCGCAGGGAATGACGGCAGCGGGTCCGGCGAAGAGCGTGACGCCATAGGAGATGGCCTCCCATCGTAGGTAGCCGCCCATGTCCTCTCCGTCGATGTGTTTCGGGTACAGTTCCTCGTGCGGGAAAGGCTGCACGGAGGTTGCCGGCGTGATGAGCAGGTCGTGACTCTCGAAGAATGCATCGGCGGCGAGGTAGATCCGCGTCTGGGCGTCCATTGCCCAGCCGATGTCGGCAACGGAGATCTTCTCGGCCCGCTGGAGTTCATCGACGATCGTTGGGCCAAGCGCTTCGGGGGTTTCGTCGTGAATCCTCCCGAAATCATGGACGAAGCCGATTCCGCGCAGAACGTAGAAGGCCCGGTCCGCATCGCGCATGTCGGGATGTGCGTCCTTGACATCGGCGAATACATGACTGAATTCCCCGAGCTTTTTTCTGAATGCGGTGCGCATTTCCTGGCTCACCGGTGCAAAGCCAAGGTCCTCGGAAACGGCAACCCTGAGGCGGGAGAGATCCGTTCCGCGAACAGGCCCGAGGAAGTCGGTGCCGGACGGCCAGGCCAGTGGGTCGCGGCTGTCTTCGGTCATCATTGCCGACATCAGGAGCCTCGCGTCGGCCGCCGATCGGGCGAGGGGACCCTCGACGTCGAATGGCGACCAGCCGAAACCGCGACGGGTGCTGGTCACGGCCCCCGCCGAAGGCCTCATCCCGAAAATGCCGCAAAAGGCTGCGGGCGTGCGCAGGCTTCCAGCAAAATCCGATCCCATCGCCAAAGGAAGCATTCGTGCAGAAAGCGCCGCCGCGCCGCCGCCTGTGGACGCACCGGCGGAGAGTGCAGGATCGTAGGGATTGCCGGTCGCGCCGAACAGCGGATTGTCGGTGGTTGCACCGAATCCGTGCTCGGGGACGTTGGTCTTGCCGATGGCCACGGCACCTTCACTGCGCATGGCGGCAACGATGTTGTCGTCGTGCTCGGGGATGAAGTCCTCGTATAGCGGCGATCCCTGCGTGGTCTTCACCCCGGCGAGGTCATTGAGATCCTTCACGCCGAGCGGCAGGCCATGCAGCTTCCCGAGCGGTTCGCCGTTCATGACGGCGGATTCTGCCGCAACGGCCTCGACCCGCGCCCTTTCGAAGCACGGAATGACAATCGCGTTGAGCACCGAATCGAGTCGTTCGATCCTTGCGATGCAGCTGTCGAGCAGTTCGACAGGAGAAAGCTGCTTTGCACCGATTGCCGCACGGGCGTCGACGGCGGAGAGATCACAGGGTTCACACATGTTGTCTTCCAGTTCCGAGTTCGTGCTTGATCAGCCCTACGGTTTCCCCCAGCCCCTCTGACAGATGTGCGCCATCGATGTTGATCGGTGGCACGAACATCAGGGAGTTTCCGCAACGGCCGCCCAGGTAGATCAGGATGCGCCGGGAGTGCGCGGCACTCTGTACGCGAATGGCGGTCGCCCGGTCGGGACAGCCATTCCCGTCCACGACATCGACCGCCGCCTGTGCACCCGCGACGCGAACGCCGCGGGTGCGTTCGAGTGCGTCAAGCGGGCGCAGGGAGCGTTCGAGAAGGGGCTCAACCGTGTGCTCGACATGTGCAAGCAGGTCGTCCCCGCGGATCGTCCGTATGGTCGCGACTGCCATGTTGCAGGCGAGAGGATTGCCCTGAAACGTGCTGGTGTGCATGCCGGGCGGCCAGGCCTTGAGAATCTCGGGACGGGCAGCCACGGCCGACAAGGGCAATCCCCCTGACATGGCCTTGCCCATGGTGACCATGTCGGGGACAACGCCGGTGCTTTCGAAGGAGAACCAAGCCCCGGCACGACCGAACCCGCACCAGATTTCATCGCAGACCATCTGGATCCCGTGCCGGCGCGTCAGGTCCCTGATGCCGGACAGAAACTCCGCGGGCGGAGACAGGACACCGCTGACACCCTGGATGGCTTCCACCACCAGGGCGGCGGGAAGGTCGTCATTTCTTCGCAGCTCGTCCAGGCGGTCCGACAATCGGGAGAGGCAGGTACCGACCTCGTCGCCTTCGGACCCGCGTGAACCGGGATAAGGCAGGAAGTCGACGAGTTCGTGCAGCACGGAGAAGGGTTCACGAATGCTGCCACCGTCAGTGAGCGACAGCGCGCCGACTGTTCGCCCGTGATACCCGCCCTCGAAAGAAACCAGACGATTGCGTCCGGTCGCGTATTGTGCGGCCTTGATCGCGGCCTCGACGGCTTCGGCACCAGAATTCGCCAGTTGGATGCAGGACAACTCCTCGGGCAGAATCGAGATCAGCTCTTCGTAGAGCCGAGCCCGGAAGGGCGAAGGAAGCCTGGTACCGGTGTGCAGGACCCCCGTGGCAAGTGTTTCCTGCAAGGCCGCAATGTGCGCAGGGTGGTTGTGACCGATGTTGCTCGTAGCGGAACCGCAAACAAGGTCGAGCCACTTCTGGCCCCGTTCGTCGTAAAGCCACGATCCGTCTCCCCGGAGGAAGACGGGTGGTTCCGCCGTGAAACGAAAGGTATTGGCTGCGCTTGACTCGTGAACGCGCGTAGTGCCAAGGACCTGCTTGGTCCTCGTCATGTCATCAATCTCCGTTTCGGGCTGATTTCCGCAGCACCGTCAAGTCCGGCTCGCGCCATTCCGCGATGATCTGGTCACCCGGCACTGGCGGCGGCCAGTCATCCAGGGTCCTGCGTCCGAACTCGACATCCAGCATGTTTCCGCCAGGAGACACCCCCTGAATTTTCAGTGTTGCTCCAGTGAATTCGACACTCCTGACCTCGAGTGCCGTTCCGTTCCGCTCAGGCACGCACCCGTGGTCGCCAGACCTGATCGAAATGGCCTCGGGCCGCAACGCCAGGGCAATCCGCTCGCCTTCGCCATACAAATTCCCACCTGGCGCTGGCTGTGCGACCAGGGATGCGAGGCCGTCGGCGTCACATTCGATCCCCGAAGCTGTCGCCCTGCGCACCCGCGCCACGATGACGTTGCAGGCACCGATGAACCGCGCAACGAACTCGGTTTCGGGGCAATCATATATGTTGACCGGGTCACCCAGTTGCTCGATCCGGCCGTCCCGCATAACGGCTACCCGGTCGCTCATGGCGAGTGCTTCTTGCTGATCGTGTGTCACGTAAATGAATGTCAATCCCACGTCCCGATGCATGCGGCGCAGTTCTCGCTGCATCTGCTGACGAAGGTTCGCATCCAGTGCACCGAGAGGTTCGTCCAGGAGGAGAACCCCTGGTTCGACAATCAATGACCGTGCGAGCGCAACCCGCTGCCGCTGTCCTCCGGACAGCTGATGCGGGAGGCGTTGCCCGTATTCGGCAAGGCCGATCGTTTCGAGCCAGGACCGGGCGCGGCTCTCGCGGGCAGTGCGGTCGATGCCGCGCATCTTCAGGCCGTAGCCCACATTTTCAAGCAGTGTCTTGTGCGGAAAGAGTGCGTAGTCCTGAAACATGATGCTCGTATCGCGTCGGTTCGGCGGATGGTCGGTCACGTCTTCGCCACCGACCTTGATCGTTCCGCCGGACACCTGTTCCAGACCCGCGATCAAGCGCAACATGGTCGTCTTTCCACAACCGGATGGGCCGAGCAGCGTCAGGAATTCGCCGGCACGGATATGCAGTGACAGGGGCCGGACTGCCAGCATGGTGCCGAATGACTTCGATACACGGTCCAGTTCTACATCCTTCGCCGCGCTCACGATGTGCTTGTCCCGGGTGCGTGCCTCAGGTTATTCTGTGTCCGTGTCGTCGAGGCAAGTTGGACTAGGCAATCGTGTATTACGAAAACGACAGCCTTCCGCAGACGCTGTCCTATTTCATCCTGAACAAGCTGCGCTGGCGGATCATAACCGGGGATCTCGCCCCGGGCCAGGCGTTGCGGGAGCAGGAACTGGAGGCCGACTACGGCAGCAGCAGGGGACCGGTGCGGGAGAGCCTGCGCCTTCTCCTGCGCAACGGGCTCGTGGAGCATCTGCCGCGGCGCGGGTTCCGGGTCCGGAAAGAGACGCGGGACGACGTCCGCAACATCTACCAACTCCGCGCCACGCTCGAGGGGATGGTGATTGCCGCACTGGCAGACCTCGACATCGA
Organism: Boseongicola sp.; assembly: GCA_028824715.1. GTDB lineage: Bacteria > Pseudomonadota > Alphaproteobacteria > Rhodobacterales > Rhodobacteraceae > JAJEFO01. The sequence continues at coordinate 10,210 of JAPPCV010000026.1, read as the reverse complement.
TCCCCTGTGCAAGGCGTTGCGGGGACGATGCGCGATCATGGAGGGTTACTACAAGGCGAATGACATCGAGGGCTATTTCCGCGAAAACAGCACCTATCATCAGTGCATTATCGACTACACCGGAAACCGTCCGATCGCACAGGTCCTGTACTACGTGAACGAGATTTCGCTGCCGATTCGCTACAAGCTTCTGAAGGAGGCGTTCCCGACACACCGTTCTCTCGACTATCACGAGGAAATCCTGCACCAGCTTGAAGCCGGGAACATTCCCGACGCGAAGCGGCTGACGCAAGAGCACATCCTGGAAAACCTGGACCGGGCGATGGCGTTCTTTGACGAACATGAGGATGCTGTTTCGAGCTGAGGGCTTCATGCCAGCGCAATCACGCCGACTTCGACGATTGCATCTTCGCCGATCGCGCTCACCTCGACAAGATTCCTCGCCGGGGCACTGTTGCCGAAGACGTCCGCAAAGGCCTCGTTGACGGCATCCTTCGCGGAGAGGTCGGTTACGTAGACTATGGCCAGCATGATCTTTTCCGCCCCGCTCCCTGCCGCTTCCAGCACCGTGACGCAATGTTCAAGGGAAAGACGGGCCTGCGCTGCCGCTCCCTTGACGATTCGGCCCGTTGCCAGATCACGCGGCATCTGCCCGCCGACGAAGACGAATCCTCCGCCCTTCACGCCTTGAGCGACCGCCGAGGTCGACGCCGGCACATCAGGGTGGTCAACAATCTCTCTCATCCTCCCCTCCTTCGGTGCTGGCGCATGAAGCTACGCGCCGAGCCTGCAATTCACCGTGGTCAAGAACTCGCGCATTCCCCAGATGCCGCCTTCGCGACCGATTCCAGCATCCCGGAACCCTCCGGTCGGAACTTCCGCGCCCTGTATGGCCGTCGAATTGATCCCTATGCTGCCGAAACGCATTTCGCCGAGATGGGGCTGAATTGCGTCCGGCGCACCCGTGTAGAAATAGGCGGCCAGCGCGTGACGCTCGCATGACAGGCGTGCCAGCAGGTCCTCCCGCCGGGAAAAGGGCCGGATCGACAGCAGTGGCCCAAACGTCTCGTACCGGTCGAAGAAGCTGTCACGGTCGCTCTCGACCACTGTCAGCGGAAACAGGAAAGGACTGTCGTCCCCGACCTTGTGCGGTTCGGCCGTCAACAGTCGCTCGCCGTCCTCCCTTACACGGATCACGACATCAACAAGTTCATCCGCTGCCTTTCGTGTCCGTACCGGGCCGAGATCTGCGCCGAGGTCCGAGGGACCCGCCGTCACTGCCGAGACGCATTCCAGGAGCCTTTCCCTGAATGCGGCGTAGATTTCTTCTTCGACGAAGACGCGATTGACGGAGGAACACGCCTGGCCGGCAGCCTTGAGCTTGCGGTCAAGAAGGTCCCTGACAGCACGGTCCACATCGGCGTCACTGAAGACGGAAAATGGACAGTTTCCCCCAAGTTCCGTGACCGACTTCTTGCCGCCGGCGGCGCATGCAGCTGCCAGTTCACGCCCGACAGCGGTGGACCCGGTGAAGCTGACCATGTCGATTTCATCGTGCCTGAGCACCCGACCGGCAAGCTCGGGGTCACCGGTCGCGAGCAGCTGGACCTCGCTGCCGACTCCTGCCTGCCGGAACGCCCTGAACATTGCACGCGCGCAAAGCATCGCAAGAGAGGAGGGCTTGACGATCACCGGGCATCCGGCGGCGATCGCGGGTGCAATCTTTCGTGTCAGACCTGCCACGGGGTCGTTGAACGGACAGATCAGGAATGCGCCGCCCAGGCCCACATCTGTCACAAGGCGGCCGGGCGCGATTGTCTGCTCGAATTCAATGTTGTCCAGCAAGACGAGGCAATGGTCCAGGAACGAAATCGCGTAGTCGATCTCGGCATCGGCTTCCCCGGGCTTCTTTCCCACTTCCCTTACCACGAGCGCTACCAGTTCCGATCGTGCGGACTGCAGTCCCTTGATGCAGCCTTCGAGGATCTCCCGTCGTAGCTGGCAATCGCCCGCCAGGGCCCGGCGTCTCGGAGCGAGGTGCTGCAGCAGCCGTTCGGCATGGGCAGGTGCATCCGGGCGCCAGTGCGCAAATGCGCGCCCGTCATTTGGCGAAACCACCGCGCGTGTCATGTCAGCGCCCACGATCCATCTCCGGCGATTCGTCCGCAATTTCGGCGAGAATTCCCAGCAAAGCGCGAATCTCGGAAACCGGTTTTCCGAAGCAGACCCTGAGGTGATCGCGATATCCCTTGCCGAAGGTCTCGCCGGGCAGGGACAGGATCCGGCGGGCCTCCAGCTTCCGGCGAAACGATGCCAAACATTCCACATACGGAAACAGATAGAACCCGCCCTCCGTTGCCACATGAGGCCAGCCCTGCGCCACTGCGAAGTCGAGCATGAGCCGCCGCTGCTCGGAGTAGCTCTCTGGATTTGCCTCCGGTGAGTTGATGATCCGCAGGGCGATGTTCTGGCTCGGTGTCGGTGCGGCGCTGAGCAGGGTCTGGTGGGCGGCGATCACCGGTGCGGTTCTGCCGCGGTGCACGAGGCATGCGCCCAGCCTCAAGCCCTGGAGATGGTAGTTTTTCGAAAAGGAATTGACGACGAAGACGTGATCCTCCGGAGAACACACCGAATCGTGCCATTTCGGAACGTCGAAAACAATGTTCGAGAAACTCTCGTCGAGAAGGAGGATGGCCCCTGCATCTGCGGTCTCCCGGCAAAGCGTGTCGAGTTCGCGTTGCCCGAGCACCCGTCCGCTCGGATTGCCGGGATTGCTGCACATGACGGCACCTGCCCCGGACTCGCGCAAGGACTCTCGCAAACGAAATTCGTCGATCTCGAAACCGTCGTCGGCGCGGGTTTCGTGGAACACCGGCTGGAGATGCGCCAGTCTGACTAGGTCCTCGTAGCTTGGCCAATGCGGCGAAATCACGAGCACCTTTCCACCGGCGGGCAGCATGGTGCGAATGATGCAGAAGATCGAGGATTTCGCTCCGCCAACGATCAAGCACTCGTGCTCGGGAAGTTTCCACTTCTTGAACAGGCCCGTTCGCGCCAGGTCCCGCAGATCCGCGAGACCGTTGCCGGGCGTCAGAGTGGTCCCGAACCGGATGTCGGCGGCAATCGAGCCGGTGCGATCCGGAAAAGTCGGCGTGCTGAGCGAATAAACCGTCTCGCCGGTGAGGCGCGCCGATGCGATCTCCCCTGCCAGCGCGAGGGTCGGGGATCTGCGAAGACGTAGGTTCATTTCCGCTGGTCCTTCCGCATGAAGAGGGCCTGAGCAGCGATGCCAAGCGCCATGGAAAAGCCGAATACCATGACGCCGATGGCATTGATTGCCGGATCGAATCCGGTCACCAGGGTCGTCCAGATCTTGATGGGCAGCGTGATGGAGAAATTGGTCAGGAAATAGGCGATGACAAACTCGTCAAAGGCAAAGGTAAAGGTGATGATCAGAGTCGCGACGATGGCAAAGCGGCAGGATGGCAGGACGATTTCGAGAATGGCGCGTAGCCGCGACGCACCTAGGGCCCAGGCAGCCTCTTCGTGACTCTTCGGGATCTGTGCAATCCGGTTGCGAAGGTTCAGTACGGCCAGTGGCAACACGTAGAGGACCTGCCCCGCATAAACCAGCGCCAACGAGGGTTCGAGGCCGACGGAGACGAAATACAGCCGCAAACCGATTCCGATGAGAATCAGTGGCACGGCGAGCGGCGCCAGGACGAACAGCGTGACCACCGTCTTTCCCGGGAACCGTGCATTGACGAGCGAGTACGCACACAGGAACGCGATGACTGTTGCGGAAACGCTTACGGCCGACGCGACGGTGATGCTGTTCATCAGTCCGGAGAAATACTGTGCATCGCGGAACACGCGCCCGAACCACGCCAGCGTGAATTCCCGAAACGGCATGACCTGGTACCGGCCACTGTTGAAAGAGAACACGGCCATGACGACGATCGGCAGATAGATGGTCGCCGCGACTGCAGCGAACAGAAGTACGAACCAGCGGTCGTATGCTTTCTTGCGGACCGTGCTCACCATGTCATGCCTGCAGGCGGACCTGGCGGCGAACCAGCGCAAGCGGCAGGGCGGAAACCAACACCACGCCCATCAGGACTGCGGCAAATGTCGCGGCCATCGGCAGATCGTAGGTCCCCTTCAGCGTGCTCAGCATCAATTGCGCAAGGACCGGTTTGAATCCACCGCCGAGGAGGGTCGGCACGGCGTAGTCACCGACGCAAATGATGAATGTCAGCACGGCGCCGATGATCCAGCCGGGGAGGCTCAGGGGCAGTACGATCTCAAGGAAGCCGCGCCACTCACTGCCTCCAAGATCCCGATTCGCTTCGAGAAGACGAGGATCGATGGTGACCATCACGCTGAATATCGTCAGTGTCATCAGCATGATGCCGAACAATGCCAGGCCGAAGACCGAGGCAGACATGGTATAGAGAAACCCGAGCGCGACGGGTTGGCCGAGGACCTTGGTCAGTGCGAACGCGATGACACCGCTGTCAGACAGCACGAGTTGCCAGGAAAATGCGCGAATCGTGAAACTTGTCCAGAACGGAGCGATCAGCAGGAACAGCAACAGGAACCGTCGCCGCGGGTGTGCCGCGTAAGTCAGGAACCACGCCAGCGGGTATGCAATGACGGACGCGAGCACGACCGCGGCAGATGCCAGCAGGACGCTACGCACAAGCGCGTCCGTGAATCGGTCGTTCGTGAAGAAGGTCACGTAGTTGGACAGCGTCAGCCCGCCGTGATCGGCACCGGTGAAACTGAGGCCGACGGTGTAACCGATTGGTACGACAAAGAACCCGGCCATGAGGATTACGGCAGGAAGGATACCGTGCCACAGGTTGGCCACAGGCGCACGTCGACGGACGGATGTTTCTCGCACGGTTTCGACGGTGCCTACCATTCGAGTGCCACGGCACGCATGGGGGCACCGTCCACGCAAGTCGACTTCAGAGGCACGGCCACCAGAAAGGGGCGCTCCGCGTGCAGGCGACCGAGATCCCTCAGGTCCTCGACGAAAGGAATGCCAGCGGCGAAAACAGCGTGATGGGTGACGAACTCCTCGTTGTAGACATGCCTGACCGGCATTTCACGTGCAATGTAGTCCTGTGGAAAGTCGATGCAGACCGCCGCTGGTTTCCGGGATGTGATCCACTTGGCAGCGTCCGGTTCAAGGTTCGGGGCCTTGATGTGCCATTCCCGGCTTTCGTAGCCGAGCCTGTTCGTCAGGTCGCTGCGCAGGATCAGGCGGTCGCCAGGACGGAGACGGTCGCCAAGCCGCTCGGCCAGCAACGACTGCGTAATCGGGAAAGGCAGTTCCAGGTCCGAAAAGTCTGCAATGACCGCTTCGCCGACAAACAGGTCGAGCCCTTCGTTCGGAAGATCCTGGATCGTCGCGCCGCCTTTCCGCATGTGGCATGGTGCATCGCAATGGGTAAAGCCATGTCCGGTGATCAGGAAATGGGTTTCCTCCGCGTCGTCGCCTGCGGCAAAACTCCTCCCCTGGCGGACATCGATTCTCCATCGCCAGTGATTGAAGAGCGGGACCGACAGGTCGACGATACGGGGCGTATCGGACGGCCAAGAACTCATCGCGATCGGCCGGCATGGCGCGGTGGCACTGTCCGGAAGGGAAATCGGCAACGCAACGAAAAAGACCTCTTCGTTCTCGATGGCGCCGAGGTCGGCGCAGTTCTCGGTCAGCAGCAGCCCTTCGGCGTGGAGCGCGGCACGGAAAGGCTCGTTGTGGTTATTGTATCCACCTTCGCCTCCAGGACGGCTGGCCGGGATGTTGTCACAGGACAGGTCCACTGCCACATGCGTGAATCCGGCCCTCGAGATTTCCGCAGCGCAACCGGGTGATATCCGGGGCGCGTTCCGCCAGTAGTCCGGCTTTCGATTGTGAACCGACTCCGCATGTCCGCTCCTCAGGACAAGTATGTTTCGATCGGGCCCGCCAGAGCAACTTGATGCGATCACCGCTTCGTCGATCGTTTCCGAAGCGGAGACGTCGAGGACTTGCGCAACGCCGGCGAACATCTGCAAAGGATAGTCGTCGAGCCGTTTTCCGCCGCGAATTCGCCATCCCGGGGCAGATGTGAAGCTGAACCCGCTGCCGCGCCACCTGTAACCGAATTCCTGAAATTCGTCGCCGCGATAGTAGGACTGTGACACGAACGGGTAGCTCGGCCAAAGCCAATGCGGCTCCATGCACTGCGAACAGTCAATGATTGCCATACCCGGTTCTATTCTCCGTGCATTGCTCATGGACGGGAGACCGAACGCCCCGCTCGTGACAAGCGGAGGCGATCGGTCGGATGTCGTGGTTCTCAGAGGTTCTTGAAGTTCTCCCAGGCATCAAGCCATTCCTGCCTGTTGTCAGGATCTTTCCTGGGCGACAGGTTGGCCATGAACACCTCGTCGAACCGGTCGAGGTCCACCAGGTTTAGCAATTCGCGCTTGTCGTCAGGCAGAAGTTCCGCGGCCTTCTTGTTCGGGACCATGCTGTAGTAGGTCTTTGCGATTGCCAGCATGGACTGGAACCCTGGCCCGGCCACGTACTGCACAAACTTGACGGCGTTTTCCATGCGCGGCGTGTTTGCTGCGATACAAACGGCCTGGTCCCAAGTCACGCCACCTTCCTTCGGCACTCGCGCCTTGAATGGAAGACCGTCGTCGTACATTCCGGCCTGAACCCATTCTCCGGCGATTGCGAGGTCGTAACTGCCCCCGGCCATCGCTTGGATGACCTGCGACGTGTTGCCGACCAGGCCGACCTGCGGACGCAGACTCGCAAGACGGTCGACGAGTGCGCCGAAGGCAGCGGCGTCAAGGTCATAGGGTTGCGGGTTGCCGTTGAACTTCGAAAGGCAGCCCATGTTGGGCAGGAACCAGTCGAAGAGCGCGACGCGGCCCGATACGGCGCTGTCCCACAGGACAGAGTAGCTTGCGACATCGTCCTCGGAGAACTTCTCGTGGTTGTACGTGATGCCGTAGTAGCCGAAGCGGTTCACAAGACCGTACATCTTGCCATCGACGTAGCACGGCGGCCAGTTGGCAATAATCTCGAAGTAGTCGTCCAGGGGATAGTCGCCCGGATTGAGTTCAAGCAGCAGTCCGTCTCGCGCCGCCCGCGGCACGTAGGCGCTTGTCGGCGTGATGATGTCAAACGTTCCAGCCGGAGAAGAGCGGACGAGGGCTACCATCTCCTCGTCCGATCCGTCGTGAATCTTGAGGTTGACCTTGATTCCGGTGTTTTCCTGGAACGCGTCGAGCATTCCGGGCTCTTCGTATCCCCCAAATGCGAGCACGTTCACTTCGCTTGCCTGCGCGGAGGCGCGACCGGGAAGCAGCCACGGTGCGGCCAGTGCCGTGGTGCCGAGCGCCAATCCTTTGCCGGCGGTGCCGAGGACTCTTCGGCGCGTCCATCGACTGGCGCCTGGCGTATTGAGTTTCGTGCGGTCAGACATGTCTGGTTCCTCCGTTTCAATTGGAATTCCGGCGTCTGAGGTACGACACCGGTTTCGTGAATTGTATTTTGTCTACAATTTCAAGATCGAGAATGGGGGTTTCCGGGAGACCTGTCAAGAACAATAGAAGTTGGAGGGTGTAGCCCAAGTTACTTGTCATGCTGCGACGGCCTGATTCACCCGCCAGTCGAGGAAGTCGGGCACCCTGAGGTTCATGGCGCAGCTCTTGAGAGCGAGCATCGCGTTGGCGCCCCTCTCGGACCAACGGGTGCCCGAGCGCTTGAACCGCAGCCCGAACTGCCGACAGCCGCCCTCCACGACACCGCTTCCGAGCTGCATGCCCGGTCGCGGCACCTGTCGTATCTCATCCTTTCAATGTTGTTTCGGAAACAGCTGCAGCAGTCCTCCACGGCCTTGTGCCGGCCGCTGAAGGGATCGAGTTCCCGGACCTCCGTCGCGCCCCGCCCCGCCCCGATGTCCGCCCTGACCTCCTCGAAACGCCGGTCCCGCTCCGCCCCTTCGGTGAGGACCGCCTTCACGGCGTCGGACGCGTATTCCAGGGCGTGCACAGGTCGAGCACGAAGGTGACCTTCCCGCCCCCGAAGATCTCGTCGCACGTGTTCCGCGTCCATTCCGCCCCGTCGGAGACGACGACGATTCACCCCGACCTCGGCGTCCTGGATGAACGCCGTCGAGAGGTCCTTCTCGAAGCTGCCCTGGCAGAGGCGGAAGGACACGCTCTTTGACTCGCCCGACGAGCGCATCGCCGCCATCGAGGGCTACATCGAACACCACAACGCCAACGACGCCCGCCCGGTCCGCTGGAGCAGTAAGCCGGAGGACCTCGTCGAGGCGTGGAAGCGAGGCCACCAGATGCTTCAGGAAATGACATCAAATGAGTGAATCAAACCACTAGACGCCGAAGCATTCCAGAACGCGCGGTGCCGGCCGTGATTGTCTCCAGCGGGTGCCGCAATCGTGCGCGGCGCGTCAACCCGGGCCAAACTTGGCCCGTCCATGGAAGGACGACATGAGCAAGGAGGTCAATGCGCGAAGCGATTCGTGATCTGGTCGCAACCTGGACTTGGCGAAAGACGCGTTGCAGTCCAGAAGATCGTGTCTTATCTCGCGAGCGCAAGCAACCGCAATTGTTCCGCTGTTCGCCGAACCCAAAGAGGAGCGCTTTCATTTGTTTCGCCACATCTTCCCGACATCGCTAGACAACCAGTTTCCCGGTCACAAAATCGCACTGTACCTATTCTACGCGCTCACGGCTCTCACCCTTTGGCGCAGTCAGCATCATCTATTTGCACACGATGGCGGCGCGCAGAGCATTGCCTCAATCCCGCTGGAATCATATCAAGATAGTGCGGCTGCGACCGTGATTGGGATATTCGGCTTATGGGGATTGTCCCAGTTGATAATTGGCTTGATTTACCTGCTCGCTGCTGTCCGATACCGTGCGCTAATACCGATGCTCTACCTGCTGTTCACGGTTGAATACGCGATGCGTCTTTGGGTTGGGGCGAACAAGGCAATTGAGACGACCGGAACCGCCCCTGGGAGCGTGATCAACCTGCCATTCATGATTGCAGGCGTGATACTTCTTGCACTTAGTGTATGGCGTCCCAAGCCAAAGTGATGGCCTGAACCCAACATAGGGTGCGCAAGGTCAACAGGCGTGAGTGCAGCGGGTGAAAGTCCCGCAGGAAGGAAAGGCTAACCACCACTTTCACCGCGAGCCGTGCGTCGGACATCGCGAGGTGTCAGGCGAAGCGTCGGAAGCGGCATGCATGGGCTGGGCGATTGGACCTTGAAATGGGTTTGATCGGATGCGCCGAGACTGCCTTATGGTTCGAAGGCAGCACCCATCAGCCGAATTGGTGAGGCGAAGTGGGGCATCCCGGGGTCAAGGAACCATGGCACGCGCAGAAGCACTTCACCGGGACCTGGGAGGTCACCAGGTCCAGACCCTCAAGATTCGCGACGTGGCGGCTCGCCGCCTCGAAGCTCATGAGCTGCGCAGTCCCGGCGATGACGCTCGCCATCCCCGGCGTGAAAGCGCTTCCCTCCAGGTCCGGCGCCCGGTCCGGCGGGAAGCTTCCCTTGTCGCACGACCGGCAATGGAAGCACGTCCGTTCCACCTCGACCCGTCCCAGCCGGGTCAGGAAGGACTTCGCCACCGCCGCCGAGGGCATCAGTCCCGGAGCGTCCGACGCGAGATCCGCCGCCAGGCCCGGAGGCTGCGGTCCGAACTCCGCCGAAACCGCCTCCAGAAGCGCCTCGAGCAGCCTTTCCTCCGGAACGTCCAGGCTCCGCACCTCGCCGTCCTGCAGCCAGTGCCGGACGTAGCCGCCCGCGCGCGTGCGAACCACCGCCGCGCCCTCCTCTCCCAGACCTTCCGGACACGCCACCGCGTCCGGATGCCGATGCCCGTGATCCCCTTTGCCATGCGCCATGGTTCGTGCTTCTGCCCATCACCTGCAACGGCGCATCGCCGGCCGGTTCGTCCGGCCGATGTCGCCATGCCTCCCACGACAATGGACCAGAAAACGCCGGAGTCAAAAAAGTTGGGCCAAACCCGAAGTTGGACATCGGGACAAGGAGTATCCCACGCTGGATTCCGCTTGCCGCGTCGTAAGGTCAGGTAGCCCGACGCTGACCGCGCGTTTGGGCAGGGTCGGCGTATTGCTCCGGCTTGGCCGCGCAGCGTGTGT
>JAPPCV010000152.1 GCA_028824715.1 Boseongicola sp. | reverse complement strand
CCGGCGGAAAGCCGGATCGCCGGCTCGTACACGTGCTTCCAAAAGGCGCGCGGCCAAAGGAATGTCTTGTAGTAGAAACCCGACGGCAGAAACCTCGACAGCGCGGAGCTGATCGCACCGACGTCATGTTCCAGGCTTGGCCAGTGATTCTGGCTCCTGGCCTCAAGGCCCTCGAACAACTCCGTCGTCGTGGCCCGGACGTTCGGCTCGAAGGAACCGTCGCGACCAAGGCCCACCAGCGCGTTGGGTTCTTCCGGTCCGCTCGTGACAACCCCCCTGGGGCGGTGGTACTTGAACGATCGCCCCATGAGCACCTGACCCTTGCCCAACAGCGCAGATGCCAGCGTATCGCCGGAAAACCCCCGCATTTCCTTGCCGTTGAAGGAAAACCCGAGCGGTCTCGAACGGTCGATCAGGCGACCGCCTTTCGGGAGACGACGGCTCATGAATCATCCTTCCAGCGCCACCCGGGCACCTTGGCCGAGATCGCATCCCTGATCTCTTGCGGAGGCTCGTGGACCTGTGCCGGATAGGTTCCGTAGACCTCAAGCGTGACCGTGTTCCGCGCCGCGTGGAACCACTTGCCGCAGCCGTGAACGTGACGCCAGCGCTCGAAATGAACACCCTTGGGATTCGCGCGCATGAAGAGATAGTCCTCGAACTCCTCGTCGGAAGATCCAGGTCCGAAGCGCTTCAGATGCGCTTCGCCACCGGGCGCCAGTTCGGTCTCGTCGCAGCGGATTCCGCAATAGGGACAGGTCAGGATCAGCATGTCACGCCCCCGCGCCTGCCGGATCGGGCAACTCCCGTCCGGACCGACGCAAGCGGCGACAGTCGCAGGGCAACGCCTGATACGCACCCGGCCAGTTTGCCGCATCCGTCACCGAACCGCCTCCCTCAATGCGCCACTCCTGCGGCTACGCTTTCGTCTATGAAGCGGCCCTCTCGAAAGCGGTCGAGCCCGAACTCCGCGCAAAGCGGGCTTTCGCCCTTTGCCATGAGCTCTGCAAATCCCCACCCGGACCCCGGGATCGCCTTGAATCCGCCAGTTCCCCAGCCACAGTTGATGAAGAGGTTGCGGACGGGTGTCCGGGACAGGATCGGCGAGCGATCTCCCGTCATGTCGACGATGCCGCCCCAATGGCGAAGCATCTTCAGGCGCGAGATCATCGGAAAGGTCTCCACGAGGGCGCGCACGGTTTCCTCGATGTGCGAAAATGATCCCCGCTGCGTGTAGTTGATGAACCCGTCAGCGCCCCCGCCGATCACCATTTCGCCCTTGTCGGACTGGCTCATGTAGCCGTGGACGGTGTTTGCCATGACCACGACGTCCATGCATGGCTTGACCGGCTCGCTGACCAGCGCCTGCAGTGCCACGCTTTCGACGGGCAGCCTGAATCCCGCCATTTCCGCCAGATGGCCGGAATGGCCGGCGACCACGATCCCGAGCTTGCCGCAATCGATGTCGCCGCGCGTCGTGACGACCCTGCTGACCTCGCCACCGCTCGTGCGCATGCCCGTGACCTCGCACTTCTGGATGATGTCCATGCCCATTTCCGAGCATCTGCGGGCATATCCCCAGGCCACTGCGTCATGGCGCGCAGTGCCTCCCCTTGGCTGCCAAAGCGCACCGAGAACCGGATAGCGCGGGCCCCGGACCTCGATGATCGGGCAGAGTTCCTTTACTCGCCCGGGTTCGATGAATTCCGTTTCCACCCCTTGAAGCGCATTGGCATGCGCCGTCCGCCTGTAGCCGCGAACCTCGTGTTCGGTCTGGGCCAGCATCATGACGCCGCGCGGACTGAACATGACGTTGTAGTTCAGGTCCTGGCTCAGCGTCTCATAGAGCGCGCGCGCCTTTTCGTAGATCGCGGCCGAAGCGTCCTGAAGATAGTTCGAGCGGATGATCGTCGTGTTCCGGCCCGTGTTGCCTCCGCCAAGCCAGCCCTTTTCCAGGACGGCGACATTCGTGATGCCGTGGTTCTTGCCGAGATAGTAGGCAGTCGCCAGCCCGTGCCCGCCTGCCCCGACTATGATCACGTCATAGCGCCGCCGTGGCTCGGGACTTTTCCAGACACGCTGCCAGCCCCGGTGATCCCGGAACGCTTCCCGTGCCACGGCCAAGGCAGAATAGTGACCCATGTCCTGAAACTCGCATCTCGGCGGCATCGACTCGCCGCCTTCTCCCAGAATCCCCGATGAGACGTCTGACGGCAAGCGGCAGGAGAAAGTTATTTCGCGACACCGGATGATGCACGTTTCCGAACGAAGGGGCGCGGTCAAGTGTCGCCAGATCGTCGGTCAAGTGTTCCAGAATTTTGCACGGGACATCCGTGCCGAAGCGATCCAGGGAACAATCCGTCTCGTGGTGCGGCGAAAGCGCGCGCACGTACCAGATCTCCCCTTGCGGCCTGCGTAGCCGGGCGGGACCGTTCAGAATACGATTTCCCGCGTGCCGACTTCGTGCAGCAGGACTACCTCGCCCTCGCTGCCGCGATGCGCCTAGAATGCTCCGGGACGGCTTCTTGGTCCTGTCACTCTTCGTCGAACTTCACGGAGCAATGCGCGACAGCGCCAGCACGTATTGCCGGATGTCGTCGGCGAACGCGCTGTTCCAAGGCATGGATCGATTGACCGTTCACAGCAGCGCCTCTTCGTCTGCGACGGCGACGTCGCGCAACGGCGCGATGCCGGTCCTCGCGTATGTCTCGGTGGATTGCGGACTCCGATGCCCGACATAGTCCACGACTGTCTTTCAGACGATGTCCGCGTCCTCGGCGGTTGCCTCGCAATGCGCGCTGGCGACTTGGCGGAAAGGACCGACTCCCTGAAAGCGCACCGCTCGTGCGCGCCTATTCCTCCCTCCATCGCCCGTCCGCGCGCTCGCACGCCGTGCGCTCCTGCCTGATCGTGGCGCCATCCGAGTACGGGTCCGGCCACTCGATCCGGTATCGTCCGCAGCGCCGGCCCGCCACGTCGCGACCGGTGGCGAGCACCGCGATCCAGGCCGGCCCGTACCGGCTCTCGAAACGTTCCACCGCTCCCGCTCCCCTGCGGAGCGCCGTGTCTCGTGCCGCCCACTCCTTGCGGGCGTAGTGCCGGGCGTCGGGATCGGTCCAGTCGCCCGGAAAGCATCCCGTCGCGGCAAGCACGATGGCGACGCCTGCGAGCACGGCCCGGATGCGGGCCCGACCCGCCTGAGGGCCTTTCAGGCCAGGACGCCGTCCCCGGTCTCCACCGCGCACGTAGCCCCTGCCCCTAGGCGCAGACCGTTCGTCTCCCGTCACGCTATTCACCAGCGTGTGCCGATCCGCAGCCCGATGCCGTGCGCGGGACCGTCGCCGTTCTCGCGCCGGCTCGCCTCGACGGAGAGCCGGAACGGACCGTCGC
>JAPPCV010000011.1 GCA_028824715.1 Boseongicola sp. | reverse complement strand
TCGTCGGCATGTTCATCGCCCGCATCTCCAAGGGCCGCACGGTGCGCGAGTTCGTACTGTGCGCCCTGATCGCGCCGACGATGGTCTGCGCGCTCTGGATGTCGACTTTCGGCGGCGCCGCGATAGACATGCTGAACGCGGGCGGCGCCGAGGGCGTCCGCGCAACGGTGATCGACAGCTACAAGCCGGAAGGGGCGCTGTTCGGATTCCTCAAGGAACTGCCGCTCTACGGCATCGTGTCGCCCATCGCGCTGATCCTGGTCGTGATCTTCTTCGTCACCTCGTCGGACAGCGGCAGCCTGGTGATCGACACGATCACCGCCGGCGGCAAGATGAACGCTCCGGTGTCGCAGCGGGTGTTCTGGTGCACGCTCGAAGGGCTGGTGGCCATTGCGCTGCTTCTGGGCGGCGGTCTTGCCGCGCTGCAAGGGGCGGCCGTCTCCACCGGCATACCGTTCACGGTCGTGGTGCTGCTGATGTGCTGGTGTGTCTACGCTGCGTTACGCACCGAAGAGCGCTAGCAAACCGGAGGGCTGGGGCACATGTCCGACCACTTCATTGCGCAAGCGAAGCGTAGGAGTGCGAGCCGCTGAGTCATTCCGCAAGTCAAGGAATTCCATGCTTGGCGGGCTGTGAACGACTCCACTTCTGGCCAGTGCGATCATGATCCACAGCCGAAAAGGGAGGATTGCCGCGTCTTTGGTTTCCGATGATGACCGCCAAGGTTCTCTTGCGGATCGAACGGCCTCTGCCGCGAAGTGTCAGTATGCCCCTGCTGCGGCTGCGACTTTGCGTGTCGGCTGTATTGCCGTAGCAATGGAATTGAACGGCACCTGGATGTCGGGAGAATGCATGCCAGCAAACTGGTGGCACCCTCTGCGAAGCTCAAGAGTCTTTGGGGCCAGGCGCGAATCGGCCTCTGGCGGTGGCGAACATGGATGAACCCCTCCCCAGTCGCCGGTTCCACGCATCGGAGGTCGCCACCGTCTTTCACGTTGATCTTGTGCGACTCGCTTCGCGCGAAACAGCGGCATTGGAGTGGCTCGCCGGAGTCGAACGGACGCGTCAGCACCAGTTAGTTCATCCCCGGTCGAGCCGCGAATTCACCCTGAGCCGAGCGGCTCCGCCCCGTCGATCAGGCCGGCCTTGCGCTTGGTCGCGTCAACGACCCTGGCCTCGTCCTCGGACTGCCCGGTGGCAATGTCAACGACCAGCTTGCCGGGCAGGTTGACGTCTCGCAAGCGTCCGGGTGCAGTCCAAATCCAATTTGCGCTTGTCCCACCCGATCCACGGCCATCTTCAATCGCTTAAGGCGGCCGATGCCTCGTCGTCAGATGAAAACGGTGGCGCGCCAACATCGCCGGGGTCACACTCACAGTTGCGCGGCATCCTCGCCTTGTCCGGTGATCAGGCCAAAGTAGTCGGTCGCCTGGGAGCAGGACGCTAGCACAAGAACGGTCGCGATCAGCGCAAGGTACTTCATTATATCGTCTCCTTCTTCTGTCCAAACAGGCTGGCCAGCATGCCGATCTGCCCTTCGACGCCAGACATGCGACCTTGAAGACGAGGCGCACGATCTGAGATCGTTCTCATGTTGCCATGGATGTTCCACAGGAACATAGGAATCGCAACAATCCCGCCAGGCGCAATCCAATCAGCAATGATGCTCGTGCTTTCTCATCCTGCCCGAATACAACAGCACGCTATCGCCTACCGCAATTCTTGACAAGCCTCCGTCGCCGACGGGCTTTCTCCCGCAATCGAATTACGGGTCTGCCGGCACTTCAAACCGGCCCAACTGCGGGAACACTCGAACAAGGCGGTTCCGCGTTCGTGACGGGACAAGCCGGATGCGTCTTTGTGCCAGCTTCGATGCCGACATGGAGGACAACGGCGGCAACTTGGCCCTGTGGCCTTGTGGTCCAGACCTCCCGTGGCCCGTGTCGCATAGGAAACGTCGGAAGACCTGGAGTTCGAGACGCGATCGGCGGTCAGGCGGAAATACGACGCCCTTCCTAGCGACTGGCAGATCGGGTTCGGCATCGCGAAGGTCGCCCACGAGCACAGAAAGGGAAAGACAGTCGTCGAGCTCGACAGATCCGAAACCCGGTCATCGAGGGCCTTGCGGAAAGCGAAACCGAAACTGACCCGCTGCCACCGGTTTGCCACTCCCCCACTTGGGCATCATCTTGCAACCGCACCGACTCCCTATTTTTCCGCTTGCAGGATCCGCTCAGCTTTCCGAAACCCCAAGGCGGACATATTCTACGGAACAGAGGAGCCGCTCCCGGCGCGGGCGCACGTTCGTTCAAGAGACGCGGAGGAGCCGTCGCAATGACGCTTCCACAATTCATTTTGGCGAAGCATGGGCCGCGGACACCTCAAAGTGCCGCTTCAACGGACTTTGACGCCTATCGCGGTCCGGTCTGCAGCGGTGGCGTTCATGGGTGAGTCCTTCCATTGGAGTCGGTTCCACGCATCGGAGGCCGCCACGGTCTTTCACGTGGATCTTTCACGCCATGCATCCCGCGAAAGGGAGGCAATGGACTGGCTCGACGAGGCGGAGCGGTCGCGTCAGCGCCGGTTCGTGCATCCCCGGCCGAGCCGCGAATTCACCCTATGCCGAGCGGCGCTCCGATCATTGCTTTGCCGCGAACTCAACTGCAGCAATGGCGATCTGTCGTTCGGGATGTCGCAATTCGGCAAGCCGTTCGCCCGAGTGAACGGAGTTGCAGCACCGATCAGCTTCAACGTCAGCCATAGCGGCCGGCACGGGATGATCGCCCTGGCGCCCGGCGGCCGAATCGGGGTGGACGTCGAGGAACGCTCGACCAACCGCAACCTCGACGTCTGCATCCGCCTGCTCTTCGCCCCAAAGGAGCGGGCAGAATTCGAGTCAGTGAGCGCACAGGACAAGGCCAATCTGTTCTACCGCCTCTGGACACTGAAGGAGGCGCTGATCAAGGCGGTCGGTGCCGGGCTGTCGATCGATACGGCAAAATTCGAGATTCCGCTCACGATGGTTCGTGGCGGGAGGAGCGGCACTTTCCGGTTCCCGGACACGCCGGCGGTGGCATGGGAGCTTGAAGACATCGGCAATGCAGAGTTCGCCGCAGCCATTGCCCATGAGCACGACGAAGAACTGGGGGAGATTCCGTGAGTTGGACTCCAGTCCCGCGGAGATCTCGCGAGGAGACGACGACGTCCGGAGCCGTTCCACGCCCTGCCGTCGTGCCCCGGGTGGGTGCAGGAGATCGAGCGCGCCAGTACAGCGAGAAGGTCAGCTTCCCTTGCGGGCGGGATCCACGATTTGCACCAGGCAATGCGGGCGGATCAACGAAGTCTTCCTTGGCCCGGAAGATCACGTCAGCAGCGAATTGGAACTCCGAAGGCGTTCTCCCAAAAGTCTCGATCTCGACTGGCATCGGCTCAAAGTCGATCACCCGGGCCGTCACGCAATCGATCCCGGTCTTGCGCCGACCAAGAGGGAACTTGCGGTTCCGCAAAGACAAACGCAATTTGCGTCCAGGCCGGGCGATGCTGGTTCGACCAAGGCACAACCATTGTCGACGTCGAGGCACGAGGCACCGGTTTGCGGGCTCGTTCGATCGTCGCCGAGAAACGCATGCATGGGCCGCAACCAGGGAGACAAAATGCGGGATTTCTCATGAGCCATCCTTCACCAAGGCCTGATTTCTTTACGCTCCGAGACCGCGCCGCATCTTTCGATCGCGGCTTGCCGGTCACCTCTGCAATCCTGACCCGCGATGCCGAGACAGGAGAAATCCCGGCGGCGAAAGTGCGTCAGGTGGCGCATTGCTGCGTGCGCTTCAACGAAACCCTCGATGCCGCAAGATCCGATCCCCTGGATGTCGCGCGGGTCGGGATGAAAATCCCGGAATTCGGTGACGGGTCGCCGACCAGCGCGCCCTGGCCGGAGACATGCCCGAATCCGCAATGCCGTCCGGCCCGCCACGCAGTCCGGTCCGAACTGCCGGAAGGTGGCATCATCCAAATGGTCGCGCCCGCGATCCTTCCGGAGGGCTAGAATTTGGCTAACATCGGCATTCTTGGCATGGGAACAATGGGTGCAGCCGTCGGAACTGCACTAAAGGCCTCTGGTCACCGTGTCCTGACCGATCTGGGCGGACGTTCCGGCGTGTCCGTCCAACGCGCACTCGAGCGCGGAATCGAGGTCACAGACAGCCTGAACCAGCTCATGACCGAAGCCGACATCCTGTTTTCCATCGTGCCGCCCGATCAGGCGGTTCCTCTCGCCGAGACTCTGGTTGACGAAAGCGCGGGAATTTCCGAAAGGCCGGTGTTTGTGGATGCCAACGCGGTTGCGCCCCAAACCGTCCAGCACATGGTGCTTCTTTGCGAGAACGCAGACCTGCCATTCCTGGATGGAGGGATTGTGGGCGGCCCGCCGACTGCTGACGCGCGCCCACGGCTATATCTTTCCGGAGACCACGCGGGCGCGGTCGCCTCTCTCGACGGGCAAGCCTTCGATCTTGTCGTTCTGCATGGTCAAGCCGGACAAGCCTCGCTGTTCAAGATGCTCTACGCCGGGCTAACCAAGGGCCTGAACGCACTCTTGGTCAATCAGCTCATGGCGGCGGAGCGTGCAGGCCTGTTCGAGGCCTATGTCGAGGAACTGGCAGTGTCGCAGCAGTCACTGCTGGCAAGGGCTGAGAGCGTGATCCCCCGCATGCCGGCCGATGCCGAACGCTGGACGCCAGAGATGCGCGAAATCGCGTCTGCGCTGGAGGAGCTAGACCTGCCAACGGGGTTTCACAAGGCGGCCGAGCACGTCATGCAGCGGCTCGCGTCTTCACCTTTTGCGACGGAAACACGCGAAACCGTCGATCCGGGCAGAACGGTTCGCGACACGCTGCGCGCGCCTTGACGCCGACAGGTGAACGCCGGGGATTGCAACTGGATCTCGTTCGGCTTCGGGTGTCGCAGGCGGTGCAGAGAAGAGACGAATTGACGATGCTGCGGCATCGCCGGCATGCCAGCTGCCGGATCGGGCCCGACGCGGCCGTGCCGCAGAGGCATTGTCGAATGCCTTGCCGACCCGACATGGCAGGCAACACTGAGATTCTGGCAGGCATGCGGCAAGGTTCCTCCGACGGAGTTCACTTCATGTACGAAGGTGTCGGGCTGCTCACCGGAAGCAAGCTGCGTAGATCGCTTCGGCCCCGGTGCCAGGTCGTCCCCGTCATCGAGCAATGCATGCAGTGTCGTTGCCGGTCCGACCGCGGCCTTCGACAAGTCGTCTGACTCCGCGATCAACCGGCCGTCCGGACCATTCCGTAGAGAGGCAGGCTCAGTCAGATGCTTTCCGGTGCCGTGATGACCTGATCAACCAGCAGCCGGTGATGGCCACGCTTCTTGTTCGGCTGCCCGGCCTTGTTCTTGATCGTGTCAGCCTGGTCGGCATTGTCGGTCGGCATGACCATGCCGCGCAAGAAGCGCGCATGCATGGACTTTGTGCCCCAGGCGATCACGGGCTGTTCGCCGCATTCCCACCAGGGCTCGCCGGGATTCATCGCGCGGCAGCTTTCGACATCCTGGCTGATGTTGAAGGTGCCCTCGACCAGGCACCGGATGCCCGGACCTGGATGCTTGTGCGGGTCGGTCACGCGGCCGGGCGGCGCCGTGATCTGGTCAAGGCGGAACAGCCATTCCGTGCCCGGGTCCATGTCCAGCATTCCGATGACACGGCTCATTCGGTGAAGTGTCAGGACGCCGTCGCCGAGGATCAAGGCTTGCTCTGCGATGGGCAGGTCAACGTCCCAACGCCAAAGCTGGGACCAGTCGCACTTTCCCGTGACTTCCGCGTCCTCGCCGACAAAGACCGCGTTTCCGGCATCCAAGGCCTCTCCGTTGATCGCCACCTCTCCGAACCGGCAATAGACAATCCGTTGAGCCGCCTTGAGCGTTCCCCGTCCTTCGCAAAGAACCTGGTCTTGGTAGAAATGGATGCTGCTGGGCATGGCTGGTCCCCGCTTCAGAGTAGGTTTTCGACTTCCGGACAGTCCGGTGCATAGTGGCGCGCGCGGTAGATCCAGTTGATGCTGGAGAACTTTGGATGGGATTGCCAGTTCGGGTTGACATAGTGCCAGACAACGTCGTGGTCCGGCGTGACCTCGAAGATGGCTCCCTTGGCGCCTTCGCAGATCAGGGTGTTGCCCGATGGCAGGCGCTGCACGCCTGAGATGTGTGTGGAAAAGAAGTTCATCGGGTTCTTCCTTTCCGTGAAACGCCAGACGACCTTCTTGCTGTCCTTGTCGATCTCCCAAACCTGGCTGTGGGCCAGATCCGGCGAATAGGTTCCGTTTGCGAATACCAGAATGGTCCCGCTTTCCGTCATCTGGGCGTCATGCTGCCCGCCGAGTGCATCATCCTGGAATTCCCAAACGATGTCTCCGGTCTCACGCGAGACGATGGCCAAGAGGTTCAGGACCTTGAAACTCAGGAGATAGTCTCCGCTTTCCAGCGGGTGGATCGCATTTGCGTGACCGTAGTTCCGTCGGGCGGCATTTCGGTGGAACGGCCAAGCTGCGTGATCAGCCAAGCGCCACTCCCAAACCACCGCGCCGCTCTCGTCAACCTCGCGAATGACTTCACCGTAGATCGCGCCATCTGCCTCGGTGCCGGGCACGCCGCCCCCTATTGCAGCAGCCTGCACTTCGTCCATCTTCTCCCAGGCCAGGTAGACGGTCCGCCCGTCCTCCAGTCGACGCGCATCGTGATGCTGCATCGTGTCTTCATGTTCCCAGACGACCCTGCAGTCAGGCGAATACTCCCGCATCAGTCCGGCACCGAAAGGGATGGGTGCAGGCGTTGACCCTGCCTCGTTCATGAACAGGTTGCCGTTCGGCAGCAGGTAGCACCAATTGGTGCACTTGCCGTGGACAGCCCAGCGATGACGTACATTGCCGTCGTAATCGACCAGCACAGCCTGGCTGGATTGCACGGGCGCAAATAGCACATTACCGCGGGTAGATCTTTCGGAATCGTGAACCGTGACTCCTGCATGGTAGATCCGCATCTGCCTTCCGTCCTTTCCGTCAGCCCGCAAAACGGGCTCGTGGGCTTTCGTCCAACGGCCATGCCTGGAGGTGAGCGTGGCGCCGGGTCACTTTGGTGCAGACCGCAGCATGTCAGGGCCAGTCCCGGAGATGGTGGGGCTCTCCTGGGTCCGCTCCGAGTTGCCAGGCTTTCCCCGTCTTCGCCAGCGCGGAGCGTCGTTCGCCAGTCCTTGTCGGCCAGAGATCGAACGACGTTGGCCTGATGAAGCTGGATTGGCGTGCGCCATCGTGGAATTCGAACGGCAGCTTGTCACGGCGCTCTGCACCCGTGCTGACGGTTGGCGCAGATCAGGCCGCGGCATTCCGCATTCGGGAGTCACGCCGGCGTGGCCTCCGGTCGCCCGGCGATGCCGATCACTGAGCCACAGCGACTGTGGCGCGACCAAGGCAATCCGATGGATCCGGTCAAGTCTGTTGCACGTGGGACGTCGCGCAACAGGATCAAGTCCTCGAACGGCGGTTTGAACTTGCCCAGGCAAAATTCTTGATCGGTGTCGAAACAAGTGGCCGTGTTGGCACCGCGGCAGACATTGCGACGGTCGTCACATTTTTTGACGTGCCTCCTCCTGTTGTTCGGGACGCGCGGCTGCGGTCGCCCAAGCGTGCATCAGAATCGCTTTCCGGTCAAGAAAAACGTAGCATATGCTACGTTTTCTTGTGGCGTATGCCACAATATTCCTTGCCAAGCCGATTCGATCCAGCTTACCCTTGGCGAAAGCCTGGTCTTCGAAATTGCGTTCGAAATCATGGAAGAGCCAAGAAATGACCTAGATTTCGGCGCGTTCATCAATATCAACATGGACCGCGCCGTTCGGCGATTGCGCGCAATGTTCCGGGGCGCAGCTCTCCAACAGGAAGGACTGAGCATTCAAGAGTGGCGCGCGCTCCTGAATCTTGCGCGATTTGGCGATTGCCATCTTCGAGAACTTGCGAGGCTTGCAAGCCTGGATGCCACTCATACAGGCCGTGCTGCATTGGAACTCGAAAGGAAGGGCCTCATACGCCGCTCCGACGATGAGCACGATGGCCGCCGCAAGCGCCTTCGCGTCACAAATGTCGGCCACGAGGTCGTCGATCGGGTTTGGGCCAAGGCGCTCAAGCTCGACGCACGTGTTCAGTCCCGGCTTGGAAAGACGCGATACAACGCCGTCAAGGAGGCGCTGGTCATCCTTCTGGAGATGCCTGCCGAAGAGGAGGCGATGCAAGAAGTCCATGCCTCCGAATAGGGATTGCATTCTTGGAGGGGCGGCGTGACCCGTTCAGTCGCCGAATTGACTGCCGGTTCGTTGATTTCGAACGGGCTCGACACGCTCTATTGCTTGCCGGGGGTTCAACTCGATCCGTTCCTGGATGCCTGCTACGACAAGAGGGACAAGCTGCGGATCATGCACACCCGCCACGAACAAGGCGCGGCCTACATGGCCATGGGGGCGCAAGTGGCGACTGGCCGTCCCCAAGCGTACTGTGTCGTGCCAGGCGCAGGGTTCCTGAACTCGACCGGCGCGCTTTCGACCGCGCACGCGATCCATTCGCGGGTTCTTGCCTTGATTGGCCAGATTCCAGTTGGCGCGATCGGCAAGGGATTCGGCGTGCTGCATGAAATTCCGGACGAACTGGGAATCCTGGCGCGACTGACAAAGAAGGCATCAACGCTTGGTCGTGCGGAGGACGCAGCCGACACCCTTCGAGACACTTGGCGCGCCTTGAAATCGGGACCGCCGCGACCGGTCGGCCTGGAAATTCCGGTGAATTTCTGGAAGTCAGACACGGGCTTTGCCGGCGAATTGATCGTGAGCCCCGAGCCCGGCCCCGCCGTTGACCAGGACGCAGTGGCCGAAGCCGCAAGGCTGATGCAATCGGCCACGTCACCCTTGATCGTGGTTGGCAGCGGCGCGCTGGACGTCAGCCAGGACGTGCGGCGACTGTCCGAGGCGCTTTCCGCTCCAGTCGTCGCCTTTCGAAACGGGCAGGGCGTGATGTCCGCAGACGCACCATTGCACATCACCATGCCTGTCGCGCATGCACTTTGGCCCAAGGTCGATCTGGTGATCGGGCTTGGGTCGCGCCTGCAATCGCAGATCATGGCCTGGGGTGCGGATGACGGCCTGAAGATCATTCATGTCACGATTGACCCCGAAGAGATCGGACGGATCAGGAGTCCGACGGTCGGTCTCTGCGCCGACCTTGGCGATGCATTGCCTGCCCTGCTGTCCGATCTGGAAGGCAAGGAAGGCAGGCGCGGCGATTGGGTCGAAACCGTTCTTGCCGAAAAGGCCCGAGTGAACGCAAGGATATCCACGAAGCTCGCCGCCCAGCTTGCGTGGCTGAAGGCCATTAGAGCCGAACTGCCGCGCGACGGAATTCTTGTCGATGAGATCACGCAGATGGGATACGTCTCACGGTTCGGGTTCCCGAGCTACCTGCCGAGGACCGTCGTGACTCCCGGGTACCAAGCAACTCTTGGATACGGCTATGCCACGGCGCTCGGCGCGGCTGACGCTAGGCGAGACGTTCCGGTTGTGAACTTCTGCGGCGATGGTGGGATCATGTTCACCCTGAACGAAATGGCGACCGCCGTCCTTCACGAAATCCCGCTCACGACCGTCGTCTTCTCTGATGGGCACTACGGCAACGTGAGAGGTCTCCAAAGAGATCACTACCAGGGTCGCTTCATCGCCAGCGACCTCGCCAATCCCGACTTCGTAAGGTACGCCGAGGCGTTCGGCGCCCAGGGCCTTCGTGCCACGACCCCGGACGAGCTGCGCGCACGCCTTCGAGAGGGAATGGCACATGCAGGGCCGACGCTGATCGAAGTGCCGGTCGGCGAATTCAGCAGCCCGTGGGAGTTCATCCTCATGCCAAGGATCAGGGGACTTTGACATGTTGGATCATGCCGCCGTCGGCCCCCTGCGCGACGGGACCGTGTCCTCACACAAGCACGCACCTTACGTTCGCGGTCGTCGCACGCATCGCCGGACTCCCCACATTGTTGGCGTGCCGACGATTCATTCCGCCACTGGTTTCGGGACGAGCCACGCTTTCCCTTGATTCCTCTCAATCTACGCAGCAGGGGAAGGCATGGGGTTCGAAAGCTACATGCACCTCGCTCTGGAGGAAGCTCGCGCCGCCGCAAGTCGGGGCGAAGTGCCGGTGGGTGCCGTGCTGATCGGCCCGGGCCGAAAGGTCCTGGCGCGCGATGGAAACCGGTCGCGCGAGTTGTCCGATCCGACTGCACATGCAGAGATTCTGGTCATTCGTGCCGGATCGATGCGCCTTGGCTCCGAACGCCTGAGCGGGTGCGACCTCTACGTCACGCTGGAACCCTGCGCGATGTGCGCGGCAGCGATCTCGGCAGCCCGGATCGCACGCCTTTACTACGGCGCACCCGATCCGAAGTCCGGCGGGGTCGCCCACGGCGCGCGCGTGTTCTCGCATCCACAGGCGCACCATGTACCCGAAGTCTATGACGGAATTGGCGCGGAGGCTTCCGCGAAGCTGCTACGGGAAATGTTCCAGGACAAGCGCTGACGGAGCCAGGAGCCACCGCATGCGGCGATGCTCTCTCTCGGCCGGCGCGGTCCCCGGCACGGACGCGGCGATTCTCCAAATGCATCTGCGGTTCGCCGACGTGATGATCGTCGGCTCGCGAACGGCGAGACCAACGAGCTACGACTCGGCCTCGATGACACGCCAAGTACGCTGTTCCCGAAGCATCTCGCAGCAAAGACCCGCCGGCCACCTGAGGGGCCGTATCGAGGCCGGCAAGTCGGGCGGTGGCATCCGTTGCGGTTTCGCGCGGCGAGCCTGCACGGCGCTGCCGGCGTGCCGATGGGGGTCCCAGCGCCAGGTCTTTTCAACCGGCACTCGCATGATCGGGCCAGACCGCCTGCCCGGAACCTGCACGTGAATTCATTGCAACCCTTTTGCATGGGCCGCGACGATGCGCCATCAATATGATAGCAGTCTTGGAGGCAGGCCAATGGCGACGATCAACGCGAGACAGCTGGACGACGACGTGGTGGACCGCCTCAAGAGGCGCGCCCTGTCGAGCAGCCGCTCTCTGGAGGGCGAGGAGCGCCACATCCTGAATCGCGCGTCCGACGACGACATGGCAACAAAGCGCGCCGCGTTCCTGGAGGCGTCGGACCGGTTACGGGAAAGGACCAGAGACCGCAAGCAAACCTCCGCGGAAGTGCTGATACGCGAAGATCGCGACTACGGTCATCGCGACGCCCTCTGAAGCGCCTTGTTGTCGATGCGAGCGTGGCGGTCCAGCTGCTGGTCGACGAGTCCGTTCGAATGCCGCGCGCGAACTGGCGGCGAGCAGCCGGGAATTGCACGCCCCACGCCTGATGGCCTCCGAGGTCGCAAATGCGCTGTGGCGCAAGGCACGGCAGGGTCAGATCGAGCGCGCGGATGCGGGCACCGCCATGGCATTGCTTCCCAACATGCCACAGCGCTGGAACGACGATGAGACCGTCGGCGCGGATGCGATTCGTCTGGCGCTGGCGCTCGACCATCCGGTCTCCGACTGCGTGTATCTTGCGCTCGCGTTCCGCCGCAGCGCAACGGTGGTGACGGCGGTTGCATCGATCGAGCATTGCGAGGCAGTGATGACACTGAACGACTACGCGGGAACTCGATGATCACGAGTTCTGTTCGTGGCTATGGGCGGTCGGAACGGAAGCAGGAGAATGATGCCGGGAAACTCCGGTCGGGGCGACACGCAGGCACGCGGACATCGCGTCCATGGGGAATGTCGCGGATAGAGCAAGTATCGCATCGGTCGCCTCGATAGCCAGAGATGTGCCTACGTGGCAAAGGCCCGAAGTGAGATCGACGACGAAGCCAGAACCTTCGCGCCGCAGCATGCGGTCGGCGCGGATGTCCGCCACGTCCGCAGGACCGCCTCGCAACACCGCGAGCAATCAACGGGCTGCGGCGACCGGAACCAAGGCCAGCTTGGACATGGATGCAAGTGCAAGGCGATTGTCACGGACACCTTGAATGCGCGTGACGCTTCCAGGGATTTTGCTTTCAACCAGCCGCCTCGGAAATTGGTCGGAGCAACAACGCCAAGGCGGCAACAATGCTCTTGTTGTGGCTCCTCGCGCAGGCGCCCACCGCGCAGACGTCCCTCAAGAACGCCTCAAGGCTCGCGGCGCGGCATGCGCGCGCCGACGGAATCTTCCAATGCCGCCGCAGGCCACGCAAGCCGGCAGCCGCCAAAGACGCACGACAAGGATCAGATCTCGAGCGTCTCCATCACTTGCGGCGTCAGCACGTCCACGCCTGGCAGGCCGGCTACGAGTTCGTCCGCCGTCTGGGCGAGAATCGGAAAGGTCTTGTAATGGCAGGGAATCACTGTCTCGAATTTGAAGTAATTCTGCGCCGCCCAGGCTGCGCCCTTCATGTCCATCGTGAAGTGCCCGCCGGCACAAAGGATTCCGATGTCTGGTGCGTGGTATTCGCCGATCCAGGCCATGTCCGCCATGATGTCGGTGTCGCCAGAGGCGTAGATGCAATGTCCCTCTCCGCGAATGACGAATCCGGCCTCGGCGCCTGCATAGACCGGTCCCACATCGGAACCGAGCGAGGACGAATGGGTCGCCGCAACCATCGAGACCGCGACCTTGCCCAGATTCACCGTGCCGCCCTTGTTGAATCCCACCGTCGCCACGCCCTCGGTCGCCTCCCAATGTGCCATCAGGTCGTAGATGCCGACGAGCGGCGCCCCGGTCTCCCGAGCCAGCGCGAGCGCATCTCCCGTATGGTCGCCATGCCCGTGCGTCAGAAGGATGTGGGTTGCGCCCTCAATTGCAGCGTCCCGGCTCTCCTCCGGAAAGACGGGGTTGCCGCTCAACCAGGGATCCAGAAGCAGCGTCTGGTCCTCGATCTCGATCCGGAATCCGCCATGGCCCAGCCAGGTGATTTTCATTTGTGCCTCCCATGTTGCCTTGATTCAGGATAACAGGAGACGGAATGGACTGGACAGGCACAATCGACGGATATTGCGAACGGACGGATCCCGCGTTCTGGTCCGAACCTGTCAACGCAGCCACCAACCTGGCCTTCCTCGTTGCCGCAATCGTGATGTGGGCGCGAACGCGCGGCATGCCGGCCGGACAGACGCTGTCGGCGCTGCTCTTCCTGATCGGTGTCGGCTCCGGACTGTTCCACACCCTTGCAACGGGATGGGCCGCGCTCGCTGACGTCGCGGCGATCGTGCTGTTCACGTTGGCCTATCTCTATCTTGCGAACCGCGACTTCATGGGCTGGCCGATCTGGATTTCAGGGCTCGGCACCTTGGCCTTCCTGCCATATTCCCTGGTCCTGACGCGGGCCTTCGAAACGCTGCCGTTCTTCGCGATATCGAGCTTCTATTGGCCCCTGCCCCTTCTCATCCTCGCCTACTCGGCGCTGTTGCTGCGGTCCTCCCCGGTGACGTCCCGCAACCTTGCGGTCGGCGCGGGGATCCTTTGCGTTTCGCTGGCGGCCAGGTCCGTGGACGAACTGTTCTGCGCGGCTTTCCCGCTGGGAACGCACTTCGTCTGGCACCTGTTGAACGCGATCATGCTCGGCTGGATGATCGAGACGTGGCGACGCCACAGATCCTGATCCTGCACTGCCCGATCCAGGCTTGATCGAAACGCGAATTGAACTCGGCGGTTCCAGGTGGTCTTTCCAATTGTTCATTGGCGAACCGTTGCGCGACGGCCCTGGGATTTCGATGGCATGTGGTCCGACGCCGAACTGCCGGGGTCCGGCCGAGGCGACCGATCAGGGGCATGATCCTGGATCCCGAAAGGCGCGGGTCGGGTTCCGGATTGCGCACTTCGAAACCGAGACGGGGCTTCGTGGACACGACGCGGACGAGGACGCCGCCATCCCCGGGCCGGCCCTTGCAGAGATCAATCCCGGCATCCTGTTCGCTCGCCAAAAGAGAAGGGGAACGGCATTCTCAAATGAAGAGTGTCGGACGTTCGCGCTTGAATATGCGGTCTTCGGGTTCGCCGCCAAGAAGTTCGCGGGCGTGCCGATGGCCGGAATAGACGGCGGCCTGGATCGTTCCCGGAACTTCGGCGTCGCCGATTGTGCGGTGCGGGATGTCGCGGCCGTGCAGCTCACGTGACAGTTCATCGTCCGGCATCCGGTTGGTAACGGATATCAGCGTTGACCCGAGAATCGGATCGACCCGGTCACCGGTATCCGATCGCACGATGTGCAGGGCGCCGTTTTCCCAACTCGTGGCCGTCGAATTTGGATGCATGCTCACGCCGGACGCCTTCAATTCCGCGATCATTCTTGGTTGCTCGAGCGTGCTCGTCATCCAGCCGCCGATTGTCGGCGCGCCGGTCACGATGTGAATGTCATGCCCCTTGTCCGCGAGATGCGCCGCAAGCGCGTTGCCCATGTAATAGTGATCGTCATCATAAATGACGACGTTACCACGAGGCACCGCCCCTTTCAGGATGTCGTCGGGGGTCAGTGCATGACCTGCAAATCCCTCGATTGGCGTCAGGTTGGACCGACCGCGCCCGTCATCCAGCCAGTGCGCGCCTGTGCCAATGAGAACTTCGTCGGCGTCGAACTCCGCAATTCCGTCCGCGTCGAGGTCGCTGTTCGGGAACAGGCTGACATTTGCCATCTGTTGCAGCTGATAGAGCCGATAGTCGCGCACCCGACCCCAGGCAGACAGGTTCTTGATTCCCGCTTCCTTCGCGACCCGGCCGCCCATCTCCGGCGCCTTGTCCGCGACCGTGACCTCGTGCCCTGCACGCGCCAGCGTCAGCGCCGCCTCCAGCCCGGCAGGACCTCCTCCGACGATCAGGACACTCCTTGTCTCTTCCGATCTTGGCACGAATTCAGGGTGCCAGCCGCGGCGCCACTCCTCGGAGACGGTGGGATTCTGGGTACAGCGCACGTGAATGCCGGACACTTCGACCGATACGCACACATTGCACCCAATGCATTCGCGAATGTCGTCGACCCGGCCCTCCCGGACCTTGGCAGGCAAGAAGGGATCCGCGATGGAAGCCCTTGCACTGCCGACGATGTCGAGCACGCCGCGCCTGATCTGGCTTGCCATTGCATCGGGCGACGTGAAGCGTCCGACGCCCAGGACAGGCTTTTGCGTTACCTGCTTGACGAAACTCGTCACGTCTTCCTGAAAGCCCTCCTGCTCGTAGCGCGATGTGCTGCTGTCTGCGCTCCAGCCCGAGACGTTGACGTCCCAGAGATCGGGCAATTCTGCCAGCGCTTCCACCGCGTCGCGTCCTTCCCCGTCGAACTGGATGCGCCTGGGACCCGTTGCTTCGTGCACCGCAAGGCGCAGGGCAATTGCCATGTCGCCTGCAGCTTCGTCCAGCGCGTCCTCCAGGACCTCGCGCAGAAGCCGCAGGCGATTCTCGAAGGAGCCGCCGTATTCGTCGGTTCGGAGATTGTAGCACGGCTGCAGGAAGTGCCACAGGATCGACGCGTCATGCGCCGCATAGACATAGGCGATGTCGTAGCCGGCCTTCTTTGCCCGCCCGATCGCAGCTCGGTGTGACATTCGCAATCGCCGGATGTCGGACTTGTCCATTGCCTTTGCCGAATAGGGCATTTCCGGCTTCAGCGATGGCATGCTCGAAGGTCCAAGGATCGGGTAGCCGTTTTCGATGCCGCGCGACCTCAGTCCCGTATGGCCAAGCTCGATCGACGCCAGCGCCCCGTGTTCATGGATCCTTTCAACCGAGCGCGCGTGCACCTTGACATCGCCGTCGTCCCAAAGGCGTTCATATGGGAGGCCGGAGAGATCCGACGTCGGATCGATCTCGGTCAGTTGCATCCCCACGATGCCCCAACCGCCTTCGGCCCGCATCGCGCGGGTGCCGATGGCGCCGTTGGGCTGAAGGTAGGAATTGCCATTGGCGTAAGGCGCCACCGAGAACCGGTTGGGCGCCGTGACCGGCCCGATCCGGACCGGTTCGAACAAGACCTGGTATCGCTGATCCACCATGGTTCACTCCATCCTGATGGTGCCGTCAGCGACCCAGCCGTCGATGATTTCCACGACCTTCTCCGAAAACGCCAGGTCGTTGATGTGGCAATCCATCACTGTCAGCTCGACGGGCGCGGTCATCTCCGACTTGTAGGCCTCGACCATCGTTGCCAGCGCCTCGGGATCGTGGGCAGGCATGCCTTCGGTGTCCCAAGCGTGGATGCCATGGGTCGGCAGCACAAACTGGACTGGGCCTTTCGACTTCTTGAGTCGCCCCGCGACCTCCCTGGCCAGGTGGCAGCGTTCCTCGGCGGTGAGGGCGGCCGAAGCGATCAGGCGATTGTGGGCGTGATACTGGCGGTCACGAAAGCGCGCGGGCACCGGTTGCCAGGCCGCAAAGTCGATCATGTCGCCGAATCCTGGCGCGGCTATGATCGGCGTGCCCCGACGCCCCGCCGCGGTCATCCGGTGAGCGCCGGCATTGACGACGGATCCGACCATCAAGTTGCCGATCTCGGCCACGGCAAGCTCCAGAACACACGCGAAATAGCCCTGTTCGGCAAGGCTCTCCATCGCCATGCCGCCCATGCCGGTCCCGTGAAACACCGCCAGCGAGAACCCCCGGTCGATCAGCGGCTGGCGCAGGTGCACCATGTATTGCAACGCCGAGGACCCAAAGCTGACCATGCCGATGACCGGGCGGTCCGGGTCGGGCGCCACCACGGCCTGCGCAGCGCCCCAGACCGCCCCTGCCGCCTGGCTGAGCGTCGCCATGCAAATGTCGTTCAGTCCGTAGAGACCGCCGGCCCAAAGGATCATCTGGATATCCGCCGAAAGACGCTCCGGCGGGATCAGGGCGGAAAAGGCAACGGTCGAAACCACGTATTTTGGCACGCCGATCGGCAAGGCACGCGCGCAGTCAAGGGCAAGATCGGTGCCCATCGTGCCGCCCAACGCCAGCATCCCGTGAATCCTGCCGCTCGCTTGAAGGTCCGCTGTCAGTTTCGCGGCCCCCTCGGCCATGATCTGCATCGCGTGGTTCTCGTCGCCGCTGTCAATTGCGTCCTGGATGGTCTTGCCGGCGGCCGCGGCGACCTCGTGCTTTGAAATGTCAGTGGGAGCGTCAGGATCACCCAGAACGCTCACGTCCATCGAGATCACGTTGCCGCCAAGCTCGCGGATGCGATCGCGCACGAAATTCAGTTCGGCATCCTTCGTGTCGTAGGTGCCGATCACCAGAATTGTCCTTGCGTCACTCATCTTGTCCTCCCAATTGCTGGTCTAGCCCCGCATGATCTCGCCCCTTGGGTCATAGAACGGCGCCAGCTGAACCTTCAGCGGATACATTTCCCCGGCAATCTGGACCTCGAAGCCTCCTGCATCGATCCAGTCTTGGCTGACCCCGTCGCCGCAATGCAGACTCGCCAGTCCGACCATGGCCTCGATCCGGAAGCCCCAATCGCCGGACGTCACGAAACCGACGATCTCGCCGCCCTTCCAGACGGGTTCGTTTTGGATGAGATACGGTCCTTCCTCGGCGGTCAGGCCGGGAACCTTGATGCAGACGGTCCGCCACTTGGTTGCCGGCGCTTCGGCTTCTTTCTGTGCAGCCAGGCGCGCCCTGCCAATGAATTCATCCTTCGAGAGATCGACGGCAAAGCCCAGGCCTGTCTCGTACGGTGTATCGTCTTCGCCGATGTCGTGTCCGAAATGGCGAAAGCCCTTTTCGATCCGGCAGGCATTGAGCGCGAACATCCCCATGTGCCGCAGGCCATGCGGATGACTGGCTTCGCAAATGGCCTCGTAGAGCCCCGCTGCAAACTCGGTTGGGAACAGCAACTCGTAGCCAAGTTCGCCCAGGAAGGATCGTCGGACTACCCATCCCCGGGCATAGGCCAGATCAACCTCGCGTACGGCTCCGAAGGGAATCGCTTCACTCGAGAAGTCGTCAAGGCTGAGACTTTGCAGGATCTCGCGGGATTTCGGGCCATGAATCGCAAGCAGGCAATGTGCCGAAGTTGCGTCGAACACCTCGAAGCACATGCCTTCGTCGGCATGCTGACGGATATAGTGCTGATCGCGAATCTGGCTTGGATGACCGGTGACGACGATGAACCTGTCCTTGCTCAGCCGGGTGACGGTGACGTCAGCCTCGATCCCGCCCCTTTGGTTCAGAAACTGCGTATACACCGAAGCCCCGGGTTCGACATCCATCCGGGCGCCGCAGACCCGATCAAGAATGCGCCACGCATCAGGGCCCTGCACCACGATCTTCGCGTACATGGACTGATCGACCAGAACGGCCGCATCCCGCGCCGCGATGCATTCCTGCTGGACGAAATGCGACCAGGGCTTCCAACGCAGGGACGGCGCATCGACCCAGCCTCCACCCTCGGTGCCAAAGTACATCGGGACTTCCCACCCGACGCGCTCGGCGAAGCACGCCCCGGCTGCCGCAAGCCTGTCGTGCAGCGGCACGCGGCGGATGCCCCGGGCGGAGCAGACCTGGTGCCCGGGCCAGTGCAGTCCGTAGTGAAAGCCCACGGATTCGGCGGCCCTGTCCTGATTGTACCGGGTATTTGCCTGAAAGGGATGTGCACGTGTCGCCAGGAGCGGACCCATTGATCGCGACGGGCTGCCATCGATCAACCACTCCGCCATGGTCAGCCCGATGCCGCCGGAGTTGAGGATGCCGTTGGAATTCATGCCCGTCGCGACAAAGACGCCCTGCACTTCAGGGACCGGCCCCAGGTACGGGCGGCCATCCGGCGTAAAGCTCTCTGGTCCGCAAAAGAATGTCTGAATTCCCATGGAGCCCAGCGACGGCATCCGGGCGAACATCCGTTCCAGTTCGGGCTCCAGATGCTCCATGTCGAATGGAAGCTCGTCGAACTCGAAGTTCTCGGGGATCGGTTGCTCCTTGGCCCACGTCTTGCCCTGCGCCTCGAACGCCCCGATCAGCAATTTGCCGGCATCCTCCTTCCAGTAGGTTCGCTCTTCGCTGATGTTGAGGATCGGTTGGGTCGACGGCAGACCTTCGACGGGTTCCGTCACGATGTAGAAGTGTTCGCAGGCATGGAGCGGAACCGTTATGCCATGCGACTTGGCAAACAGGTGGCTCCACATCCCGCCCGCCATCAGGATCTTGTCCGTTGCGATGGCCCCGCGGTCCGTGACAAGACCGACGACCCTTCCTTCACGGATTTCCAGACGCTCGGCCTTGGTAGCCTCAAGCACCTGCGCGCCCTGCGCCCTAGCCCCCTTTTGCATTGCGACAGTCACATCCAGCGGGTTGACCTGTCCGTTCGAAGGCACGTGAAAGGCGGAAATCACGTCTTCCGTGACGAGGTCGGGCCAATGCTCCGACAACTCCTCGATGGGCATCATTCTGGATGGAATCCCGACACGGTTCGCGTGGTCATTGCTGCGCAGCAATTGCTCGTGACGCACATCGCTCAGTGCAAGGTTGATCGTTCCGTTCTGCTTGTAACCCGTCGCCTGACCCGTCTCGACTTCAAGGTCCCGGAAGAGTCTGGCCGTGTATTTTCCCAGTTCCGTCTGGGCCGCGCTGTCGCGAAGCTGGCCAACGATTCCGGCGGCATGCCAGGTCGTGCCACTGGCAATCTTGCGCCGTTCGACAAGAACGGCGGGTACGCCGCGATGGGCCAGATGATAAAGCGTGGAGACGCCAATGACGCCACCGCCGATGATGACAACTGGCGCTCGGGTTGGGGGGACGGCTGCCATGATGACCCTGCAGTCCCGGCGTCAGGCCGCACCTAGGCCGGTATCCAGCGCCGAGATGATCGCCTCGATCTCGCTTTCCGAAATGACCAACGGCGGCGACAGAAGGATGTTGGGTCCGGAAACGCGGACAATGACGCCATCTTCGTAGGTCGCGTCATGAATCCGCTTGGCCGTTTCAGGATCGATCGGCGTCTTGGTTTCGCGATCCCCGACCAGCTCCAACGCGGTCATGAGGCCTTCGCCGCCGCGCAGGTCTCCGACGATGCTGTGCCTGTCCTTGAGCGCCTTGAGCCCCTCGAAGAGCTGTGTGCCGCGCATCGCGGCGTTGTCCTTGACGTTTAGCTTGACGGTTTCCTTGAGCGTCGCGATTGCGGCCGCTGCACCAACGGGATGGCCTGAACAGGTGTACCCCGAAGCAATGTAGGCGCGGCCCGTTTCGTCACTCTCGAACGCGTCGGCCACATGATCGCTCACCATGACCGCCCCGAAGGGAAAGTACCCGTTGGTAATCGCCTTGGCCGTCACCGCCAAGTCCGGCCTGACGCCCCAATGGCGCGAGCCCGACCAGCTTCCGGCGCGCCCGTATCCCGTGATCACCTCGTCCGCGATCAGCAGTATTCCGTTGCTGCGGCAGATCTCGCGGACGCCGGGCATGAAACTGGCATGCGGAACAATCACGCCGCCGGCGCCGAGGATGGGCTCCATGATGAATGCCGCGATGGTCGCCGGATGCTGGAAGGCGATTTCGTCCTCGATGGCCTGCAGGCAAAGCTGGGCAAGCTTCTCGGGATCGCTTTCGTTGAAGGGATTGCGATAGGTCCACGGGCACGGCATCTGATGGCATCCGGCCAGCAGCGGCTCGTACTGCGTCCGGAAGGACGAATTGCCGTTCACCGAGGCTCCGCCAGTGTGCGTTCCGTGATAGCCCTTCTTCAGGCTGAAGTACTTGATCCGACCTTCCTCCCCGCGCAACTTGTGATACTGGCGCGCCAGACGCAGCGCGATTTCAACGCCGTCGGACCCGCCGGACGTAAAGAACGCCCGGGTAAGGCCATCCGGATCGAAGAACTCGCGAAGCATCCAGCTAAGTTCGATCGAAACGTCATTGGTCGTGCCACGAAAGATCGAGTAGTAGGGCAGCGCGTTGAGTTGCGCGTACATGGCGTCCTTGATGGCATCGCAGGAATAGCCAAGGTTCACGTTCCAAAGTCCACCGACGGCATCAATGATTTCATGCCCATCAAGATCGGTGATTCGCACACCTGATCCCCTGGTCAGGATCTGTGGCGCATTGGCACGCATGTCCGCCGGATGCGCCATTGGGTGCCACAGGTGCTTGGCGTTGTTTTCCTTCAGGAAATTACTGTCCTTCACGAGGCCTCCTTCCATCGCCCCTTGTTCCTGGCACGTTCGTTTCAGGACTCTCGATTGGCCGCGTTTGGGCTTGGGCTTCGCCCGGGAGAGCTCTCATCGGCCGCTTTCCCGCGCCGATCTGAAACCGCGCCAAAGGCCTAAGGCATGGCTTGCCAGGACAATGATGATGATCAGGAACAGCAGGAACGCGATCGGGCGGTCGACGAAATCGAACGGAGTCTTTACCCGCATCATCGACGTGCGAAGCTTGTTTTCCATGATGCCGCCGAGCACCATGCCGAGAATGACCGGCACAATCGGCAGGCTGAACCGTTTCATGATGAATCCGAGGATTCCAAACCCGGCCGCCATTGCGCAGTCGATGGCGGAATTTCGCAGCGAATATACCCCGACAAACGATAGCGTCAGAACGGCCATTCCGATGAAACGGGTCGGGATTTCGATGACCTTCAGCAGGATGTTCGTCGAAAACAGCAAGAACACCAGGACCAGAACATTCAGGACAAGCAGCGCCAGGTAAATTGCGACGACGAAGTCCAGCTGGTTCTGGAACAGGCCAGGTCCGGGAATGACATTGTGGACATAGAACACGGACAACATCATCGCCGTGAGCGCCTCGCCCGGAATGCCAAGTGCAAGCAGCGGGATCATCGCCGCTGCCGGCACTGCATTGTTGGCCGTCTCCGAGGCAATCAATCCTTCAGGCGACCCCTTGCCGAAGGCCTCGGGGGTTTTCGAGGTCTTCTGCGCATAGGTGTAGCTGAGGAATTGGGCGGTGAACTCGCCCACGCCCGGAATCATGCCCATCATTACGCCAAAGCTGCCGGAAGCCGCGGCGACGCGCTTGTAGACCGCCAGTTCCTTGAACCCCGACAACAGCCCCCCGGTGATCGGCTCGGCATGGGCGCGCTTGTCAGGCTCGACGAGCAGGACAAACGCCTGGCTGATGGCAAAGAGGCCCAGAACGACAACGATGAGGTCCACGCCGCCTGACAGCCACGTTTGCCCAAAGGTGTATCGCTGCGAGTATTGAAGCGTCTCGAGCCCGATCGTGTTCAGCCAGATGCCGAATCCCGCCATCATGCCTGCAAGCAGGATTTGACCTCGATGTGCAAGGACGACGAGGATGACCCCCAGCAAGGCCGCCAGAAAAATCTCCCGGCTTCCGAACATCGGTGCGATCCACGCCAGGACCGGGGACAAGAGGATGAGGCAAACTATCGAGAAGACAGCGCCGTAAAAGGAAGCGGAATAGGCCAGCGACAACGCGCGTCGGGCCTCTCCACGTTCGGTCATTGGCGTGCCCTCGTACGTGGTCAGGGCATTGACGGCAGTTCCGGGCGTGTTGATGAGAATCGCCGGAATGGCACCGCCATACATGGATGATCCGTAAATGCCGAGCAACGCGGACAGCCCC
This sequence comes from Boseongicola sp., assembly GCA_028824715.1. Classification (GTDB taxonomy): domain Bacteria; phylum Pseudomonadota; class Alphaproteobacteria; order Rhodobacterales; family Rhodobacteraceae; genus JAJEFO01. The sequence continues at coordinate 106,261 of JAPPCV010000011.1, read as the reverse complement.
ACGATGGGGTCCAGCGAAAAAGTGGCCGGCAAGAGAATGGCAATGGCCACCGCCGCCCCGACACCGGGAATGGCGCCGATGATGACGCCACCGACCGAACCGACCAGCAAGGCGGCAACAACGTCCCAACGTGCAAGGATCAGGATTGCGGAGCCGAGCAGTTCCATGATCAGAAATTCACGATCATGAAGTTGCGCAAGGGTCCATGCAGGTATTCATAGACTGCGCCTCCCGGGATCTTCACGGAAAGGCCGGTCTTGAACACCAGGACGATCGTCAACCCCAGCAGCGCTGCGGCGCCCAGGCTCCTGACTCCGCGATAGCCCTGCCTGAATGCCAGCGAAGTCGTGAATGCAATGGTCGTGGCAAGATAACCCAGCACCGGCACAACTGCGACATAGGCCATGAACCAGACCAGGTATTCGAATGCGCGCAGCCAAACCGCCACTTCGCCCGGGTCCCAGCCCGCCTTGGCACGCCACCTCAACGCAATTTGCGCGAGTCCGAAACCCACCATCAACAGCACTCCGATGGCAGGCCAGAAACGTGGCTGCTCCACCAGCTTTCCGTTGGGGACAAATCGCGTCTCGGCAGACAGCTGGGAGAGAAGAAAGATGGAAAACAGCACGAACAGGGCAATGAAGATCAGAACACCCGGACGTTGGATGGATTCTTCGCGATGCTGGGTCATTTGCCTATCCAGTTGACCGAAAGAACGGCCCTTGGAAGGCTGGCGCTTGATCGCGCCAGCCCGATTGGGTCAGCCAACGGCTATTCCAGCATCGACTCGATCGTGGCCGTCGTCTGCATATCCGTCTGAATCTGCTCAGCCGCCGCCGCAGCACCCACCCAGTACACGCCGGCACCCGTCTCGCTTGCCAGCTTCTGGGCGCGCTCGCTCATCACCGTCTTCTCGGCAACCGCGATGATCTTGTCACGCACGTCTTGCGGCGTGTCCTTGTGCACGAACAGGCCATTCCACAGGGAGATGTTCAATGCCGGAACAAGTTCTCCCATCGTTGGTGCATCCGGGGTGATCGGAATGCGTTCCCCGGTCACCGACGCCAGAACCTTGATGTTGTCCAGGCACGGCAGCACAAGTTGCAGTGTCGTATTGATGACATCCGCGTCACCCGAAGCCAGTGTGTTGCAGTCGAGCATCGGGTAGGCGGCCTCGGCACCCCACTCGAACCCGGCAGCCTTGGCGTAAGCCATGGTGACCCGGGTCGGAATCAGGTTCGCACCAAAATGTCCAAGCGCCAACTCGTTGGATTTTGCGTGTTCGGCCATTTCCTCGATCGTGTCGTATGGGGCATTGCCGCCTGCGACGATAACGAACGGGTAGGTCACGAAGATGCCAAGTGGATCGAATTTTTCCGGCGTGAGTTCGGGAATGCCGATTTCGTGGCCAATCAACGGCACGCCGATCACGAAGGACCCGATCGTGTAGCCATCGGCAGGAGCGGTCGCCACCTCGATTGCGCCGGGGAAAGGTCCGCCACCGCCGCCGGGCTTGTTCACGACTGCAGCCGCCACGCCGTACTCCTTTTGGAAGTCCTCGGCTATCATGCGGGTCAGAACATCTTCCAAGTCTCCCGGTGGCCAGGGCACAATGAAGCTCACGGGCTTCTCCGGGTACTCCGCGAGGGCTGCGCCCCCGCTCAAAACAGCCACTGCAGCAGCAATGGACGCTATCGTGTGTTTCATCTTTTCCTCCCTGAGTTGATCGATATTTGACACGCTGGTGCGATAATGATCTATTTTATGTGTCCGCGAGTCAACAATTTCGCATCCTGACCAGAGACAAAAATATGAGCACTGTGGATAAGGCATTGAGCGTGCTGAATTTATTTTCCGAGAGCACCCCCAATCTGGGCTTGTCGGAGATTGCTCGACAGCTCGGCTGGGACAAATCGAACATACAACGCTACGTGTCTGACCTGACTCGACACGGCATCCTGGAACAGTCACCGAAGGACAAGTCCTACTATCTCGGGCCGTCCCTGACCCGGCTGTCGATGCTGCGCGATCTTACTCATCCGGTGGCAGGCGAGGTAACGCGGGCCCTGCACGATCTTGCGGAAGTCACCGGCGAAACGGCACATTCAAGCATGCTCGTTGGCGACAGGTTGATGACAACCGGGATCGTCGAAACAAAGATCAAGGGCACCCGGGTTTACATCGATCCCGCGGAAGCCCTGCCGTTTCATGCAACAGCGTCCGGACTGGCGTTTCTGTCCGCCTCGCCGGATGCGCGGGTTGACGAAGTCCTGAGCGGGAAATTGCTCCGCTTCACGAGCAACACCGAGATGGACCGCATCAAGTTGCTCAGGCAAATCGAGAAGGTGCAAGGTACCGGTTATGCCAAGGCGTCGGGTACATTTGAAAGCGACGTGGTTGGCATCGCAGCGGCCATTATCGGCTTTCGTGGCAATGCCGTTGGCGCAATTGCGGTCGCCACGCCAGCTTCACGTTTCACCGCGAACACCGAAAGCGCCACCTCGGGACATGTCATGAAAGTCGCGTCGCAAGTTTCCAGGATTCATGGAGCGAAATGACCGGATGCGCGAGCCTGGGCACTCGTGCCATAGCACCGCCATTGTCAACTGCAAGCCGAGCGGAGCCTGAACGCCTGGCGAAGGCGCTCCTCAATGCGCGATTGGTCCCTCATCGTGCGCGCACTGCCGAACCCTTGCACAGCTTTGTGGAGAAAGGCGCGGCACTCCGCTCGACGCCCGATGTCGGTTGGGGACCAGCCTGAATTCCTGGGGTTGGCGCGCCCGGTCACCGGCACCTGCGGTCTCGCGGCGGCATTCCGGCGAAAGCGATGCGGCCCGACCCTATGCCCGTTCGGCGTATTCCATCGTCTCGGTGTTCACCACGACCTTTTCGCCTTCGCCAACGAAGGGCGGAACGGTGATGCGAACGCCGTTGTCAAGAAGCGCCGGCTTGAAACTGTTTGCCGCCGTCTGGCCTTTCACCACAGGCTCGGTTTCGCTGACCGTGCACGTCACCTTCTGGGGCAGCGTCGCGTTCAGGGCTTCTGCCTCGTAGTACTCGACCTGGATCGTCATCCCGTCCTGCAGGAACGGCCGGCGCTCGCCGAGGATGTCTGCGGGAAGCTCGGTCTGTTCGAAAGTCTCGCTGTCCATGAAGACAAGCATGCCGTCGCTTTCGTACAGGAACTGCTGGTCCCTCTGCTCCAGCCGGACGCGCTCGACCTTGTCGGCCGAGCGGAATCTTTCGTTCAGCTTTGAGCCGTTTCGAAGGTTCCTGAGTTCCACCTGAGCGAATGCGCCGCCCTTTCCGGGCTTGACGTGTTCTGCCTTCACCGCGACCCAGAGACCGTCATTGTGTTCCAGCACGTTGCCGGGCCGAATCTCGTTTCCGTTGATCCTTGGCATGCGACAAACCCGATGATTTGTTGATTCAAGACGTGCCTGCCATATATTTGACCAGACGCTCAACGGCAAGACGGAAGACATCTGGGAAACCAGAGACTGCTATGCGTACGGTGCATGGCAGATATTCCGAAAAAGAATAGCAAAAGTGGCGCCAATACCTGCATAAGGGGCGTCATGCCAATCACTTGCGAGGAAAAGGACCGAAGGACCAAATATGGTAGACTTTGTGGACGGCACTGCATTCAACAATGAACAGGGCAATCGCGCGCGGAAGCTCTTCGCGGCTGTGGTGCTCGCTGCTCTTGATGACGCCATTGCCGATGACAAAAAGTATGGAAACGGCCCCGAGCAGATCGCACGCTGGGCGCGGTCGCGTGATGGACGCGAGGTGCTGACCTGCGCGGGCATTGACCCGAACGAGCGCGTCGTGAAGGGCCTCATGGCTTTCGTGGGCAACGGCGTCCGCACATCCGTGGCGCTTAGCCGCGAGGAGAGCGAGCGTCGGCACGCTGCAGAACTTGCCGCGGCCGAAGAGGCCAGGCGCGCAGCCTGAACCACTTCCCGGACATCTTCGAATTTCGCACGTCGTCCTCGGCAACGCCTTGCGTGAGCAAGTGATCCGCCATTTTCCACGCCAAGTCCCCAATTGCGATCTTCTCCTGCCTGAGCTGTCGTGACATGCCAATGGACCGAGGAGGCCATCGCCCAATGCCCGACAACCTGCCGTTCGACACGTCCCAGCTAGACCGTCTGGCCGAGACCGTCGTCTCGACGGGCGTGAACCTGGCCGAAGGCCAGAATCTCCTGATCACCGCCTCCGCCGAAGCGCTGCCGCTTGTGCGACGCGTGACCGAACGCGCGTACCGGAACGGAGGCGGCCTGGTCACGCCGATCCTGAACGACGAGGACGTCACCCGGGCCCGCTACAGGTACGGGCGACAGGAAAGCCTCGACCAAGCGCCCGACTGGCTTTACCAAGGCATGGCCGAAGCCTATGGCGGCAACACGGCGAGATTGCACATTGCCGCAGAGAACCCGATGGCCCTCGCCTCGGAGAATCCGGAAAGCGTCGCCCGGGCAGCGCGAGCCAATGCGGAAGCCTATCGTCCCGCGCTCGAGAAGATCTCGGGCTTCGAGATCAACTGGTCGATCGCCGCTTATCCGGGGCGTGCATGGGCCAAGCTGGTGTTTCCGGATCTGGACGCGGACGAGGCGCAGGCCGAGCTGGCCAAGGCGATCTTCTCCGCGTCCCGCACCGACGAGGCCGACCCGGCCGCAGCGTGGGCTGCGCACAATGCGGATCTTGCCGCCCGGCGCGATTGGCTGAACGGCCAGGAATTCGCTGCGCTTCACTTCAGGAGCGGCGGCACCGACCTGACCGTCGGACTGGCGGACGGACATTGCTGGATAGGTGGCGCGAGCGAGGCAAAGAACGGCATAGTCTGCAACCCGAACATTCCTTCGGAGGAAGTCTTCACGGCACCTCACAAGGACCGGGTCGACGGAACCGTCCGGGCCACCAAGCCGCTTGCCTACCAGGGCACCCTCATCGAGGACATCGAAGTCCGATTCGAGGCGGGCCGCGTTGTTGCGGCCAACGCCTCAAGCAACGGGGAGGTCTTTCGCAAGCTCCTCGAAAGCGACGACGGCGCGCGCTGTATCGGAGAGGTGGCGCTGGTGCCCTACGCGTCGCCGATCTCGGAAAGCGGCATTCTCTTCTACAACACGCTGTTCGACGAAAACGCAGCGTGCCATGTCGCGCTCGGCCAATGCTACAGGGACTGCCTGCGCGACAGCGACGGAGCGTCGGAAGACGAGATCGCTGGGCGCGGCGGAAACAGCAGCATTGTCCATGTCGACTGGATGATCGGAGCCAGGGACACGGATATCGACGGCATCACGGCGACAGGTGGCCGCGTCGCGGTCTTCCGGGACGGCAACTGGGCCATCTGAGCGTCCCCTGCACCGGACGACCCGGATTCAGAACGGCACGTCTCCTGCCGCGTCGGCCGTCCTGACATAGGCCGCGAGCACGTTCTTCCTGCCCGCCTTCTCGAAATCGATCTCGAGCTTGTCGCCCTCAATTTCCGTCACCGCGCCATAACCGTATTTCGCATGAAACACGCGTTCGCCCTCCGTGAACGCCGACACCGCATCAAGATCGATTATCGTGTTCTTCGCCTCCCGGGGCTGGCCAAGACCGCGACGGCCAGAACGCGACTGCAAGCGCTTCCAGCCGGGCGAGTTGTAGACATCCGCCCGGCTTGCCCGGGTCGCCATGTCCGAAGATGCCGCTTGCGTGCGCCCGTAGAGCCCGGGCGCAGTCAGCACTTCCACCGCCGCGCCCGGCAATTCGTCAATGAACCTCGAAGGCAGCGTCGACTGCCACTGCCCGTACGTCATCCGGTTGCCGGCGAAGCTCACATACGCAACCTCCTCGGCACGCGTCAGTCCGACATAGGCCAGGCGACGTTCTTCCTCGAGCCCCTTCGCTCCGGATTCGTCCATCGTGCGCTGCGATGGGAACAGCCCGTCCTCCCATCCCGGCAGGAACACGGCAGGGAATTCCAGCCCCTTGGCGGCATGGAGCGTCATGATGACGACCTTTTCGTCGGCATCGCCTGAATCGTTGTCCATGACCAGCGAGACATGTTCCAGGAAGCCCTGCAGATTCTCGAACTGCTCCAGGGACTGCACCAGTTCCTTCAGGTTCTCCAGCCTCCCCTCGGCCTCGGGAGTCCGGTGGTTCTGCCACATCTCGGTGTAGCCCGAGTCGTCAAGAATCTGGCCGGCAAGCTCCAGGTGATCTGTACCTTCGGTCACCCGAGTGTGCCACGCGGCAATCAGGTTGATCAGCTTCAGCAGTTCGCCTGCGCCCTTCCCGGCGAGGCCCTTCGCGGCGAGCAGCGTTCGCGCCCCTTCGATCAGCGAAACGCCGCTGTCCCGGGCGGAGGTCTGGATCTTCTGTTGCGCACGGTCGCCAAGTCCGCGTTTCGGCGTGTTGACGACCCGTTCGAACGCCAGGTCGTCGTCCGGAGAGACGGCAAGACGAAAGTAGGCCATCGCGTCCCGGATTTCGAGGCGCTCGTAGAAGCGCGGGCCGCCGACGACGCGGTAAGGAAGCCCGATCGACAGGAACCGGTCCTCGAAGGCGCGCATCTGGAACGATGTCCGCACAAGTATCGCGATCTCGTCCAGCTCGAATGGGCGCAAGCACCTCGTGCCTCCCTGCAGCGCCTCGATCTCCTCGCCGACCCAGCGCGCCTCGTCGCCGTCGTCCCAATGGCCGATCAGGCGAATCTTCTCGCCCTCGTCACGGTCGGTGAACAGCGTCTTCCCAAGCCGTCCCCTGTTCTGGGCAATCACGCCATCGGCCGCGTTCAGGATCTGGGGCGTGGAACGGTAGTTCTGCTCGAGACGGATGACGTGCGCACCTGGAAAGTCCTTTTCGAACCTGAGGATGTTGCCGACTTCTGCGCCCCGCCAGCCGTAGATCGACTGGTCGTCATCGCCAACGCAGCAGATCTGCCCGTGGGCCTGCGCCAGAAGCCGCAGCCAGAGGTGCTGGGCGACGTTCGTGTCCTGGTATTCGTCTACAAGGATGTATCGGAACCAGCGCTGGTACTGCGCGAGAACATCTTCGTGTTTCTTGAAGATTTCCAGCACGTGGAGCAGCAGATCGCCGAAATCCGCCGCGTTCAGCGCCTTCAGGCGCTCCTGGTACTGGCCATAGAGTTCCGCGCCCCGGTTGTTGAAGACCGAGCCCTGCGACGCCGGCACCTTGTCGGGCGTCCAGGCGCGGTTCTTCCAGCCGTCGATCTGATGCGCCAGCTGGCGCGCAGGCCAACGTTTCTCGTCGATTCCTGCGGCGACGATGAGCTGCTTGAGAAGCCTGTGCTGGTCATCGGTGTCGAGAATCGTGAAGTTCGCCTTGAGGCCCGCGAGTTCCGCATGCCTGCGCAGCAGCCTGGCACAGATCGAGTGGAAAGTGCCAAGCCAAGGCATGCCCTCGATCGTTTGGCCGAGAAGCGAGGCCACCCGCGATTTCATCTCCCGAGCCGCCTTGTTGGTGAACGTGACGGCGAGGATCTCGCTCGGTCGCGCCGTGCCCGTGTTCAGGAGATGCGCGATCCGCGTCGTCAACGCCTTCGTCTTGCCGGTACCGGCTCCTGCCAGCATCAGCAGCGGGCCGTCAAGCGTCTCCACGGCCTCTCGCTGGGCGGGATTGAGATCCTCAAGGTAAGGTGTTCCCCGCATGACCGTCGCCTGCATGGAAAGGGGCATCCTGTCGGGAAACTCTTCGCACTCTAGGTCACTGCTCATTGGGCAAGCCTAGCGCGCCCTTTTCCGGAGATAAAGCACGTTCACAATCCGTTCTCGCCGCAAGTCGCTTCGGACCATGCGACTTGACCGGGCGACTGGCTCTCTCCCGACGACTGCGGCAGAATTCATGGGACTTATATACCTAATTTGACGGACCGTCGGGCCGTCGCAAGCATTGATTTCACGGGTCAGTGGTTGCCAACGCAAACGCCGCTCGCCGTGCAGATGCGCCAGTCCCTGACGCCTCGTTCATCGCGGCAAGGCGCTCCAGCGCCTTGTCGCGGATGTTCTTCGCCGCGTTGAGGTCGGCATGGGCTGCATGGCCGCAGGCCAGGCAGACGAAGTCGTCCCGAGTTCTGCGGCTCGCGGCTTCGACCGCACCGCACTCGTGGCATTTCCGTGACGTGTTCTTGGCGGGAACGACGATCACGTTCGCCGCCTTGTAGTCCAGCATCCCCTTGAGCGCCGTCCAGCCCGTGTTCAGGATCACGCGGTTGGTGCCGGACTTCTGCGCCACCATCGTGCCGGGCGCCTCTGCCGTGCCCTTCGCGGAGCGCGTCATCCCCTTCACGTCCAGCCCCTCGACGGCGACGGTTCCCGCCTTCGCCGCCAGCCTGCGGCTCACGTGGTGGTGCCAGTTCCTGCGCCTGTTCGCGATCCTGCGCCGCACCTTCGCCAGGTGCCGCTTCGCCTTTTCGCGCCTCCTGCTTCCCTTCCGGCGCCGCGAAAGCCTGCGCTGCAGACGCCGCGCCTGCGCCTCCAGCCGATCCAGGTCAGGCATTTCGTGAAGCCCGCCGTCGCTGTCCGCGACCTGGCCCCCGTTCCGGTCCAGCCCGAGAACGTGCCCGTTGTCGGCCGGCTCCTCGATCTCGACGGCGTAGCAGACGACGGCGTGCCACTTGCCGAGCTCGCGCTTCAGGACCGCGGAGACGGGCCTGCCGTCGGGGTGCGGGTTCCCGCCCCTGCGTCGCATCTTCAGCGCACCGATGGACGGAACGTGGAGCGTGCCGTCCCTGACCTTGACGCCGGAGACGACGGAAACGCTGTTGAAGAACGCCCTTCCCTTGAACCGCGGGAACCCCGGCGTCTCGCCGTTCCTCACCCTTCGGAAGAAGTGCTTGAACGCCTCGTCAAGCCGCCTGAGCGTGCCGCGCTGTATCGCCACCGGGCATTCCGCCATCTCCGGAAGGTCCCGGCGGCACTCGGTCAGCGCCTTGCACTGGTCGTAGTATGACAGGCTCCTGCCGGTCTTCCGGTAGCGGTCGATGCGCTCCTCCAGGGCGGCATTGTAGAGCTGCCGCTGCTCCTCCAGCGTCCGCTCGAGCCGGCGCCAGCTGCTGCGCGTCTGCGGCAGCAGGCGAAAGACAACCTGCCTGTGCGTGGCGACGAGTGCCATGCGGTCGTTCCTCCGGTCCGGGCTTGGGCGAGGGCGCCGGAAGCGCCTCGCAACGCATCCTGACCGCATCCGAACTGCCTGTCAAGCACGAAGTTCCCTTTTCATTCTTCAATGCAGAAGCCTTTGCCGCGCATGATCCCCGCTCCCGTCGGCATCGTTCGCGCGGGCGTATCGTCCAAATGTGCCGGGCCGGAGGCGGCGACCTGACGGCGGCTGTCAAGTTAGGTATATAGAATCCCCGAATTCATCGCGATGCTCCTGCCGGAACGGTTCCCCCTCTGCCGTCCCACGAGCCGCAATGCCCGCTCGCTGCGCATCGTCGTCTTCCACTCGTCCAGATCCACGGCAAACCCGCAAGACATTTTTGCGCACCCGACCAAGGAGGGCGCGGAAGGACGTGTGCGTCTACCGCCCGACAGTTAGGCGTGTCCGAAGTCTGACAGCTCCACGCGACCTCCGTTCGGAAGCTCAGCGATGAGGCGCAAGTCGCCTCCCATGGCCTCGACTGCCTTTCGCAGGGTGGACACCAATGTGTCATTGCGTCTCTCGAGGCGCGAGACACCCTCCTGTCCGATGCCAAGCTCGGCAGCAAGCTCGACCTGCGTGATGTCAAGTCTCTTGCGAAGTTCGCGCAAGGTGGCCAATTCGGCCCGAAGCTCATCGGTGCGAGCCTCGATCCGGCGCTGCATCACCGGGGTTTCGCGTGCTTTCATTTCTTCATAGCTTACGGTCTTCATGCTTTCTCTCTTGATCTGATCATTTTTTGGCGCACCCCCGAGGCGCAGTTCCGGGGATGACCAAGGTGGCTCATGCACTGTCGTCGGAAGTGGCCTCCTTTTCCGTTGCCTCCTTCAGGAATTCGTCGAACCGCTTCTCTGCCGTCGTGACAAGCCAGCGATAGAACCGCTTCGACTTCATTCGGGACTTGTCCCCGGCCACGAGCAGCAGCGCCGCTCGTTCCGGCGTAAAGGCAAAGGCCACGCGCCATGTCTTGCAGGCACCACGACAGCGAAGTTCCTCCATGTTCGCATGCCTGGAGCCCTGAAGCGTGTCGACATGTGGCCGGCCAAGGGACGGTCCTTCCTCTCGAAGCAATTCGACAACTGCCATAATTTCCAATCTGATCGTGTCTTCGTATTCCTTGAATTCCCGCGCAAATTCTTAATGAAAGTCAATCTTCCAGACCATCAGGCCTCCTCTCTTTTGTTGGATCAGCCAGTGGAGGCACTGCATTGCCCGCGCCAGAATATGCAATGCCGAACGTATGTTGTCAAGGACATATAGAAGCGCGCACTTCCCGGTCGAGAGCGTTTGCGTCGCAGCCGAGGTCAGGCGGACGCTGGGGTTCGAAGAACTCGACGACACGATGACAAAGCCGACGTCATCGGCGCGGCTCCATCGCCCCAACAGCCTTTCCTTGGCCTTGTAGATGGTTCCGCGCGGAATCTCCGTCTCGCGTGCGAATTTGGTTGGAGAATGCCCTTCGGCAGTGCGACATCCGATTGCGTCCATTTCGATCGTCGTAGGCTGCTCGCGACAGGCATCCCTCCGCTTGGCCGCGATGATTCCTTCGGCTTGCCGCTCGCGGTGCAGGTTGGTTTCGAACGCGGCAAAGACGCCAAGCATGTCAAAGAAAGCCTCACCGACGGCGGTCGAGATGTCCGCAGCCTGCTCGGTTGCAGCGCATCTGACACCCCTTCTCCCGGAGCATTTCGACAATGACCTGGAGCGCTTTCATGGAACGTGTCAGGCGGTCGATACGCTCGCCCAGATCCGGCTCGAAGCGGCCGTAGGGGTTCATCTACAGCCAGAACGACGGCGACAGCCCACGCATGTTTTCCGGCGACGGCCCGGGCCGTTCAGGATCGATTGCACCATGCACGTGCTTATGTGGACAAGCGAAGCCCGGGCGCGCTGGAGCACAGGCGCCGCAATCCGGACCCCGCCCCGGACATTTCAATGCAGCACCGTCGACTCGAGGTTAGCTCCGCATTTCCGCCGCCTTGGAAGCCTGAAACGGCTGGCTTCCGCCCCTTCACCTCAGATTGACCCATCGCTCGCGAAACCACACGAAATCGAAGGTGAAGCCCTGACACGGGCAAAGGGACAGTGTCACCACGAGCAAAGGCGACGTCGGCTCGTGAATTCACGAATCCGCTTCCAAAATCCAGACGATTGCGCCTAATTTCCCGCATGAATCTGGACACGCGCTATCCCGCCATCTCGGACCTCCGGCTGCGCGCACGCCGGCGCGTGCCACACTTCGTGTTCGAGTATCTCGACAGTTCCACCGGCGACGAGGACCAGACCAGGCGCAACAGGTCCGCGCTTCAGGCCATCCGCTTCTGGCCCGCAGTGCTGGAAGGATCGCTCGAATTCGACCTGTCCACCACGTTCCTTGGACGCAACTACCCCCTCCCCTTCGGATGCGCCCCTGTCGGAATGTCGGGCATCATGTGGCCTGGGGCCGAAAAGATCCTCGCTGCCGCCTGCGCCGAGACCGGCATTCCCTACGTCATGTCGCATGTTGCAACCGTACTGCCGGAAACCCTGGCCCCAATCATCGGCGACCAGGGCTGGTTTCAGATGTACATGCCGGGCCGAAAGGACTTTCGCGCCGACATGCTTCGTCGCGTGAAGGATTCCGGATTTCACACGCTTGTCCTGACGGTGGACGTTCCTGTCGACAGCCGCCGCGAGCGTCAGCGTCGCGCCGAGCTGACGATACCGCCCAAGGTAACTGCCGGCATGATCCTCTCGATGATGCTGCATCCCGCCTGGACGTTGGGAACGCTCCGGGAAGGCATTCCGAGCCTGAAGTTCTGCGAGGACTATGCAGACCAGTCGGACGACTACAATTCGGTCGCCCATGCCGGACACGTCATCAGGGGCGAACCGGGCTGGCAGGACGTTGCGGAGATTCGCAAGCTTTGGGACGGCCCGTTCCTCGTCAAGGGCATCCAGAAACCCGAGGATGCGAAGCGTCTTGTCGAAATGGGCGTTGACGCCATCTGGGTCTCGAACCACTCGGGTCGGCAGTTCGAAGGCGGTCCCGCCTCGATCGAGTGCCTGCCCGCGATTCGCGATGCCGTCCCAAAGACGCCAATCGTCTTCGACAGCGGCGTCATGGGCGGCCTCGACATCCTTCGCGCCCTCGCCCTCGGGGCAGATTTCGTCATGCTGGGCCGCGCGTTCCACTACGCGGTCGGAGCACTCGGCCGGAAGGGGCCGCCGCACCTGGTTCATGTCCTGTCGGATGACATGGCCGCAAACATGGGCCAGATGGGCGCGAGGCGACTTTCCGATCTTGCCGCTCGCGTCTTGCCGCCGTCGATTCCACGCACTTGAACGTCCGGCGTGCTTGAAGGGCACCGTTCCTGGCCACTTGGGCACTCCATGTTTCCCGTTCCCCGGGCCTCACCACTGGCCAATCAGAGATTGCCGACGCCACCGTCGACGGATAACACGTGCCGCATATGCAAGGCAGGGACGGATGATGGCCGAGATCAAGAAAATCCTGATTGCCAACCGGGGCGAAATCGCCATCCGAGTCATGCGCGCCGCAAACGAACTCGGCAAGCGCACCGTCGCGATCTTCGCGGAAGAGGACAAGCTGTGTCTCCACCGGTTCAAGGCTGACGAGGCCTATCGCATCGGGCAAGGCCTCGGGCCCGTTGCGGCCTATCTTTCCATCGACGAGGTGATCCGGGTCGCCCAGGACAGCGGGGCCGACGCGATTCATCCGGGATACGGACTGCTCTCCGAAAACCCCGCGCTGGTCGAGGCCTGCGCCGAAGCCGGCATCACCTTCATCGGCCCGAAGGCCGAAACCATGCGCGCCCTTGGCGACAAGGCAAGCGCACGCAGGGTTGCGATCGAGGCCGGGGTGCCGGTCATTCCTGCATCGGACGTTCTCGGCAACGACATGGAACTCGTGCGCAAGCAAGCCGATGAAATCGGCTATCCGATGATGCTCAAGGCGTCCTGGGGCGGGGGCGGGCGCGGCATGCGCCCGATCATGTCGCCCGACGAACTCGAGGAGAAAGTCCTGGAAGGGCGCCGCGAGGCGGAAGCCGCCTTCGGCAACGGCGAGGGCTATCTCGAAAGGATGATCCAGCGCGCGCGCCACGTCGAGGTTCAGATCCTCGGCGACAGCCGCGGAAACATATACCACCTTTGGGAACGCGACTGCTCCGTGCAGCGCCGAAACCAGAAGGTCGTAGAGCGCGCGCCCGCGCCCTACCTTTCGGGCGCACAGCGCGAAAGGCTTGCCGGTCTTGGCAAGAAGATTGCCGAGGAGGTGAACTACGAGTGCGCGGGAACCGTCGAGTTCCTGATGGACATGGAGTCCGGGGAATTCTATTTCATCGAAGTGAATCCGCGCATCCAGGTCGAACACACGGTGACCGAAGAGGTGACCGGAATCGACATCGTCCAGGCCCAAATCCTGATTGCCGAAGGCAAGGGCCTGGTGGAGGCGACTGGCACGGCGTCGCAATACGACGTCGCCCTGAACGGCCACGCAATCCAGTGCAGGATCACGACGGAAGACCCGACCAACAACTTCATTCCGGACTATGGGCGCATCGCGGCCTACCGAGGCGCGAACGGCATGGGGATCCGGCTTGACGGGGGCACGGCCTACTCGGGGGCGGTCATCACGCGTTACTATGATTCACTTCTTGAGAAAGTCACCGCCTGGGCTCCCACACCCGAAGCCGCGATCGCCCGGATGGATCGAGCGCTTCGCGAATTCCGGATTCGCGGCGTGTCCACCAACATCGCCTTTGTCGAGAACCTGCTGAAGCATCCAACCTTTCGCAGCAACGAGTATCACACGCGTTTCATAGACGAGACGCCCGGGCTCTTCGACTTCAAGCCGCGACGCGACCGGGCAACCCGAATCCTGACCTATCTCGCGGACGTGACCGTCAACGGCCACCCCGAGACGAGGGACCGCCCCAGGCCGCCCGCAAGCCTCCGCGAACCGGCGCCGCCGGCACTCCAGACTCGCAATCCGGCACCGGGCACGCGCGATCTCCTGAAGAGTGAAGGTGCCGAGGCCGTCGCGAACTGGATGCTTGAGCAGAAGCGGGTCCTGATCACCGACACAACCATGCGGGACGGGCCGCAGTCTCTCCTCGCGACGCGAATGCGCTCGATCGACATGATAAACGTGGCTCCGGCCTACGCGGCGAACCTGCCCGGCTTGTTCAGCGTCGAATGCTGGGGAGGGGCAACTTTCGACGTGGCCTACAGGTTCCTGCAGGAATGTCCCTGGCAGCGGCTCCGCGATCTACGCGCCGCAATGCCAAACCTCCTCACCCAAATGCTGGTCCGAGGTTCCAACGCTGTCGGCTACACGAACTATCCCGACAACGTGGTCCGGTTCTTCATTCAGCGTGCAGCCCACAATGGCGTCGATCTCTTCCGGATCTTCGATCCCCTGAACTGGATCGAGAACATGCGGGTTTCGATGGACGCAGTTCTGGACACCGGCGGCATCCTCGAAGCGGCAATCTGCTACACGGGCGACATTCACGACCCGGACCGCGCCAAGTACGACCTCAAGTACTACGTGTCGATGGCAAAGGAACTGAAAGAGGCCGGCACACATGTCCTTGGCTTGAAGGACATGGCGGGTCTCGTGAAGCCTGCCGCTGCCCGCGCGCTGGTCAAGGCGCTCAAGGAGGAAGTCGGGCTGCCCGTGCACTTCCACACGCATGACACGGCGGGAATCGCTTGCGCCTCGATCCTCGCAGCGTCCGAGGCCGGCGTCGATGTCGTGGATTGCGCAATGGACGCGCTTTCCGGCAACACGTCGCAGGCCACCCTCGGCACCGTGGTCGAGGCGCTAAAGGGATCGGAGCGCGACACTCTTCTCGACATCGGTGCAATTCGGGAGATTTCGAATTACTGGGAGGGGGTGCGCGGGCACTATGCCGCGTTCGAATCCGGCCTTCAGGCTCCCGCTTCCGAGGTCTATCTGCACGAGATGCCGGGCGGCCAGTTCACTAATCTCAAGGCCCAGGCCCGTTCGCTCGGACTGGAGGAACGCTGGCACGAGGTCGCCCACGCCTATGCTGACGTGAACAGGATGTTCGGCGACATCGTGAAGGTGACGCCCACGTCGAAAGTCGTGGGGGACATGGCCCTCATGATGGTGAGCCAGGGCCTCAGCGTCGAAGATGTCCTGGATCCGAAACGCGAGGTCGCATTCCCGGAAAGCGTTGTCGGCATGATGCGCGGGGACATAGGGCAACCGCCGGGCGGCTGGCCCAAGGGCATCCAGAAGAAGGTCCTGAAGGGCGAAAAACCGGTGTCAACGCGACCTGGCGCGGATTTGGCTCCCGTGGATCTTGAGGAGGTACGGGGCGAAATCAACAACAGGTTCGAACGGGACTTCAACGATGAGGACCTTGGCGGCTATCTCATGTACCCCAAGGTGTTTGCCGAATACACCGATCGCCATGACATCCATGGTCCGGTTCGCACGCTGCCGACGCACACGTTCTTCTACGGCATGGAACCTGGCGAGGAAATCTCCGTTGAGATCGACCCGGGGGTAACCCTGGAGATTCAGCTTCAGGCGGTGGCGGAAACCAACGAAGAGGGCATCGCCAAGGTGTTCTTCGAGTTGAACGGACAGCCCCGAACCGTGCGCATTGCCGACCGCTCGGCGCAAGGCGTGGCGGTGGCGCGCATCAAGGCCGATGCATCCAACAAGTGCCACATCGGCGCGCCGATGCCCGGCATTGTCGCGTCGGTCGCAGTGCAGGAGGGAACCAATGTCACGCAGGGCGACCTCATGCTGACCATCGAGGCGATGAAGATGGAGACCGGGATCCACGCCGACCGCGACTCCGTGGTCAAGGTCGTGCATGTGGCCCCCGGCACGCAGATTGATGCAAAGGATCTTCTTGTCGAATTGGAAGGTTAGCGCCACGTCGAAACACGGCGTTGACCCTGCAAAGCAAGCATGGGCCGTTCTTGTCCGTGCGAGGCAGAAAATTGACTCGGACTGTCCCGAACCTCTGCCGGCGTGTCAAATGGTTCGGGCGCCGAATGGTCGGGGTGTCACGAGCTCCGATGTGAACACGGCAGCGTGATCGGGCCGGTTCTGCACCTGGCCGGAAGGAGAGCATTGGCCGAGGCCGTCCTGGCATACGCACTGCAGTTGCCGGTCAGCGCGCTCCGGGAAGGCTGATGACCTGGGTGCCGTCGTGCAGAAGCTCGAGCTTGTTCATGCGGCGGGTGTTGATCTGCACGACGCCTCGGTCGTAGCGGCCCGAAGGCGCAGAGCCGTCAGGCAGCCTGGTGTTGGCGACCTGCATGATGACGATCTTGTCGGCCTCGACGCAGGCTTGCAGCACCCGCCACTGTTCCTGCGGCGTGCCGGGACGCACGACGCCTCGCCCGAGCGGGAGCCGCGGCCGAGGCGCCCGGTGGCGCCGCTGGCCGGTCAACAGGTGGCGGCGTCCGACGATCGGGCCAAGCCTTGCCAGCGGCGCGTCGTCGGTCATGCGACCTTCCCTTGCGCGGCTGGCAACGGCCCGAACTCGCCGTGGTACCGAATGTTGTGGCGGCCAAGCTGGTCGGTTCGGGTTACGCCCATCAGCTTCATGTCGCGCTCGATCTCGGCGCGCAGGAGCTCCAGCGCCCGTTCGACCCCGACCTGTCCCGCGGCGGCGAGCGGGAAGAGGTACCCACGGCCGATGCCCACGGCCTTCGCCCCCAACGACAGCGCTTTCAGCACATGCGTGCCGCGCTGAATGCCGCTGTCCATCATCACGTCGAGACGATCGCCGACGGCATCGACGATTTCGGGCAGTTGGTCCAGTGGCGCACGCGATCCGTCGAGCTGCCGACCGCCATGGTTCGAGAGCACGATGCCGGTACAGCCGATCTCGGCGGCACGGCGGGCGTCCTCGACGGTCATGATTCCCTTCAGGCAGAACTGTCCGTTCCAGTCGCGGACCATCTCGGTCACGTCGTCCCAGGTCATCGATGGATCCAGCATCTCGGTGAAGTATCCGCCGATCGAACTGGCCCCCCCGCTCATGTCCACATGCCCTTCCAGCTGCGGCAGGCTGAAGCGCTCATGCGTCACGTAGTTGATGCCCCACATCGGCTTGATCGCGAACTGGATCATGCCGCCGAGGGTCAGCCGGAAGGGGATCGAAAACCCGGTACGGAGGTCGCGCTCACGATTGCCGCCGGTGATCGAGTCGACCGTCAGCATCATCACCTCGACACCGGCGCCCTTCGCATGCTGCATCATCGCCGTGTTCAGGCCGCGGTCCCTGTGGAAGTAGAACTGGTAGACCTGCGGGTTCTTGTGCTTTTGCCGCAGCTCTTCCAGCGACACGGTACCGAGCGAGGATACGCCAAACATCGTGCCGAACTTCTCCGCCGCCGCCGCGACCGCACGCTCTCCCTGGTGGTGGAACAGCCGCTGCAGCGCCGTGGGCGAACAGTAGACCGGCATGTCCAGTTTCTGGCCCATCACCGTGACCGACATGTCGACATCTGACACGCCACGCAGGACCGACGGCAGCAGGTCGCAGCGGTCGAATGCGCGCCTGTTCTCGGCCATCGTCACTTCATCATCGGCACCGCCGTCGATGTAGTCGAAGATCGGCCCCGGCAGGCGGCGCCTGGCCAGTCGCCGGAAGTCGTGAAAGTTATGGCAGTCCTTGAGCCGCATGGGTCCGGTTCCCTAGTAGGCCACGGAGGGCAGCCAGGTGGCGAGCGTCGGCCAGTAGAAGACCAGCGCCAGTCCGATGAGTTGCAGGATCACGAAGGGGACGATGCCGCGGTAGATGTGCATCAGCTTGATCTCGGGCGGACAGACGCCCTTGAGGTAGAACAGCGCGAACCCCACGGGCGGCGTCAGGAACGAGGTCTGCAACGTCACCGCGACGAGGATCACGAACCAGACAAGCACCGGTTCATCGATCACGCCGAATCCCGGGATGTCCATGCCCAGCCCGTTGACGATTGGCCGCATGAGCGGCAGCACGATCAGCGAAATCTCGATCCAGTCAAGCACGAAGCCCAGAAGGAACACGATGAAGAGGATGAAGATCACGGTGCCGTTGGCACCGAGGCCCGTGGATTGCACCAGATGCTCGATCAGTTCGTCTCCGCCCAGCTCGCGAAGGACGTAGGAAAAGACGGTGGCGCCGAGGAAAATCGCGAAGATGTAGGCCGTCGTGTTGAAGCAGGCGACCAGCACGTTCCAAAGCTTCTGCATGGTCAGCTGGCGATAGCCGAGAGCCAGAAGCGTTGCGCCGAGAGCGCCGATTCCCGAGGCCTCCGTCGGCGTGGTCAGCCCGGCAAAGATCGAGCCAAGCACTGCGAGAATCAGCGCCAGGGTCGGGATGACCGCGACCAGCACGTCCCGAACCGCGCGCCAGTCCGGCCGCACCGCCCCCTCGGGCACCGGGGCGGCGTCGCGCCTGACCAGGGCCAGAACGAAAATGTAGATGAGGTACAGGGCGCCGATGATCACCCCGGGGAACACGGCGGCCATGAACAGGTCACCGACGGACAGCGCCATCTGGTCAGCCATGATCACCAGCATGATCGATGGCGGGATCAGGATTCCCAGGGTGCCGCTTGCCGAGACGACGCCCGCCGCCAGGGTCGGCTGATACTTCTGCTGCATCATCGACGACAGCGAAAGCACGCCCAGAAGCACGACCGATGCACCGATGATCCCGGTAGAGGCGGCCAGGATGATCCCGATCAGCGTGACGGTCATCGCCAGGCCGCCCCGAACGGTTCCGAAGAGCCGCTGCATCGAGCTCATCAGCCGCTCCGCGACGCCGCTTTCGTCAAGCATGAGACCCATGAAGATGAACATCGGCAGCGCGACGAGGACGGCGTTTGACATCGTCGCGTAGACCCTGTTCACCACCGCGCCGAGTGTCAGGTAGTCGAGCCCGGTGAAGGTGCTTTCCAGCCCCGTCCAGAGCATGAGGTCGTTGTCGAAGAGATAGGCCAGTCCACAGAAGGCAACGCCGACACCGGCCAGCACCCAGGCGACCGGATAGCCGGTAAAGAGCAGCGCTATGAACGTCAGGAACATCGCGATGACGAGCTTTTCCTCGGTGGTCTCCACCAGGAATGTCAGCGCCACGCAGACTGCGGCGAAGCCGAGCAGCACAAGCACGATCCTGCGCAGCCGGGCACCCTCGCGCTCCGACGCCGGACCGTGCCAGAGCGCATGGGCGTCGTGAAGCAGCCGCGCAAGCGCGGCAAGCGCAAGCAGGACGAAGCTGATCGGAATGATGGCCTTGAACGCCCAGCGGGCGGGCAGGCCGATTGGGCTGTCGGAGCGCTCGTTCACGCGCCAGCTTTCGTAGAAATAGTCGTAGCCCTGATCGATCATCAGGTAGAGGAACGGCACCAGGAGCGTCAGGATGCCGAGAACCTCGATGATCCGCTGGGCCCGGCGGCTGAGCTGCATGTGCAGCACGTCGACCCGCACGTGGCTGTCGGAGACCAGAGCGTAGGATATGCCGATCATCGTCACCAGCCCGTAGAAATGCCACTGGATCTCGTCGAGCTTGGGATAGTTCTGGCTGAACAGGTAGCGAAGCGAAACCTGTGCGAAGATCGCGGCGATCAAGAGAACGTTCGCCCACATCACGACATGGCCGATCGTCTTGACCCCCCGGTCGATGGCAACCGCGATCTTCTGGCGGTCGGGCTCCTCGTGCTCGAGCAGCCCCTCGTACGTCCCTACCGGGTCCTTCGGTGCGTTCGCTGCCATGTCCGTATCCTCTCTCGATCCCGTCCGGAAGGCACAAGCGCCGACGGGTGCTCACACGTTACCGAAGCTTGCGTGAATTGGCGATCCGGGGCGGCGAGACCTGTCGCCCCGGAACCCGAGGTTGCTACTTCCGCGGCAGGAAGGCGTTTTGCTTCCAGAGCTGGTAGCCGTCGCGGAACTCGTTCATGTCCGCGAGAACCTTGGCGAAGAACTCGTCGTTGGCGGCCTCTTCGGCAGCGACTGCCTCCCAGGTGGACCGGTAGGTGTCGAGCATTTCCTGTGACCACTGCATGATGGTCACGCCGTTGTTCTCGACATTGTCGATCAGCACCGCATGCTGGATCGCCTCGCCCTCGGCGAAGCTGTCGGTCATCGATGCCTTGCAGGCGTTCTCGATGATCGCCTTGTGCGTTTCGTTGACTTCGGCCCAGACGTCCTTGTTGATGATCAGCTCAAACAGGGTTGCCTGCTGGTGCCAGCCCGGGAAGTAGTTGAACTTCACCAGCTTGTGGAAACCAAGGCGCGCGTCGATGGCGGGCATCGAGAACTCGGTCGCGTCGATGGCGCCCTTTTCCAGGGCCGGGAAGATCTCGCCGCCGGGCAGCAGCGAGGTCGCAACGCCGAGCTTCTGCATGACCTTGCCGCCAAGGCCGAAGAATCGCATCTTCAGACCCTCCAGGTCGGCCGGCGAATCGATCTCGTTGGCGAACCAGCCCGAGGTTTCTGGCGCGATGATGGCGCACGGGATGACATGGATGTTGTAGCCCGCCTGGTCGTACATCTCCTGGTACAGTGACAGGCCGTTTCCGTAGTAGATCCAGGCCATGTATTCGCCCGCCTCCGGACCGAACGGAACGGCGGAAAAGAGCGGCGCGGCCGGGATCTTGCCCGCCCAGTAGCCGGCGGTCGTGTAGCCCGAGTTGATCTTGCCGGTCGACACGGCGTCCAGGATCTCGAACGGCGGAACCAGTTCGCCCGGTTCGTACACTTTCATCTTCAACGTGCCGCCCGACATCAGGTCGAGCTGTTCGGCAACGCGTGGAATCGGAGAGCCGAGTCCTGGCAGCGCGGTCGAGAACGCGATTGGGGTCTTCAACAGAAGCTTGTCGGCCGCAACCGCCGGCGCAGCGATCAGGCTGGCAGCCAGGGCGAGGCTTGTCAGGGTCGTTTTCATGGAAGTCTCCTCCAGAAAGGTTAGGAACGTGCGTTCCGTTCACAGGGCGCAGGATTTCCCGACGCCTTACTAGTGGTAAATATTCTTTACAACTAACATAAGTCAACAACTTTCTTTACCACTTAGCGTCGAATCTGGCTGGAGAGTTAGCCGGACACGTGCCGTCGCCACACCGGGCGGATAGCAGCCCGTCGTGATCTTCGTATAAAAAGTCCTTTATTAACAGTATATTGAGCGACATACCGACAACGACTAGAACAGCTTGAAATTTCTGGACAGGTGGTTATTTTCCTGAACCAGATAGTTCGTGACATCCAGTCAGCGAGGTGAGCTTGCAATGGCATCCACGGCAATCTTCGAACCTGTCGGGCATGACTCGCTGGCAGATGCCGTCGTTACGCAGATCGAGGACCTGATAGCCTCGGGCATCCTGAAGCAGGGGCGCAGGCTGCCGTCGGAGCGCGACCTCGCCGACATGCTGAACGTGTCCCGCCCGAAACTGCGCGAGGCATTGCAGGTCCTTGAGGAACGCGGGCTTGTCTCCACCCGGCATGGCGAGGGCACGTTCGTCTCGCCGCTGACCGGTCAGGCCATGCTGCCAGCCCTTCTGGCGCTCTACGGGCGCAACGAACATACGTTCTTCGACTACCTTGAATATCGGCGCGAGCAGGAGGGGTTTGCCGCCCGGCTGGCGGCACGCCGCGCGACACGGGCCGACAAGGAGAGAATCGGGGAAATCCTTGCCGAGACAGAGAGGGCATGGAGCGAGCAGGATGCCGAAGCCGCCCGCGAGGCTGATTTCGCCTTGCACGCGGCGATCGTCGACGCCAGCCAGAACGCGACGTTGATTCACATGATGGCGTCGATCTACGAACTCACGCGGCAGGGCGTGTTCTACAACCGCGATTTCCTGAAAACGATCGACGGGTCGGGCCAGAGACTCCTGGAGCAGCACCTGGAGCTGGGCAAGGCGGTCATCGAGGGCGACGAGACCCGGGCCGAAAAGGCGGCTCTCGATCACATCGACTTCGTCGAGCGATCTTTCAGATTGGGCATCGAACAGCAGCGACGCGAAACCATGGCCGAAAAGCGCAGAATGATGTCCAGGGGAGTTCGTCAGGGAAAGCCAGTCTAGCTCTTGCCGCTCACGCCGCAACCGGGCCCTCCGTCCGCAACCCGCAACGGTCGCGCCAACAGATGCCGGCTGCAACCGGGAGTTCAGGGTCGGTGCGGAAATTCGCCGCAATTCGGACGTAGGTGGGTTCCCGCAAATCGAGGCACGTTCGGGAACCGGGACAGGGAACGAACTCCTGGCTGTTGCCTGTGCAGGCCCGTCATGCCGGGCAGGCCCCGTTTCCCGGGAATTCGGCCGCAAATTCACCCGATGAGCGGAGGAAATCCGCTCAAGCCGCAGGGTTTTGCGTGGGCTTCCCTTCTCAACCGCAATTTCTGTGTCACTATCCACGTGCACATGCTGCCGGCGTGCCGACGAATCGCTTGAGTGAGCGAACGCTCCGCCCGAAACGTTGCGCGACACTTGAAGCACTTGAGAAGGAGTCCAAGGTGAGTTTCCATGAAGGGCCCAGACGGAACCTGGTACAGGATGGTCAATCCATCCCTTTCCGGTTCACGCCTGCCTGACGCGGCATAGGCCCCGCCCGAGCACCCTGTCCCATGTTGCGATACTCAGCCAAACGCCTTGGTCTTGCCGTGGTCATCGTCTCGGTGGCGATGCTCCTCCTGTTCTGCATGATCTATCTCGTTCCCGGCGATCCAGCTGCCGTGGCCCTCGGTCCGCGCGCAACAGACGCCATGCGGGAAGGGCTTCGGATCAAGATGGGGCTCGACAAGCCCGTCTGGGTCCAGTTCTGGAACTTCTTTTCCGCGGCATGGCAGGGCGATCTCGGACGCGACGTGCTGTCAGACCGCCCGGTCGCAACAGTGGTCATGGAACAGCTTCCGTACACGCTCGCACTCATTTTTGGCGGAATCAGCTGGTCGGTAGCGCTCGGCATTCCACTCGGCTGCTGGGCGGCGGTCGAGCGCGGAACGATGGCTGACCGAATAGTGGGTGTCCTGTCGGTGGCGGTCATCGCGGTACCATCCTTCGTCGTGGCCATCTACGCCCTTCTGATCTTTGCGGTCGCCCTGCGTTGGCTTCCTGCCATCGGCGCCGGCGAGCCTGGCGACATCGGGGACCAGCTCGTTCACCTGATCCTTCCGTCCCTGGCGGTGGGACTTGGCTGGGTTGGCTACATCGCACGCATGGTACGGGCCTCGATGCTCGAGGTTCTGGAATCGCAGCACATCAGGACCGCGCGTGCATTCGGCCTGCCGGAGCGCATGATCACGTACCGCTACGCATTGACCATCGCCATCCTGCCAACCGTGACGCTGCTGGGAGTCGGAATCGGGCAGATGCTGTCGTCCGCGGTCTTTGCGGAGATCGTCTTTGCCCGTCCCGGCGTGGGCAAGCTCGTCTATGACGCGATCCTCACCCGCAACTACCCGCTCGTGACCGGCGCCGTGCTGGTCACCACAATCCTCTTCGTCCTTCTCAATCTCGTGGCCGACCTGATCGTAGGAGCCCTGGATCCCCGTGTTCGCAGCCGTCTCTGATCTCCGCGGGAACGAGCGGACGCGCACGATGATGCGCGTGTTGAGGGAGCCCCTCGGCGCATTCGGCATTGCGCTGGTCCTCCTGATGGTGGGCGGGGCAGTGTTCGCCGACCTTCTCACCTCATACGATCCCTCGCGAATCTCTCCGCGCGACCGGTTCCAGGCGCCATCCCTCGATCACCTGCTCGGCACCGATCACCTGGGACGGGACCTGTTTTCCCGCGTGCTTCACGGCGGGCGAATCGCCCTTTCCGTCGCGCTCTTCGCGACGGCCACATCGTTGGCGATCGGGGTCGTTCTGGGACTCGTCGCAGGCTATGGCCCGCGCTGGCTGGACGCCGTGATGCTCCTGCTCTTCGACTCGATCAAGAGCTTCCCCACGGTCATGCTGGCGCTTGCCCTGGTCACGCTGTTCGGCCCGTCCCTTACCGCGGTCGTGATCGTGGTCGTCCTGGTGAACGTGCCCGGCTATGCCCGAATAATCCGCACCCAGACACTTGCGCTGAAGGGGTCGGAATTCGTCACGGCCGCACAGAGCATGGGGGCAGGCACCGTGCGCATCCTGCGCCATCACATCATGCCCAACGTGATCAGCCCCCTCCTGATCCTTGCGTCCATGGACATCCCCGTCGTGATCGCCATCGAAGCGGGAATGAGCTTTCTCGGACTGGGCGTCCGCCCGCCCACGCCATCCTGGGGCTCCATCCTGAATGACGGCTTCACGGCAATCCGCGACACTCCATGGATCGCTGTTGCGGGAGGACTGCCAATCATCCTGACCACGCTCGGGTTCACGTTCCTTGGAGAAACGATGCGTGATCTCTTCGATCCTCGCCTCAAGAGGCGCGTATGACTGTCCTCGCGATCAAGGACCTGAACGTCACGTTCTCGACCGAAGGCGGCCAGCTGCACGCCCTGAAAAACGTTTCCTTCGAAGTTCCCGAGAGGCGCATTGTCGGCGTCGTTGGGGAATCGGGTTGCGGCAAGTCCACGTTGATAAACGCGATCCTTGGGCTTCTGGCAGACAACGGAAGTGTCGACGCCGGCAGCATCACGTTCGAGGGCGAAGACCTCACGAGGCTCGGTCCCGCCAGAATGCAGGAACTCCGGGGCCAGCGCATTTCGACGGTCTTCCAGGATCCGATGGGAGCCCTGAACCCGGTTCTCTCGGTCGGCCGCCAGATGCGGAACATTCAATATCGGTCCGGCCGTTCGCGCAGCGAGAAGGACGCGCGGTCGGAGGCAATGTTGCGCCAGGTACGGATCCCCGACGCGCAGGCCGCGCTCACGCGGTATCCA
Organism: Boseongicola sp.; assembly: GCA_028824715.1. Lineage (GTDB taxonomy): Bacteria > Pseudomonadota > Alphaproteobacteria > Rhodobacterales > Rhodobacteraceae > JAJEFO01. The sequence continues at coordinate 81,266 of JAPPCV010000011.1, read as the reverse complement.
CATGAGTTCTCAGGCGGGATGCGGCAGCGGGTCGCGATCGCCATGGCACTGATGATGAAGCCCGCGCTCCTGATCGCGGACGAACCGACGACCGCGCTGGATGCCACGCTCGAAGTGGCCACCATCGAGCTCCTTCGGGAGCTACAGCAGGACATCGCATGTTCGGTCCTCTTCATATCGCATCATCTCGGCGTCATCGCCGAACTCTGTGACGATGTCGTCGTGATGTACGCAGGCGAAGTCGTGGAGCGCGGATCCACGCGGCAGGTGTTTCACTCGCCGCGCCATCCATATGCCAGACGCCTGCTTGAGTGCGATCCGGCACGGCAATCCGGGCGCACGCGGCACCTGCCAACCATTCCTGGCGAAATCCCGGATCTCAGGCAAAGGCCGCCCGGCTGCGTCTTTGCAACCCGCTGCGATCAACGTGTCGATGCCTGCGACAAGGTCCCGCCCGATGTTGCTGTCGAGACAGGACATGTGGCCCGGTGCATTTTGGCGGAGGCGAGATGAGCGGGATTCTCGAAGTCCGCGACGTCGAAGTGACGTTCGAAGTCGGCCCCTTGATGCGCCGACGCTCGATCCTGGGAGTGGCGGGCGTGAGTTTCGATCTCCATGCAGGCGAAACATTCGCGATCGTGGGCGAAAGCGGATCTGGAAAGACCACTCTGGCGCGCGCGATCAACGGGCTTCAGGGCATTTCCGCCGGATCGATCCGGTTCGGCGAAGAACGCATCGACACGCTCGGTGGACGAGCGATGAAACCCTTGCGGCGGCGCATGTCGATGATGTTCCAGGATCCCGTCGGCTCGCTCAGCCCACGCATGAAGGTCGGCAACCTGATAGCTGAACCGTTCCGCATTCACGAAATCGTCGACAAGAACCCAAGCGTTGAAGTCCCTCGGCTCCTGTCGCTGGTCGGGCTCACTCCGGAGTTTGCAGACCGCTATCCGCATCAGCTGTCAGGTGGCCAGGCACGGCGGGTCGGCGTGGCGCGCGCGATCGCACTGAACCCCGCTCTCATCATCGCGGACGAACCCACCGCTGGACTCGACGTGTCGGTGCAGGGCGAGGTGTTGAATCTCCTGAACGATCTCCGCGAGCGCCTTGGCCTCGCAATGATCATCATCACTCACAACCTGCATGTGGTGCATCACGTGGCAGACCGGATGGCTGTCATGTATCTCGGGCGCTTCGTCGAGGTGGGCGACACCGATGAGGTCTTCCGCGCACCGCGCCATCCGTACACGGCGGCTCTTCTCTCGGCCAATCCCGAGCCGGACCCGGACAAGGCGCGCGATCGCATCGCCCTGCCTGCCGAAGTTCCGTCGCTTCTTGCAAGACCTGCCGGATGCGAATTCCATTCCCGTTGCCCGTGGGTCGCAGCGCGCTGCAAGTCCGAAGCCCCGGAATTCGTCCAAGGCAGGACAAGGAGGGTCGCGTGCCACACGCCGCTTGAACCTGGCGCAAGGCCTCCGGAACTTGAGGTGACGCAATGACCAAGATCATCGAGACCGTATGGATTCCCATGCCCGACGGCATTCGCCTTGCTGCAAGGCTCTGGCTGCCGGACGAGGCCAAGCGCTCGCCCGTGCCCTGCATCCTGGAATACATTCCCTATCGACGCCGGGACCGGACCCGGATGCGCGACGAAAGCATGCACCCGCACTTCGCCGATGCCGGCTACGCGGCGATCAGGGTCGACATGCGAGGCTCAGGCGACAGCGAAGGGGTGATGCTGGACGAGTACTCGGAACAGGAGATGACGGACGGGGTCGACGTGATCGCGTGGATCGCCGAACAGCCATGGTGCGACGGGAACGTCGGCATGTTCGGCAAGTCCTGGGGCGCCTACACGTCCCTTCAGGTCGCTTCGAAGCGTCCTCCGGCACTCAAGGCAATCGCGCCCGTCATGGGAACCGATGATCGCTGGCTGGAGGATATCCACTTCTACGGAGGCGTGCTTGCCAACGACAATTTCTGGTGGGGCTCGATCATGCAGCTCTACAACGCGATGCCGCCGGATCCGGCGATCGTCGGCGAGGATCGCTGGCGCGACATGTGGAAAGGGCGCCTGGACGCGATGACATTCTGGCCCGCTCAATGGCTGGAGCATCAGACCCGCGACGACATGTGGCGCCGGGGCTCGATCTCGGAGAATTACGCGGATGTCGAGATTCCGGTCTATTTCTTCGGCGGCTGGGCCGATCTCTTCCGCGACACGCCGTTCCGGATCGCCGAACGCCTGAAGGGCCCGGTCAAGGTGCTCATGGGACCTTGGGCGCATCTCTATCCCCACGAGGGCCTGCCAAGACCCCGCATGGACTTCGTGAGCGAGGTCATCCGCTTCTGGGATCACTGCCTCAAGGGCATCGACACCGGCCTGATGGACGAACCGCGCCTGCGGTTCTACCTTCAGGACTCGGCACCTCCCGCCGGCTCCCGCGAGGAGCGCGCCGGCGCCTGGGTCGAGGAAGCCGCCTGGCCCTCGCCAAACGTGAGCATCGAGACGCTTTGGCTGAACGAGGGCCGGCTTGGGCCGGCCGCCGAATACGGCGGCGCAATGTACGTATGTTCGCCGCAGACCTTCGGTTCGGCGGGCGGGGACATGTGCTCGTTCGCGATCCCGGGGGACATGCCCGTTGACTGCCGCGTCGATGCGGCTGGTGCGCTGAGTTTCCGGTCAGAACCGACTGACGCCCCGATCGACATACTTGGCCAGGCCGTGCTCAACCTCACCGCATCCGCGGACCGGCAGCAGGGATTCGTTGCCGCGCTGCTCGCCGACGAATCGCCGGACGGCGCACAGACACTGATCACGCGCGGATTCGCGAATCTCGCGCATCGCGTTTCCGACACCGCTCCCGAACCGGTGGTTCCGGATGTGGAAATGACGGTCACGGTGCCGTTGCACGGCATCGGCTACCGGCTGGCAAGAGGTCACCGGCTCGTCGTGCACGTGGGAACCTGTTACTGGCCGATCCTCTGGCCTGCGCCGGAGCCGGTCACGTTGACCGTCACGCCCGGCCGTTCGGCGCTGGCGCTTCCAGTCCGCCGTGCCGTGGCAGATCAACCTCGCGTCTTTCCTGAGCCAACGCCCTCGGACAGGAAGCGCCCGATCACTACTGTCAGGGAAGGTTCAATGGAAAGGTCGCTCCACGTCGACCTGACAACCGGCGAGCATGCCGCCCGCTTCTTTCTCGACGGCGGCGTGTTCGGCCCCGTGGGGCGGTTGCGCCTCGACGAAACCGGCACCGAGATGGGCGACGTTTCGGATAGAGTCTATCGGATCGATCCGGAAGACCCTCTTTCGGCACATGCGCAGATGGACCAGGAAAGCAGCTTCGTGCGCGATGACTGGAATGTCCGGATCAAGACCAGCTCTGAAATGACAGCCACGAAAACGGACTTCCTCCTCCGCGCCTCCGTGACCTGCTGGGATGGCGAGGAGGAATTCCACCATGTGCAGTGGGATCACTCGATTCCGCGAAACGGGATGTGAGCAATGTTGGAGAGTTCAGAAGTCCGGACCGAGTTCCCGCGCGAGGTCCGCGAAATCGAGAACGCCTGGATCCCGATGCCTGACGGAACAAGGCTCGCGGCCCGAATCTGGCTTCCTGTTGACGCGGAAACGGATCCGGTGCCTGCAATCCTCGAGTACCTGCCCTATCGCAAGCGTGACGGAACGGTCGAGCGCGATCACCTGACCCACCCGTATTTTGCGGGCCATGGATATGCGGGCGTTCGTGTCGACATGCGCGGCACGGGCGACAGCGAAGGCGTCTGCCTCGGAGAGTATCTCAGGCAGGAACAGGACGACTGCCTGGCCGTGATCGAATGGCTTGCCGCCCAGCCCTGGTGTTCCGGAAAGGTCGGAATGATCGGGATCAGCTGGGGCGGGTTCAACGGGCTTCAGGTCGCGGCCCGACGTCCGGAAGCGCTGGGCGCGGTCATATCGCTCTGCTCCACTGACGACCGCTACGCCGACGACATCCACTTCATGGGCGGCTGCATGCTGACCGACAAGCTGAGCTGGGGGGCCACGGCCTTCTCGATCTGCAACACGCCTCCCGATCCCGCAATCGTGGGAGACCGGTGGCGGGAAATGTGGGCGGAGCGGCTTGAAAACAACGGGCTGTGGATGCTCGACTGGTTTCGGCACCAGCGGCGGGACGGGTTTTATGCTCACGGCTCGGTCTGTGAGAACTACGCCGACATCGAGGTGCCAGTCTATGCGGTTGGTGGCTGGGCGGACGGCTACACCAATGCCATTTTCCGTCTGCTGGAGCACCTGCCGGGCCCGAAAAAAGGCCTGATCGGGCCATGGGCCCACAAGTATCCGCACTTCGCGAAGCCCGGGCCGCGCATCGGCTTCCTGCAGGAATGCCTTCGCTGGTGGGACCAGCATCTCAAGGACATCGACACCGGCATAATGGACGAACCGCAACTCCGTGCCTGGATCAACTCTGCTTTGGCACCGTCACCGCGCCACGAAGACCGGCCCGGTCGTTGGGTGGCGGAACCCGGATGGAATGGCGGCGGGATGGAAGTTCTCTCCCTTCACCCGGGGGAGAATGGGCTGACGGGCACGCCATCGAGGAAGGCCATCACGATTTCCTCAGCAGAGACTGCCGGATGGACGTCGGGCGCATGGTGCGGGTACGGGGCGGTTCCCGACGGTCCCTTGGACCAGAACGGCGAGGCCGGCTTGATGACGATCTTCGAGACGGACGTTCTCGACGAAAATGTCGATCTCTTTGGCTTTCCGCAATTTCACGCAGAAGTCGCAAGCGCCTCACATCAGGCGAATGTCGCGGCCGTCCTCTCGGCCGTGCGCGAGGATGGCCGCGCGACCCTCGTCAGCTACGGAGTCCTGAACCTGACCCACAGGGCAAGCCACGCAAGTCCCGAGCCAATGCCGTTGGCGCAGCCACAGCCAGTAACGATTCAACTCAACGCCTGCGGGCAACGTGTCGACAAGGGCCAGCGGCTTCGTCTCGCGCTGTCCACGGCCCTGTGGCCAGTGATCTGGCCGTCTATCGAGAAGGCGACACTCAGGATCGAGCCCGGAAGCGCAAGGCTTGACCTGCCGGTTCGCCCGACTCGTGACAGCGACGAAGAGCTGGCCCTGTTTCCGCCTCCGGAGGGCGCCAGTCCTGCCCCGATCAAGCTGCATTCCCGAAGCCAATACGACCGGCGACGCGATATCGACCTTTGCACGGGCGGCGAGACGTACTCGCGAAGCAGCGACGCCGGATCCGCGACACACATGCATACCGGCCTCACGGTGAAGCGCAGCAGCAGCGAGCGATTCCATGTCCATCCCGAAGATCCGAATTCCGCCATCGGGACCTGCCACTGGTGCGAGTCCTATTCGCGCGGTGACTGGAAGGCAGAGGTGAGGACCGAAGTCAGCGTGCACGCATTGCGAGATTGCTGGCGAATCGAAGCCAGTCTTGTCGCGCGCGATGCCGACGGAATCGTGGCCGAACGGCAATGGAACGAGGATGTGCCTCGGGATCTTGTGTGAGGAGAGAAGCGGTGGGCGCATTTCCCGACTTTGGCCCGAAGGCGGCAATCCATCACTTTGCGAATGACGAAGTCGCCATGCGCGTGGTCATCGACGGCCACGGGCCGGACGTTGTCTTCATTCCTGGAGGAGATGCGACTGCCGAAAGCTATTCCCAGCAGTTCGCGCTCCTGTCGGACGCTTTCCGCTGCGTCTCCTACGACCCGCGCGGCGCGGGAAAGACGACCTCGCCGCCGGCCCCGTGGACGATCGCGGACTTTGCGCGCGACTGCGCGGCCGTGATCGACGCGCATTGCGACGGAAGCGCGGTCGTCTGCGGCCTTTCCCTTGGGGGTCTCGTGACCCAACAGGTGGCCATAGATTTTCCGGAGAAAGTCCGCCTGGCCATTCCCATGGGAACCGCTGCCTTCATCGACGGCTTCACCAAGGACTGGATGCAGGCGGAGATCGACCTCCGGAAGGACGGCATTTCCCTGCCTGAGTATTTCCTCGCACCGCACTACGCCCCCTACGCTTTCCCGGCCAAGGCGCTGCACGACCCGGAGCTTTGGGAGAAGGTCAAGGAAGCCTACACGACCCGTTTCGCGGACCGTGATCCGCAGGACTTGATCGATCAATGGCAAGCCTGCCTCGACTTCGACTGCCGTGAAGCCTTGAAGACATGCCCGGTTCCGATGCATGTCATCAGCTTTTCCGAAGACGTCCAGACCGCGCCGTCCATGTGCAAGGTGGTCGCCGACCTCGCCCCGAAAGGCGTGTTCCACGAACTGGAGGGGCTTGGGCACGTTTCGATGACCCGTCACAGGCCGAATGTTGTTGCTGACAAGCTGCGCGGGATAATTCTCGAGGCGCTTGACACGTAGCGCGGACGCGGAATGCGAAGGCCGAACCAGTGTCACGCCACCACGCCCTTGGGACCGTCCGCTCGAATTCAGCATGCACCGTGACCCGTGGTCTCGATCTCGATCGGCGCATTGCGGCATGTGTGCGCATGTCCTGCAATTTGCCGCATTTGGTTGGCGGTTTCCGCTTGCAGAAGCCATTCAACATCAATATCCCCGTTCCACCAAACGGAGCGCGGGCGTAGCTCAGGGGTAGAGCATTACCTTGCCAAGGTAAGGGTCGTGAGTTCGAATCTCATCGCCCGCTCCAATGGGGTTTCTCATATTTCCTCAAGATCACCATAAAGCAATGTTTTTGCTTGGTAGTTTTTTTTGGGCCGCTGAACATGCCGACTCACCACGAACCATAGATCGCGTCGTATTGTTGGACAGATGTTGGACAACGCGAAAGTCCGATGCCACTGACAGACGCCCAGATTCGATCTCTCATGTCAGGGTCAGTGTCTCAAAAACACGGAGCGCTGCTGTTTCGATCGCGTCTTCTCGCACGCATCGGCAACGATGTCGGCGATCAGGGTGCGCAGGAGCTGCTGGCGCGCGCGCATGGTGGTCGTCGGCGCGTTCCAGGCGGCCTCGAGATCGTCCGCGAGGCTCGTGAAGCCCCGCGTGTCCGTGGCCGGCTCCGGTGCCGGCCGGTTGCGGGCCTCGCAATCCGCGACCCGTCGGAGCGCCTCCTCCCAGCGCGTCTCGAGCTGCGCCGCGATCAGCCGGTTGTCGAGATCGCAGGCGGCGTAGCGGCGCTCAGCGAGCGAGGCATCGTAGCGGGCCTGCTGCAGCTCGAGTTCCAGCACCTTGCGCTGTTTCGCCAGTGTCTCCCCAAGCATCCGCTCCGCCTCCAGCGCGGCCTCGACCGCCAAGGGCCGCGTCACCTGGATGGCCTCGGCGGCAAGGACGGCGTCGACTCGTTTCGCGGCCATGGCCTGACAGCTCGGCTTCCCTTCGCCGAAGCCCTGCCTGCACTGGTAAACGGCTCGCCCCGTGGAGCCGCCGGAATAGGCCACCTGCAGGCGCCGACCGCAACGCGCGCAAGACAGGAGCCCGGCGAGCAGCGCCCGGCCGCCTCGCCCGGACTTGGAACCGCCGCTCTTGCCGTGCGAGTTGGCCGCCAGACGGGCCAGGTTGCGCTCGTGCTCGGCCCAGTCGATGTAACCGTCGTGGTGGTCCCGGATCAAGACCCACTGTTCGACCGGCTTGCCGTGGCCGGAGCTCTTGCGGGGCCGCCCGTTGACGAGGGATGTTCTCTGGCCCGTCTTTCCCCAGGCGTAGGCGCCCGCATAGAAGGGGTTCTTCAATATGGTAACGACGTTCCTGTAGGTGAGCTGCCGCCATTCCCGAACCGTTCCCTGACCAAACGTGCGTGGGAAGAGGATCTCGTCCGCCCGGAACCTGATCGTGACCTGCCGCGCGCTGCCCAGTTCGCGGAACCGGGCGAAGATCAGCCCGATGGCCTCCTGAACCCGCAGGTCGGGATCGAGGACGGGGCCGTCCGTCTCGCGGTACCAGACATACCCGACCGGCACGTTGATGCGTAGTTCGCCGCGACGCGCCTTCTCCTGCAACGCCCCGAGCATCCGGGCACGGATGATCCCGCTCTCGAACTCAAAAATCGAGCCCTTCATTCCTTATGTAGCGCAGCTTCTTATGTCGGGCAGCGATCGCGACCCGCTGCCGGCACGAAGCCTTCTCCGGGACTGCCCGACATAAGATCTCGCCTTCAGATTGCCTTCAACTGCTCAAGCAAGCCGCCTTTCGCCTTCCATCGCGGCCGCTCTCCGGGATCGCCGGGACATGTGGACTTCATCGCCTCCTCCTTCGCTTCGAGGTCGAATTCGACGTAGATGTTGGTGGTTTCGAGCGACACGTCACCGAGCCACGCCCGGATGGTGTTGATGTCGACGCCGGAGCGAAGCAGATGGCAGCCGCAGCTGTGCCTGATGACATGCGGCGTGATCCATTGCCTGTTTCAAGGCCTGCTCGGCGTTCACTTGCGTTCCGGCCTGCCTGTTCGCTGAGCCGCCCAAGGCGGCCCTTCTGCCAGAGTGCTTCAGCTTACATTGTTACCTCCGTAAGCCGCCCTGGCTGCTACCAGCCGAAGCGACAAACTGTTGGGTGGGATTCGCACCCACAAGGATGACGCGCCTTTCCACGGCGCACGTGAAAGTTGGTGGTTAGCCTTTTCTTCCTGCGAGACTTTCACTCGCTGCACATTCACCAGATAGACTGGCGCACCCTCCTACCCAAATCGACCCCGGTTTCAGCGGGCGGCCTTGTCGATAGTTGACAGAGTGTTTGCGCTGCTCATTGTGGCCACTTCCAAGGATCAATGACGGTTACGCCAGCAAGTTCGAATGGTGTGGCGTCTCGTGTCGCAACGGCGAATCCGTTGACCTTGGCAACCGCTGCTATCTGAGCGTCCGCCAAACCAATTTTCTTACCTGTCGCCTCGCATTGCGTGTTAATTCGCGCAAGTTCTTCAGCCGCAGGCAGATCAAAGGACAGAATACGGTTGGCGCAAAGCCTACCCAGCGTGAAATCCAGTGCGGCCCAAAGCGCGGTTTTTTTCTTCCCGTCGGGCAACCGCTCAATGCCAAAGCGAAGTTCCGCCACATTGATTGTGGTCGTAAACAACGCCGGGGCCTGCTGGCTATTCAACCAGTCGACTACCTGCTGAGCCGGAAGGCGTTTGTTCGGCTCGGAGATTATGTTTGTGTCCAGTACGATCACCCGAAATCCGCCGCTTCCAAAGTTTCGTCAGAGCGTTCGATTTCTGGGAAATCAACGTCGAGTTGCCGCGCAAACGAAACAACCACATCACCCAGTTTTTCGGCAGGGCGCGTTGCTTCGTCCAATAGCTCACGCGCTGCTGCCTCGGCGCTGATACCGCGTTGGCCCGCTACAAACTTGATGCGGCGATGCACATCATCCGACAGGTTTCTAACAGTCATTGTTGCCATTTCATCCTCCATATCTTCACTTGATAGCATAAATGTTGAATGACAGCATTGCAAGCAAGTGAGGATTTTGATGTCACTTGTTGTCGCAATTCTTCATGACTTTCCAGTTGTCACCTTGCGGGATCACATCGGCTGTCCCCGATCCCAACCGAAAATTGCCCGTCGACAAGATCGATCACGTGGAAGAACACGTCCGGCTCGCCAAAACGCGCGATGAAACCGAACCCTTTCTCGACCCGGTAGTGCCGGATCGTGCCTGGACCTGAAGGCATCGATTCAGCCTGGGCAGGGCGGTCCGTCACCTCGCCAATTGTGCTGCGCGGGGTATCGGAACTGTCGTTGCTCATTGCGAAACAGCCTGTATCACCCGTCTTCGACAGCAAATCCTCGATCCTGGAGTTCTCCGCAGTCGGATTCCAAAAAATTCAGCGCCCTGGGACTCCGGTCCCGGGGTGGCATGCAGGATTGTCGTGCCATGAAAATGTGAAGAGCAGGCGGTCATTGTTGCGATTTCCCTTTGCATTGCGGGCATGGCATCCTTCTTCAGGATGTGTGGTGCCCGAAGGGGGCGCCGCCATGTTCGTCCGTGTCAAGAGGTCCGGCCCGCACGAGTGCCTCCAGATCGTCCAGAACCGCCGCGAGGGCAAAAGGGTCAGGCAGACGGTCGTCGCCACGCTCGGCCGGCTCGACAGGCTCGCCGCCAGCGGCGCCGTCGACCGGCTCCTGCGTTCCGGCGCCCGCTTCGCCGAGCGCCTGATGGTCCTTGCCGAGGGCGCCGGCGCGGAGCCGGACGCCAGGGTCGCCTCCATCGGCCCGGCCCTGGTCTTCGAGCGGCTGTGGCGGGAGACCGGGTGCCGGGACACGATCCGGTCGCTGCTCGTCGGCCGCCGGCACCGGTTCGACGTCGAGCGGGCGGCGTTCATGACCGTGCTCCACCGGCTGACGGTCTCCGGATCGGACCGCAGCGCGATGCGCTGGTGACGCGATCAGGCCATCGAGGGCGCTCGAAATGAAGGCGGCCACGGCTATTCACGTCCCGGAACTGACGCCCGATCAATTTCGCGAAATCCAGCGGATCGGGTTTTCGCTCGAGGGCGAAGCCGCGGAAGTTGCGGCACAGAAGATCACGCCCCAGCAGCACAAGAGCCTTGAAGACATTCAGAATCAGCTTGTCGAAGCAGCTCGTGGCAACCCGACACGAGCAGCGCGTCTCAATCGCCGGTTCCATTGCAACCTTATGGCTGTTGCGGATATGCCATTGGTGCATGCGACCGTGGAAAACATGTGGGCGCTGAAAGGGCCAATTCTGCGCATCTACCAATTGGAAGCGTTGGGAAAGGCGGCCATGGAACAACACGCCCGCTACGACGTGCTCGACGGCCTGCGTAGCGGTGACGGCGGGAAAGCACGGGAGGCGATCCAGCGTGATATTGCGGGCTGCAACGACATGATTGCCTGGATCAAGGAACGGCAGAAAGAAACCGAAGAGGCCTGGCGAACTTCGGCCGGGCCACCCTTGATGCCCGTCCGACCTCTTCAGAGTTCGATCCAGATGGTCTTTGGCTCAGAATATCTATCAAGTGCGTGCAAGGACTTGTCCCGTCCCGGGCGCGGCTTCGTTCCAACTTGCCTGGTGTCAGCGTGTGAGCTGGCACTGACCATGACATTGGGATGATCAAGCTGCATGCACCGGCCCTTGACTGCGATACGCTCTACGCCGAAAGAGGGGCGTCGGAAAATCGTGTGCCAAGATCGCACCCGACCATGATCCGCTGCCGCTGTGCATCGAAACGTGGGCGGCACGCAATTGATGCTGTCCGCGAGAGGATGGGCTGACATGGGACTGCCGCTCGAAGGAGTGCGCGTGCTCGCCGTCGAGCAATACGGGGCCGGTCCATTCGGCACCCAGCACCTCGCCGACCTCGGTGCAGAAGTTATCAAGGTCGAAAACCGGCATACCGGTGGCGACTACGCGCGTGCTCTCGGCCCCTACTTCGTCGAAGGAGCCAAGGGCGACGACAACAGCCTCTTCTTCCAGTCGATCAACCGGAACAAGAAGAGCCTGACGCTCGACCTGGGCCAATCCGAGGCGCAACAGATCTTCAGGCAACTCGTCGTCGGTGCGGATGCCGTGGCGAACAACCTTCGCGGAGACGTCCCGGAGAAGCTTGGCCTGACATACGATGCCCTGAAATCGGCAAACGCCGCCATCGTCTGCGCTCACTGCTCGGGCTATGGCCGCGAGGGTCCGAGGCGCGACTGGCCCGGCTATGACTACCTCATGCAGGCCGAGACCGGCTACTTCCACCTCACCGGCGAGCCCGAAGCACCTCCAACCCGAGTGGGAATGTCCGTCGTGGACTTCATGGCAGGGACCTACATGGCACTGGGTCTCGTAGCGGGAGTCCTGTCCGCACGGTCGACCGGCCAGGGTAGGGACATCGACGTGAACCTCTACGACACCGCCCTCTACAATCTCAGCTATCTCAACACCTGGGCGTTGAACTCAGGCTATGATCCCTTGCGCGTGCCGCGTTCGGCCCATGTCTCGCTTGTGCCCTGCCAACTCTACCGCACGTCGGACGGCTGGATATACGTGATGTGCAACAAGGAGAAGTTCTGGCCGGAGCTGTGTGAAGCCGTTGGGCGTCCGGACCTCGCCCGGGACCCTCGGTTCGCGACCTATGCTGACCGGCTCGACCGGCGCGACGAACTCACGGTCATCCTCGACGAGGCATTGTCGGCCAGGGCGAGCGATGCGTGGCTGCGCGAGCTTCGGGGGCGCGTCCCTGTCGCGCCGATACGCACGCCCCGCGCCGCGCTCCAGGATTCCAGGCTGGAGGCAGAGGAGAAGATCGAAACCTTGGCGCTTGACGGCAGCGAGGAGTTCCGGATGTTGCGTTCCCCGATCCGCGCTGGCGGCAATGACGCTTCGCGAGCCTGCCCCCCCATGGGCCACGACACCGTCGAGATACTGCAGGCCGCAGGCTATTCGGCCGAGGACATTGCGGGGTTTCGCGAGAGGAGCCTGATCTAGCCTCGATTCCCAACTGAAGGGAACAATGTGCGCCCGGGCATTCAAGAGAAGCGTATCCTGAGGGTCCGGTTTCCGAGCCACGGGATTGGCTGGGCGATTTCGGCGTAGCGTGCGGCAAGCAGGAGCGGGTTGTTGGCGCGCCGTCCCAGGGTGACGATGATCTCGTCCTCGGTGATCCTGATGGCCGCGCTGGCGTTGACGAGCTTGCGGAATATGGTGCGCGCCTTCGCGACTTCGAAGCCCTGTCCGACGCGTATGCCGAGGAGCCTGTAGAGGCTGCTCGCCATCAGCGTGAGCTGGACGTCGAGATCGATGCGCATGGGCACGGCGGCGGAGAGCGCGTCCATGTGGAAGAAGTCGATGGCGTCGGCGATGATGTTTTCGATCACCATGCGCCGGACGTAGCGGTCGACCAGCCTGGACGCGGGCTCGTCCATCTGGTTGCTCAGCAGCAGGGTCGGCTTTTCGTGGCCGAGATCGGTGACGGCAATCTGGCGGATCTCGCCGGGCATGGTCATCAGCTGGTCGGAGCCGAGTTCGGCGGCCTGAGAGATTCGTGCGGGATTGCGTCAAGGCTTCAGGCGTCAACTTCGAATATTTTGACTATTTCGATTGATTCGAATAAAGAACCGCCTTACGTGCGTGTCAGCAAACCGAATTGGAGCAAGTCATGATCGCCCTTGGGAAGGACGCGTTCCTTGACCGACTGCCTGATGAGGTCGAGATCAGGAATGCCGAACAACTCAGAACCATCGTCGCCTCGCAGATCAGGGAAGGTGAGCGGACAACGCTGTCACTCGCTCTCGATGGCGGGAAGGCTCAAAGTGTGACATTGGCGCCCGCGCTTGCGGCGTCGCTGCTCGAGGTGCTCCGGCTTGTCTCAAGCGGGCGTGGGTTTCGGATGATCCCGGTCGAGTCGGAGCTTACGACTCAGCAAGCCGCGGACCTATTGAATGTCTCTCGTCCCTTCCTTGTGAAACTTCTGGAAGAGGGCGACATCCCGTTCACGAAGACTGGGCGACACCGGCGCGTGCGTGCGGACGATCTCTTTGCCTACAAGGAGAAACGCGATGCGGCACGCTCGGATGCCTTGGGTGATCTCGCTCGGGTGGATGCAGAAGACGGGCTCGTATGAAGGGTCACGCCGACCGGTTCACCGCGCTGATTGATGCATGCGTCCTGGGCGGTGCATTGCGCCGGAACATGATCCTGAGCTTGGCCGAAGCGGGTTTGTTCCGGCCACGGTGGAGTGCGCGCATCCTCGATGAAACCCAGAAAGCCATCTCTGAGATCACAAAGGGGGCGACAGATGGATCCAGGCAACGTGCATCAATTGAAGCAGCGTTCCCGGAGTCGCTTGTGGCGGGGTACGAAGTGTTCGAGGGCAATCTCGACCTGCCCGATCCAGACGACAACCACGTCCTGGCCGCGGCAATCTCGTCCTCAGCCTCGGTGATCGTGACCGACAATCTCGGAGACTTTCCGGCGGAGGTACTTGCTCCACATGCGATTGACGCGATTTCGGCGGATGACTTCCTCGCTGACACGATCGAAATTGATCCGCCAGAGGCCATTCTGGCGCTGCGGCGCATGCGGGAGCGGTTCGAAAACCCAGCGATCGACGCACCGGCCCTCGTGCACAAGTCCGAGGCGCAGGGCCTCTTCCAGGTCGCCACGCTCATGAACGAGTACAAGTCGCTCTTGTGAGAGTGTGTGGGTCGCAGAAATGCGCTGAGATAGCGAAGGCAAAGACTGCCTCAGCGGACAGCAGCCCGATTTGAGAAAACTCATCGGGGGCACAGGATGAAGATCGAGACGCTCACTGTCAGGAACTTCCGCTGCTTCGGCCTTGAGCCTGAGACCTTTTCGCCAGATTCCGGCGTCACGGCGATGGTCGGCGGGAACGGAGCCGGCAAGACAGCGGCGCTGCAAGCACTGGCGCGGATCTTCGGCGTTTCGTCTTCGCAGCGGCAAGTCCAGGCGCGCGATTTTCATTTCCGCCCGACGAAACAGAACTCGTCTCCGGAGCCACGCGGTCCATCGAATGCGTTCTGTCGTTCCCCGAGCTGGACGGTCTCGATGAAGACTCCGCGGCCGATGCCGTGCCGGATTGCTTCAATCATATGGCGGCGACCGGCCCAGGCGAGACGCTCAAGGCGCGCATTCGCCTGCAGGCGACCTGGACGGATGACGGCACGCCGGACGGAACAGCCGAAGAGGACATTCGCTGGATCAGCAGGGGAAATCCCTTTGCCTGGGCGGCAATCCTTCACATTGTGCCGTTGAGTGGAGATCGAGGCCAGGCGCCTGACGATCACGGGACCGGATTGCGGCCTGATCGAACACCAACTGCGACACCGGATGCGGTGTCGGTTCTCGCAGTCCGTTCCCACTGCAGGTCGGACTGTTTCCGAGTGGCCTTGAACATCGCAGACCGAAGCGATTGAGGCATGGCTCGGTGGCTTGGGCGGCCAGTCGCCTGGCCGCCCGAATCGCGTTCAGGCGGGCATGAATTCGGAGAAGAGCGACTCCCCGTTCGGCTTTAGCCCCGGCTTGATCGTGTCGCGATGAATCGCGCCGACCACCTCGTGAGTCAGGAAGACGTAGCAGCCGCTTTCGTCCATGAGACCCTGCATCTTCTTGTAGATCTCGTCTCGCTTTGCCAGATCGCTTTCGACGAGACCCTGGTCATGCAGCGCCTTGTACTCCGCATTGTCGAACCGCTCCCAGTTCCATACGCCGACCTGCTCCGGCGTGAACCAGACCGTCGCCCATGACGGGTCAGGCTGCATCGAGAAGCGGCTGAGGACCAGCTGCAGCTTCAGGTAGTAGTCGCCGTCCTTGGAACCGAGCGTCCAGAAGGTGCCGCTGTCATTTTGCTTGATTTCGCAGTTGATCCCCACGTCAGCAAGATTTGCCTGGATCACCTGCGCAGCCGCCAGGCGTTCGGACTGGTTGAGGATGTCCAGCGTGACGTTGATACCCGTCGCGCCCTCCTGTTCCAGAAGCTCGCGCGCCCGGTCCGGATCATAGTCGTAGGTCACGCTGTCGCGGGATCCGGGCAGGCCCGGCGCAAGGATGCCGTTTCCGACCGCGGCGGCGCCATAGTAGGCCGCGTCCACGACGGTCTGCCGGTCAACGGCATGTTGCACCGCGCGGCGGATGTTGATGTTGGTAAAAGGTTCGGCATCCTGGTTGATCCCCAGCCAGACATAGGCGAGCGAGGGCTTCTCCAGCACCACCGAGCCTGCGGGCGGGTTCTGCTTGAGCCTCGGCAGGGACGACACGGAGGTCCAGGTGTAGTCCAGGTCTCCCGCCTCAAAGCCGCGCTCGGCAGTGGCCGGATCCTCGATCGGGATGATATGGATTTCGTCGAATCCGCCCTGCTCATGCGCCCAGCCCGGATTCCGCCTCAGGATCGTCTTCTGCTTTGGCTGCCACTCCGCAAGCAGGTACTGGCCGGACTGGGCAATCGGGTTCGTGGTGATCTTGTCGCCCAGCTCTTCCACTGCCTTCTTGGAGAGAATGCAGGAAGCCGGCGTTGGAAGCGTCGTGCTCCAGAGCGGCACGAACTTGTTCTTCAAGTGAATGAGGCCTGAAAGCGTGTCCTTGACCTCGACTTCCTTCAGGGCATCCCAGTCTCCCGCATACGGGCTTTCCATGGCCGGATCAGCGATTCGCTCGATCGAGAATTTCACGTCTTCGGCCGTCATCTGGCCATAGCCGTCAGTGAAGCCGATGTTGTCCTTCAGCTTGAACGCGACGGTCACGTCGTCGAGCTGTTCGATCGAGTCCACCGCGATCGGCTTCCAGCCCCAGGTGTCGCCCGCCTGCGGTATCACCAAAGGCGCAAAGATCGAGCGAATGATGTCGTCTTCCGGCAAGGACAGGCGAAACGCCGGATCAAGCACTTGCAGGTCCGAATAGGATCGCAACGTCAGGACCTTGCCATCCTGGCTCAGCGCGGCTCTTGGTGCCACCACTGCCGCTGCGCCAAAGGCGCCCAGTGCGGCAAAGAATGATCGGCGGGAAACATCGCCCAACAACACGTTCTTCATGGTCTACTCCCTGATGGATTGTACTCTCGAGTGATGCGGAAGTGCCGTAACCGGAGGGCGCGGGCCGACAAATGGACTGGCCGGCCCAAGCTCCAGCACTTGCGCTGTGGTGTGGATCTCGTTGGCCATGGGGTGTCGCGCTCGACAAGGTTCAGGGGCACGAACAGGACGACCGCGCCCCGCGACATGCGTGCCCAACGCGAATCGGGGCCCGTGCGAGGCGGGACCCTTCACGAAGTCCGCGATGCCGGAAGCCGAGATTCCCCCAGCGCCTTTCAATTGCCTTCCCCCAAGTGCCGAACGAGTCGCATCCTGCAGTCTTGCACAGATTTGCATTCTCACAAGGCATTTCTTGAAACTCTCCCTTGCCCCCTTGTGCTGGGGCACTATTCCTCTTCTCTGCAGCTCTCTTTCGGACCAGGAATGACGGCAGATCTCGGCAAGCGGGGCCTCGAATTCGACGAAGTCGAGCATCAGTGGATTCCGATGCCCGACGGAGTGCGACTTGCGGCGAGGCTCTGGCTGCCACGCGAGACAGGGCCGGTGCCCGCGATCCTCGAATACATCCCGTACCGCAAACGGGACATGGTCCGCGCAAGGGACGAAAGGAACCACCCCCACTTCGCGTCCAACGGCTACGCCTGCCTTCGCGTTGACATGCGTGGATCGGGCGACAGCGAAGGCCACATGCCGGACATGTACTCGGATGACGAACTGGCTGACGCCCGGCACGTGATCAAATGGATCGCTGCGCAGCCTTGGTGCAACGGAAAGGTCGGCATGTTCGGCACTTCGTGGGGTGGCACCGCCAGCATGCAGGCCGCGGTCAAGGCACCGCGCGCGTTGAAGGCCGTGATCGCCAATTGCGCGACCACCGACCGTTTCGAGGACGACATTCACTGGATGGGCGGTTGCCTCCTGACCGACAGCTTCGAATGGGGCGCCACGCTGCCCGCGATCCTTGCCGCGCCGCCGGACGCGGCGACGGTCGGTCCAGGATGGAAGGAAATGTGGCGCAGGAGATTGGACGGGTTGAGCTTTCCGCTGTCTGAATGGATCAGTCGCCAAACGCGCGGGGCTTACTGGCGGCGCGGTTCGGTGAAATTCAGCACGGACGATCTCTCCTGCCCGATCCTTGCGATCGGTGGCTGGGCGGACAGGTATTCCAATTCCGTGATCGGTCTCGTCAAGGCACGTCCCGATCTCTGCCATGGCATCGTCGGGCCTTGGGGACATCACTACCCCGATCACGGCGAGCCAGGTCCGGCAATGAGCTTCCAGGACGTGGCGCTGACATGGTGGGATCACTGGCTGAAGGACGCACCCATGCCGAAGTGGCCTCAACTGCGCCTCTGGCAGCGCGCGTTCGACGTCCCGGCGGACCGGATCGCAACAAGAGCAGGCCGATGGATAGCCACAGACTCCAGCGAAACGCATGCAACGGAATCCGTTTTCCATCCGGGCAAAGACGGGCTCTCGTGGCGAGCCGGACCAGGCACGAGACACTCGGTGCCGACCGATATGCAGCATGGCGCCTACGCCGGGGATACGGGGTATTTTGGGCGCATCGGCGGCCTGCCGCTCGATCAGTCTCTCGATGACGCGCGCGCACTTTGCTTCGACACCGAATCCATGGAGTCGGAAATCCTCCTCGTTGGGCACGCAGAGTTTCACTGCGGCATTGTGCGGGACATGGCCCAGGCACAGCTGGTGTGCCGCCTGTGCGAGGTCGATCCGAACGGACGATCGAATCTCGTCACGCGGCAAGTCGCCAACCTGCAGCGTGACGTGACCCTGGACGGTGATGCTCGCTTTGCTCCAGGCCAAATCGCGCACTTGTGCTTGCGCTTTCCCTCAACTGCCTACCGTTTCTCGAAAGGAAATCGCATCCGTCTGTGCATCGCCGCCTCGTACTGGCCGCTGGTATGGCCTGCGCCGTTCCAGGCATCCATGCAGGTCGATACGGGTGGCGCACGCCTTGCATTGCCTTGCCCGTCAGACATCTCGCCGTTGGCAGACATGCCTCCTCCTGCGCACCTGCCTCCGGATCCATCCTGGGAAAGCACGGCCGAAGGGCCGATTTGCCGCGAGACGGGCGAGATGGCCAAGGGCGGAATTTTCCACCTTTGGCGGCAACCGTGGTCAACAACCCGGTTTCCCGAACTTGGCTTGAGCTTTTCGTCGACGACGGAGATGAAATGTACTACGTCGACCAAGGACCATGCCGTTCAGAGGTGTGCCGTTTCGGTCGTATACGAGATCGAACGGCCTGACGGGATCGCACGAATCGAAAGCAGCCTGCTCGGCCGTACGGAACCTGACGGCATGTCCGTTGCCTTGGAGCTCGACGCGCTCTGGAACGGCGAAGTCGTGGCAGAGCGATCTTGGCGGCACGGTCACAAAGCCTGACCTTGCAGGACGCGGATGTGCACAGTTATGCCTGTCGGTTCACGGCGCGTTGATCGTCTGCAATTCTCGTCCAGACTTCGCGACGTTCTTCACGATGTCGTCTTGATTGGACCAGTAGCGAGCCGCCCAGAAGGACGGATTTCCTATTCAAGTGCAGGAAATCGTAAGACCAGCGGCGACCCGAACTTGCAAGCCATCACGCCTGAGGCGACGCGAGATCCAGTTAAGAAAGGCCAAGATCGCCGTGCGGACGCGACTTGATCTTGCGTCACCAAGTGGACATATAAGTATGCATGAAGTTGGAGCTCAACTGTCGCAAGACCATCAAGCGATCGAAGGGCGAAGGTTGGGAGGAAGTGCTCCCGAGGACACGTGGATCGCACCGGAAGTTCGCGAACGAAGGCATTGGGACCTTGACGGTGCCAGACTCGAAGAAGGATTTGCGGCTCAAGACTGCACGTAGCATTGCCTCGGATGCCGGCTGGCTGCAAGACAAACGGCAAGACGGAAGACCTGACGAAACGGAGGGCAAAAGGCGCGCCGAGCGGAAGCACGGATTTGGTCGCTCTGGAAAGGAAATGCCGTGACGCACTACATCGGAGTGGTCGGCAAGGATTCAGACAGCGCCTACGGGATCTGGTTTCCGGATGTCCCAAGATGCCATTCAGCGGCTGACGAGGAAGAGGACATCCTTGCCATGGCGACGGAAGCGCTCATGGTTCATCTTGAGGGGGAAGAGTTGCCGCGCGCCCGCCCGCTCGAGGAAATCCTGCAACTTGAAGAAGTTCGTGAAGACCTTGCGCAGGGAGACTTCCTCATTGCAGTGCCGCTCCTACTTGCCGACGGTCGTACGAAGCGTGTCAGCATCACTGGTGAAGCCCACATGATCCACGCGATCGACGATGCGGCGCGGCAACGAGGGATCACTCGTTCCGCGTTTCTCATGCAAGCCGCCCGCAACGAGCTCGTGGGCAGGACGCGGACGAAGCATGGGGCCGTTCACGTGTGATCGGCCAGGCAAGCGCCCGCACGAGGCGGGACACCGGTTGCTTCCGGCACCCATCGCAATGCAGATGAGCTGGTCATTCTGCTGCGCCGTGACCGCCGCAAGTTCGACACCGTTTCCGGGAAATGCGGGCACCGCCCTCTATTGGCCGACCTGTTCGGCGTGCCGAGTCGGCGATGAAAACGGGCTCGATGCGGCGGTTGCGGCGAGGCGCGCCGCCGCGGCAATGCGCAGGGTGCCCACGGCATTTTCGAACAGGTTCCAATCCGGATGGATGGAGGTCTGGGAAAGCGAGAGCTGGCGCGGGCTGGCCCTGAACTGGCAGGACACCTCCTGAAGATTTGCACAGGTCGCCACGCACTGCGCCCAAGGCCACGTTCGTGCTGGCGAGATGGGCCGAACGGACTGCCTGCAACAAGTATTCGGAGACAACCGAGAGATGCTGCCGCTCCTTGCCATCAAGCTGCACGCCTAGGCGTTCGCCGCCGCAATGATCGCGTCTCGGGTGATCGGCAGGTTGCAGACCCGGATGCCCAATGCCGCCTTCACTGCATTGCAAACGGCGGCGCCGGCCGGTCCCTGCGAAATCTCCCCTGCGCCCAGCGGAAACGCACCGGGACGCTCGACAAGTTCGACTGACACGCGCGGCGCCTCGCTGAACCTCAGGATGGGATAGTCCGTCCAGGATTCCACCGTGGTCGAGGATCCATCGACTTGCACCGCCTCCTTCAAGGTCCAGCTGATCGACTGCAGCATGCCGCCCTCGACCTGGTTCCTGACGCCGTCGGGACTGACCGCCTCGCCGACATCCGCAACGGCAAAGGCATCCGTCACCCGCACATCTCCATCCACCTCAAGGCGCACCATGACGGCGCAGTAGCCCCCGGTGCCCTTGTAGCGCGCAAAACCCAGTCCCCATCCCGCACCCTCCGGCAATGGAACCTCACGTGCCTCCCGCGTTCCGGCCTCGATTCGTTCGAGAACGTCCCGTGAGCGCTGATCGGTCATGTGCAGCAGGCGGAAATCCAGGGGTGGCACGCCAATGTCGTGGGCGATGTCATCCATCAGGCTCTCGATGGCAATGACGTTGTTGTAGGCGCCGAGCGACCGAAGCGCGGAAGAACGGTAGGGCAAGTCGTGCACAAGGCGTCTCTGCACTCGAACGGCATCCACCTTGTAGGTCGGCGCCGCGTTTCGATCGGCACCGCCTCCCCGGGCCGCTGGAACGTCAGCGGAACGCGCAGGCTGGATCGGATTCTCCAGGTAGGCTGCAGCCCGCAGATTGGGCGTGCCGCCGGTTCCAGGACGACTCGTGTGAGGTGCCGAGTTCACAATGACATCTACTGCAGTGAGAACATTGTCCGGACCAAGAAGGGCGCGGACCCTGGTTGCCATGGCGGCACCTATCGGTGCTGCGCGAAACTCGTCGCGACGCGACCAGACGACCTTGACCTGCCGGCCAGGCACGGCGCGCGCCATCAGCACCGCGTCGAACGCCACGTCGTCCGCCCCGTTGTGGCCATAGCAGCCGGCGCCCGGGACGTGGATGACGCGAAGTTTCTCTTCCGCCGTCCTGAGCGCCAAGGACATCGCCTTGCGAAGCTGGAACACGCCCTGGCTGTGGGTCCAGACCGTTGCCTCGTCGCCGTCCCATACCGCCACGGCGGCGGCAGGCCCGATCGAGCCGTGAAAAATGTAGGGGCGGGACACCGTTGTCTCGTACCAACGGCCGATGTTGCGGTTGACGTTCCCGGTCTCGATGATCGTTTCGGCATCTGCCGTCGAGCCGGCTATGAACTCGACCGGATCGATCGCCTCAAAACGCGTTGCTTCCCACGTTCCGTTCTTCGCTGCCCATTCGGCGGCGCGCGCCGAAGCAAGCGGTGAAACGGCAACAACACCAACGAAGGAGCCGTCGCGAACAACCTCGACCACGCCGGGTCGAGCCCTGAGCGCGTCCAGGTCCAGCGAATCCAGCGCCGAATGCATGCTGGGCGGATGCACCGGCGCACCGTGGAGCATGTGCGGAGCGGTCATGTCGTGGACGAAGGGCGTGCCGACAAGGCGTTCCTTCAAGTCAATTCGCGGAATGTCCCTGAAGGTCTTCCAGCGGTCGCCCTCCGCCTTCGGCTTTGCCAGGTCGGCAACCCGGCATGACAGGTCCGCGGCGGACGCAAAGTCGAGCAATTTCAGGCCGGTTGACACGCCATTCCGCAGAATCTCGCCATCCTCGACTCGCAAATCTCGCGGAGGACGGCCAAGCCGTTCGCCTGCAGCGTCAAGCATCTGGACCAACAACGCCGATGCCGCCCAGCGAAGTGCCTGGCCTCCGAAAGAGATCGACATGCTCCCGGCGGTGAAACCCTCGTTCGGCGTCCGGTCGGTACGGGCGGTTTTCAATGCGACGGCGTCGGGCGAGACGCCCAGCTCGTCGGCCACCATCATCAGCAGCGCCGTTGAATTGCCCTGCCCCAGTTCCACCCGCCCTGAAAGAAAGGTCACGCCGTCCGTCGGCGAGACTTCAATCCAGTCCCGCATGAGCGGAGCATCAGCAAGCGGCGGCGGCGGCGCATCGACCGTCATGTCTTCACCTGCGAATCGAGCGTCGTGCCGCATCCTCGACCGCATCAAGGATGCGGGCATGAACGCCACAGCGACACAGGTTCCCGTCCAGCGCTTCGGCGATTCGCGCGCGGCTCGGAGGAGCCGACTCCCCCTCAAGGAGCGCCTTGGCCGCCATCAGGATGCCAGGCAGACAGTATCCGCACTGACCGGCTTGGTGATCCAGAAACGCCGCAACCAGCGGATGCGGCGGATCGCCGTCCAGGCCTTCCGCAGTCTCGACTCGTTTCCCGGCGACCTCGCCTGCAGGCAAGTCGCAGGACATCACGGCCTGCCCGTCGACCATGACGGTGCAAGATCCGCACGTCCCCTCGCCACAGCCGAAGCGCGTCGCCATGAGACCCAAGGTCTCTCGCAGGACATGAAGAAGGGGCATCATCGGGTCGACAACGAACGACCGACTCTCGCCGTTCACTCTGCAGGACACCTCTCGAAGTTCCGGCATTGTGCGCCACCTCCCGTGATCGCCGTCCGATCAATGCCATCATCAGAATCTGCCATCAATGCCCGATATCTGGTCGTGAGCCGGACCCGGCCGCACAGTTGAGCACCCAGCGGCAACCGCTCAGTTCAGGTGGCACGATCAGCCTTGGGCGGAGCATGTCCCCTTCCCAGACCGGGTGGATCGCCACGCGGCTGACGCCAAGAATCGCCGCCTCGGGAAGATTGACCAAAGGCGTGGCCCCTTCACCTCCAATGGCGCCCGGCGTGGACATCGGCATGGACGTCAACGCATGCCAATTCGTGCGAGCCGCAAAGCGGAGGGCTTTCTGACAGCGCTCGTCGCCTACCACTCGGTCGAGATGTACTGGGTCTCCTGGAATTCGAGCATGCCTTCTTTCCCGCCTTCGCGACCCAGGCCCGACTGCTTGACCCCGCCGAACGGTGCCGCCGGATCGGACACAAGACCGCGATTCAATCCGATCATGCCAAATTCAAGCCGCTCGGCAATTCCCATGCCTCGGCGCATGTCCCTTGTGTAGAGGTACGCGACGAGACCGTACTGGGTGTCGTTTGCCCGGCAGACGACTTCGTTCTCGTCCCGGAATGTCTGGATTGCGGCAACCGGGCCGAAGATCTCGTCATGAAGGCACTCGGCATCGTCCGGGACATTGGTCATGACGGTAGGCGGATAGTAGAATCCGGGACCATTGGGACGAACGCCGCCAAGCTTGAGTTCCGCACCCTTGGCAACGGCGTCACGCACGAAGTGATCAACCTTGTCGCGGGTCTCCGCGTTGACGAGAGGTCCTACATCGATGCCGTCCTCAAGGCCGTTGCCCATCTTCAGCGCGGCCATCCTTGCCGTGAAGCGCTCAACGAACGCCACCTCGATCTCCTCGTGGACGTAGATGCGGTTGGCTGCCGTGCAGGCCTCGCCAAGGTTGCGCATCTTGGCAACCATCAGCCCGTCCGCGGCCGCGTCCAGGTCGGCATCCTTGCAGACGATGAACGGCGCGTTGCCGCCAAGTTCCATCGCCGGCTTGACGACATTGTCAGCCGCCGAGCGCAAGAGCTTGCGCCCGACCTCGGTCGAGCCCGTGAAAGACACGACCCGCACCCTGGGGTCGGCCAGCATTTCGCCCACGACCGCGCCGGAAGAGCGCGAGGGAAGCACGTTCACGATTCCGGCGGGCACTCCCGCCTCTTCGAGGATCGGCATGAGAGCCAGCATTGTCAGGGGTGTCTCCGAGGCCGGCTTGATGACGACAGGGCAGCCTGCCGCCAGCGCAGGACCGATCTTTCGCGCACCCATGGCAGCCGGATAGTTCCACGGCGTCACCAGGACGGCCATTCCCGCCGGTTTTTGGTGAACGACGATGCGGGCGCCCGTCGCCGGCGCCAGGCCGACATGCCCTGCAGGCCGAACCGCCTCCTCGGCGTACCAGCGAAAGAACTCGGCGGCGTACCGCGCCTCGCCTGTCGCGTCCGCCCCGGCCTTGCCGTTCTCCAGCGTGATCAGGCGTGCAATGTCGTCGATCCGCTTCACGAAGAGCTCGTACGCACGGCGAAGCACTTCGCCTCTCTCGCGCGGGCTTCTGGCACTCCAGTCGGCGAAGGCCGATTCGGCTGCGTCAAGGCAAGCCATGGCATCTTCGACGCTTCCTGACGCGACGGTGGCGAGGACAGATTCATCCGCCGGGTTCAAGACGTCGAAGCTGCCGCCGTCAGACGCGTCGCGCCATTGGCCGCCGATGTAGAGCTTGTTCAAGATTTCGGTCATTCGCGGTCCTCATCAGGTGCAGGAAGCTTGGGACATGTGCGGAATTGCGCAGACGTTCCCCGGAACCATGCCCTCAACCACTCTCTCAATGCGTCAATTGTCCTTGCAGGCTGCTCCAAGGTCGGCATGTGCCCTGCGCCTGGAACAATGACCAGCCGTGAGCCAGAGATCACGTCATGCATGAAATCGTGCCGATCCACCGTGCCGAGCCGATTTTCCTGCCCGCACAATACAAGAGTTGGCACTGCGATGCCACACAGCGATTCGCTCTGGTTCGGTCGGGACCGAACCGCGCGGAACTGTGCGGTGAATGCCTCCGGCGCGGGAAATTCCGCCATCTCCAGGCAGAGATCCAATAGCGAGCCATTCACCGAGCGCTTCGCGAGATTGTCCGGCATGCTCTCTTCGCATGACCTTGGGGAGATCGGCATTCATCACGTTTCCGACCTGCGCGTCCCGCAGCGCGGCCCTTTCGGGTGGCTCCGGGAACGGGTTCGTGTCCATCAGGGCCATGCGCCTGAGACGATCCCGGGCCTGCCTGATCAGTTTCATGGGCACGATGCCGCCCATTGAAAGACCCGCGAGCGCGAATGCCGGCGGGGCGAGATCGAGAATTCGCCGCGCCAGACCGGAATTCGTGGCCGCGCCGACGGGAGGCACGATCATTGCCGGTCGCCCTGCCGAGAATCCAGCGATCTGCGGGGCAAAGAGGCGTCCATCACGCATTGCGCCAGAAACGAACAAGAGCGGTTCCAGCATCAGTTGTACGCATGCACCTTGCCTCCAGAATTACAGCCGCAGCGCGGGAAAGTCCCGTCCACTCATGGTTGAGTTGAGGATCACGGTAGCATGATCGACGAGATCTGCGCCAAGGGGTGGGGGCACCAAATCCTGACACCGTCGGCGTGTCGACAGTTTGCAGTCTTTCAAGAGGCCAAGCTGGTATGGCCTCTCGTTTCAGCCAACTGCCTATCAAGTGTTGATGTCGGAGCAACGGCTTCCAGCCCGACCCGGACCGCGGCGGCGACCCGTTCCGGCGCTTCGATCAACGCAAAATGACCAAGCCCGTCCACGACTGACAAGTGTGCCAACTTTGCCTCCGCGACGATTTCGCGAATGGGGTCGGCGGGTGTCAGTCCATCTTCGGATCCAGTCACGAAGACAAGTGGCAGTTCGGTGTCCGTCAGCAGTTTTTCCGAGCTGGGGCGAGAGGCTGCCAACTCGGTTTGTGCATTGATCAAGTCTGTGGTGCTCTCGGCCATTGACACGACGAAGTCCCTTAGCGCCGAATCGTGAATCGCCGACATCGCCTTCCAGTTCTCGCTGATCCAGCCGCGAGCATCGCCGCCCAGAACGCGGTCGCGCACCGCTTCTCGGTTCGCGCGGTTCCCGGGCCGATCGGCAAAAGGACTGGATGCCAAAAGCACCAAGGCCCTTGCGGCCCCAAGCACCCCAAGATTGTGGGCCAGAACCAGTGCACCCAGGCTGAAGCCACATACGATTTCTCCACCGGTGACCACCGCCCTGAGCCGAGCCCCGAAATCCCGAACATCGGGTGCATCGACGGAAACAAAGTGTCGATTGCCTTGCCTTATTCCAAGGTTGTCAAGAAGAGGATCGAAGACGCGGTCTGTGCACAAGGTGCCAGGTAGCAGAACCCACCTTTCCGTGTCTCCCGTAGCTTCGCGCGTCATGACCTACTCGGCCATCATGCCATTGTCTGGGATCAAGTGCGCTTCGGCGGCAAAATGGACATGCAGGTTGTGGGTGATGCCCGTGGGCATGGCCGCCGCGCCGACGTGAAACCCGTACGCTTCGGGCAGGTTGATCACCTGTTCCGAAGACGAGGTCACGCCAAGACCAATGATTGCGTAGTTCCGCTTCAGATGCGAGCCCGGTTTCTTGCAGTCGATGAAGGCGGCCGTACATGACTGTCCGTCACTCCGCTTGACATGGCGGGCATCGGCTTCGGTTTGGGCACTTCGGGTCACATCCGAGTTCCTGGCTTTCTTCAATCCTGAGTATCGACCGATGATCCTTGAGCGGTGCGCTTTTGCCCTTTGGGCAGGCGTGCAGAGCCCCGCACGATCAGTTCTCCGGGAATCTCGATCTTTTCGGGCGGTCTTTCGTTGTCCCCGATTTCGTTCATCAGCAGCCTCGCGGTCGCTTCAATCATCCGCTGGAGCGGCTGCCTGACAGTTGTCAGGTCGAAGGTCTTCCAATTCGCCATCGGCGCGTCGTCGTACCCGATGACCGAGACGTCATCGGGTACGCGCAGGCCAAGTTCCTCCCGCAACACCTCAAGCACGCCGAAGGCCATGTGATCATTGGCGACGAACAGCGCATCGGGCGGCGTGGCACCCGCGAACAAGAGGCGGGTTTCACTCATCGCAACGTTTCGCCGGAAATGGCAGTCGGTGCAGGCAACCGGCTCCAGACTTGCTGCCTCCATCGCTGCAAGAAACCCGCGCTTGCGATCCACGCCATTCAGGGCTTCGCGCCAACCTGCCAGATGCGCAATCCGCCGGTGACCCGCCTTGATCAGGAACTCCGTCGCCTGCCTGCCACCCTCGAAATTCGAGGCGGTTACCATCGATGTTTCCGGATCCAGTTGGCCGCGGTTGAACAGAACGCAGGGGATTCCCGACTTTCGGACGCGCGACACCAACTCGTTCGCCATGCTTATGCTGGCCAGGACTATGCCATCGACCTGATCGGCGAGCAGGTCATCAACAATGGCGTCAACCTCTTCCGTGCGATTGCCCGCAAAGTAGACCGTGACCGAATAGCCTTGACCATTCAGCGCTTTGGAAAGCCGCTGCAAGGCCTCGCCGAAGAACCCGTTCTTGAGGTAGGCAAGGACAATTCCGATGCGGAACGAGT
Organism: Boseongicola sp.; assembly: GCA_028824715.1. Taxonomy (GTDB): domain Bacteria; phylum Pseudomonadota; class Alphaproteobacteria; order Rhodobacterales; family Rhodobacteraceae; genus JAJEFO01. Next base: position 53,641 of record JAPPCV010000011.1, on the reverse strand, counting down.
TGCCGGAATGCAGCGACCGCGCAACAAGATTGGGAATGTACCCCAGCTCTCTGGCGACGGCCCGCACACGCGCGGCTTTCTCAGGATCAACTGCGGTCGTGCTGTTGAAGACACGGCTGACCGTCGGCTGGCTGACACCGGCCGCCTTCGCCACATCTCTTGACGTAACTCTTGCTGATCCCATGCAGCTAGATCCTGATGCGGTCCTCGGTTTCCGGATCGAACAGATACAAATGGTCGGCGTCCAGGCTGATCCCGACCACGTCGTCCTGTTCCTTGCGCAAATGCCGGTCGCCACGGGCGATCACTCTTTGCCGACCCCATTGGACAGTCAGCAGCGTGCTCTCACCCGTGTTCTCGAAGGCGTATATCTTGACATCTATGTCGCCCTGTCCCGCCCCGTGAACATTCATGTCATCGGCGCGCACCCCCAAAATGGCTTTGTCGCGGTCCGCAGTGTTCAGTTTGACCAGTCGTGTCCCGCCGGTGGTGACGAACTCGCCCCCTTCGACTGATCCGTTGATCAGGTTCATCGCGGGCGACCCGATGAACCCGGCGACAAAGAGGTTCGCCGGATCGTTGTAGATCTCGTCCGGTGTGCCAAGCTGCTGGATCACCCCGTGCTTCATCACGGCCACGCGGTCGGCCAACGTCATTGCTTCGATCTGGTCGTGGGTCACATAGACCGTTGTGACCTGAAGCTCCCGCGACAAGTGCTTTAGCTCGGCCCGCATGGTCACGCGCAGCTTGGCGTCGAGATTGGACAGTGGCTCATCCATCAGAAAGACCTTGGGCGTTCTCACGATGGCCCGGGCAAGCGCGACACGCTGGCGTTGCCCGCCGGAGAGCGCCTTGGGCTTCCGGTCGAGAAACTGGGTCAATTCCACCTGTTCGGCGGCTTTCTCGACCCGCGGATTGATCTCGGACTTGGCGACTCCGCGCGCCCTGAGCGGGTATGCGATGTTCTCGAAGATCGTCATGTGCGGATAGAGACCGTAGTTCTGGAACACCATCGCAACGTCCCGGTCCTTGGGCAGATCGTCGTTGACCATCCGGTCGCCGATCCAGACCTCGCCCTCTGTCGGATCTTCCAGCCCCGCGATCATTCGCATGGTCGTCGTCTTGCCACATCCCGAGGGGCCAAGAAGCACGAGGAACTCGCGGTCCTTGATATGCAGCGACTGACTGTCGACGCCGACGAACTCGCCCCAGCGTTTGGTCAGGTTGTTGAGTTTGATCTCAGCCATTTTAGCGCACCGCCCCCATGGTCATGCCTTGCACGAAGTACCTCCGGATCATCAGGGCCAGCACGAACATCGGCGCCATGATGATGATGCCCGCCGCGGAAAGCAGGTTCCAAAGGTCGCCCTCTTCCCCCTTGAACAGGGCCAGTCCGATAGGCAGCGTCACCGCCTCCTTGTTGGTCAGGATCAGCGCGAAGAGGAACTCGTTCCAGGCGATGATGAAGCAGAAAATGGCGCTGGTCAGCAATCCCGGGGCCGCCATCGGCAAGACGATGTTGCGGATCACCTGCAAGCGGGATGACCCATCGACCATCGCAGCCTCCTCAGTGTCCATCGGAATGCCATCGATGAAGCCCTTGATCATCCAGATCGCGAACGGCATGACGATGGCGAGGTTCACGAGTATCAGCCCGGTCCGCGTATCCAGCAACCCGATGTCCCGGAACATCACGAAGAACGGCAGGATGATGACCACCGCAGGCACGAACTGCGTGGCCAGGATGATCACCAGCATCATCGTCTCGCCCCTCATGCTGAACCGGCTGAAGGAATAGGCCGCGAGCGTGGCAATTGGGATTGCGATGATCACGGTCACCAAGGCCACGAAGGTGGAATTGAACAGCTTCTGACCCAACCGATACGGATCATCGAAAACGATGTCGAAATTTTCCAGTGTCGGCGTGAAGAACAGCTTCAACTGATAGACATCCACATGCGTCTTGAAGGCGGCAAGGAATATCCAGACAATCGGCACCAGCATGATGAAAATGGCGACCAGGATCAGAACCGCGTGCACGGCACTCCAGAATTGCCTTCTTTGCTTTCCGGTCATCGTTCAGTCCTTCCGAAACACGAACTTGGCGTAGGCGTAGGTGAGGAAGATCATCGGGATCACCATCAGCCAGGCAACGGCAGCCGAATAGCCGATCTGCCCGTATTTCATGCCGTTGAAATAGATGTAGTGGCTCAGCGTCTGGGTGGCGGTGCCCGGGCCGCCGTTCGTCAGCATGAACACCTGATCGAAGGTCTTCAGGCTGAAGATTGACTTCAGGATGATGACGACTGCCAGAACCGGACCCAATTGCGGCAGGGTCACGTCCCGAAAGACTCGCCAGCCCGAGGCTCCATCGACCTGGGCGGCCTCGATCGTGTCGCGCGGAACGCTCGCGAGGCCCCCGATCAGGACCAACGTCAGGAAGGGTATCCAGCCCCAGACATCGGCCATCACCACGACGGCGAAGGCAAGGTTCGGATCAGCCAGCCAGCTCACATCCGCCAAGGGCGGAATCAGCACGCCGAAGAAGGCATCGAAAAGGCCGAATTCGGGGTTGAACATGAAACGGAATGACACGCCGATCAGGGCGGGCGACATTGCGAAGGGCAGGATCAGGAGGGTTTGCGCCGAACTTCTGAGCCGCCCCCCCGGGGCCAGCAGCAGCGCCAGTCCCAAGGCCAGGATGGTGGTCAGTCCAACCGTCAGAACCGTGTAGACGGCAGTCACCCAGACCGAATTCCAAAAGGCGGGTTCTTCAAGGAACGCCCAGGTGTAGTTCTCCCAACCGAGATATTGCTCCAGTGACCCCGGACGGTTCAATCGGCCGACCGTGAACGACAGGCGCGCAGCTTCGATCAGCGGCCAGATCGCGGTTGCGAACACCACAACGACCGCAGGCAGGACAAGAAGGTACTTCAGTGTGTTGTCACGCATGAACACCACCCTGCATTCCCGTCCCATTGGGGGGACGGTTGTTGGCAGCGTGGAGCGCGAGTGCTCGCGCTCCACCGATTTTCAGAGGCCTGTGGCAGGATCAGAGACGACCCGCGCGGCGCAGCACCTTGTCCGTACGCTCGGCTGCGTCTTTCATCAGCGTCTCGACATCACCGCCCGCAGCGGCTTCGGCAATGGCTGCCGACAGGATGTCGCCGATCTCGGGCCATTCAGCGATTTGCGGCATGATGTCGGATTCCTTGAGGCTGTCCCAAGCAGCCGCCTGAATGCCGTCGTTGGCTGAATTGACATCCGGATCCTGCAAGGACGAGATATGCGTCACCACGTTGTTGACGATGCTCTTGCCGCCAACCTCACGCTCGATCGCGTTGGCCTTGTCCATCTCGGGGTTCGACAGCCACTTCAGGAATTCCCAGGCCGCGTCCTGGTTCTTGGAATACTCCGAGATTGAGAACGGCATGGAGATCGCGTAGGTCTTGGTCGTGCCTTGATAGGACGGCATGCCAGCGAATCCGACCTGATCCTTGGTCAGTGTCGAGCTCTCGGGGTTGTAGAAGCCCGAATAGGCCCACCACCAGACGGGAATCATCGCGGACTTGCCCTGCATGAAGGACTGACGCGCATCCTGTTCGACAAAGGCAAGGCTGTTCGGATTCGTGACTTTGTGCACGGTATGCAGCGCGATGTAGTCCTTGGTCGCCTGGATGCCTTCGGGTGACGCCCAGGCAGCGGTGCCGTCTTCGTTGAAGATGTCGGCACCTGCGGCCCACAGGAAGTTGATCCAAATGAACAGGTTCTGACGGTTGCCGTCGTTGTTATAGTAGAGCGCAAGCGGAGCGATGTCTGGATTGCCCTCGTTCAGCTCCTTGCCGACGCGGATTACATCGTCCCAGGTCTTGGGCGGCTCGGGGATAAGGTCCTTGCGATAGAACATCAGCTGTGGATGTGCCCGCAGCGGGAAGCCAAGGGTTTCGCCTTCGAATTGTGCCGAACGGGCAAAGGCAGCAGGGTAGCGATCCATGCTGATGCCGTCACGTGCCATCAGGTCGTCGATGCGCTTCAGCCAATGCGCGTTCGGCGGACCCCAGCTATCCAGGTAGTTCACCACGTCGAAGGTGCCGCTCGCGGCCACACCCTCTGCGTTGATCTTTTCCTGAAGCGAACCGAAGGGAATGAATGTCCATTCTAGCTCGATTCCGGTCAGTTCAGTGAACTCCTCGTCGCGCAGCATCAAGCCGTCGAACTGAGGCGTGACCACGCTCAGGATGTTCAGCTTCGTGCCCTCGAAGGGCTTGCCGGGCAGCAGGTTGTGCTTTTCCAGATGTCCGTCCGCCGAGGCCGCGACCGGCGACAACGCGATCGCCGCACCCACGGCGACCGAGGCCAGAAATGATCTTTTGCGCATGTGTGTTCCTCCCATTGCGATGATCAATCCAATTGCGTATACCGCATCGTGAATTCGTATTCAACAGCCATCCACAATTCCAAGGAGAGATTGTTCTTCATTCATTATCAAGTTCTTGCGGAACGGTCGCGAGTTTTCTTTCCTGGACTTTCCGCGCCGGTTCGGCTTTCCTGCGGCCAATCACGGGTCGATCCCGGCTCGGTGCGAGAATGCGCTCCATGCGTTTCGGGGTGCAGTTCTGCGCCGCCGGCATTCGCCCGCGAACAGGATGTGGGTTCAGCCGAACGGCGATCATGCACAGGCAGGTCCGGAGGTGTGTCGAGGCCCGCGAATTCGCGTTCCCGGACTGCGTGTCCGAGCTCCTCGGTGTTCCAGCAGATGATGATCACCGCGCGCAGGTTGATCCCCGCGATCCGGAAGTGCCGGGCTCCGGGCGTCCGGTCCCGGATCATTCCCAGGCATCCGATCCGCGGCGGGTTCTTCAGCGCATGGTGCGCCTCACCCTTGTTCAGGCCGAGACCGGCGCGCAGCTTGATGTCGACTTCGAGCAGCCCGTGGACAATGGAAGGCGCGCGTCGCCGCCTTGTCCCTTGCCGGAATTGGCGACGTTGGCAGCTGCTGCGTGCAAGGGCCTTCGCCCGACCCTGGTCATGACCGTTGCTGGCACGGAACACGCCTTGCGAACACGGTCGGCATGCGCATGCCGCCCTTCCCCAAGGATCGCGGCCAAAGGCATCCCTTGCTACAAGAGCTGAAGGAGCGGATTCTCTATGCGCGCGGCAATGTTCTCGACAAGCGCCACGGCATTGGAGAGTGGAAGCCGAGCTTCCGCGAAGGCGAGCAAGAGGTCGTATCCCGCCGCGCTCCGTGCGACGCAAAGAGTCAAGCCGTCGCGCGCCGACGCGTAGCGGTGGATTCGAGTGCCGCAGAGGTCGACAAGTGTCAGGACGGGACTTTCCGGATCACCGACGCCGCCCCTGTCCGGGTTGGCGACGATCTCGAGGCTTCCGTCGAGACCTCTTATCGCCACCGACACCGAAGAGGCATCAAACGTGGCGCGCCATGCGCCTGCCGCGAACGAGGCGAGAAGCCGTGTCCTGTCGGCTGTCCTTGAACGGTCCAGAAGCTCGTCGAAATCCGTAGGGTCGACGACCGCCGACAGTGCAGAATTGCCGCCAACCGCAATGGCCGCGTCCAGATCCGCCACGTGGATGGGTTCGGCAATCCCCTGCGCGCGGAGCAGGTGCAGGTCGATTCCCCGCTCGGTCGCCAGCCTGCGTGCCTTGGGCGAGGCAAGGACCCGGCCGGCGGCGACCGGTTCAGGCATTGCCCGTTCCGCAAGGGCGGGTGTCTCCTGCCTCTCAGGCCCGGGATCAGGCCGCGACGCGGCATGCGCACCGGGCGCCGGCACCGGCTCCGCAACGGACGCACCAGTGCCAGCCGCTTCGACATCGCCCTCGTCTTCGACGATCATCGCGATGAGACCGCCAACGGGAACGTCGTCGCCTTCGGCCGCCGTCACGCCGCTCAGGTACCCGTCCGCCGCCGCCTCGACCTCCATGGTGGCCTTGTCGGTCTCAACCTCGAAAACCGGATCCCCCGCCCTGACCGGATCGCCGTTGCGCTTGAGCCAGGCCACGATGACGCCCGAATCCTGGACCATGCCAAGCTGCGGCATCCTCACTTCATGGGGCATGCACCGGGACTCCCCTGACGATGGCACGGGCATTGGCAGCGACGCCCTCGGCCGTCGGCACGGTCAGGTCCTCGAGCGCCGGACTGAACGGAACCGGCACGTCCATCGCTCCCATCCGGATCACCGGCGCATCAAGATGATAGAACGCCTTCTCGGAGATGCGCGCGGCGATTTCAGCCGTGACCCCAAAGTTCTGGTGCCCCTCGTCGACCACGATGGCGCGAGAGGTCTTGCGAACCGATCCCAGGATCGTCCTTTCGTCCAATGGCACGAGAGTCCTCGGATCGACCACTTCCGCGCCAATGCCGTCACCCTCGAGGATCTCGGCAGCCCGTTCGCAGACCTGCCTCATGGACGAAGTGCCGATCAGGGTGACTTCGGACCCTTCGCGCAGGATCGCCGCCTCGCCAAGGGCAAGCACGTATTCCTCTTCCGGCACCGGCGCCTTGTCCTGGTACATCAGCTTGTCCTCGAAGATCACGACCGGATTGTCGTCGCGGACCGCGGCTTTCAGCAGCCCCTTCGCCTCGTAGGCCGAAGACGGCATGGCGAGCTTGAGGCCCGGGATGTGCGCCACCAGTGCGTGGAGCGACTGCGAATGCTGTGCGGCAGAGCGCCGGGTGGCCCCAAGGTTGGTGCGCAATACCAGAGGCACGTTCAACTTGCCTCCTGACATGTAGTGGGTCTTCGCGGCCTGGTTGCATAGCTGGTCCATGACCAGATAGAGAAAGTCCCCGAACATCAGGTCGACGATCGGGCGAGACCCCGTCATCGCCGCACCGACGGCAATGCCCATGAAGCCGGGCTCGGCGATGGGCGTGTCGATGACGCGTTCGGTGCCGAATTCCTCCACGAGACCGGACAGCACCTTGAAGGGTGTGCCCGCCTCGGCGACGTCCTCGCCGATCAGGAGCACGGTCTCGTCGCGCCGCATCTCCTCGGCGATGGCCTCGTTCACGGCCTGCGAAAGGGTGATCTCGCGTGTCATGCACGCTCGCCGGACATGTAGGGCAAGGCATGATCGACGCCCTTGAAGACGTGCATGTCGACCTCGACCGCATCCGGATAGGGTGCAGCCAGCGCATATTCGACCGCCGCCGCCGCCTCGTCACGGATCTCGCTGTCGATCACGGCCAGTTCATCTTCTGTAGCCACGCCCTCGGAACGAAGCCACTTGCCGAAGTTGGCGATCGGGTCGCGATCGGCCTTCCAGCGGGCCTCTTCCTCTTTCGTACGATAGTATTCGCGATTGATGTCGCCCACATGGTGCCCGTGATAACGATAGGTTTCGAGTTCAATGAAGAACGGGCCCTCTCCCCTGCGACATCGTTCAACCAGTTCCGTGGCAAGCTTGCTGACCGCCAGCACGTCCTGGCCGTCGACCTGGTGCGCCTCGATCCCGAAGGCCTCCGCCCGCGCGGTCAACGAGCCGGCCACGACCTCTTCCGTGGCGGTGTACTCGGAATACCCGTTGTTCTCGCAGGCATAGATGACGGGCAGCTTCCAGAGTGCCGCCATGTTCATGACCTCGTACCACAGGCCCTGTGCCGTTGCGCCGTCGCCGAAGAAGCAGACGGTCACGTAATTCCTGCCCAACCGCTTGGCCGAAAGAGCCGCCCCGGTAGCAATGCCGGCCGACCCGCCAACGATGGCGTTGGCGCCCAGATTGCCATGGGCCTGGTCGGCGATATGCATGGAGCCGCCCTTGCCTCGACAGTAGCCCTCTTCCTTGCCCAGAAGTTCGCAGAACATCAGCTTGAGTTCGGCCCCCTTGGCCAGGCAATGTCCGTGGCCGCGATGGGTCGAGGTGATGCGGTCTTCGTCCGTCAGCGCTTCGCAGATTCCCACTGCCACCGCCTCCTGGCCGGAATACATGTGCGTCAATCCGGGCATCTGCGCGTTGAGGTATAGCTGGTTGGCCTTGTCCTCGAACGCCCGGATTCGCGCCATTTGGCGGTACATCCTGAGGTAGGCTTCGGCATTTGCCTTTCCATCGCGCGGCATTGTCGGATCCTGCGTCTTCCGGGCCATGGGTCGAGGACGATCAGTAGCGATTGGAGATGGGCAGCTCTTCAGCCGGGAAGAGCGAGATCACCTCGCAGCCGGTGTCAGTGACAACGACCTCCTCCTCGATCCGGGCTGCAGAGAAGCCGTCCGCCGCCGGGCAGTAGGTCTCCAGCGCGAACACCATGCCGGTCCGGATTTCCATGGGATTGTCCAGGCTGACAGCACGGGAGATGATCGGGCGCTCGTGCAGCGCAAGGCCCAGCCCATGCCCGAACTGCAGGCCGAACGCCGAAAGCTCGTCAGGGAATCCGTAGTCCTGCGCCGCCGGCCAGAGCTTCGCCACCTTGTCAGTGGTCACGCCCGGCTTGATCGCGTCGATCGCGAGATCCAGCCATTCGCGGGCCTTCGTGTAGGCGTCATGCTGCACCGGCGTCGCCCTGCCGATGTTGAACGTCCTGTAGTAGCAGGTCCGGTACCCCTGGTAGGATTGCAGGATGTCAAAGAACGCCTGGTCGCCAGGGCGGAAATACCGGTCGGTGAAATTGTGCGGGTGCGGATTGCAGCGTTCGCCGCTGATCGCGTTGATCGCCTCGACGTCGTCCGAGCCCATCTCGTAGAGCATCTTGTTGGACAGTGCCACGATGTCGTTCTCGCGAACGCCCGGCTTCAGTTCCTCATAGATCATGTGGTAGACGCCATCGACCATGCTTGCGGCCTGCGTCAGGAGCTGGATCTCGTCCCAGTTCTTGATCTCGCGAGCGCCCAGCATGACTTGCTGTCCATCGACAATCCTGAGCCCGGCTTCCTGCAGCGCGTGGAACATCGCCGTTTCGGCATAGTCGACGCCGACGGGCATGTCGGCCATGCCGGCATCGCGAATGAGGCCTGCGATCTCCTCGGCATAGTGCTTCATCAACCCGAAGGACGGCGGGATCGTCCCGCGCATGCCGACGACACCGGCGCGGCAGTGATCCGGCTCGAGCCAGTCGGAGTACTTCCGGTGGTGCACCGCGGCGGACCCGAAATCCCAGACGTAGGGCGAGTCGTCGCCGGTCAGGAGCGCGAAGCGGCACATCTTGTCCCGCTCCCATTCGCCAATCTTGGTGCCCGAGACGTAGCGGATGTTGTTGACGTCGAAGAGCAGGAGCGTCCCGCAGTCGGATGCCTTCAGCGCCTCGCGTGTTCTGCTGAGCCGGTAGCGGCGCAGGCGGTCGTGGTCGACGCGGCGCTCGAAGTCGACCGATGTGTGCCCCCAGGCCGGCAGGCGGCCCTCCCAGTTCCAGTTTGGCTGAAGATCCTGCGGAGACAGGACATTGGGGGTCAGCGCAGTGTTGTGTACGTTCATCTCGGCATCCTCTCATCTCGCGGCCCGTGCCGGACCGCCTGCGTTTCGGTTCGTTGCTGGTGCCAGCCTATCCCGATGCCAGCGTGGCTCAGCACGATTCTCATCCACTTCGGACATTCGTCGACCAGGTTCAGACATCCAGTTGCCTCGCCATCCAGTCCGCTGACTGCGGGCGATACCTGTAGGGACGATTGTTGACCACATGCGTGCCGTCCTCGACCATGTTCAGCACCACAGGACCGGACACTGCGTTGGCCAGTCTATTGGCGTGCGCTGGCGGGATCACCCGATCCTGGGCGCCGCCGACGATGTAGATCGGGCACTCGATGCGATGCGCGACCTCGGCGAGATTCATCCGTCGCGCAACGTCTGTCGCCGCGTGTTCATCGATTGAATGGCTGCGGACGACAAAGGCCGCACGAGTGAGGCCTGGTGCCTGCACGAGAGCCTCGGAGAAGTCGAAAGGACCGGTCAGGGAAATGCAGGCCCGCACGCGCCTTTCGAAGGCTGCGGCGCGTGGAGCATAGTAGCCGCCAAGACTGACACCCCAGAGCCCGACGCGCTCGGCGTCGACATCGCCACGCTCTTCGAGCCAGTCGATGACCGAAGCAACCGGTGCTTCATAGTCGGGCCTGATCGGAAGCTCGTATTCCGCCTCCCCCTGTCCCGGGCCGTCGAATGCCAGCGTGGCCATGCCCCTTGCGAGGAACACGGCCTCGTTCGTGCGCATCTCCTCCTTCGTGCTGTCGAGCCCCATGCACATGGCGACAACTGCAGGCCTTTCCACGCCGTGCGGCTTCCGCAAGACGCCGGCCAGAAAGGTGCCCTCGTACGGGATCGTGACCCGCTCGCCGGGAGGATCCATGTTCGGCAGGGCCCGTCCATGGGCCGCGATCGCCAGGTCGTGCGCGTCCCGCATCTGGTCGGGATCGTGAACGAAGAGGAACTTGCCGAAGTGATAACATATGGCGGCAGTCGCGAAGTGTTCGCCTGCGCTGCGCAGTCGCCCCTCGTCCTCGGCAGCTGCTGCAAGTTCGTCATGGACTCTCCCACGCGCGACCCAGGCAGGACACCACTCTTCCCAGCAGGGAATTGCTCCCGTCACGTCCTGGAAATCGGCAAGCGGCACGCCGTTGGTCAGCATCCGGTGCGACCAATGCGCCGCCGCGGCGGCGATGCGCGGATCCCGTTCGTCACGACCGGCACTTGCCATGCTTCACCCCCTACCCACCAGCACGGCCCCGGCCAGCACCAGGATCACGCCCGCGAGTCGCGACAAGGAAATCTCGCGCACGGCCATGCCGAAGGCGCCGTAATGGTCGACGATGGTGGAACCGACCAGCTGCCCGGCAACGATGCACACGAAGAACGCCAGGGCGCCCGTCGCCGGGGCGAGGACCACGCCGGACCCGACGAAGATCGCTCCGACCACGCCACCCAGATAGGCCCACCACGGGATGGCGGCGAGCGTTGCCGGGGCGACGCGCCCGACGCCGGACACCGCGACCACGAGCAGGCTGCAGAGGAACGCTACCAATATCGAGATCGAGGTCGCGACAAAGGCGCTGCCGACATGTCGTGAAATGATCGCGTTCATGGGGGGCTGGACCGTGATCATCGCACCGACCGCAATGGCGGCAAGCATGAAGCCAAGCATTTGCATTCTACGCGATCCTCTCGACTTTGGAGCGCGCAAGTTCGGCCAGGTGGGGGTACTTTTCGGTGAGGAGCGAGCCGTGATAGTATGTCTTGCCGAAGTGTTCCGTTGACTTGATCCGGTCCAGCCAGGCCGAAACGGCCGGAAAGTCATCCCAGACCGACCCGAGATTGATGTCATCCATCCTGACGATCACTGGCATCATGGCGATGTCCACGAGGCTGATCCTGTCGCCCATGGCCCAGGCACCGCCGCTTTCGTCGAGCCAGCGGGCCAGCCGTTCCACTCCGCGACGAAGCCGCCCCAATGCTTCGTCCATGTCTTTCTGAGGGAAACCTGTCCGGCCCATGCGCATGAGGAACTCGCGGCGCAGCGGCTTGCTGTCGCAGAGCGCCTGGAACTCCTCCTCCGGCATCGACTGGAAATGCGGCAGGAAGGCGAGGTTGTACGACGGAATGCGCACCGCAGGAGTCGGGACTTCGTCGACGAAACGCATCATGGCGCGCAGCCGGGCGACGCCCTTGGGATCCTTCGGACGCATCGGGACGACATCGGGAAAGATGTCCTCAAGGTATTCGAGGATCACCGCGCTGTCGATCACCGGCACGCCACCATGCACCAGCGCAGGCACCACGCCATTGGGGTTGAGTGCAAGGTACTCGGGTTTCAGCTGGTCGCCCGCAAAGAGATCGAGCTTTTGCTCCTCGAACGCAATTCCCTTTGCATGAAGCGCGTAGCGGACGCGCTGGCTGCAGGTCGACTGGGGTGCGTTGTACAGGACGAACTCGGCCATTTCAGTCCCAGTTCAATATTCGTGGCAACTTGCGATGCCTCGCGAGCGTGCCCACGATGCCGAGCGGAAAGAACATCAGGCAGAGCATCATGATCAGCCCGGTTGCCAGGATGTTGATCTCGGAAGCGCCAAGAGTCGCCACGAAGAATTCGTTGAAGGCCACGATCAGCACAGCACCGATCACCGGACCGGCAATGGTCCCCTTCCCGCCCAGGATGCACATCAGCACCATGTTCACGCTGACGAGGATGATCAGGAAGATGTTCGGCCGGATATAGGTGAGGTACTCGCCCCAGACAGCGCCCGCCATGCCCACGAAAAAGGCCGAGATCGCGAAGGCCATGACCTTGTAGAACCGCGTGTCGATGCCAGCGCTCTCGCTCTTGATCTCGTCCTTCGAGATCGCTCTCAGCCCCAGCCCGAACTTGGAGTGCTTGATCCGGTAGGAGGCCCAGACCGCGAAGGCCGCCATCACGATGAAGGCGTAGTAGTAAGGCAGCTTTGCCCATTCGACGGGCAGGCTGTTGGCCTTCAGCGCCACGCCGGCCGCGCCGCCCACGAACTCCCAGTTTTCAAAGAGTATCCGGAAGATCATGACCAGCGCCAGCGAGGAGATGATGAAGGACGGTCCCCGCACGCGGAGCGTGATCAGGCCGATGAGATAGCCCAGCGCACCCGCGACAAGCCCCGCGACCGGCGCAAGAATGATCGTCGATATCTCGAGCCGGGCAAACGCCATGCCCGCAAAGTACCCGCCGACTGCAAAGAACACGTTGTGGCCCAGCGAGATGTAGCCGGTGAATCCGCCAAGGACGTTCCAGCCCGAGGCCATCACCACGTAGGACGCCGTGAACAGCACGAGATGGATCAAGTAGTTGTAGTTGCCGACGAACTGCAGCGCCGGCAGCGCCAGCAGCACCGCCATGACGGCCATCGGGAACCACATGGCACGGGTCTTGTCCGCAGCCTGCGCCAGCGTCTCGTTGTACGCGCGGCGTTGCTCGAGGATGTCGTCGGTGTCGATGGTCGGCATCAGGCAAGCTCCGGCTTTTCGCCAAAGAGGCCCTGCGGCCGCACCAGAAGCACGACGAAGAGCGCGACGAAGAAGGTCAATGTCGACCACGTCGCGCCGAAGAAGAAGCCGACATAGGCAGCGACGATCGAAAGGATGAAGGCCGCCAGCACCGTCCCGAGGATCGAGCCCATGCCGCCCAGGACAACGAGGGACATCAGGATCGCGATCCATTCCCAATGCTTGGCCGGGAAGAAGGAAAAGACGAAGCTGACGAGCGCACCGGCCGCGCCGGCAAGCCCGATGCCGATGGCAAAGCTCACGAGCCCGACAAGGTTGACGTTGACACCAAGAAGCTCGGCTGCATCGCGGTTTTGGGTCGTCGCGCGGATCGCGTTTCCGAAAGCCGAGTATTTCAGGAAGAGCGCCAGCGCTGAGATGATGGTGAGGGACACGATCCCGGAATAGAGCTGGCCCTTCGGAATGAAGACGCTTCCGATGAAGAAGGCGTCCGTAGCGTAGTCAGGCGAGGTGACACGCTGGGTGTTGGTGAAGGCCGTGCCAAGCGCACCTTCGACGACCATCGCCAGGGCGAATGTCAGCAGCACCGTCATCTCCGAGTACTTTGCCGACCGTGCCTCGCGCTCGAACACGAGCTTGTACAGCAGCACTCCCGTCGCCGCCAGGATGACAAGGGCGACTGGCAAGATCACCATGGGATCCACGCCGCCAAGCCTGAAGGCCCAGTACGCGATGTACGCCCCCACCATGACAAGCGAGGGGTGTGCGAGGTTCACGATCCGCATGACCCCGAAGACCAGCGAAAGCCCCGACCCCATCAATGCGTAGACTCCGCCAAGGGCGAGACCCAGCACCAGTATCTGAATCATGTCCGCCATGATCAAGCCGCCTTCCTGCCGCCGAGATAGAGTTCCTGGATCCTCGGATCGTTGAGGATTTCCTGTCCGGGTCCTTCGAAGAGCGTCCGTCCCAGATCGAGCACGACGCCCCAGTCCGCATGCTTGAGCCCCATCAGCGCGTTCTGCTCCACAAGCAGGATCGTGATCCCGTCCTCCGTCATGACCCGCATGATGTCGAAGATCTCGGCCACGATCTTCGGAGCGAGACCCAGCGACGGCTCGTCCAGCATCACGATTTCCGGCCTGAGGATCATGGTCCGCGCCATGGACAGCGTCTGCTGCTGGCCTCCCGAGAGCGTGCCTGCGTGCTGGTCGCGACGTTCCTTCAGGATGGGGAACCGTGCCTCGATCTCGTCGATCCGGCGCTCGAGATCGACCTTGTCGCGCATCGAATAACCGCCCATGCGAAGGTTTTCCCTCACCGTCATCTTCGGGAACAACGCGCGCTCCTGCGGCACGAAGCAGATGCCCTTGCGCAGGACCTGGTCGGGGCGAAGGCCCTTCACGCTCTCGCCCTTGAACGTGACGTCTCCCTCCCGGATCCTGAGCATTCCCACGATCGCCTTCAGAAGCGTCGACTTTCCGGCGCCATTCGGCCCGATGATGCAGTGCACCTTGCCCGGCTCCACCTTGACCGACGCGCCGTTCAGGATCGCCGGCCCGTCGCCGTATCCTGCAGTGACATTCGAGACTTGGAGAAGGGCGCTCATGCGGCCGCCTCCTGCGCGCCGCCCAGATAGGCTTCCAGCACCGCGGGATCGTTGCGAACCTCTTCGGGCGAGCCGCTGGCGATCACGCCGCCCTGCGCCATGACCACGACGCGGTGGGAAAGACGCATGATGAGATCCATGTTGTGCTCGACGATCAGGACCGTCAGCCCGTTCCTGTTCAGCTCGCGGATGTGGCCAATGATCTCCTCCAGGAGGGTCGGGTTCACGCCGCCCGCAGGTTCGTCCAGGAGGATGATCTTCGGGTCGCTCATCAGGAGCGCCGCAAGATCCATGAGCTTCTTCTGTCCGTAGCTCAGGTTCGCGCCGTCCTCGTGCGCCAACCGGGTGATGCCGAGAAAGTTCAGGATCCCCATGGCCTTGTCGATCTCCTCCGCACTCATCGCCGGCTTGAAGAAGTCGCGCCAACCGTTGATCCTCGACTGGCAGATGACGTTCTCAAGCACAGTCATGTCGGCAAGGTTGCGCGAGATCTGAAAGGTCCGGCTGAGCCCTCTCGCCGTGATCTTGTGCGGTCGCAGCCCGTCAATTCGCTCGCCGTCAAGCCAGACCTCGCCGGTCGTTGGCGTCATCGTCCTGCTGATGCAGTTGAACGCGGTTGTCTTGCCCGCGCCATTCGGACCGATCAGGGCGGTGATGCTGCCCCCTTCGACGGTGAAAGAGCAGTCGTCGACGGCCTTGATGCCGCCGAAGTGCTTGCAGAGGTTGCGGATGTCCAGCATGCAGCGCCCTGCGGACAGCGAACGGCCGGGCGCGTCGGGCGCCCGGCCGCACGTTGTCACCAGCCCTTCTTGGGATGGTTGAGCGGCGAGGTCTCGAACTCGTTCGTCGGGTACACGAACTGGAGCTCGCCGCCGTTCCACTGCGCAACCATGAACGGCTTGTCGACCGGCAGGCCGACGGAGTCCCAGTGGAACGCGCCCAGGACGGTGCGGACGGGATCACTGGACGTGCGCGCTGCCAGCCATGCGCCCATCTTCTCGTTGTCGGCCTCGCCCGCGCCACGGATTGCCTGCTCGATGCCTTGGCACACCGCGAAGGGAATCGCCGCGTCCTCGTCCGGGGGGAACCCGTTGCGCTCGGTGAACTCGGCCACGAAATCGGCATTGCCGAACGGCTCGCCCGCGAGTTCTCCAACATACGGCGCATCAGGATGCCACGAAGTGTGCATGAGGACCGCCTCCGAGGCTTCCTGGGTGCCCTCGTAGAACTCGATCTGCGTGCCTTGGCTGTAGTAGACCATCTTCGGTTCGGCGCGGACGGTTTTCAACGCACGGGTCAGCTGCACGGCCTCTTCGGCGCTTGCACTCAGCGCGATGATCAGTTCCGCGCCCGACCGCTTGATGGAGTTGGCAAGGTTAAGCCAGTCATTGAAGCCTTCCTCCGGCCACTTTTCGGTGTAGACAACCTCGATTCCTGCATCGGCCAGGTATCCCGGCGCCAAGTCGGCAACTTCGCCGCCGGTTGCCGGATCCATCACCTTCAGGCCCAGGAATCCGGTCTCGACGGCGTTCGCGAAGAAGTCGTCCGCCGACACGACGGCGGCGGTCTTGGGACGATCCGCCTCGTCGACCAGGTCGTTGATGAGGCCTTGCAGGGAAGAACCGACATACTCGGCCGCGTTCGGCTGGAAATAGAATATGTTCTTGTGCCCTTGGGTGTAGATCCGCAGGGCGCCGCCAGCCGGCACCGGATGCACCAGGCCGTTCTTGGCAAGGATGTTCGCCACCGGGAATGTCAGGCGCGACGAGAACGTGCCGAAGACCGCGTCGACGCCGTCGACGTTGATGAACCGCTCGTACTGCGCGATGGCGGTGGCCGGATCCGACCGGTTGTCCGACATGATCAGTTCAAGCTGCTCTCCGTTGATGCCACCACGTTCGTTGATCATGTCAACGCAGAGCTGATAGCCCTGTTCGTGCTTTGCGCCGGCGATCGAGAACGCGCCGGTCAATGGCAGCGACGTGCCAATCTTGATTTCGGCCACGGCAGTCGACGCGACCAGAGCCGCAGCCGCCGAGCTCGCCAGCAAGTTTCCTAGTTTCATTGGGTTTTCCTCCCTTTCAGGTGTGTCGTTTCAGGCATCGCACGTGTCGATTGCCAACTCGGGTTCGCCCGTCACTCAGCGGCCTGGGGCAATTCCAGGCCGGTGGGATAAGGGCTGTCTTCGCTCTCGAGCGTGAGGCCCGCGGCAAGCGCGACGGTCTCGAGAAGCGCAGAGAAATCCTCTTCCAGGTAAGCCGCCGGATCGGCCTTGAGCGCCGCCGCCCCGAAATGGGCCTGCAGCGCTTCGCGGGTCGCCGCCGTCACCGGCATCGGGACGCCGAGCTCTCGCCCGGACGCCAGGCCCAGGTCGAGGTCCTTGCGCAGGAGTGCCGGCGTGAAGGTCGTCGTCCAGTCCAGGTTGACGAAGGCGTTGGTCTTGTAGCGCGTGAATATCGACCCCATGACAGAGTTGTTCATGAAGTCGAGGAACGCCCGGCGCGGCACGCCGGCCTTCTGTGCGAGGATGGTGATTTCGGCCAGGTTCTGGGTCACCACGCCCAGCATCACGTTATGCGCGATCTTGCAGAACCGCGCCAGTTCGCCCTCGCCGACATAGGAAACGCCATTGGGCGCAATGGTCGCGATGATGTCCTCGACCCTTTCGAATGCCGCCCTCGGTCCTGACGCAACCGCGCTCAATTTGCCCGCCTTCACGCACTTTCCGTTCCCGCTGACGGGCGCACAAACCAGTTCCGCCCCTTTTTCGGAAAGACGCGAACGTATTCCTGCCGACTGGTCGACACCGATCGACGAGCAATCGAGAAATATCTCCGGGACCCCGTCGCCGGAGAGCACGCCTCCTTCGCCAAAGCAAAGCGCCTCGACATCCTTGCCCGTCGAGACCATGGTTGCGAGCACTTCGACACCAGCCAGGTCCCCCGGGCTGTCGACAAGCGCGGCGCCCTTTTCCGCCAGGGGTTCCGCCTTCGAGCGCGTTCGGTTCCAGACCTTGACTTCGTAGCCGGCTTTCACAAGCCGCTCCGCCATCGGGAAGCCCATGCGTCCCATGCCGATCCAGCCAATGGTGGGTTTTGTCATCCTCATCTCCCGTTAGGCAACCATCACGTCGGCATTGCCGGCGTTCCGAATCCAGACCGTTTCGATCCGGACTCCTGCATCCTTGATCAAGTTGAAGACCGGGCACCGCGCCTCGGTTTCCTCAACCGCGTCCTTCAGCCGCGCCCCGCCTTCCCGGGTGCGCACGCTCGCCTCGACCATTGCCGTCTGAAAGTGAGGCACGACGCCGCGCATTCCGGAGCGCCTGCGGATGTCGATGGTGAAGGCTGAGTCGAGTTCGACGCCTTCGTGTTCAAGACCCATCTCGCGGGCCGTGCGGCCGAGCGTGACCGCCTCGCGCCCGCACAGCGACGCAAGAACACCGGTCAGCGGTGCAGGACCCTTGCCGGACCCGCCATGCGCGGCAGGCTCGTCAAGGGTGAATTCGCCCGAACCTTCGAAGCGCACGATAGTGGCGAGCGTCCCGTCGCTGGACGCCGACAAGGCCTTGCGACGGATGACCGGCTTCGAAAAGTCTCCCTTGTCGACGACGCTTGCCATTCAACAGGTCCCTGTCAATTCGTGTTGCGCTTGGCAAGGCCAAGGGCCTCCGCAAACGTTTGCATGGACATAGTGCCTCCATTGCCATCAGTCAAGAAATTTTGCGCAACCGTTTGCACGTTCCCGGAATCCGGTATACCCCTCTGCAATGCAAAGGGCGGAGACATGAAGAAAAGCGTTACGATCAAGGATGTTGCAAGAGAGACTGGCGTTCATGTCGCAACGGTCTCGCGGGCGCTGTCGCCGAACGCACGCGCGCTCCTGTCCGCGGAGGTCGTGGCGAAGATCCGCAAGACAGCCGATGCCATGGGATATCGGCCGAATCGCGTCGCCGCCGGGCTCAGGACCCGTCGCACCATGACCGTGGGTGTCATGATCCCGGACATCACCAACACCCTGTTTCCGCCGATCGTGCGCGGAATGGAAGGCGCGCTGGAACCCGCCGGATACGCCTCGATCCTGGTCAACACGGACAATGACCCGGATCGCGAGGCGCGCCTGTTCGACGTGCTGATGCAGCGAGGCGTGGACGGCATCATCGATGCCGCGGTGACCCATATGAATCCGCACTTGGAGCAGCTAGCCAAGGAGGTCCCCATTGTCACGGCGAACCGGATGGTGGAGGGATCCGGAATCCCGTCGGTAATCAACGACGACGCGGGCGGAATCCGGATGATGCTGCAAAGACTCTTCGACGCCGGCCATCGACACATCTGCCACATCGCGGGGCCCGCGGACCTGTCGACCGGCATTCAGCGACGAGAGGCGTTCGAGACCGCGGCAAAGGGCCTCGACCTCAAGCCGCCGGACACCGCCATGATCGTTGCCGAGCGCTACAACGAAGATGAAGGCAGTCGCTGCGCCTTGGCCGCATTGGAGGATTCCCCGGACGTGACCGCCCTCCTCTGCGCCAATGATCGCCTGGCGATCGGCGCCATCGATGCAATCGCGTCGCTGGGGCTGAAGTGCCCAGAGGACATCTCGGTGACCGGGTTCAATGACATCCCTTTTCTCGACCTGATTCCGCCGGGGCTCACCACCGTGCAGATCCTGCAATTCGATGTCGGGCGCATCGCGGCGGAAATACTCCTGAAGCGCATGACCGAGCCCGACGCGCGCGTGCCCGAGACAACGATCATGCCGGTGTCGATCATTGATCGGAACAGCATTGCGCCCCCGAAACCCGGTCGCGGCCGCAGGATGCGTGCCTCCGGCCGGTCGCGCAAGATGAAGCAAGGTTGACTCAATGGAACAGTCGAACTCTCAGTGCATCATCGCAGTCGAAGAGCACTTCATGCACGCTGCGCTCACGGAGCATTTCGCCACCGCTGCACGCGGACAGCCCGCACCTCTCATGGCCCGGCTCCACGACTTCACCGGAATCCGGATCGACGAGATGGACGCGGCGGGAATCGACATGCAGGTCCTTTCGCACCAGTCCCCGGGCAGCCAGCGACTTGCAGACGATGTCGCATGGGAGGCCTGCCGATCGGTGAACGATGCGCTTGCGGCCGTGATAGCCGAAACGCCCGACCGCTTCCAGGGCTTCGCGATGATTCCCACGATGCTGCCACATGCCGCTGCGGACGAGCTTCAGAGGGCGGTCGAGGAACTTGGGCTCAAGGGCGCGATGATCCATGGGATGAGTCGCGGCGAGATGATCGACGGCAAGGCCTACTGGCCGATATTCGCCCGCGCCGCGAAGCTGGACGTTCCGATCTATCTCCACCCTGCCCTGCCCGACAGTGAGGTCACGGCCCGCTACTATGCGCCCTACGACCAATCCCACCCGATGTTCACGCGCGCCGCGTGGGGCTTCGGCGTGGAGGCCGGAACCCAGGCCATCCGTCTGATCCTCTCGGGCGTTCTTGACCGGCACCCGGATCTCAAGATCATTCTCGGTCACCTGGGCGAGGCCTTGCCCTTCTGGCTGCCACGGATCGACGAGAGTCTCCGCCGACCCGGCGGACCGCCGGTCGACTTCCACGCCGCCTTCCGCAGGAACTTCTGGATCACGACCAGCGGGTTCTTCGCGGACGATGCGCTCCTGCTCTGCCTCAAGATGCTCGAGCCCGAACGGATCCTGTTCGCGGTCGACTGGCCCTACGCGGCCAACAAGGACGGGGTCGACTGGATGCGTGAAGCGCCCGTGGACGACGCGACCCGGGACGCGATTTTCTCAGGCAACGCGAATCGGCTTCTGGGACTCTGATCCGGACGCGCAGAGCCCGTGCTCCTGTTCGCAGGTTCACGGCAATTCGAATTCGTGGCCGGAAACCCGGCGGCAATGCACTCCGTCGACGACCACCTCGCCCTTCGCGCCGGCCGCCGCCACGATGGTTCCTGCACGCGGCCATATGGCTGTCCCGGGTCGGCAAGGCGCCGTGGCCGGAGCATCATCCGGTGATCCCGTTCGTCACGTTGCGTGCGGGCTCTCGCTGCAGAAGCACGCGAGCGACATTGTCCCAGGCATCTGCAAAGAGGCCTGCCCACGCCTGCCGCGTGGCGCCCGCAACGTGCGGCGTCAGGATCAGGCGGTGCGCGGCGGCCGCGCTGACGGTCAACAGCGGGTTGTCGTGTGCAGGCGGCTCGCGCGAATAGACGTCAACCGCAGCCCCGCCGATCCGGCCGGCCTCCAGTGCGTCCGCCAACGCCGCCTCGTCCACGATGCCGCCTCGCGCCGCGTTCACGAGAATTGCGTCCCGCTTCATCAATCCAATCTCCGCGGCGCCGATCATCCCGCGGGTCCCGTCCTGCAGCGGCACGTGCAGCGTAACGATGTCCGCCGTGGCAAGCAGCTCTCCGAGCTCGACACCGTCCTCACGGTCGATCGCAGGATCACAGAGAATCACCGTCGCGCCCAGCGCCGCACACTGCCACGCCGTCGCCTGGCCGATGATCCCGTATCCCACCACACCAACCGTGAGACCGGCTAGCTGGTTGAGACCGGACCGGATCATCCTGTCACGGACGTTCATGTAGTCTCCAGCACGGATTGCTGCCGTGCTCCCGGGCAGGAATCGCTTGAGCGCCGCGGCGGTGGCCACGACATATTCGGCCACTGCCAATGCCGAATGTCCGGGAACGCCCGCGACCGCAATGCCGAGCCCTGCCAGTGCCGCGCCGTCCACGCGGTCGACGCCGGCCCCGGTAACCTGAACGAGGCGGATCGCCGATCCGGCGAACAATTCGGTTTCGAGCGCCGGCCCGACCGCCGGAATCACCAGGGCCTCGGCAGATCGCATCGCCTCGGCAAGTTCCTGGCTCTCCGGATCCAAGGCACGGATGGTGAGCGCCCTGGGCGGGACCACTCCGACATTGGCGAAGTCCTCGAGCGGGCGAAGGCAGATTACGTCAGGCACCGTCCCAGCTTTCGAACTCTCGCGTCCCGGGACGAATGTCGGCAACCGGAAAGACGCAAAAGAGCGCCAGAGTCCCGTCGCCGGTGTTCACCGTCTGGTGCCGTTCGCCCGGGGGAACCAGCGCGGTGTCACCGGGCGCAAGCGGATGGTCGCCACCATCCGTCCTGAGCACTCCCTTGCCTTCAAGGACATGAATGACCTCCTCGAACCCGTCGTGCACATGCGGACCCCTTCTGGCCGTTCCCGGGGCGATCTCGACGAGCCGAACCGTCGAGGAGGTGGCACCCGTCGCTGCCGAAGCCACCTCGGTCGCGATCCGTCCGGGCAGGTCCAGCACCCGCGCCTCGCCTCGCCGCACGGTCCCGGCCATCAGTCCGGCACGCCCCTGAGCTGCGAGAGCAGTTCGGTCGCCTCCTTCGCGACATGGCTGGCGATTGCATCCATCATCTCGCGCCCTCTCTCCTCGGTTGCCGGAGACGGATCGCCGTACCAGCCCGAGGGCGCGATCTGGCGAATGTCGGTCAGCACCGGCTGGAACGTGCGGGTGCGACGGAGCCTGTCCATGCGGCGGCCCTGCCGTGGCTCCGAACCGCCGGTGACACGGCCGAGATGGACAAGGTCAGGCCGGGTGGCGAGGACGGCAAGAGTCTCGATCTCGCCGGCATGGGTCAGGCCGTTGCAGGCGTCTCCGTAAAGCTCCTCCGCCACGTAGCAGGCCTGCACGGTGGCAACGCGCATGCCAACGCGGCGATGGAGTTCCTCCGCCGCGATGGCCAGCGAGGGAATGTTGCCTTCGTGCCAGTTGACGATCATCAGGTCCTTGGCGCCGTGGCTCGCGGCACTTTCGCAGATCTCGACAACGACCCGCTGGTAGGTCGAAGGCGTGAATGTCACCGTTGCCTCGTAGGGCATGTGCATCGGCGTCACGCCAACGGATGGCGCGGGCAGGACAAGCCCGTCCATGAGTTCCGCAACCAGCTCGCAAACCCGCGTTGCGGCCAGCATGTCGGTGCTTGCGGGCAGATGCGCGGAGTGCTGCTCGACCGAACCGCAAGGGAAGAGAACAAGTGGATTCCCCTTCAATTGCGCCTTGATCTCCGGCTGGGTCAGGTCGGCGAAAAGGCGGGTCGGCAGGCTCATGTCCGGTTCGCCCTGGCAGCCGCCATGACTTCGGAGAGCGTCACTGCGGCGCTGCTACGTTCGATGGAGGCAAGCGCCGCATAGACGCAGGCAACCGCAGCGTTGCCGTTGGCCGCCGACAGGACCGAGGACCGGCCCGTGCGGCAGCTCTCGGCAAACATGTCGAGCTCTGCCGTGAACATGTTGGTTTCGGGCTCTTCCAGCACCTCGCGCTTGCCGAATCCGTCCTTGCCGCGCTGGATGTAGAGGGTGGACGACTCGCGGATCGCTTCGGGCGTGTCCCAGGTGCCGAAGTCGATCTCGTAGTGCATGAGGCCCTTGGAGCCGAAGACGCGAACGGAGAAAACGCCCGGCGAGGTCCAGCAGGCGCCGACATAGGCGATGGCGCCGTCCGCAAGGCGCAGGAGCGTCATGGACTGGTCGTCGACCTCTGCGCCGACGGGACTGAGCCTGGAGGCAACGGAAGACGCCTCGACGATCCCTGCGCCGAGATGGTTCACCACGTCGAACATGTGAATGGCGAGCTGGGAGAGCGGCCCGCCGGGCGCGCGATCCCGGTACCAGCGCCATGTGTCAGGGGTGAGTTCCAGCGCGCGTTCGTTCGAGAAGTTCGCCTCGATGAAGCCGACCTTGCCAAGCTCGCCGGCATCGATGCGCCGCTTGATCTCCCGCACCCCGCCCAGGAGGCGGGCGGAATGGCCCACCGTGACGGTGATGCCGTAACGGTCCTGCAGCGCGTCGATGGCAAGGCCGTCCTCGAGGCTATGGGCAATCGGCTTTTCCGTGTAGACATGCTTGCCGGCCTCGGCGACCTGCAAGGCAACCGGGTAGTGCTGCTCGTTCGGAACGGTCAGTATCGCGCCGTCGATGTCGTCGCGGGCAAGAATGTCATCCAGCGTTCCGACGGACGGGACGGCCGTTTCGGCCTCGAACTTCACGCGATTCGCTTCGGAACGGCTGTAGCCCGCCACGATTTCAATCTTGTCCGAAAGGTTCGAGGCGCGCGTGAGCACTCTTGCCCATCTGCCAAGCCCGACGATTCCGACCCTCACCATTGTTCACCCCATTCGCCGCTTCAGCCAGCCAATGACATGGTCGATGGCATCAGCCTGCACGTCGTCGAGCTCGTACTCTCCGCCGTCGCCCCGGACCGGAAAGACATAGCCGTGGAAACCGTGGTCGCAGGAGACCCATTCGACATCCTTCCCGGCCTCCGACATGAGCTCGTAGGTGGTTCGGAAGATGCCCTGCAGATGGTCGTCGTCTCGGCCCATGACGAGAAAGGGCGTCCTGATCGTCGAAATCCTCGCCAAGGCCGTTTCCATGTCGATTCGGCCGCGGACCTTCTCGACGTCGGCCATCTGCATGTCCTCGATGTTGCGCAATCCGGTGTCTTCGTTGACAAACGCCGTGTCATCGGGGCGAAGCGCAAGGAACTCGTGCGCTGCCGGTTCGCAGGCGACGGCCGCCGCAAGCCCGTGGTACTCGGACGCGATCTTCAGCGCCATCTCCCCGCCATGGCTCATGCCGATCACGCCGACCCTGTTCTCGTCGACCCAGTGAAGTCCCTTGAGGTAGTCCGCGATCGCGATTTCATCCTCGTATTCCAATGGCGCGCGGTTGAACATCTCCCGTCCCTGCCGCTGGTCGCGAACCATCTTGCCGCCGCTGTTGTAGCCAAGCTCGACTTCGGTCCTGTATCGCAACCAGGCACAAGCCATGCCTGCATCCGTGAGCCTGTCCATGGTATAGGCACGGTTCCGAACGGCATCGCGGATCCAGCGCATGCCCTCTCCACCGTTTCCCGCAGCCATCAGCACCATCGGGAAGGGGCCGTCGCCTTCAGGCTTTCGCACGCCGATCGGGGCATAGAGCCCGTCCCAGACCTCGACATACATCAGGTGCACGGACTCGCCGTGCACCTCTTCGATCAGGTGGATGTGTTCAGGATCCGTCGTCACATGTTCTTCCAAGATGCAACCTCCTCGGGCATGAGAACGCATGCCGCGACGCGGCCGTCTCCGCGTACTGTCGACTCGATCTCGCCAACTTCCTCGAACTCTATCTCGACCTTGTCGCCATCGAGGCTGAGCCGGCGCATGGCCGTGCGCATGGCCTCGGGCACCTGTTCGGAGCGAACGGCCATCGAGAGCAGTCCGGCCGCCTCTTCACTGTCAAAGGCGAGCGTTGCGGCAAAGTCCGTCTTTCTTTCGACGCCGACCAGATGCTCGAACATCCCCGGTGCATCCTCGAGCCAGCGGACGACGTCATCGACCTCCCATCCGCAGGCAGGAGTCGCCAATTCGCACCGTGTATGGAAACGGCAGCCCCGAGGCGGTCGTGCCGGATCAGGCACGTTGCCCTCCAGTCCCCGAACTTCGACATTGGCATCCGCTTCCAGGTCGGGCTTCGCCGACATCAGCTCCCTGGTGTAGGGATGATGGGGCGAGTCGAAGATTGCCTGCGTCTCGCCCGCCTCGGCAACCTTTCCGAGATACATGACGACCAGTCGGTCCGCCATGTGACGCACGACTGACAGGTCATGCGTGATGAAGAGATAGGCAAGGTTCCTTTCCTCTTGCAGGTCATTCAGAAGATTCAGGATCTGAGCCTGCACGGAAACATCGAGGGCGCTTGTCGGCTCGTCCAGCACGATGATTTCGGGATTCAGCGCCAGTGCCCGTGCGATCGAGATGCGCTGGCGCTGCCCGCCCGAAAACTGGTGCGGGTAGCGATAGAGATGCTGCCGGCCAAGTCCGACCTGCTCGAGAAGCTCCACCACGCGTTCGACCAGATCGGCGCTGACGGCCTCGTTGTAGACCTTGAGCGGACGCCCGACCAGGTCAATCACGAGATGGCGGGGATTGAGCGAGGCAAAGCTGTCCTGAAAGACCATTTGGCAGTTGCGACGGAAGGTCCGGGCGGCCTTGCCCTCAAGCCGGTCGATACGGCTCATCATGCCGTCCATGTTGTAGTGGACGCCGCCATCGGTCGGATCGGCAAGGGCGGCTATCACGCGGCCAAGGGTGGTCTTGCCGCAACCGGATTCGCCGACCAGGCCGACGGTTTCTCCGCGGCGGATGTCGAAGGACACGCCATCGACGGCCCTCACGTGGCCGACGACCCTCTGCAGTGCGCCTTCGCGGATCGGATAGTGCTTCTTGACCTCGCGAACGGAGAGGACCAGATCGTCGGCCTGCGGTTCGACGGCGACCGTCATGCGGTCGCCCTGTCGTAGGATGGCCGCTCGCCCGACGGCGCGGGATGATCAATGAAGCAGGCGACCAGATGGCTCGGTGTGATCGCCTCCAGAAACGGGTCGTTGTTGCGGCAGGCGCCGGTCTCATAAGGACAACGCCCGCAGAAGCGGCAGGCGGCAGCCGGATCGACAAGTTCCGGCACCGTGCCGCGAATGGCCGCAAGCTTGCCGCGCGGCGTGTCCGCGCCGGGAACCGCCGCCATCAGGCCGCGAGTGTAAGGATGGCGGGGGTTTGCGAAAACCTCCGCCGTCGTCCCGATCTCGACGATTCGGCCCGCGTACATCACCGCCACCCGGTCGCTGATGCGCCGCACCAGCGACAGGTCATGGCTGATGTAGAGAACGGAGGTCTTGCGGCGCTGCTGGAGATTGCGAATCAACTCGAGGATTCGCGCCTCCACCGTTACGTCCAGCGCGGTGGTGGGCTCGTCCGCTATCAGGAGATCGGGGTTGCACGCCAGTGCCTGCGCAATCATCACCCGCTGCCGCATGCCCCCCGAGAGCTCGTGCGGATATCGGGCCATGAGCTTTGCGGGATTCGGCACCTGCGTTTCGGCCAGCGCACCTGCCACCATCGTGGCGAGAGCCTCCTCGACCCGCCTTCTTTGCGCCCTCACACCGGGCAGCGAGAGAAGCCAGCCATCCCCGAAACGCGGGCTTTGTGACGCAAACCGTCGGACAGCGCCGACCGTGTCAGCAGGAAGACCAGCAAGCGCGATGAGCTCGTCCGTTCGGTGCTGCAGAAAGACCTCGGCAATCTGCGCACCGACCGGCAGCGTCGGATTGAGCGCCTTTCCCGGATCCTGAAAGATCATCGCGATGCGGTCGCCGCGAATCCTGCGCATGTCCTCGGACGGGATTCCGAGCAGATTGACCGACCGGTCCTGACTTGCCTTTCGCCCCGTGCCTTCGCAAGTTTCGCAGCCTGTGCCCTCGCAGCTCGTGCAGACTGCATGCGCGTTGAACATGACCGAGCCGCCAGCAAGAATGCCGGGCGGCACCGGCAGAAGACGGAGGAAGGAACGGCCCGTGACGCTCTTGCCGCAGCCGGTTTCGCCGACGAGGCCGAGAGTCTCGCCATCCCGGATGTCGAAGCTGACGCCGTCGACCGCGTGGACGACGCCGCGCTTCGACTGGAAATGGACCTTGAGGTCGCGAACCGATGCAACCGTGGCGCCGCCATGCTTCGCGTCGAGCATCACCGACCCTCGGTCCGTGGGTCGAGCGCGTCGCGAAGACCGTCCCCGACGAGATTGAAGGAAAGTGCCCAGAGGAAGATCATGAGCCCGGGAAAGGTCGATGCCCACCACCGGCCCGACGCGATGCCAGCCTGCCCTTCGGAAACCAGCACACCCCATTCGGCGATCCCCGCCTCCGAAAGTCCGATGAAGGACAGCGTCGCGCCGATCAGAACGACGTTGCCCATGTCAAGCGTCGCCTGCACCGTCACCGGCGTCACCGCATTCGGCAAGATGTCGCGAAGGTAAATGTTGACCCTTGAATCCCCGATGACCCGTGCCGCATCGACATAGTCGTTCTGCTTGATCTGCAGGACCTGCGCCCGCATGATGCGCGCGTATTTCACCCACAGAACCACCGCGAGCGCGAAGATGATGTTGCCGAAAGACGGGCCCAGCACCGCCGCGATGGCAAGCGCGAAGATCAGTTCCGGGATCGACAGGAACACGTCCACGATCCGCATCAGCACTTCGTCGACCCATCCGCCGACGAGTCCGGCGACGGAACCGATGATCGTGCCGACGATCATCGTGGAGCCAACGACCATGAGGCTCAACTGCAGCGACGTGCGGCTCCCCCAGATGACGCCGTAGAGGACGTCGCCACCTTCGTTGGTGGTTCCGAGCAGGTGACCCGGTGTCCCTGGCGGCTTCCTGACAGCACCCCAGTCGCGGGGCATCTGGTAGGGATCGGGCGAGTTCGGCTCCAAGATCCAGGGCGCGAAGATCGCCATGGCGAGCATCAATGCAATGATGACGAGGCCGATGACCGTTGCGGGGTTCGAAGCCAGCCCCTGCAGCACGCCGAACAGTCGGCGCATGCGAACGCGAAAGGCGGTGTCGGCTGTCATGCCTTCGGCGTCAACGCGGGAATGGGGCACGTCCGTCATGTCACTTGCCCAAGGTCACCCGACGATCAAGGTTCGCGTAGACCAGATCGACGATGAGGTTCACCACCAGGAAGAGGACGGAGGTAAAGAGCACATAGGTCATCAACGTCGCCTGGTCGCCCCTCAGGACCGAATCCGCCATCCATCGGCCAAGACCCGGCCATCGGAAGATGATCTCGACCGTGATGGTGCCCTGCAGCAGGAATCCAAAGGTCAGGCCGATGACCGTCACCGTCGGCACCAGGGCGTTTCGTCGAGCATGCCGCTTCAGGACGATCCGCTCGGCGAGTCCCTTCGCGCGTGCCGCGTCGACATAGTCCTGCTGCAATTCCTCTACCAGCGCCGAGCGCATCATTCGCGCAATGATCGCGGTCGCTCCGTAGCCCAGCGTGACCGACGGCAGGACAAGGTGCCAGATCGCGTCCCAAAAGGCGGCCGGACTGCCGGCCAGGATCGCGTCAACGGTATAGAGCCCCGTGGGATGGGCAATGGACGCGAAGATTGTCGCGTCGCTGCGCCCGATCGGCGCGATGCCGATCTGTGCCCAGAAAATGATCAGGAGAAGGATTCCAAACCAGAACTGCGGCAGGCTCGCCCCGCTCACGGCCACGATCCGGGTCACGTGGTCAGGCAGCCGGTTCCGGCGCGCCCCGGCATATGTGCCAAGCGCGATTCCGAGGAGCAGCGCCACCAGCCCCGAGGCAAGGGCAAGCTCCATCGTCGCGGCGAGCTTCAAGGGAAAGACGTCCGCAACCGGCGCGGCGGCGACGCCCGACCATCCGAAGTCGCCCATGGCTATGCCCCGGATCCAGTAGAGGTACTGGACCCAGACCGGCTTGTCCAAGTTGAAGCGCGCCTCGATCTCGGCGACCTCGTCAGGCGTCATCTCGTGGCTGAGGTAGATCCCGATGGGGGAACCGCCGACGCGGGTCAACGTGAAGACCACGATGGACACGCCGATAATGAGCACGGGCAGGACCATCAGGCGGCGCAGGATATAGTCTCTAAGCTGCATCTGCCGACCTCATTGCAAACGGGCCCGCGAACGGGCCCGTTCGTGTGTCAGGACATATTCGGACTCACTTGTCAAAGAGCGCGAATTTCAGGCTCGGGCGTGGCCACAGGGGCTGCGTTGCAAAGCCCTTCAGCCAGTCGCGATGCGCCATCACGATGCCTTCCTGCGCGCCAATGAGCCACATGGGATCATCGTAGAGCATCGCCTGCAACTCGCTGTAGAGCGTTGCGCGCCTGGCCGGATCAAGCTCGACCGCTGCCTGGTCAATGAGGCTCGCGACCTTTTCGGCGTCCCTGTAGCCGTTGGCAAAGCCGTGTACCACGCCCCACTCGCCGTCCGGATGCTGATAGGCCTGCATGTAGAAGTTCGGGTCGGCCGCCGGGTCCGCGTTCTTGGCCCACATCGCGTATTCGAGGGGGTTCTGGGCATGGGCGTCGTCGAAGACCGACTCGGCCACCGCCAGCACGTTGATGCGAAACTTCGGGTTGAGCCTCTCGATGGAGTCCTTCAGCACCAGGCACATCAGCGCGAAGAGGTTGCCCTCTTCGGTTATGACCGAAACTGAGAAACCTTCGTCCCAGACGCCGGCCTCGCGGAACAGGCGTTCGGCCTCGGCGTAGTTCTGACTGGAATAGACCGGTGCATTCTGATCGTGCCCGAAGATGCCGATGGGCGTGTAGTGCGGATTGAACGCACCGTAGCCTGCCAGCGGGCCATTGAGGAACGCCTCGTAGTCGAACGCATGGTTGAATGCCTGGCGAATGCGCGGGTCATGGAAGAAATCGACCGGGATCGTGTCTTCCGACGGCAAGGCGCCTTCGGGGATGTTGAGGTTGAAGCCGATGTGGAGCGGCTCGAGAAGCAGCCCGCCCGTAAAGATGGTCACGCCATCCGCGCCTTCGAGATCGGCGATGAAGGAGGGATCGGTCTCGATGGTGTCGAACTCGCCTGCGCGCAGCCCCAGCACCCGGACATCCGGGTCGCCGCCGATCTCGATCCGGACATCAAGCTTGGCGTTTTCCCCCCAGTAGTCATCGTTGACCTCAAGCTGGATGTTCTCGTTCCGGTTCCAGGCCACGAACTTGTACGGCCCGGTCCCGACCATGTTGCCCGCCATGAATGCGTTCGGCACGCCAGCCTCGACCCCGCCATTGGCTTCCACGGCGTCCTGGCTGACGATCGACGCCACCATGGCGACGACGGTCGAATTGAGGAAGCTTGCCGACGGTTCGGAAAGCGTCGCGCGGAAGGTCATGTCGTCGACCGCTTCGGTCGACGCGACCACGTCGGACAGTGCGCCGGCATTGCCCTCTGGCAGGTCCATTGTCATGGCCCGGTCCCATGAGAACTTGACGTCGTCTGCGGTGAATGCCGTGCCGTCGTGGAACGTTACGCCCTCGCGCAGCTTGAAGGTATAGGTCATCCCGTCGCCCGAAATGCCTCCGTTCTCAAGGCTGGGAACCACTGCCGCCAATGACGGGATCAGGTCCGGACTCGCCGGCCCGACATCCAGAAGCCTGTCGTAGACCTGCAGAATCACCGTTTCGCCCCCTTCGCCCGGCTCCACCTGCGCAGGGTCAAGCGTTGTCGGCTCGTCATCGGCTGCATGAACCAGCAGCCCCGGGTTGTTCACCTCGGCCGTAGCCGCGAGCGGTGCGGCAAGTGCAAGAGTCAATGCAGCAATCCAGGCCTGAAGGCCGCTGCGCCATCCCAATGTCGTCATGTCATCCTCCCAATTGTCATTGCGACTGCAGGTTTGCGTGCACGTTCCGGATCCTTGGCGGCTGGCGTGAAATCAGGATCGTGCAATCGTTTGCGTAAAATAGGTAGCGCAGTGCGACCTGTATGTCTATGATATTTTTGCTTGAAGGCCCCAGAGCCATAACGGACTGAATTCCAATGCCAAAATCCATCAATGAGCTTGAGCACCAGCCCGGCGAGGATCCGTTCATCGTGGTTCGGGGAGGATTCTACCGCCGTTGGCTGTCAATGCTCAACGACATCGAGGAACTTGAAAGCATCGTCGCCACGCTCGAGGGGACGACCGAGGACAAGTGGGTTCCGGTCTGGCGCGAGGCTGGCGCGAAGCATGAAACAGTGGGCGATCGCCTGGAAGCCGACGGCGCCGTCGAAGCCGCCAAGCACCAGTTTCTGCTGGCCAAGACCTACTACGCCATCGGCCGCTTTCCGGCCGAGATATCTCCGCTCAAGGCCGATGTCAGCGCTGATTGCGCACGGGCCTATCGCAAGGCCTGCGCCCATCTCGACCCGCCGATGGAAGTTCTGGAAATCGTTTGCGAAGGATCGGGCATCCGTGCCCATTTCCGGGCGCCAAGATCCGCTGCACCCTTGCCCGCCGTGCTGATCATGTGCGGCGCGGACGTCTTCAAGGAAGACCGGGGATGGGCGGCGGAACTGGCGTTGGAGGCCGGGCTCGCGTCTCTCGTGATGGACGCGCCCGGCACAGGGGAGAATCCCTTTCCGTGGGTGCCTGGTTCGGTCAAGGCCTGGGTCGCAGCCATTGATGCGTTGATGGCGCGCCCCGAAGTCGACCAGAGCCGCATCGGGGCCTTCGGGATCAGCCGCGGCGGCTATTCCGTCATGCAGCTTGCGGGCACGGCGCCGGAAAAGGTCAAGGCGGTTGCCGCGATAGCCGGTCACCCGTTCGGCTACGAGATGTCCGAGGAGGAGATGGCCGCGATCGCCGCCGCGCGCAACCGTCGTTCCACCTACCGCTTCGGCCCGCCCGACGGGCCGCCTTCCTTCCCGACCTGGTCGGTCGAAAGGGAAAGGGAGATCTTCGCCGACTGGTCCCTGTCCTCGCTGGGTCTCGTCGAGAGGATCAACATGCCGGTCCTGATGATCAACGGCGACAACGATCATCTCGCGCCCATCGGCAACATCCACTACATGCTTGAAAGCGGACCTGCAGGCACACGCAGCGCCAAGATCTACAAGGGTTCTGGCCACTGCGCGTTCGAACACCAGCCGGAATGGGGACCGGCCACGTTTCGGTGGCTCGAAAGCAGGCTGTCAGCCGGCCAGACGCATTGAGGGCGCCCGCGAGCGGCCCCCGAAGGAGCCGAACCCGCGTCTGCCCGCGGCCAGGCGGCGGGAAGGCACTCTTCAGGCTTCCATGATCCGGGACAGGTCCTCGCCGAGGTCCGTCAGCACCACCATTGCTGCATTCCGCCCTGGATAGCCGGTGATCGAGCCTCCCGGATGGGTCGTTCCACCGGTCTGGTACAGACCCGGTATCGGCATTCGGTGCTGTGCCCATCCCGGGGCGGGGCGCTGCTCTCCGGCAAAGCTGACAGACCGGTCACCGCCATGGGGCGCTCCCTTGAGCATGTGCGGATTCGACGCCTCGATGTCCACAGGCGACTTGGTCATTCGGGCAAGAATCACGTCGTCGGTGAACCTTGGGCAAAACCGCCGTACCGTTTCGATCAGGCGTCCGGCGAAAGCCTCCTTGCCTGCCTCCCAGCCGGACGGTCCAGTGTCCGGAAGGTCATGGACCACGTGGGTGAGCAGCTTGACGGTATGATGCCCGTCTGGCGCTCGGCTTGGGTCCACGAGCGTCGGTGTCGCCACCAGCAGCCACGCAACCCTGTCCGACAAACGGCCGTCATAGATGTCGCGGCCGGATTGCACGAGATCCTCGATCCAGCCGGAAAATCCCGCCGAAACGGCGGCGCGCGGCCCGTACCTGGTTTCAAAGACCGGTGGCGCAGAAGTGGCAAGATAGGTGGCAAAGAACGGCACGCCGACATTGTAGGTTTCCACGCCAAAGAGGAAGTCCTCGCCCCAAGCGTCCTTGTGCGCCATTTCGACGAGGTGCTTGACATGGATCGTGGACACCACCCCCCTGCGTCCCCGAAACTCCCGCCCGTCTCGCGTTCGAACCCCGACGCATCTGTTGCCTTCCAGAATCAAGCCCTCGACCCGGGATTCATAGTGAAACTCGGCGCCCCGGCTTGCAAGGAAGCCCACCAGTGCATCCGTCAGGCGGCCTGAACCCCCGTTCGGAATCGCCCAGCTCCTTGCCTGCCGGGGCGCCGTGATCTGATACGGCAGGAGCCCGGTGCCCGCCTGGTCAATCGGCACCGCCGTCTGAAACGCCATCCAACCCATGAAGGCCCGCACGTGCGGACTTGAGAACTCGTGCAGAATCACGTCTCGCGCGCTCATGGCCATGCGCCGTGCCCAGATGCCGCCGCGCGGATGGTCGCGCAGCAGATCCTTCATCGAGGGAGCCATGCCGACGGGACCGGACCGTGTCTCGCCGAGAAGCGGACGAAGCTCGTCGAACTCGCTGATCAAGCGCGCGTAGCTTTCAGCGTCTTGCGGCGAATACCTTGCGATCTCTGCAATGGTCGCATCAAGATCGAGCGACATCGTGATCTGCTCACCGTCGGGCAGCGCGACATGGGCCACGGGATCAGGGTGGAGGTAGGAAAGCCCGTACCTGGCTACCAGCCCGAGTTCATCGAGCCGGATGAGCGGGTTCTGCAAGATCAACGTGTGTCCGGTCGAACAGGTGTCGATCCCGTACCCCGGTCCCAGGATCTCTTCGGTGGCGCACCCCCCTCCCGGAATCGGACGCGCATCCAGAACCGTGCATGAATAGCCTGCCTTTGCCAGATAGCACGCGGTCACCAGGCTGTTGTGGCCTGCACCCGCAATCACGAAGTCCACTGCAGCCATGCCTCGTCGTCCCAAGCCCGCATCCATGCGCCCAGCGCGCGCACGCGAAGGTAGTTTTGATGCCTTGCAAAGGGAAGCCACGACGGCCGGTTTCCGGAAACTGCACCGGCGCCATGGAGAGGAGAGCCAATGGTGGCTTCGTGCCGTCCCGGTCTGGCCATGTGCGTGATCTGCACTTGCATCCCGTTGGAGCTCTTCTACAAATTCCTTGCCGACGACGAGTCCGGTGTCGCAATGTTCGTTGAAGGACCTTCCGCCATCGGTGCGACAGGGGGATTCTAAACTGGCGCCAAGACTGCGACGGCGAGCTTGGGATCTGGCGGCTTGCCAACCGCCCGTTGCAACTCGTACGGAACCGCTGGCTCGCTTTCCCTCATGAACGCTTTCAGAATTGAAAGTTGCGGAACCGTTCCATCCCGACTTTCGATAGAAATTGAGCAGGCGAGATTCACCGGTTGGTCGCTCGCGGCGCGGAGTCCAGTTGATCTGAGACATGTCCGGTAGCCTTGAAGAGGCTTCCGAATGCAGGCACATAAGCCCTGAGGTCAAGGGAGCAAGAGAATGGGATTGCTGCAGGACGGAAATTGGGTCGATCAGTGGTACGACACCAAGTCAAGCGAGGGCCGGTTCGTTCGAAAGGACTCGCAATTTCGCAACTGGATCACGGCGGACGGGGCCGCAGGCCCCAGCGGCGATGGTGGGTTCAAGGCCGCGTCCGGGCGCTATCATCTCTACGTGTCGCTTGCCTGCCCCTGGGCGCATCGAACGCTGATCTTCCGGGCATTGAAGGGTCTCGAGGACATGATCCCTGTCTCGGTCGTGCACTGGTTCATGGGCGACCAAGGCTGGACCTTCACGCCCGAGGACGGGTCAACCCGCGATGCCGCCAACGGCGCCGACTTCCTGCATGAAGTCTACACGACGGCAGACGCGGGCTATTCGGGACGCGTGACCGTGCCGGCGCTTTGGGACAAGGAGTCGAAGACCATCGTTTCAAACGAGTCCTCGGAAATCATCCGGATGTTCAACTCGGCTTTCGACGATCTGGGTGCAAGGCCCGGCGACTACTATCCGACCTCCCTCACGCCAGAGATCGACGTGATCAACGACCGAATCTACAGCACGGTCAACAACGGTGTCTACAAGGCCGGTTTCGCGTCGACGCAGGACGCCTACGAGGAGGCGGTCGTTCCTCTCTTCCAAACGCTGGACTGGCTGGAAGATCGGCTCGGCTCGCGAAGATACCTCATGGGCGAGGCAACGACGGAAGCGGACTGGCGCCTGTTCCCCACGCTTGTCCGTTTCGATGCCGTCTATTTCGGACACTTCAAGTGCAATCTTCGCAGGATCGCGGACTACCCCAATCTTTCCGGCTTTGTCCGGGACCTCTACCAGCATCCGGGCGTCGCGGAGACGGTGGATTTCCTGCACATCAAGAAGCACTATTACGGCAGCCACGCGGCGATAAATCCGACCCGGATCGTCCCGATGGGGCCGGAGTTCGACTACACCGCGCCGCACGACCGCGACCGCCTCAGCCAAGGGGCCTTGCACTGACCGAAGAGACCGTTGCGGTCATGCTGCATGACTGGCCGGAAAGCCGGACATGACGGCGAAGCAGTTGTCCTGCCCAAGAAAGGAGCCGAGAACAAAGGGCCTTGTATTCCTGAATAAAGCCCTTCAGGCTGGCTCCTCCAGCACGGGCCCTGTTCATCGATCGATGCGCGTGTGCAAGCGGTGCCGGCCTGGCAAGGGGCAGCGGGCCTCGACCAGAGCCGCAAGTGGGCCTGAGATTCGTGCAGGGGGCCGCCAAATCCGTGTGGCCATCCGACTGATTGGTCTCGTCTCCGTTCTGCCCTTTCAAGTTCGAGTTGCCGCAATCGGCTTTAGTTTCGAATCGTTCATGCCAATTGAACCCGCGGAGTTTGGTGGTTCCCATTGAATGCCGGCAGCCTTTCGCAAGAGCGGGAATTCGGCGGCAAACCGCGCCTTGGGTCCTTGTTCCGGCCTGGTCAAGCCAACAATCGCCGCGCTCAAGGCAAGGGCGACTTGAGGAGCACGACGGACACTTGGCCAAGAACTGCTTCATTCGCCGTCGGTCGAAGAGCGGAACTCAGCGCCGACGGACCGCCCGTCTGCCTGTGAACGCGTGCAAGGAAATGGCTTTGCTCAGGCCGGCCCGGCCCGCTGCCGCCGCAGATGGTCAGCAAAGAGCGGCACCGTGAAATCCAGGACGCCGTGGCCGGAGCTGTAGATCATCCCCTTTGCGATGATGTTCGCGCGCGTGGGTCCCAACGATCCCAGGGACTTGCCCAGCGCCGCAGCAACTTCCGCGATTGGGTACGGGCCGTCGCCCAGATCGGCCATGGCGCGTACAAACGCCATCTCGGTCGGCGTCAGGCGATCCGTCCGCACCTTGAAGAAGCCGTCGTCGAGCGCCTCGAGCGCGCGCCGCTGCGCGTTCAACGCGTCGCTCAGGTCCACGGACGGGCCCTCCGCCTGATCCCAAACCTCTGACCCCCAAGCCTGGAGGTAGAACGGGTACCCTTGGGTGCCTTTCGCGATCGCGTTGAGCGCCGAGGCGCCAATGGAGGCACCTTCGTCTTCGATGGGTTTGCGGATGGCCAGACGTGCGGCGTCCGGGTCCAAGGCACCGATTTCGGGGTACGCGAACAGCCGCTCCGCGTAGGATTTTGCGTCGCCGGCCAGTCTGGCCACTTGCGGCAGGCCCGCGCCAACAAACACGACCGGCGCCTGGACTTGGTTCATCCGGTGCAGCGCGACGATCAACGCCGACAGGTCCGCCTTTTCCAGGTACTGAACTTCGTCAATCAGGAGCGTCCAACCCTTGCCAGCGGCCGCGGCGGCGTGCCCGACGGCGGCGAAGGCGTCGGGCAGGTCGCTTTCAAGATCGCCGCTGTCGGCTTCGCCGGGAACCGCGTCCACCTCAATCGACGCGCCAAAGGCCGACAGCTTCTTGACCGTGGACGCCAGACTCTTCAGCACCCCAAGGCCCTGGGCGGCAAGATCCTTGGCGGCCTCCACGGTTGAAAGGCTGCGCAGAACCTTGCGGATGCCGGTCGCCAGCATTTCGGCCAAGGGCTTTCCTTCCGGGGCTTCCAGACGCGTGACCAAGTGCCTTTCTTCGAGCGCCACGCGTTCGATCGCGTTGAGAAGCGCCGTTTTGCCCGTGCCACGCAACCCCAGCAGCATCATGTGCCGCGCGTTCTTCCCGGCCACTGCGCGGCGCAACGACACGCGCGCGCTGTCCAATACGTCCTGGCGGCCAGCCAGCTCCGGGGGCGTGGTGCCCGCGCCGGGGGTGAAGGGATTTGCAAAGGGATCCATAGGGTCTCTGTCAATCTGTAACAATGTATAGCATTTCTTGCTATACTATCCTAGAGTTCGGTAGACAAGGCCGCCGCGCCGGGAAGATGCCCGTGAACGTCATCAACGCCGTTGCCATTCGACGCGAAGATGATGGTGCAATTGGCCCAGGACGTAACGGCAACCTTTTCCGGCCATTCGTGATCGCCCAGGATTCCCAACAGGATGGAGGCGGGAACCGACACCGTATTCATGCGCCCAGCGGGTCGCGCGGATGCCTTGCCAAACATCGACAGCGGGCCGTTACAGCGGAAAGGTGCCCCGTCCAATTGCTATCAGCGGAAACCAAGTGTTCAATTCCAGAACATCCGGCGCGCTTTCGGGCGTTCCGGCGAAATTCAAGGAGGGGGCATTCCAGCGTGAAAAACGACGACGAATTCGTTCTCCATGACCTGAGGGTCGAGGTCGTTCTGGATGGCCGGCAGCCAGTCTGCCGACACATCGAGGGCGAGTCCTTCACCGTCGAGGGAGAGAACCTTGTCTTCGCCAAGGGGCAGAGGATATCGATGTATGCGCTCGCCGCGGTGCTGCCGCTCTTGCCCGCCAAGCAGCGCGACACCGACCCGAACGACTGGATGTCGACGGACGCCGAGGTCGCCTGCCCGGATCCGCATTGCGGCGGGCGGTTCCGGATCACGCGGATCGGCACGCGGCGGTTCTCCCATGCAGAGACGACGGGACTGCCAGACGCGCGCTCGAAGCCATATTGGGAGACGGACAGCTAGGCGCTGACGATTGCCTCGGCCTCGATTTCAACCAGGTAGTCGCCGGCCAGATCGTTCACCGCGACCAAGGTGTTGGCGGGCTTCAAGGCGCCGAAAACGCGGCCATGGGCGGCGCTGACGGCTTCGGTGTCGGCGATGTCCGTCAGGTAGATGCGGGTGCGTACGATGTCTTCAACCGTTCCGCCGAGGGCGCTGACAGCACCGATGATCTTGTCGATGACGTAGGTCGTCTGTGCGGCCGCATCGCCCTGCGCCACGACGCGGTCGGCCCCTGCCGTCGCCGTGGTCCCCGAGACCAGGATTCGTTCCCCCACGCGCCGGGCCCGGCAATAGCCGGCAATGGTCTCCCATTTGCTGCCCGACATCGCGCGACGCATCTCGGGACGTCCCGGCATCGTGTCGGTGTCGTAGGCGGAGGGGACGGTGCCCAGGTGGTGGCTCAGGTCGCCGCTGGCCGTAAGGAACGGCGGCGTTCGGTATTCGTCGCCGCAGTCGCCGGGAATCGATTCGGTGCCAGCGAATGCCCTGGCCAGGACCGCGCGGTCCTCGTCATCGAGGGAAAACCCGAAGAGCTGGGCGTTGTCAGCGCGGTGATCGCGTTCGCCGGGCCGGACGCCTATGATGACGCCCGCGACATGGGACTGTTCCAGGACCCAGCGCGTCGCGACGTTTGTCACCGAGACGCCGTGCTTCACTGCAACCTCGGCAGCGGCGGAGAGAACCGCCTGATAGGCCTTCCAGCCGCCGGCGGCCTCGATGAATCGGCGGTATTTCATCTTGCTCCAGTCGGGCGCGTCCTCCGGCTCTGGCCGGCCCAGCCATCTCTCGGACAGAAAGCCGCCGCAGACAGTGCCATAGGCAAGCAAGTCCACGCCGTGGCGCGCGCAGGTCTCTGCCAGCGGCCCGGTGAAACGGCGGTCCAGCAGCGAGCAGACGACCTGGTTGGTCCGGACCGGAACGCCGTCAGCCAGCGCCAGGTGCAGATGCGCCGCGTCGAAATTGGTCACGCCGATCTCGCGGATCAGCCCCTCCTCGCGCAACGTCGCGAGTTCATGCAGCGCGTCAAGCCAGGCGGGGTGCTCGAAGCTCCACCAGTGGAATTGCAGAAGGTCGATTCGCGCGACCCCGAGCCGGTCCAACCTCTCCTGGACCCCGGCACGAACGGTTTCCGGCGACATCGGGCCGGGCGGCGGGCACCATTTGGTGAAGGCCAGCGCGTTGGGACGTCGTTGCAGGAGACGAGAGGCAATGATCTCGGCGCTGCCGTAGTGATCCGCCATGTCGAACGTGTCAAAGCCGCTCTCGACATAGAGGGCAAGGTGATCGGCAGCCTTGTCAGGATCCAGGTCCGTGCCGTCGCGCTCCATGTCCGCGACTTGCCAAAGGCCGGTCAGGATGCGGCTCATGGCCAACTCGTCGGTCAGGCGGACCCTGTCAGGCGGTGCGATGGTCATGGCCGGTCTCCAGCGCCGACTTGACGATGTCCAGTTCGACCCGATGGATGGCGGTCAGGCTGTCCCATCGCGCATCGTCCATTTCGGGAGTGCGAAAGACCGTCAATGCCAGCCCGGCGCCCAGGCCGTCGCCGAAGACGGCCTCGGGCGTCACCCGCCCGAAGATGCGTGGAGACAGGCTGTCCGGCGCGGCGCCCACATGGTAGTCGATCAGCCGCTGTTCCGGATGGGCTTCGATCCGCACGTAGATCACGGCGCCGTCCTTGATGGAGGTTCCACGTACCAGCCCGGTGCCATCGATCTCGGTCCGCCATGTGCCGAATGACCATAGGTTCATTTTCTTCGGGTCTGCCATGAAGGCGAAGACCTCGTCCGCTGGACGCCTGATACGAATGAAGGCCGTGTCGCAGCTCATGCAGGCGTGCCAGAGCCGCGGATCGCCTCGACCTCGATTTCAACCCGGGCACCGGGCACGACAAGCGGCGCGCAAACCGTCGTGTTTGCCGGGCGGGCAAAGCCGATGCGGGCCTTCAGGACGGCCGCGATCGCGGTTACGTCGTCCGCATCAGTCAAGTAGGCACGCACCCGGACAACGTCGTGCAGGCCGGAGCCCGCCTCGGCCAGCGCAGTCTCGATGGTGTCGAGCGCCGTGGCGGCCTGCGCGTCCGCCCCTTCGGGCATCTCGCCGGTCGCGAAATCGACGCCAACGGTGCCCGACACGAAAATCCGGTCATCCACGACGACGGCACGGGAATACCCGGCCATCTCTTCATAGACCGACCCGCTGAACACATGGCTGCGCTTGCCGGCCATTGCGCCCTCCCTATGCAGGAAAAGGGGGGCGCCGCGACGCCCCCCGGATCGTGCCAGCCGACTATTCGTCGAGCATCTTGATCAGTTCGGCGACCTCCGCGGTGCTCAAGTAGCCGGTCTCGACATTCTCGTCGCCGTCAAGCTTCCACGTCATCTTCGGCGCCTGCACGTCGCCGTTCCTGTCGAATGACAAGGCACCTGTGGCACCGACATATCGGATTGTCTTGCCGTCCGCCAAAAGCTCCTTGGCGCGCGCGATGCCTTCGGGGCCAGGATAGACCTCGATCCCGTCCGGCGAAGTGACAAGGCGGATATTGTCGCGAATGTTGTCGCCGGTGATGTCGCCGGAAGCTTCCATTGCCAGGAGAACCACCGTCACCGCGTCATAGACGGAGTGCAGGCCAGGACCGTTCGGCGGGCTGTCGAACCGCGCCTCGAACATCTCGTTGAACGAGTCGACCGAAGGCAGGCGCGGCTGGGCGCTGTCATAGCCCTGCAGGTTCTGCAGGAACTGCGGACCCACCGCCTGAAAGTAGTCGTCCGACCGCAGCGAGTTGTTCACGATCAGGTTGTCGGTGCCGCCAAGGGCCAGCCATTCGCGGGTGATCGTGGCGCCGTCCACCGGGAAGGCCACGAGGTAGAGCGAATCCGGATTGCCCTCCAGCGCCTTCGTGACCTCCGCACGATAGCTTTGCTGGCTCTCGTTGTAGGCCACCATGGAGCTGATCGAACCGCCAAGCCTGGCGATGTCCTGCTCGAACCGCTTGGCGAGCCCGACACCGAAGTCTGTGTTGACGTAGATGACTGCGGTGTTCTTGAAACCGCTGTCGACGGTCAGCTTTGCGCCGATGGCGGACTGGCTGCGGTTGGTTGCGTAGGTGCGGAACCAGTAGCCCTCGGTCTTGCCCTCCTCGGCGAGCGCCGTGAAGCTCTCGGACGACGAGCAGCAGGAAACCTGCACGACCTTGGACGGCACGGCGACCGACGTCAGGACCGGCAGGCTGACGCCCGAGGACACGGCGCCGATCAGCGCCTGCACGCCGTCGAGGTCGACGAGGCTCTTCGCGGCGTCCACGCCGACCGCCGACTGGCCCTGCGTGTCGCGCAGCACGTACTCGACCGGACAGCCCAGAACGCCTCCGGCCTCGTTGAACTGCTCGACCGCAAAGAGACCGGTCTCGGCGATCCGCTCGCCCACCTGGCCCATCGGCCCGCTGACCGGCAAGATCGCTCCGAGCTTGACCGGGCAGTCCGCGGCGTGGGCCGAAGAACCGATCCCGATGAGCGCGGCGGCAGC
The DNA here is from genome assembly GCA_028824715.1 of Boseongicola sp. GTDB lineage: Bacteria > Pseudomonadota > Alphaproteobacteria > Rhodobacterales > Rhodobacteraceae > JAJEFO01. The sequence continues at coordinate 12,215 of JAPPCV010000011.1, read as the reverse complement.
TGCCGCCAATCCGTATTTCTGCAACATGTGCACCTCCATGTGTATGGGCCGGGCACTTGCACCGGCCTGATGTCCCGCACTAGGCGGGCCAATTTCCGTAGCGCCGTAGATCAAACCCCGTCTTCGCCGCTTTGTCCACCGTTACGACCGTGCGTGGCGCGAAACATGCAGCTCCTCCCCTATCAGGCCGCGCGGGCGGATCAGCAGCGTAACGACCAGGATCAGGCCGATCAACACGGCTTGCATCGCGCCGCCCTGGGCCTGGATCTCCGACGGAACCACGCGCGATATGACGAAGCCGCTCATGGTCCAGACGCCCCAGACGATCAATGCGCCAAGAAGCGCTCCGCGATTGTTGGCGCTGCCGCCGACAATCAGCATGGTCCAGATCTGAAACGTCACGATCGGCAGGAAGTCCCAGGGGCTGACATAGCCGATGAACGAGACGTAGAGAGCACCCGAAAGCCCCATTATCATGCAGCCAAGCACGAAGGCCTCGAGGCGCACCCGCTCCGGCGACTTGCCAAGGCTGGCGGCGGCGATATCGTCCTCGCGAATTGCCTTCAGCATCCGGCCCCAAGGCGATTTGACGATCCTCTCCAGAGCGGCGAAGGTCAGCCCGACCACGACCAGGACCACGAGCAGGTAGAGCGCGTTCTGCGCCAGCGGCCCGTCGGCCCAGGCCTTGGACGGGTTCGGAATGCCAATCAGGCCGAGCGTGCCGCCGGTAAGGTACTCCCAGTTCAGGCAGACGAGCTGAATGGTCACCGCAATCCCGAAGGTGGCGACGGCAAGGTATTCGTGCCTGAGCTTCAATGTGGCGAGTCCGACGATGACGGCACCTATGCCAGAGGCCATCATCGCGCCAATCAGTCCGACGACAAATGGCAGTTCGAACCCGCCGAGAACCGCGTCCCGAGCCGGGCCGGTGAGAATCGCCATCGTGTAGGCGCCGATCGCGGTGAAGCCGGCGACACCGGCGTTGAAGAGCCCGGTAAAGCCCCATTGCAGGTTGAGCCCGAGCACGGCGATGCCGAATATCAGCGACAGGATCAGGAAAAAGACGATGTAGGAGACCAGCCCGATCATCTCGAACGCTCTCCGAATATGCCCTCGGGCCGGAAGTAGAGGATCGCGAGGATCAGCAGGAACGGCACCGCGGGCTTGTAGGTCGTGGGGATTACCATCACCGAGAGGTTTTCCGACAGCCCCACGATCAGCCCGCCCAGGACGGCGCCGTACAGGCTGCCCGTGCCGCCAAGGATCGCGGCGGCGAAGAGCGGCAGTATCAGGCTGAATCCAAGCTCCGGCCGCAGCTGCACGGTCATGCCATAGAGCACGCCGCCGATCGCCGCGCCGGAAGCGCCGATCGCCCAGACCCACGTGATGATCCGGTCTACATTGACGCCGCTTGCCCGGGCGAGGTCGGGGCTCTCGGCAACGCCTCGCATGGCGATGCCGGTTCGCGAGCGGGACATGAAGAGATGCAGCGCGATGACCACGACCACGGTCAGGCCCAGGAGGAAGACCTGGTCGGGCATCACGCGCACGTTGCCGGGAAGGAGAATCGCGAACTGCAGCTCCCTGGAATAGTAGATCGGGTCGGAACCCCAGATCAGCACCACCAGGTGCCTGAGGGTGAGCGCCACGCCGAAGCTGGCAAAGACCATGGTCATGTGCCCCGCCATGCGGCTGAGCCGCTCGAACACGAAGCGGTGCAGCAGGAGCGCGATGATCGAGGTGGCGATGCAGGCGCACAGCATCGCGAGCAAAAGGTCCGCCCCGAAAGAGAAGGGACCGATGGTCTGGTCGAAGAATCCGCCGAAGCTCGAAAAGAACGCCAGGAAGACAAGTGCGCTGTAGGCACCCCAAGTGAGCAGTTCGGAATGCGAGAAATTGGCGAAGCGCAGCATCTTCATGGTGAAGCTCAGGCCGATTGCGCCCAGCGCGACGATGGCGCCGCTCAGGATCCCGTCCGCGATGTGCTGCAGGATCATCCCGCGCCCTCCTTCCACGCCGCGTCGCGCCTGAAGCCGAGAAAGATCTCTCCGATCCCCTCGTCCGCCAGCAGGTCGGCGGCCGGTCCCTCGATCCGGTTCCGCCCTTCGGCCAGAACATGGCCCCGATCCGACATGCGCAAAGCCGCCTTGACGTTCTGCTCGACCATCAGCACCGCCGCCCCGCCCTCCGCCAAGGTGCGCACCGCGTCGAAGAGCTCGCCTGCCGCCATCGGAGAGAGGCTCGCGGTCGGCTCGTCCAGAAGCATCAGCCTTGGCTTGGTCAGCAACGCGCGGGCGACGGCGAGGATCTGCCGCTGGCCTCCCGAAAGCGAGCCCGCCTTGTCGTGCATCCGCTCCTCCAGGATCGGATAGATGGTGCAGATCTCCTCGATCCGATCCAACGCAGCCGCCTTGGCCAGCGGCGCGCCGCCGATCACGAGATTCTCGCGGACGGTCAGCGTTGCAAAGACGTTCCCGGTCTGGGGCACGTAGCCCACGCCCTCGGCGGCCAGCTTGTGCGCGGCGACGCCGGTGATGTCGCGCCCGTCGAGCCGAACGTTGCCGGCCGACACTCGTACCAGTCCCGCGATCGCCTTGACCAGGGTCGACTTCCCGGAACCGTTCGGGCCGATGATCGACACGACTTCGCCCGCATCCACATGGACGGAAACCCCGTGCAGGATCGGCAGGTCGGGCGCGTAGCCGGCAATCACGTCGCGGGCCTCCAGCACATGCGGCGCGGTCACGGCAGGTCTCCCAGGTAGGCATCCAGCACGGCCGGGTCGCGGCGCGCGCCTGCGGAGTCGCCTTCGTAGAGCAGCCGTCCCTGCGCCATCACGAAGATCGGATCGCAGATCGACATGACCACGTCCATGTTGTGCTCGATGATCAGGAACGTGTGGCCGCGCCGGTTCAGCGCCTTGATCTGGTCGACCAGCGTCAACATCAAGGACGGGTTCACGCCGGCTGCGGGTTCGTCAAGAAGGATGATCTTCGGGTCGGCCATGAGAACGCGCGCAAGCTCGAGCAGTTTCAGCTGGCCGCCCGACAACGTGCCCGCCTGATCGTTGCGCACGCTGGCCAATCGGCAGAAATCAATGATCTCGTCCGCCCGCGCTCGCGCCGCGCGCTCTTCCCGCGCCACCGTTGCGGACCGCAGCCAATTGTTCCAGAACCGCTCGCCCGATTGCCCGAGCGGAACCAGCATCACGTTCTCAAGAACCGACATTTCGGGAAACGGACGCGGAATCTGGAACGTCCGGGACAGGCCTTCGGCAAATATCCGGTGCGGCGGGAGGTTCTGGATCGGCGCGGCATCCAGGAGCACCTCGCCTTCATCCAGCCGCGTCAGCCCGGCCACGGTGTTGAAGAGCGTCGTCTTGCCGGCGCCGTTCGGCCCGATCAGCCCGCCGATCACGCCGCGCGGCAGGTCGAATGAGATCGCGTCCACCGCCGTGAAGCCCCCGAATCGCTTGGTGACGCCACGAAGCTGCAAGAGCGCGTCCGCGGCCACGGTCAGGCGACCTCGCCCTTGATCTCGGCGCAGGCCAGCCGCTCGTCACCCCTGTTGAGATTGTACTTCATGATCCGCCCGTGCCGCCCCTCAGCGTCACGCTCCAGCGCGTAGACCGGGCCCCGCGGGCCGGTCGAACGGCCGCGGACCGCCTCGATCTCGTGGCGGTCCCCGTCCGTCAGTTCGACTTCCAAGGCGCGGAGAGTCTGCGGCAGCCGGTCGGCATAGCGCGCACCGACGATCGTCGCCGCGACGTCAGGGCTGTCCAGGGTGGCACGGAGCGCGATTGCGGAGATGTCGCATCCATGTCGGTTGGCCACGGCATGGAGCGCCGCCAGCAGGTCCTGGAACAGCGCCCAGCCACCGAACTCCTCGATGATCAGGCGGTACTTGACCAGGCTGCGGTTCTCGAAGTCGAACCCGGGATCGGACCTGCCGAACCAGGCGTCTGTCAGGAACCCGCCAGCGAGGACGCCATAGGCGAACAGGCTGACCCCTCTGCCTCTCGCGAGCGCGGCGAAGCCTTCCGAGGCGCGGCGGTCGAGCAGGGAATATTGCACCTGGGCCGACACGACATCCGTCGTGTCGCACAGCTCCGCCAGATGTTCGGCGTCGAAATTGGTCACACCGATCAGGTCGATCTTGCCCTTGTCACGCAGGGTGCCGAGATGCCTCGCGGCGTCGACATGACCCGGCACGGCATAGTCCCACCAGTGGAACTGCACCAGATCCAGCCGATCCATCCCCAGCCGCATCAGCGAGCGGTCGATCCCGGCCTCGACGTCGCGGAGCGTGAGCCTTGCCAGGCTGTCCCGATCAGGCACGTACTTTGTGTGGACCTTGACGCGGTCCAGCGCATCCTGCCCGCGGGCCCGAACGAGACCGGCACGGAACCGGCCGATCTTGTCCTCGACACCGGAATAGATGTCGGCGCAATCGAAGACGGTGACGCCGGCATCGACAAAACGGCCCATGTCGGAAATTGCCTGATCCGCATTCACGGCGCCATGGTCGCCGGAAAGCTGCCAGCCGCCCTTGATGATCCTCGAAACGGAATAGCCGGGGCGAACCGCGACTCTGGGGACGTCCGCCACGCGACCCCGCCCTGCGCCGCTCTCCAGATCGCCTCCCATGTTCCGGTCCCGCTGATTTCCGTCAGGAAACCTATAGACAACTCGTTGCGATTTTGAAGGGACTAATTCGCGAATGCGAAAGTGGACCGCCGCCAGGCATTCGACTACCCTGCCCTGCGACACGCCCAAGCGGATCCGCAACATGCTCACGAACACCAGGCACGCCGGGTACTTTCTGTATCACTCGATTGGGATGTACCCGGGCAAGGAGCAGGAACTCGCCGAGGCCGCCGCCGAGTTCGCGGAGGTCTGGGCAGCGCCGAATGACAAGCAATGGGGCTACGTGCTGCTGCGCCGGCAGGACTTCGTCGACTACTGGCGACGCATCATCAACGTGCCCAAGGGCTCGACGACCACTTGCGAGAGCGTAACCGACGGCATGCACAAGCTGATGCGGTCGCTCCCCGAGGGAATGCTGCGCGGCAAGCGCGTGCTTGTAGCCGCCGACTGCTTTCCTTCGATCCATTTCCTGCTGGCGGGGCTGGCGCCGAAAATGGGCTTCACGCTGGACACGGTGCCGTTGAGCGAGGGCACGGCCTGGGTCGAGGCAGGGGACTTCGCCGCCCGCTGGGACCAGGATGTCGGACTGGCGCTCCTCACCTGGGTCACATCGACCGCCTCGGCACGGACCGATCTGGTGCCGCTGGTAGCGCATGGGCGCGAGATGGGCAGCATGATCGGCGTCGACATCACGCAAGCTGCGGGGCTCATCCCCTTTGACGCGATGAACCCAAGGGTCGACTTCGTCGTTTCGACCAGCCTGAAATGGATGTGCGGCACACCGGGCGCCGGCATCCTCTACGTCGACAAGTCGCTGGCACTGGAACTGGCGCCCGACGGCCGCGGCTGGTTTTCGCAGAACAACCCGTTTTCCTGGAATCTCGACAAGTTCGAATACGCCCCCGACATCCGGCGCTTCGACGGCGGCACACCGGGGTCGATGGCTGCCATCGCGTCGCTGCCTGCCCTGAAGTGGCACGCAAGCCAGGATCACGCCGAAATGTCGGCCTGGAACCGGCGCCTCGTCGACAGGATCATCGCACGTGCAGATGATCTCGACCTGCCGCTGCATTCACCTCGCGAGGCAGGCAGGCGCGGCGGATCGGTCATGCTGCGCTTTCCGAACAAGCCTGAAGCCGCTGCCGTGGTCGGCGCACTTGGGGTTGAAGGCTATTCGGTGGACTTCCGCGGACCGCTCGTGCGCCTTTCGCCGGGCAACATGACCGCGGCAGAGACCATCGACACCGTCTTCGACATCGCCGAGGCGGTGCTGACCCGCCGCAAGTCCCGCTTTGCAGCGAAAGGCCCGCAGACAGGAGCCGACATGAACCCCGCAGAACTTTTGGGCCAGCTCGGCGCAATGCTGATGGCCGGCCAGGTGAGGATCGTCGACTGCACCGCCACCCTCGGTCCCGACACGCCGATCCTGCGCCTGCCGAAGGACTTCGCCAGGAACACGCCCAAGGTCGAAATTCACAAGATCAGCGAATATGACGCCGACGGGCCGTTCTTTGCCTGGAACTGGATGGTGCTGGGCGAACATTCCGGGACCCATTTCGATGCGCCGCATCACTGGATTTCGGGCAAGGATTTCGAGGACGGCTATACCGACACGCTCGACGTCCAGCGCCTTGTCGCGCCGGTCAACGTGATCGACTGCTCCCGGGAGGCCGCCGAAGACCCCGACTTCCTGCTCACCGCCGAGCGCGTCAAGGCCTGGGAAGCTGAGCACGGGGAGATCAATCCGGGCGAATGGGTCGTGATGCGCACGGACTGGGACAAGCGGTCCCACGACGAGGAGTCCTTCCTGAACGAGGATCCCGATCCGCATGAAGACGGATCGCACAGCCCCGGCCCGACGACGGAGTGCATCGACTACCTGCTTTCCAAGGGCATCGTCGGGTGGGGCGCGCAGTGCATCGGCACGGATGCCGGCATGGCGGGCAAGTTCTCGCCCCCCTATCCGGCGCACAACTTCCTGCACCGCGACAACTGTTTCGGCCTCGCGTCGCTCGCAAATCTCGACCAGTTGCCGCCCAAGGGCGCGATCCTGATGGCGGCGCCATTGAAGATCGAGCACGGCACCGGGTCGCCCATCCGCGCCCTGGCGCTCGTTCCGCAGGCCTGACAGAACATGGCCGAGCGCTCGTTCAAGGCAGAAGTCGAACACCTCCGCCTCGGTGCCGGCGAGACCTTCACGGGCGAAGGCATACTGGCAATCACGAAGGCGCTGCTGGAATCCGGCGTGGGATATGTCGGCGGCTACCAGGGCGCGCCGATCTCTCACCTGATGGACGTGCTGGCCGACGCGCAGGATCTCCTCGCCGAGCTCGGCGTCCGGTTCGAAGCCAACGCATCCGAGGCCGCGGCCACGGCGATGCTGGCGGCTTCGGTCCATTACCCGATTCGAGGCGCCGTGACCTACAAGGGCCCTGTCGGGGTCAACGTCGCGTCGGACGCCTTGGCGAACCTGTCGTCCTCGGGCGTGAACGGCGGTGCCCTGATCGTTCTTGGCGAGGACTACGGCGAAGGCTCCTCGATCATGCAGGAGCGCAGCCACGCCTTTGCGATGAAGTCGCAGTTCTGGCTCCTGGACCCGCGCCCGAACCTGCCTTCGATCGTGCGGGCGGTAAAGCAGGGCTTCGAGCTCTCCGAGGCGTCCAGCACGCCAGTGATGCTGATGGTGCGGATCCGGTCCTGCCATGTCACGGGCCAGTTCGAGGCTGCCGACAACATTCCGCCTCCGCTGACCGTCCGCGAAGCGCTGGCGGAACCGAGAAAGGACTTTCGGCGCGTGGTGCTGCCGCCGATGTCCTACGCGCATGAGAGGGAAAAGATCGAAAGCCGGTGGCCCGCCGCCGAGGCGTTCATCATTGAACGGGCGTTGAACGAGCGCTTCGGCCCGCGGCAGGGCAAGATCGGCATCGTTCTTCAGGGCGGCATGTACAATGGCGTGATACGAGGGCTGCAGCGGCTGGGCCTCGCCGACCTCTACGGCAACACGGACGTGCCGCTCTACGTCCTGAACGTCACGTACCCGTTGGTGCGAACGGAGATCCTGGACTTCGCGCACGGCAAGGACGCGCTCCTGGTCGTCGAGGAGGGCCAGCCGGAATTCATCGAGCAATCCGTCGCGTCCATGCTTTTCAAGGAAGGCGTCCAAACCCGCCTGGCGGGCAAGGATGTTCTGCCGATGGTCGGTGAATACACCGGCGAGGTGCTGCGCGACGGCATGACCGCCTTCCTTCGCGAGACCGCGCCCGACCTGCTTCCGGGGCAAGTCCGCGCGCCCAACCGGGATGCGCCCGAGATCCCCGACCTTTCGAAGACGGTGCCGGTCCGACCGCCCGGATTCTGCACCGGCTGCCCCGAACGCCCGATCTTCGCCGCACTGAAGATCGTCCAGCAGGAACTGGGTGAGCACCAGATCACCGGCGACATCGGCTGCCATCTCTTCGCAGCGCTCCCGCCCTTCGAGATAGGCGGCTCGACCATGGGCTACGGCCTCGGGCCTGCATCGAATTCCGCATTCGACGCCGGTGGAAGCAAGCGGGCGATCTCCATCATCGGTGACGGGGGGTTCTGGCACAACGGTCTCGCCTCCTCGATCGGCAACATGGTTTTCAACCGCTCCGACAGCGTTGCGGTGATCGTGGACAACTACTATTCGGCCGCCACCGGCGGGCAGGACGTGCCGTCGAGCCGCGCCAGCAACCCGACCAAGGCCACGAACAATCCGGTCGGCGCCGCCGTCAGGGGAGTTGGCGTGAAATGGGTCCGCGAAATCGACCGCACCTACGACGTGCCTCGGATGTGCGAGGTCTTTCGCGAAGCGCTGACCACGGACTACGGCGGCCCCAAGGTCATCATCGCCTCCTCCGAATGCATGCTGAACCGCCAGCGCCGCGAGAAACCGCTCCGGCAGCAATCCATCAATTCCGGAACGCGCATCGAGGTGCCACGATTCGGCGTCGACGAGGACATCTGCACTGGCGATCATGCCTGCATCCGGCTTTCGGGCTGTCCGTCGCTTTCGCTCAAGACTCTCGACGATCCGCTCCGCGACGATCCGGTGGCGCATATCGACCAGACATGCGTCGGCTGCGGGAATTGCGGCGAGGTGGCGGAGGCCGCTGCACTCTGTCCAAGCTTCTACCGCGCCGACATCGTGCACAACCCGACCGGGTTCGAACGCTGGCGCGCGGGCATCGCCTCGCGGCTCATTGGCCACCTTCAAGGCCGTCGGCAACGCAAGTTGCTTTCATTCGGAGGCGCAGAATGACGGTGCACCAGCCGTTTCCGGCGGAGAAGGCCAGTCGGAACCCCGACGGCGTCATCAAGCTCGCGATCATGGCGGTGGGCGGCCAGGGCGGCGGAGTCCTGACCAGGTGGATCGAAACCCTCGCCAGGTCGCAGGGCTTTGCCTGCCAAGCAACCTCGGTCGCCGGCGTGGCGCAGCGTACCGGCGCGACGATCTACTATGTCGAGATGGCCAGGGCCGAAGCAGGGCAACCGGTGTTCGCTCTCGCTCCCGCCTCCGGCGATGTCGACATCCTGATCGCTGCAGAACTGATGGAAGCCGGGCGCGCCATCGCGCGTGGCTTCGTGACCCCGGACAGAACGACCCTCATCGCATCGTCCCACAGGGAGCTCGCCGTCTCGGAGAAGATCGTGCCCGGCGACGGAACCGCCAATGCGGCCGAGGTTCGCGCCGCAGCCGAAATCGCCGCTTCCCGGTTCATTTGCTTCGACATGGAAAGACTGGCCGTCGAAAGCGGCTCCGTCATTTCTGCCACGCTGTTCGGCACTCTGGCGGCTTCCGAATGCCTGCCCTTCGAAAGGGACGATTTCGAAGACGCAATCGGAACCGGCAAGCGGGAAGTCGAGGCCAGCTTGCGCGCCTTCAGCGCCGGTTTCCACGCCTGCCTTCAGGGTGCGCCGTCAGGCGACGCGCCGGAACGATCACCTCCCGCCCAAAGTGCCACTGGTCCTGCACATCTGCTCGACAGATGGCAGAGCCTGGCCAGGCGCGTGTCCGATCTGCCAGCGCCTGTCCGGCCAATTGCGATGGCAGGGCTGCGCAAGGTCGTCGACTTCATGGATGCGGACTACGGACAGGAGTACCTCGACCGAATGGCACCTTTCGTAGGCGCCGACGGAATCGACAACGACCACGCGTTGACCAAGGCCGCGGCGAAATACATTGCGAACGCCATGGCCTACGACGACGTGATCCGTGTGGCGGATCTCAAGACCCGCGCCGTGCGCAACGACCGAATCGTTGCCGAGATGGGAACCGAACCGCAACAGTTGCTGCACTTGACCGAATACATGCATCCCCGGGCCGAAGAGATCGTCGGACTGCTGCCCTCCCGACTGGGTGCCCGAATCGCGGCCAGTCCTCGCGCAATGGCTCGCATCGACCGCTGGTTTGCGAAAGGCAGGCGGCTGCGGTCAGACCGTCTGGGACCGTTCCTTCTACTCTACGCGCTCGGCGGGCTGAGACGGTATCGTCGCAGGACGCGACGCCACGCGGTCGAGCAGGCGCATCTCGACAGGTGGCTGTCGCGCGCGGCCCGAATCGCCGCCGACGATCCCGCGCTCGCCACCGAAGTCCTCGGCTGCGGTCGGCTGATCAAGGGCTATTCCGACACTCACGCGCGCGGCTTGTCGAAATTCGACAAGGTTCTTGGGATTGTGGATCAAGTCGCAGGCCGCCCAGATGCAGCGACCTGCACAAGGCGCCTTCGCGAAGCTGCGCTCCTGGACGAGGATGGCAAGGCGCTCACCGAAGCGATCAGAGCCATCGAGAGGTCGTAGCGCAAGACCCGAGCCCTCAAGTGCCGGAAATGCGGCAGGCGGCTCGTCATCGCGTACGAGGCCTGCACCATCCGGACGCGCACCAGGGGTGGCTTCGTGGGCCGGCACCTCGGCGGCGCAAGGTTCTGGCTTCGCGCTGCCGCGCCCGCGGCAGCCCTCTCGGCCGTTCCCCTTGGCACGACAAAGATGTGCATGCGCCGATCCAGCCCCCTCGTGTCTCGCAAGCGACCAATCGGACGGTGGCATGCCCATCCATGGCCAAAACGACGTCATTCCCCGCCCTTGCTCGCCAGAGCAGATCTGCACGGCAAGACTTGGCATCTGCAACCGACATCTGCATGTCCGTCTCCTTGACCGGCTTCGGCAACTGAACGTGGACGTGGCCGCATGGCCGAGCGCTTTGGCGGCCAGGGGAATTGAACGAACGCCACGAAGCTGCCTTAGTCCAAATCATCGGTTCAGGCCTGGCCATGGTCGGACGAACCACCAGCAAGCTGAAATAATTGAGGCAGTGGAGCAAATGGAAACAGAGGGGTTGAATCCAGGTCTGCAGTGAGTTACATGTAACGAAACGGAGGCCGTCATGCCAATTCCTGTTTCAGAGCGTGTCCGGAAGCGCCGGGATGTCCTGCGGAACGCAGGGCTGCGCCCTGTCCAAATCTGGGTACCCGACACGCGTCGCCCCGGCTTCGGCGCGGAGTGCCGACGTCAGGCACTGCGAGTCGCCAGGGCGGATCAGCGTGACGCGGATCTTGCGACATTGATGGACTCCGCACTGAACGACCTAGATGATTGGCTGTGAAGAGGGGCGAACTGGTGACCGTCGCCCTGCAGGGTGACTTCGGCAAGCCGCGTCTTGCACTGATCATTCAGGCCGACCTGTTTGCTGATCTTGGCTCAGTCGCAATTCTGCCCATCACATCCACGTTGGTTGATGCGCCACTCCTGCGCTTGACGATCGAGCCCGCTGCCCAAAACGGGCTGCGCGCGGTCTCGCAGATCATGCTGGACAAGCCGATGACCGTAAGGGCCGAAAGGATCGGGCGATCGATTGGCCAGATTGACGACACCGCCAAGATCAGCGTGAACCGTTCGTTGGCGCTCTTTCTGGGTCTGGCTGGATGAAGCAACGCATACCAATCATTGAAGAAATTACGGGACTGAAGTCGTTTACAAGAAGAAAGCAACGAAGGCCTCCCGGAAATCCAGGTGATTGGCATCTTCTTCAAGGGAATGGTGCACCGATGGCATTTGCCTGGGCGCAACCGGCCACTGGCGCACGGGCAACGATGCGGAGGGCACAATCCGCTCCATTTATCGATTGTCCGCATCCCGGGTCCGAATCGAACCCGGGCGCGCTGCCGTCCCTTCGTGGCGGGTCTCGCGGTCGAAACGGAAGTTCGTGCGCACTGTTTCAGCCTTGCCGCCTTCCCCCGTTGCAACAGGGACTTGCGCTGGAATTGTGGCGGAGGAGGTGACCGCCTACCGGGATGTCTTGCGGACATGCCTTGATTGTCCTTCAAAGACCAATCCGACTCCGTTGCGTCCGAATTTATATATTGATTACAAAGACTTTGTATTTCACTTACAAATCGACAGACTGCGGGCATCGTCCGGCAGGGCCTTGCAGCATCCGCCGGAATCCTTATCTACAACGTAACTGCTCACCCCTTCTTGGGGGCAGCTTCGGCATAGTGCAACTTGATCATGTCGGCGGCCTTTCCGGCAAGCGCGATCTGGATGGCGACG
>JAPPCV010000045.1 GCA_028824715.1 Boseongicola sp. | reverse complement strand
GGGACTTTCTCGACCTGCGGATCAGGGACGGCGTGATACGCCGCATGATCGACAAGTGGCTGAAGGCGGGAGTTCTGGACTCGGGCGTTCTCCGACGTTCGGAAACCGGCACTCCTCAAGGTGGGGTAGTCTCGCCGATTTTGTCGAACGTTTTCCTGCACCATGTGCTGGACAAATGGATGACGGAGACGGTGCGGCCCAGAGTGGGGGCCTTCCGGCTCGTGCGCTATGCAGATGACTTTGTCATCGCCTTTCGAAACCGCAGGGACGGCGAGCGCGTGCTTGCCGTTCTGGGTGCGCGTCTTGCGAAGTTTGGACTTTCGCTCCACCCGACCAAGACGCGGTACGTGGACTTCCGGCCAATGGCCGGTGGACATGACTCGCAGAACCGGTTCGACTTCCTCGGCTTCACCCATCTCTGGGGCAAGTCGCGGAGGGGACGCTGGGTCGTGCGGCAGTTCACCGCCAAGGCGCGTCTCGCGCGGGCCGCCAAGTCGGTGTGGAACTGGTGCAAGGAGCACCGGCACATGCCGCTTGGGGATCAATGCCGGCACCTAGCCAGCGTGATCCGGGGGCACTGCGCCTACTACGGCTTGACGGGCAACGGCAAAAGGCTCTCCGCATTCCGGACTGCCGTGCTCAGAAGCTGGCGACGCTGGCTCGGACGACGCCACCGCGACGGACGGATCAGCTGGGACCGGTTCAACGCCATCCTGGCCCGATTCCCGCTGCCGCCAGCCAAGGTCAAGCGGTCGATCTACGCTCCCTGAGCGAACCCGACGTGCGAGGAACCGGATGCCCTAATGCGGGCACGTCCGGCTCTGTGGGGGGAGGGGCTCGGTAACGACCCCTCCTACCCGGCCCTTCGACTTCAACTGCATTTGGCTCTTGGTCCGGCTCGCGGGCAGGATCCGGTCGCGCCCTTCGCGCGTGACGCGATCATGGGCTTGCGTGATCAGCAGGCTGGTGAACCGGCAAGCTCTCGCGAGAGTTCTCGAGAGCGAAAGATTCTGGACAGGCCCGTCAAGTTGCGTGATCAAGCCAGCGTCGGCGAACGTGAAGACGCTCTGCTTCGCAATGAGGTGAACGCGGGCTGGACACCGCCGGTCGTGGAGCAAGGGCAAGAAAGGGAGACGGGACGGCCCGTCGACGGATAGGCTGTGGAGAGAATTGACGATTCGGACTGGCCCGGCGGCGTGGAGCCGGTGTGGACGCTGCTTGATGCGAAGAGCATCGGGGCGCTGGGCGTCGACCCGCTGGCGGAAGACGGCGCCGTGCGCCTTGCCGAAGACCTTTCCGAGACGGAGCTTGCCGGGTCGGCGTTCGTACGCAACGCGCTGGTCCTGCTCGGCGAGGCGGGTGGACGGGACACGCTGTGGATGGGTACGACCGGCAACCTAATGATGAAGGACGTGACGCGGTTGCGCGCGCTGATGTCCTGGCCGGGGCTGGAGGCGACAGAACGGCTCCGGGCGGGGAAGACGTATCGCGAGCAGGCGATCGGGGAACTGCACCTGCTGCGCCGGGTGGTGGAGAATGCGGGGCTGCTGGGCGCGTCCGCGCTGTGGATCGAGCTGACTTCGGCGGGGCGCGCGATGCTGGAGCCCGGCGCCCGGGGCGCGTTTCAGGCATTGCTGTTCCGCGAGGCGTTCTGGCACATGGATTTGTCGAAGCACGTGAGCGGACGGCCGCGTGGCCTGCCAGGGTGGTGGCCGCAAGGCGATGTCGGCGTCGTCCTGTGGTCGCTGTCCCAGGTCGGCGACGAATGGCGGAACGCGCGCACGCTCACCACGCTGTGCGCCGTGCCGGACGAGGACGTTGCACCGGCGGGCTGGCCTGCGGCGACGACGATGTTCGCTCGGCACATGCTCGATCCGTTGCGTTGGTTCGGGCTGGTGGAGTGCGACCTCGCCGAGCTTCCGCACGAACTGCTGTGGCGCAAGACCGCGCTGTTCGACCGGTTCCTGTCGTTCGACGTGCGGCTCGTAGACCGCGGCGCGGCGGCGCACTGACGGGGACCGCTCGTGTGCGGCATCCGGGGCGCGGGCTCACCCGCATGACGCCGCGGTAAAGATCACCCCGGACCGATGACCTGCACGGCCATCCTATGAAGTGCGGTCACGAGCCCAAGCCCAGAAACGAAGTGATTCACTTCGGCTGCACGGGCCATCGACGTGAGCCGCTCTTCCTGGCCGGCATCCCTGCCCTGGCCCCGTGCCGGACGGGAGCGGGAGCATCCGGCGGACAGCGCAAGACGGGGCATCGAAACGGCGTGATTCCGATAGGATTGCGGCGCGGCCGGGGCTAGAGGCCGGGGGTGCGGCACGGTCTGGAAATGCAAGGCTTGGATACCCGCCACCAGACGATTCCGTGCCGAAGTGACGAAACAGGAAAGATGAGCGTGGAAGCCAAAGGTGGTGGCTTCAGGATTAGCCGAGGTGCCAAATCTGATGCCGATCTTGCACTCCGAAATTCGTCATTCCCGTCGCCAGTCCGCGTTGGGAAGCCGTGAAGCGAACCCGACCGAATCTGTTGGCACTGCCTGAATGCTTTGGCGGCTGCCTCGGCACGCCGACGGGCGCGGATCCAAAGCGAAGGGTTGCGCCTGGAGTGCGCGGAACCCAATGCGAGTCGAGCAAGCTGGACCGTTGCGCGTGGTGAGGGTCCGGACGCTGCGGCCGCCGCCAGGACGACAGGCGGCGACCCTCTCCGGCTTCCTTCGGCAGTTGCCGAATGACCCTGGCGGTCAGCCGGGACCGTTCAGCACCCGCGCGATCGCTTGGCCGATTCTCTCGGCCGCTTTGACGATCTCCCGGTCCCCAACATGGGCGTATCGCATTGTCATCCGTGGCTCGCTGTGACCAAGGAGCCGGGCCACGACCGGCAGCGGAACCCCGCTCATGACGGCTTGAGAGGCATAGGTGTGCCGCAGGTCATGCAGGCGGACGCCGGCAAGGCCGGCGCTCTCGCGGACTCGGGGCCACAGCGACAGTTCGTTGCCCAGCGGCTTGCCCGGCACGACGGGCGAGGGGAACACGAAGGTTCCTTCCCTTGCCCGCCGCTGCCGTTCGATGACGGCGCGCGCGTCCGCGCTCAAGAACACAGTCCGTGGTCCGGTCTTGGCGTCGGCGAGACGGAGCGTGTCGCCGCAGACCTCGGACCAGCGCAGGTCCTTGATCTCGCTCTTTCGGCATCCCGTGTAGAGCAAAAGACGCAAGATCTCGGCCTGCATCTCGCGGTCGGGCCGCTCGGCCACGCACGCGTCGAGCGCCTCGTGAAGGCGGACGATCTCCTCCGCCGACAGGAACCTCGTGAGCCGGGGCCTCGGATTGCTCCTTGTCAGCCGGGCGGGGTTCCTGTCGACATGGCCGTCGTCGACCGCGTGGTTCATGACCTGGCGGAGAAGCGCCAGGGCCTCGTATGCTCCGAGAATCAGAAAGGGACCGGGAGGTGGCTGTGGATAAGTT
>JAPPCV010000002.1 GCA_028824715.1 Boseongicola sp. | reverse complement strand
CAGAGCTCGTCGCCGAGTGGGATCAAGCCTCGGAGAGAATGCTACGACGGACGCTGGAAGATCCGGTCCAAGCGAATCTCCCGGACAAATGGGAAGGGGCGCGTTGAGTCTCGGTTGTAGGAGAAGTAGATGAAGCCCACGCGGCCCCGGATACGCCAGCGCTCAAGCGACCCCCAGATGCGCGAATCAAGGCTTTCATTCCGGTTGTCGCCGAGTAAGAAATAGTGGCCTTCCGGGACGACGAGCGGCCCCCACGTATCGCGCGTGGGATGGTACTCGTCACGCGCACCACCCAAGAGAATCCTCTGCTGCCATCGCATGTTTGGATCGTGGACGTCGGGTTCGGGACCCGTCACCACGTAGGGTTCGTCTTGGGCGACTCCGTTCAGGTACAGAATCCTGCCCTGCATTTGCAGTGTGTCCCCAGGCAGACCGACGACGCGCTTGACGATGAACATGTCGTCTTCGTGATGGGGATCGAAGACCACGATGTCGCCATGACGTGGGTCGGCGTAGCCGGGAATGCTGATCTCGGTAAACGGGATGCGCCCACCCATCGCCACCTGGTTCACGACCAGGTAGTCTCCAACGAGCAGGGTGTTCTCCATCGAGCCGGAGTCGATGACGAACGTGCGAAACACGAAAAGGTGAATGACCACGAAGGCGATGCCGTATCCGACAATCGTCTTCACCCACCCTTTGGGGCCTGCCCGCTCCGGCTTCTGTGGCTTGTCGGGCGCGTTCTCGCGCCGCCGTCCTTTTCGGATGCTAACCCTCCCCCTTAGTCGCTGCCGTCGCAGTCGAGACCGGAGCCCGCCGTCCGAAGAGGCAGCAGTCACCGGAGGACCAGTCGTGGCTGGAACACCACGACACGCACGTCACCGGACGCGACCTCCTCTGCGGTGTACATCATGTCGCTGGCGCAAACTGGAGCGAGCGTGTTCTCGAAGCGAAGCTGCGCCAGCACGCGCCCGCTGGCCGTCTCGATGACTTCCACCATGGTATCCAACACCCGCTCATTCCACGCGGGATTCGGACGCTCCGGCGGCCCCGGAGCCCACTCCTCGTCGGGAACTAGCGAATACGTCCAGAGCAGGCCGTCCGAGGATTCCCAAACGTGGGCGAGCCAAGAAGGTGGCGGCTCGCTTACATACATGTCGTCTGAAGGGGCGTTGTTCATGGGAAACCAATCGACCCCATCGCGAACCAGCATGTACTCCAAGGAATCAGCGTGCGCCCACCGGTGCAGTTCGTATTTCCATCCGCTGGCGGCCCAAAAGCCACCGTGGGCACCGCTGCTCACCACCCACTGATCCTGATCCGCCAGATCGGTGGCGACCCCTCCGAAGGACCGCACTTCTCCGGCGTCTGGATCCACTACGGAAAAGCGATCGTCCGAGTCGCCCTCCAAGCCCGAAGGTCGCCCGTGAACCAGCAGTTGCCCGCCTTCCAGCAACGCCAAGGATTGGATGCGGCGTGGCAAGTGAACGGTGCTCACTGCTTCGCCATCGAGCAATGTAGTCAATCGCTGATAGGAGTTGTCAGCAACCAACACCACCTCGTCCGATTCAACGACGATGTGAAGGTCCGTGCCGTACTCCCCTGGACCCTGCCCGAATCTCCCGATTGTATGGACCATCGACCCGCCTGAATCGTAGACCCCAATCTGACCGCCCCCGACAAGCCCGCTAACCGCCCACCTTTGGTCGGGAAACCGAGCAACCATGCAAGGCCAAACGCTCACGTCGGGGCGAATCGAAGCAGAATCGTCGTCGGCACCAAGTCTTGCGACCTCAACGAGATCGATCGAGCACTCGGGACATTCGTCGGTGTCGAGGACCTGTCGGACGGCGTTTGCCGCCTCCGGGTTCCCATCATTGCCACAGCCCCCAACTGACCAGACCAGAAGAGGGAACGCGACTCCAAGTCGCAAGTGATCCGCGCGGCGAAAGCGGAGCACGGTCACCTCGTTGTCCCGCCGGGGCTTAACCTGCAACCTCGGTCGGCCTCTGAAACCCGGCAATCGAGGTCCCGGATGTCGTACCAGTCGATACCGCGAGGGGCGATTCCGTCGGGTCCCGGCTGCCGTTCGACCAATACCGCCAGAGTGTTCTGGAAGAGGTCGAAGCCCATCGCCCGGTCACGCACCCTGACGGAGCCGGCGTACTCGGTCCCAATCCAGATTTCGAAGTAGGAAAAGGCGTCGCGGTCGAGCGTGATAGCCACCCACAACCGATCTTTTGAATCAAATACCAGTGCGTGCGGAGCGTTGAACCACCGCTTGGTTTCTTCACGGAATGTCTCGACGTAGGGAGCCGCCGCCGACCTCGGCATGGCCATCCTGCCTCCAAGTCTCATCAGCCCTTCCGAAAAGTCCTCAACATCACGCTCGCTCGGGAGTTCGTCCCGATAGGCTGGAGAGGTCACCACGGTCGCGGCGTCGGCGTCATTGGCGTCAAAGAAGACCAACTCTCTACGACATGCCCAGAACACGTATCCTTCCGCCGGTCGAGGCACGCCGTGGTGCAGCCCGCCGCACTCGGTATCGGCGATCCCGTTAATGCCACCGCGTGTCCATGTGACGTCGCCCGAATTGATGTCCACCTCCGAGTAGATCCGCGGCAAGATCGAGTCTCCCGGGGAAGACGCCATCCTATCGACCTCGTATCCGAAAAGGGTTGCCTGTCGAATTCCGTCGACGAGGTACATCGGAGGGAAGGCAACCTCCGATACGCGGTCGCCTGTGGCGTCGAAGAGCGTCAACCGGTTTAGCCTACCGTCCACGACACCCAAACGGCCAGGCGAAACACGGGCCGCCAACCTGAGGCTACGGAACTCCCCTGGGCCATCGCCCTCCCGCCCAAATGCGATGACCTCCTCGCCTCCACGTGCGCGACAAACCACTCGAAACTCGTACGAGTCCACTACGCAGGCTGTCTCGTCATCAGCAAGGGCGATGCTCTTGTTGACGCTGAGTGGTGCCGGGGACGCCGCTGCGGGAACCAACGCGAGCGGCCCGGGCACGGCGTTATGGGTAGGATCGTTCTGGCAGGCGGTCACGGCCAGTACCGGGATTGCCGCAACCGCCCAATGACAGCGAAACAGGCGAGCACTCCGTACGCATCGTCGGCCACGGTGGTTCCGCCGCCAAGCATTGGCCTTCGCTTGAGCATCGCCCACGGCTCAGCGCACCCCGTCGGGCAGCCTCCTGACCACCACGCGGGCCACGTCGAACTCATCGAATTCGATGAAAGCTGCCAGTCCATCCGGGCCGAAGGCGTCCGGCATCGCGGTCGCGTCGGTGGAGAAGGTGCCGACGTACTCGCCATCGGCGGTCACGACATCGATCGGTCCGTCACTCTCCGGGTGTTCACCGCGGCGCTGCACCCAAATGCGGCCATTCCATGAAGTGGCAAGGCTGCGGAGCACGGGCACCTCGGGGAAGTACCTCTCCTCGATCTGGAAGGATGCCCGCGTCGGA
>JAPPCV010000150.1 GCA_028824715.1 Boseongicola sp. | reverse complement strand
GTGCACGATGTCGTGGCGCACGTAGACCGGCGGCCCCCATTTCTCCAGCGCCATCGCGACAATCTTGATGGCGCGGTCGACCCCTGCACAGAATCCCCTGGGCGCCGCAAGGTAGATGGTGATGTCTGCGTCGGCCATCGTTCCTCTCCCTTCGATCGAGACATACGTGCTTTGGTGGTGGCAGTCCAGTTCAGATCAGGGAACGGCGCTTCAGGACCGGACTGTCCGGCGCGAAACTGCCTGTGGGCTCCTCAGGCCGTGCCGGGAACCGGATTTCCGTTCGCGACGAGTTGCGGCCCGGCTGCCGAACGGGCCGGAAAGCTCCGGGTTGACCCTGCCCCCTTGCGCCGGAATCCAGTCACGCAAAGGGATTGGCCAGCCGCAGCTGCTCCAGGAGACCGTCATGCATGTCTTCGGAGTACAGCGTGTCGCAGCCTGAGACCAACGCGGCAGCGACGATCATCGCGTCGTGGACGGAGAACCCGTATCGTTCGGACAGGCTCCGGCCGATCTCGTGCGTGCGCGGAGTCAAGTCCTCAACAGGACACAACGCGATCAGTGCGGCGAGAAACCTGTCTGTCTCGTCCCGGCCCAGCCCCGACTTTCGACGACAGTTCACCAGCGCCTCGCTCAGGACGTGAACGCTGATGCGCGACCCTTGTGCAAGGATGGCTTCGGCCCGGTCGGCCTTGGGTCCTCCATCGAGAAGACGGAGCGCGACGTTCGTGTCGATGAACTTGCCGCGCATTCGCTGCATCGCGGCCAAGCCGCTCGGCGGCGGGGAGCTTTCCACGAAGGTCCCGCAGACTTTTGAGCACATCCTCGGCGCTGGGGCGGCGCAGGACCTTCATGCCGTTTCTCTCGGGCACGAGATCAACTTGATCGCCTTCCTTCAGGTTGAGTTCACGCACCAGCTTCACAGGCAGGCGCGCGGCGAGAGAATTTCCCCATCTTGAAATCAGCATTCCTGCCTCCAACAGGCTTGGATATGCAAAACGATCATGTGGATCGCGTGCGCCAACCCGTCGACCGCCTGCCACGTCCGATCAAGTCAGGCATCCTGCAGGAGCACGTGACCGTTTGGCGAACGGACGGTGTTCGTTCATGGTGTTCATGCGTTCCTCCGGCACCGTGAGTCGTCGGGCGATCCCGTGATTGTCCGGCACTTCGCTCATGCCTTGATG
This sequence comes from Boseongicola sp., assembly GCA_028824715.1. Lineage (GTDB taxonomy): Bacteria > Pseudomonadota > Alphaproteobacteria > Rhodobacterales > Rhodobacteraceae > JAJEFO01. Next base: position 2,303 of record JAPPCV010000150.1, on the reverse strand, counting down.
ACGTGCCTGGTCGCCGCGCCAGGCACGTCGCTCTGCAGGCCGCTTTCGGTGAGGCCGATCGAGCATGCGCGAGAGAACGCGATGTTCGTCACGCAATTCAGCAAGGGTCGCCCCTCCTGGTGATCTGACGAGACTCGTTCGCTTTCGCCGACCTGCGGCAGCCGGTCTTCCGGGTCCGGGGGTTGCCCGCCATCCCGAAACAGGATGCGCTGCGCCGCATCCGCATCGGCCAGGGCGCGCCGCTCGGCGAAGAAGCGCTCGGTGCGAAGCGCGGCGAGCTTCTCGGCGATGGTGACGATCACGAACTGGTTGATGCCGGTTCCCTCTTCCCGGCTCGCTTCCGCAACGGCGTTCTTGAGGAACTCGGCATTCTCAACGGACAGGAGGAGGTCTGTTTCATGGTTTGTGTTCAGGCAGGCGACGCAGAGTTTCAATTGGCCTTGACCGGCATGAATTCATGCTGATCGGAAAATGAAGGGGACTATCCTTCTGACTGCCCAGAATACAATATATAGTGGTAGGAGACGCTCATAAAACACAACATGTTGCGAATTTTTCAATCAACGGGATAATCCCCATTGTTTTGCAAGAGGCTCGTCCGACCAGATCGACTGGACGCGGATAGCCTGAACGGGAGGAACCTTGGCACTCACCCGTCGCTGGCGCTCCAACGACAATCGCCGGAAAGGAGAAGCCCCGCTGCGCAAGGCACAGCGAGGCTTCATGGTTTCGAGTTTCCGACGACGGATCAGTCGGCGCGGCAGACGCCCGATGCCTCGCCTTCAGTGCCGGATGCGGCTTCAAAGGCGCCAACAAAGCCGGTGGGATTCTGGCCGTCCGCTCCATAACCGTGCGCATCCCAGGCACCGCTTGTCGCGAACTGCCTGCCGTGCGCGGATCCATCGGTCACAGGCCCGGAGAAGGCGTTTTCGGTGCGGCTTCCAGATCCCAAAGTCACCTGCCTCGCCGGGTTGAACTGAGCACCGCCGGCAAATCCGGAAATTGAACCGCTCACCGTGGTATCAGATATGCCGAACATGGCTTCCCACATGACATTGGCCGTGAATTCGCCGGAAGAGGTTGTCGCGTCGTCACCCTCGCCAACCGTCCGGTGCGAATACCCCATGGCACCGCCACTGCACGACGCCGACCTCGGCGCATCTGCCGTGGCGTCTTCGTGCGTCCACAACAAGTTGCTGGTGGTGGTGGCTTGGCCGGCAGTTGCATCTGAGCCAATCGAGCGGGTGGCGCGATGCAACTGGATCTGATCCATGTCATTCAGCCAGTACCCGTGGGAAGCGGCATTTGACGCCCGGGAATAGTCGCTCCCAACGCTCGCCTGCACATAGAGCTCGCTTGGACTGGCCGGGACGAATTCCACGGTGCCAGTGATGTTGCCGTCTTCGACTCCGCATGCTGCGGAAAGGCAGACCAGGGAGCCTTGAATGCCCTTGCAGTATGCAGCCGTTGTGCCACCTAGCGCAACGCCAGTCAAAGCGGCCAGAGCGATTTCGCCGGCGAGATCAGAAGAGAAGTCTCCGATCTTCATCACTGCCGTTCCGGGAGACCCCCCGTTGATTTCCGCAAAGGTCATCCCTGACATTCCCGCATGCATCACCGCGCCTTCTGGCGCATCTGAGGGACCGGCACTTTCGGGAAGGGCGGGAGCGTCTTCCATGACCATTGCGGCCATGATGGCATCAGATACCGCCTTGGCCTTGGCTTGCGCGACCTCGGAATCGTCGGCGTTGACTGCCGTTCCGGTCTTGATGGTCATGACGGCCTTGGCCAAGGATCCTTCGTCATCGGCTTCGGCTTCTCGGATGGCCACGATTTCAGCCAGGGAAGCCTTCGCCGTTTCCAGAATGCAGGCTCTCTTGCGCACTTGTTGCCCGCCTGAACTTGCTGTCGCGCACGCGAAAGCAGGTCACGCACTACTCGGCCGGCGCGCCGGCCCTTCTGGCCATTGCGCGCTTGCGCTTTTTCGCGAACCGCCTCTTGAGGCGGTTCACGCGCGCCTTCTGGTACGCGGCGATCAGCGGCGCCGAAAGGAAGTAGGACGCCACGCCCGCCACGATGCCCAGCGTCAGGCCGCCGACGAGGTAGGGAACGAATATCCGCTTCAGGAACAGGCCGAGGCCCTGCCAGTTCGCGGTCTCGGGCGTGAAGAGCGCCATGAAGTTGCGCCAGAAGTCCAGCGACGCGTCGGCGAACGCCCAGACGATCCTGGACAGCGGCACCCCTTCCTCGCCGACCATCCAGTAGCCGAGGCCCGTCGACACCGACGCGATCAGCGGAAACGT
>JAPPCV010000170.1 GCA_028824715.1 Boseongicola sp. | reverse complement strand
TGTTCAGGGGCGTCATTCCGTTCTTCGCCACGGACGCCGTCACGATCGCGCTGCTTGTGGCATTTCCGTGGATCGTCCTTTGGCTGCCGAGCCTCGCGTAGGCGCCTAGCGGCGCCCGTTCACGCTCCATGCACGGTCAGTCCCGGCCTGGTTCACGCTTTCTCGCGCCGGGGGCTCCTCGCGACAGGGAACCGAAAGGCTGAAGGAGCCGCGGCCGGCAGCCTTGCGACCGTTGCCGGGCCGGAACGGAGCCCAACGGATTGCCGCGCTGACAAGCCCGGATTCCTCGTTCTTTGCTCATCCAGGACAGCCGGTTTGGGCAACATTCCCGCCGAGGCAAGGGATCCGTCAAAAGCTACGTGTTGCGTGAGGCGACGCGGAAACCGCCATGGCATCTGCCAGTCCGCGGACGTGCCCCTTCGTCAGCGGTTCACGGAACGCCGAGAATGCAACGACGCGCACGCAAGCGGACCGCCACGGGCCGGGCCTTGCGGTCGCACCCGGGAACTGGCGCGCCCAATGTTGCGGCGACCGGATCCGGCTGGCCCTCCGGCGCCGGACCATGACAGGCGGCGAGCGACGCCAAGGAGCCTGCGCAGACTTGACGCTCGGCGAAGCGGCCCGAGCTCGATCTGTCGCCTTGTCGCGTGAGGGATGCCACATTGGGATCGGCGCAAGATGTGCCGCGAAGGTCGCAATTTTGCCGGGACACGCCGATCTGGCGCATTTACGGGTGCTGAAGGAAGAAATTCGGGCTTCGGGCCGCCTCCGCCATTCCAGGCGCAGTGGAATCCGAGATCCGGCCATGAAGTTCAGGACTTCCAGTCAATGCGCAGCTGCACCAGGAGGCGAGCGCCTGGAACCCGTCGTGCCGGGGCGCACTGACCGGATACCTGCCTTGCCGAAGGGATGCGGGGGATTGCAATGCGAGACCAGCCACCCGAAAAGGGGCGCCCGGCACTCCCCTGTTCCGCCCATTGCAACAGTCGCCCGCTTCGGTTGGCCGCGGGGTCACCAAATCGGGACCTCGCCTGACCAGCCGCCGGCGCCAAGGAATCTCAGCTCCTCATTCCCCGCGGCGTATCCAACGAGCGCAAAACCATGGGAGTTCCACTCGGGATCGGCCCTGACGCATCCAGTGAAGCGCGTTGACCATGTCGGCCTAGCGTCTTTCCACTCGCGGATACTCCACTGACAGCCGGGCCCGGACGCATCGAGCCAACAGTCGGTGTCTCCATCCTCCCGCGCCACCGGATCGCCTTGCGAAATCGAATTTGAATTGTGGGGCCATTGCGCGCAGCTCGCGGTCGCGGTCGAGCAGGAACCTCCTCTTGCCCGGTGGTCCGTACGACTGCGGGAAGCTCGTAGACCAAGCGCAGTCCGGTTCCGGGGAAGACCGTGCCTGTCCGGTTGAGCTCGTCGAGCAGCCCGGCGATGGCGGCGTCGCCGGCGTTGCTGGCGGTCCCGAGGATGCGCACCCGCAGGACGCCGCTCTCCTGGTCCGGAACGATGTCGGCCTCCGACCGGAACAGTTCCGCGAGGGGACGGCGCGGTCGGCGTTTGCCGCCTTGGGCCGCCGCGACGGCGAGCATCATCCTGGTCTCGGCCCGGTAGGCGATCATGCGGATCACGTCGAGGAGCAGCCTCTCGCCGGAGGGCAGCGCGTCGAGCATCTCGTCCTCGCCGAGTTCCGCGACCCTGACATGCGTGGGCACCTCCCTGCGCTGCAGCTTGAGCGCCTCGCGCGCGGCGTCGAGCGTCCCGATCTCGGCCGCGACCCTTTTGGCCGACCTGGCGGCCGCGTCGGAAGGCGCGCCCCTGAGCAGGTCCGCGGCGCGGTTGCGCAGCGTGCCGAGCCTGCTCCGCATCCGGCCGACCACGAGAATTGACCAGGAAGGGGTGGCGAGTTGCCACCGTTTGGGAATGCGCTATGCGGAACCCCGACGCATTGACGCAAACGGCAGAGATGGTGGCAATTTGGCTTAAGTCAGATGAGCCTGGAATGGAACTTGGCGAGCTTCAGGTTGAGCCGCATTAGGCATTGGCACACCGGGCCGGCGTTGTTGCTCTGTCAATATGCTTGAAGCATCTGGATCAGTCGCCGCCCCATAAGGTTGTCGGTTGACAACTTAACTCCGGAGGCCTATGTAATGTCCCGTAAGCCGCACAAGTTCAAGGAGATCGAAGCGGTCTTGCGTGAGCTCGAGTCCTTGGGTTGGACTGTCACCTTGCGATCCGGGCGCGGGCATGCTTGGGGCCTGATCCGCTGTCCTAACAACGATCCAGACTGCCGGTGCGGTGAGTTTTGTCAGATGGGTGTCTGGTCGACGCCACAGAATCCGGGACGGTTTGCCCGGCAATTGAGGAACCGGGCGCTTGGCTGCACGAAGCTCGGCAATGCCGATGATGGCGCTCAAGAGGATGATTGACATGGCAGAAATCGAATTCGAACTGGTCTTCGCCCTTCCCGAAGGCGATCACGATGCATTCGAACTGATGGATGCTGTCTTCGAGGCCGGATTCGAGGACGCCATTGCCGGAACCGGTGTGCCTGGCATGATCGGGATCGCGCTGGAAGCTGCCAGCGATCACGCCGAAGACGCCATTCTCGATGCAGCACGCGCGATCCAGAAACAGCTTCCTGCCGGGTCTGTACTGCGCGAAGTGCGCCCGGACCTGGTCAGCCTTGCTGATGTGGCAAAACGGCTCGATGTGACGCGCCAGTCGCTCCAGAAGCGCAAAATGCCCTTGCCCAGCCAGGGCGGCCTTTTCCGCATGGAAGAGGTTGCCGTCGTCATCATCGAAGCCGCGCAAGGTAAGGGCACAGGAACCCGCAAGGGGCGTTTCTCGGTCGAGAAGGCCGCTAGATGGTTGAGTGCCGGCAAGCCTGCGCGCAGGGTCAACGCTGGTCTTGCCGTTGGCGTGATTGACGGCACGACGCTGGAAATCCGTGAAGATGCCAAGCACTTCCTCTACGCGGACGATCCGGCAACCGACCCACAGAATAGTGCTGGCGCGGCCTGAACTTCCAAAAGCTCGTGTCGGGAGAGGCGCGATTGCGATCCCGGGCGCGATCTGGCATCCAGTCAGAGCAAACTTTTCGATTTGGCCGTTGACGCGGGTGCCAGCCCAGTCAGCGGACTTTCGGTTTCTGGGGTCCCTGAAACGGCTCGCCAAAGGCTCGAAAAGCCCAATCAAATCAAGGGGTGGGTTTTTCCGGTTCGCCAGCGCAAGCCGTTGATTTCCCTTACCCCGCGCAGTCCTGCACGGCTCACCACGCCATGTTCAATTCGGCACGGGGAAAGCGAGGCGAATCCGTCTCCGTCAAGTCGTCCGAACACGCATTGCCACGTCGCCGACTGATTGCGACTGCCCAAGGAACCGCGCCGGAACGATCCTGAAGCCCGGCGAACTGGCAACGCTTCAACCAAATTGGATGACATGCCGGCAGCCAAAGATTGTGCCGATGCAGATTGTGGCACGTTTCAGCGGCACTCCGTCTGCCGGAGCACTCAGGCTCACGTCCATGATCGTCAACCAGCCTCCGTTGCCGCCAACTGGCACCTGACAGCCGCGAGCAGCGTCTCAACCTGCCTTATGGCCTTGGGTCGATCGGGCGGGCGGACTCCAGGATCTGCCGTCGCGTAGCGTAGTCGGACGGCGTACGGGGTGTAGTCCACCAACTCGTCAAAGTCGGCGACATCGACCCCACCGACGCTCAACATGTCCAGCAGGGCCGCCAGATCGTGCGACAGCGGGTAGGTTTGGCCCCGCAAGGCAAGCCATGCCTTGAGCAGCTTCTCCGCAGCTTGCTGGACATGGAAACCGAAGATCTCGTCTGCGAACACGGCCGCATCGCCCATGCCGCGAAGTGCCGAAATGTCCCTCTCCGCCGCGTCCGAGAGCGCCCGCGCTTGCCCAGAATCGATCATCAGGTTCGTTCATAGAGCACCCTGCCTTCGCGCAGTGCGCGCGCAAGCACATGATTTAGCGAGCCCCGCCAGCGGTTGGCCTCATCAGCGCTGTAGACCAGGATGTCCTTGGGTACGTGGAATTTCGCAAGCGCGCGCCAAAGGCGTGCCTCCTCGGCACCACGGTCCCGCCCCGTCCCGAACGGTTCCGCCTCGACCACCACCAGATCCACGTCCGAGTCCGCCTCAGCATCTCCGCGGCACCGAGAACCGAATAGGATCACCTGTTCCGGATCGGCCACCTCAACGATGGTTGCGGTCATCTGCCGCAACAGCGCATCGTCAACACGTACCATGCTCGCCCTTCCAAATTTGGGTGGCAGTCCAAGCCCCGAAACAGGCGATCAGGAGAATGGATCCAGGCTCGAACTCGTCGACAATCTGGGAACGACATTTCATGGCACCAGGATGGAAGCGTCGCCAAATGAAGTCAAGAACTTAGCCGTACCCGGCCTCCCCGATCCGGACAAGTGCAGGGTCAGCGCCCGCCATTCGGGCGCCTCGTCTGACCCCGGCACTCAGCAGACGCGCGACGGACCGATCACAAGTCGATGCGGTACCGAACGAAGCCGTCCTCGCCGTCACCGACAGGCTCGATCGTGACACCCTTGACGTCCATGATGACATCGACGCTCTTCGGTCCGGTGTCGAACAGGACGGAAGTCCCTGGCAACTCCTTGAATGACCAGTTGGCATCAGCCGCCGGGTCAATGGTTCCCTGATCTACAATGTAGCGCACGATGACGTCGCGGTTCGTGTCAGGCGCCTCGAAAACGATGGTCGAGCCATCAGCGCCGGGGAAGTAGCCGCCTCCGCTCGCGCGGTAGTTGTTGGTCGCAATCACGAACTCCGCCCCCAGGTCCAGCGGCTCGCCATTGTAGGTCAGGTCCACGATTCGATGGGCGTCGGGGGCAATCAGTTCGCCGCGCGAACCGAATCTCGATGGCTGGCTCAGGTCAATCTTGTACTGAACGCCGTCGATCACGTCGAAATTGTAGGACGGGAATTGCGGGTTCAGAAGAGGCTGGTCGGCCTTGCCCGGAGTCACCTGATTGAAGATGCCCGCCGACCGCTCCAGCCAGTCCTTGACCTGCTGGCCGGTGACCTTCACAGCCCGCACGGTGTTGGGATAGAGATACAGGTCCGCCACGTTCTTTATGGCCACGTCACCGACCGGAACGTCGGTGTAGTACTCCGGACCGCCGCGCCCGCCCGCCTTGAAAGGTGCGGCAGCCGACAGCAGGGGCAATCCCTCGAACTCGGTTCCCTTCAGCATCTCTGTCACGTACCAGGTTTGCGCCCTTGACACGATCTGGACCGAAGGGTCATCGGCCACGAGCGCAAAGTAGGAGTGGAGCGGGGCCGAAGTCTTGCCGACCGCACGGCGAACATAGGCAAGCGTCGCGTCATGCATGTCGGCGACGCTGTCGAGAACGGCCTGATCGCTCTCGACAAGCGCCGTTGTCGAGCGATCCTCGTTGCGCTTCGAGATCGGGCGCGCCTCGGAGCTGTGGCCGACAACGCGCCATTCACCGCCCGAAGTTTCCAGCATCAGGTCGATGACCCCGAGATGGGAGCCCCAGAATCCGGCCATGACGGCGGGCTTGCCGTGGATCGTGCCTTTGGCCACATCGACGGCGTGCCTGTCCTCGTAGGTCGCGGAAGGAAACACGTTGTGGTGGTGCCCTGAAAGCACGGCATCAATGCCCTCGACCGCGGCAAGCGGCACAGACGCGTTGCCCATGAATTCGGTATGCCTTGCCGCGCCGATGCCGGAGTGCGACAGCGCGATGATGACATCGGCACCCTGCTCTTTCATCACCGGGACGTAGGCCCTCGCGGCGTCGACGATGTCGCGGGCATGCACGTTGCCCTCCAGATGGCGACGGTCCCACAACATGATCTGCGGAGGCACGAATCCGATCAAGCCGATCCTGATCTGGTGCGCCTGCCCGGTGCCGTCGACGATCTCCTTGTCCATCACGACATAGGGCGGAACCAAGGTGACGTCCCTGGTGGGATCGGCACCGAGCTCCTTTGAGACATTTGCGGAAATCACCGGAAAATTGGCACCGAAAAGAGATTTCATAAGGAAGTCGAGCCCGTAGTTGAACTCGTGATTTCCGAGCGTCGAAGCGTCGAATTCCAGCGTGTTCAGCGCGGTGATGATCGGGTGTATGTCCCCGTCCTTCATGCCCCGCTCGTAGGCCATGTAGTCGCCCATCGGATTGCCCTGCAGGAAGTCGCCGTTGTCGTAGAGGACCGAATTCGTGGCTTCGGACCTGATCTCGCGCACGATCGAGGCTGCGCGTGCAAGGCCCATCGTGTCGCGCTCGCGGTCGGCATAGTAGTCGTAGGGCCAGATGTGCATATGGAGGTCAGTGGTCTCCATGACGCGCAGGTGAGCCTGATTGGCGGCGGCGTTTGCGGAGAACGGATGCAGCGCCGCAAAGCTGGCCGTTGCTGCAAGGAATCCCCGGCGATCGAGAAAGAAAGACATCGTGCACCCCATGTTTGCGTGGCAATGACCCAGCAGTAACGGGCACAGCGAATTTAGTCCATGCCTGCGCCAGCAGCGACGGGACCGGTCGCGTCCGTTCGTGATCTCTGCCATGGGTCTTGCCGCAACCGAGCGACAGCTTCCCGAGGGCGGAAGTGTCTGCATGGACGATCGACTGCAGATCAGATGGCCCGTCGGACATGAACTGCCAGGCACGGCACGGGCGGAGCTTGATTCAGCAAGTACCCGGCGTGGAGATGTCCTAAGGTCGGCGGCTTCGCCGCATTGACGCGCCCCGGACCGCCCTGCATCGGATCGCACCGCCCGACCAGGCATGCTGCCTCGCCAACTCCGCGAATTGGTCCTTGAATCGGCACTGGTCCTGCGCGACGCAGGGGCATAAGTTTGTCAATGAATTGACGAGGAAGCACATGCAGGCGCGCGAGAACAAGATCCCAAGCAAGACAGCCGAACTCGTGGCAGTGGCCCGGGCGGATCACACAAAGATCGCGAAGCCCCCCGTATTCGAGGACCGGTACGCCTACGCCATGTGCGGGCGCCTCTGGCGCACGATTCTCTCAAGCCGGTTTCTCTTGTGGCTGGTCAAGGACGGGCTGCTCCGAAAGTTGCGTCCGATCCTGCCAGCCATCTACACGCGGGCGCGCTTCGGCGAGGACTGTCTTGAAGCGGAAATGGCGAATGGCGTGGACCAGTACGTCATCATAGGGGCGGGTTACGACACCTTCGCGTTTCGCCGGCCAGACCTGATGGAGCGCCTCACTCTCTACGAGCTGGACCTGAAGGCCACGCAGGACAGCAAGTTTCGTCGCATGCACGCCGCCGGAATTGAAGCTCCCGAATCCGTCCGTTACGTGCAAACCGACCTGAACGTGGAACGCCTGCAGGATGCGCTTGCGAAGGCAGGGTTCGACTTCTCGCGCCCCGCAATGGTTTCGTGGTTCGGCGTAACCTACTATCTCGATCGCGACACGGTCAGGAACACTCTGGCCTCCATTGCGCGCGAGATGGCGCCCGGCACGACCGTGGTCTTCGACTATCTTGCAGAGGCTGCATGGGTCCCCGACGAAGCCCAGCCCTTGCTGGCGAGCGCGACGGCTTTCGTCGCGCGACGCGGCGAACCCTGGTTGTCCAGCTTTGTTCCTCCGGACCTGCCAGGCATTCTCAAGAGCCTGGGCTACGATGACATTGACAATCTGGAACCCCACAAGGTTGGGGAGCGATATTTTTCGCAATATTCCGATCTCGAATATTCTCCGGTCATTGGGCTCTGTCGCGCCCGGACTGCATGTTGAGCCGCCCACGGCAGGGGGCCCGATGCTGCCTGGCACGATGGGCGCCTCGCAACCCGGCCCTCGCTTGCGCGATTTCGAAGACTTTGAATCGACATTCAACTTGGATTGCCTGCCAATTCTCAAACTGCAGCGCCGCCGTCCGTTAAGGCGCCCGAAACCTGTTGCGGATTCTTGCGCTTCCCAAGGCTGTGTAGCCTGAGCATGACGAGACAGGCCCGGCGCCGGCACGGCTGGCAACGCAGCGGTCCTCTGCTACAGATTCACTGAACTCATCCAATGAACTGACCCGACGCCGGGCGGCTGCGAACATTCGGCAACATGAACGAACACCTGAAAGGTCTGATTGTCACGACACTGGGCGTCTTGCTTGTTGTGCCGGACTCGCTGTTCGTCAGGCTTGTCGACGCAGAGCCGATGGTCATCGCCTTCTGGAGGGGATCTACCGCCGGAGCCGTCGTACTTGTGGTCCTTTTGGCAGTGCAGGGCGTTCGGGGCTTTCGGGCCGTATTGCAGACCGGCTGGCCCGGGTTGGTCTATACCGTCCTGATGGGAACGACGGCTCCGGCCTTCGTGCTTGCCGTAACCCAGGCAAGCGTGGCCAACGTGGTCTTCATCTTTGCCTCGATGCCCGTGTTCGCCGCACTCTTCAGTCGCATCTTCCTCGGAGAGCTCATCAGGGCACGCATGGTGATCACCATGGCGGTCGTGATCCTTGGGCTGGGAATCATAGCCTATGGATCCAGCGAGACGCAGATCGCTTCGTGGAAAGGTGACATCTGGGCAGTCTACATCTCCGCGGCCTTTGCCGCGGCCTTGACAGCCGTGCGAAAGGTCAAGGCAACTTCGATGATCCCGGCCATTCCCGTCGCCTATATCGGCGCCGCAATTCTCCTCGGGATGTTCGTGTCTCCGGGTGAAGCCTTCGAGACACAATGGCCGCTTTTCTTGGGCCATGGCGCTTTCATCGGAGCAGCATCCTGTCTTCTCGCGCTTGGTCCCCGATACATCAGTTCGTCCGAGGTGGCCCTGCTTGTCCTCCTGGAATCAGTCCTTGCTCCGGTCCTTGTCTGGCTGGCAATCGGAGAAAACCCCGGACCTTGGGCGGTCGTCGGCGGGACCGTGGTTGTCGGCGCGCTCCTTGTTTCCAACATTTACAGCTTGATGAAGCAGGAAACGCGGTAGGGCCCGAGCGATTCTTGGGGAAATGTCGCAAACCGCGCGGAAATTCCGCCACGCCACTTGGGTGCAATCCGATCTTGCCAAGATGGCGAACGCAGGCTGTTTCGCCGATCTTGCAGCGCACGCGAATTTTCGCGGCGTGGTTTGCTTCTCTCCATTATGGTGGGACTTGCGGTCTGACGAATGAGCTGCGCAGCGAGAGATGGCGGACCAAGCCGACGTGCAGGGCGGCCCCCGAGGATGTGGGAAAGGTCAAGCGCCCCAGGACCTTGGAGCGCGCCTGTCACGATGCATCGTCTGGCATGGCGACACTTGCATCACCGCTCTGCGCTTGCACAGCAAGACGTGCGTATCCGTCGCGTGTCTGCGGTGTCCTGATCCCCAGAAGGCTGCCTGCGACCTGCGTCTTGAGGACTTGTGCCGTGCCTCCGCCAATCGTGAACATGCGCACGTCGCGATACATGCGTTCGATCGGTTCCTTGTCGCCGTAACCGCGGGCTCCAAAGATCTGCAGCGCGTCGCTGACCACCTTGATTGCCGCCTCCGAAGCAAAGGCCTTGGCCCGCGCAGCCATCATCATGTTCGGAAAGGGCGACCCGTTTGGTCCACGGGACAATGCCGCCTCGCGCAGCATCAGGCGCGAGGCGTGCACCTTGGCGTCCATGTCCGCCAGCATCCACTGCAGACCTTGGAACTCGGCAATCGGGCGGCCAAACTGGTGACGCTCCTTGAGATGTCGCTTGGCATGATCGAGTGCCCCGGCCGCCACGCCCATTGCAACGGTGCCCGCGCCCACACGCTGGCTGTTGTAAGCGTCCATCAGGTCAGCAAACCCGCGGCGAAAGCCCGAAGGCGGCGTCAGGACCATCGCGTCTTCGACAAGCACGTCCTCGAAATGCAGTTCCGCCTCGGGCATGCCACAAAGGCCGAGCGTATGTTCGCGCCCGAGTATCCTGAAGCCCTCGGGCTCCACGCCCCTGTCCGGATCACGTACGAGGATGAAGGCGCCGATGCCCTCGTCCTCGCCTGCGTCGTTCAGAACCCGGGCAAAGACGACATGCAGCTTGGAGACACCACCTCCAGTGATCCAGTGCTTGGTCCCATCTAGTCGATATCCCCCTGCCACTCGCCGGGCGGTGGTCTTCATCTCGGTCGCCGCACTGCCGGCCTCGGGCTCGGTGATGCAGATGGCCGGCTTGTCACCTTTCAGCACAAGAGCAGCCGACAACTGCTTTTGCGCCTCGGTCCCATAGGCCATGACGGCGCTGACCCCGCCCATGTTTGCCTCGACTACAATGCGCGCGCTCAAGGTACAGGCCTTTGCGATTTCCTCGATCACGAGCACCACATCGTGATACGAGGCACCCTTGCCGCCGAACTCCTCGGGAATGGTCATGCCCATCAGACCGGCGTCAGCCAGTTCCTGGACGTTCGACCAGCAATAGGCACGGGTCCTGTCCCATTCCGCGGCGCGTGCCGCGAACACTGACGCAAGGTCCCGGGCCGTCTCTTGGAACCGATTGGGTATGCTTGGTGCTCCATGAAGCAATTATCCGCCAACGCCTGCCCGAATCAATCCAGATCGGATCGGATCAGTCCGTGCCAACTCTTGTTTGACTGGACCTTCATTGGGCGTCGAGTGCGGGTTCCGGGGATATCTTGCTGATTTACAAGGGTTTTCCGGCGTGACAGCCGTCGGCCAGCCTGGCAGCCTTATGGGAACGTTCTGGTCCGGCTTCACTCCGGGCAACTGGAAATCAACCCGGCGCCGGATGTTGCCATGTAAATGACAGGCAGAATCCACCGGATTCCGCTGTCGTCCCGTTGAATCGCACGGGATTCCTGTTTGGCACCGGAATGAAGAACCGTTCAAGATTGGCCGCTTCGGCTCCAGCAGCCAGCCACGCCGAGACGATTGGCAGCCGATTGCCGCACTGGACAAGGAAACGGATTGCCGAGAGTGAGACGCATGGCTCAAACAAGCCTGGTGGATTGGATGGCGTCCGCAATTGCGTCTACGATCTCCGAGCACTGACCGGTCGAAATGATGATCGGCGGCGACAGGACGATGCGATCTCCAATGGGCCTGACGATGACGCCATTGTCGACGCATCTCTTGAAGACGCGCTCCCCGGCCCTCGCGTTGACGGGCAGCGGAGCCTTGCCTGCCTTGTCAGCGACCAGATCGACGGCCAGCATCAGTCCTTTCCCGCGCACGTCACCAACGCAAGGCAAATTGCGCAACCGTTGCGCATCACTCTGAAAGAACTCGCCTGCGGCCGCGGAATTCTGCAATAGGCTTTCTCGTTCCATAATCTCGATGTTCTTCAAGGCTGCGGCACAGGCAACCGGGTGGCCGAAATAGGTGAGACCCATCGAGAAGACGCCGCCTTCGCATTGCGGGCGGCTGATGACTTCGTAGATCTCGTCCGAAATCATTGTCGCCCCAAGGGGGATATAGCCTGACGTGATCCCCTTGGCCAAGACCAGCATGTCGGGTTGGCAATCGAAGACTCTCTTTGAGGCGAACCACTCCCCAAGTCGCCCGAATGCGGTGACGACTTCGTCGGCGATATATAGAATGTCGTGCCTCTTGCACACGCCGCGCATGCGCCGGTGATAGCCCTCTGGCGCGATCAGGACGCCGCCAGCGCCCATGATCGGTTCGGCAATGAAGGCGGCGACGTTTTCCGGGCCAAGCTGGTCGATCCTGTCCTGGAACTCCCGCACCAGGTGATCACAATAGGCGGCTTCGGTCATGTCGTCCGGCTTCGCATTCATGTTGGCCGCCGAGACGTGGTGAATGAATTCCTGTCCAACGCGATCAAAACTGTTCTTGGTTGCAAGAATGCCTGTAAGCTCGGCGGCGACGCAAGTCGCACCGTGGTAGGCACAATTCCGACTTATGATCTTCTTCTTGCGATGCAGGCCGCGCATCGAATTGAAGTAGTGCACCAGTCGGATCGCCGCATCGACGGCGGTGGAACCCCCGCATGTGTAGTAGACGTGGTTCAAGTCGCCCGGCGCGTTCTGAGCCAGCCAGTAACCAAGCTCCGCGGCGGGCACGTTCGTCGAGTGGCCAAAGGGATTGTAGTATTGCATCTGAATGACCTGAGCCGAAATGGCATCCGCCATTTCCCGGCGTCCATGCCCAATGTTGACGCACCAGAGACCTGCAATGCCGTCCAGGAGCCTGCGACCGTCCGTGTCGGTGACGTGCATGCCTGAGGCATCGCATATGACCTGGCTGCCTTCTTCGAGAAAGGACGAGAAGTCCGTGTAGGGGTGGAGCACATGGGCACGGTCCTTGGCCCAGGCTGAATTTGCGTCTGGCTTGTTCATGCGACGGCCCCTCATGCTCGGTGCATGCCAAGGACGGTACAACCATCTGTGCCCGAGACGCAGTCACCACTTGGGGTTACGCGTTAGCCGGCATCAAGGAATTGCAGCGGGTCGCCCGCAGCGGCCGGAGGCATTTTCGCGAGTGCGGCGAGAAACATCGACAGGAGTTCGCCCTGGGACGTCACGGAAAGCTTCGTGTAGATGCGCTTGCGGTGAACCTTGATCGTCTCGGGCGAGTTGTTGAAATGCGCGGCAATGGACATTGACGAATGCCCCTGCAGGATCATGCGAAGAACCTCGCCCTCGCGAGGGCTGAGAACGGAGGTGCCGAAGGCCTCGAAGGCTGTGTCAATTTGCGCAGAAAGGCGACCCGAGCCGTCGGTGTTCGCAGGCGTCAACCTCGTCCAGTGCCGCCGGACAAGGGCAGAGATCAGCGGCTTGACCGAATTCAACCTGGTCGGATCCGCACGGGCGCCCTCCGCCTGGGTCCCCATGGAAAAGAAGAGTGCGGCATCGTCCTCGATGTGAAGCATCAGCCCGCACTCATCGGTCAGGGCCATCTCGCGAAAGAACTTGGCGTAGTACTCGGACTGCTTGAAGTCGTCCGGCGCCACGTCGTCGAGCGACAGGACCTGATCGCCACTCTTCCGCCGGAACAGCAGGTAGAAGGGGTCAAGTACATACGCCACGTCCAGGTAGAGTTCCAGCGAGGCCTTCTGGCTGTCGTCGGTATGGTTGCCGTAGAGCCCCACGGGTCTTTGGTCGTCGAAGAAGGCGCTGAGAAAGACCGTCTCGGCGTGGCAAAGCGAGACACAGAAATGGCTGATCAAGCAGGGGAAGTTCGGCGTGCCGATGGCAGCAACGCAGGCTCCCAGTTCTTCCAGCTCGTTGTCGGTCAGCGTCGCGGACATGGCATGACTATGGCACCAAGATCGGCTTGGCAAAAGTGCGCGTCGCCTAGAGGTGCTTGAGGTCGTCCCTTTGGCTCGAAAGGGGAATGCCGTGCTCGCTCCAGCCATCCGGCAATTCCGCGATCAGGAGACCTTCGCCTGTGCCCTTCGCGCCAAGAGGATAACCGTCCGGACCATGGATGGCCGAGCGACCGACATACTCCAATCCAGTCGATGTCCCGCAGTAGTTCGCATAGACGATCGTGACGCCGTTCTCTGCGGCGCGGGCGGGGATGAGGATCTGATTGACATTTGCGAATGGCATCATGTTTGCGGTCGGAACGAGAATGACTTCCGCACCCAGCTTTGCCAGGTGCCGGACGTGCTCGGGAAACTCGGCGTCATAGCAAATCAGCAGGCCAAAGCGCTTGCCCTTGAATTCGAAGGTCACGTACGCGTCGCCAGAGGTGTAGAGCGCATGTTCGTCCGGACCGAACAGCTGGATCTTGCGGTAGCTCGCCAGATGCGTTCCGTCGTGGGCGAATGCATGGGCCGAGTTGAACAGCCGGCCTTCAACGTATTCCGGCAAGCCGATTGTCAAGGCCACCCTGTGGCGGCGACAGAGGCTTGCGATGTCTGCTTGCACCTGATCCCACGCCTCCGGCCTTTCACGGACAACCGCAGTGTACCCGGGCAGAAACGCCTCGGGAAGGACAAGCATGTCAGCTCCGGATTGTGCACCGGCGGACAAGGCGGTTTCAATGGTGGCGATCCCCTCCTGCATGCTCGTTGGTTGAGGGGTTTGGTAAAGACCGACAATCACGGTTCAGATGCCTTCCGCTCCAGGCAGATACACGACAAGGGTGCATCCATCGCGGGTCGAGGAATTGTGCGCAGTGCCGGAGGCCAGGCAAACGATGTCACCAGGCTTGTATTCGTAGCCGTCATGATCGGTCAGGTCGCCGTCGATGACATAGAATTCTTCGGCTCCTACGTGGGTATGCGCCTTGGTTGTCGTGCCAGGGGCCATGCGGTAGACGTGAAACCCGAAACCAGGTTTGCCGCCATTGACTTGCAACACCTCTCCGTCTGGTTCCCCGTCGTCGGTCAGGAAGGGCTGGAAAGTTCCGCTTGCGACGTTTGCCACCGTGCGATCCTCGGGCTTGACAGGTTGCATTGGCTCCTCCCGTCATTTGGGCCGCGCAATGAACGCGGCTCCGGTTGGTTCACTTTTTCACGTTCGTCCAATTCTGGCTATAGACCGCCCGGGCGGCTTCGTCACTGACCTCAATGAACCTGGCCTGCCCTTCTGTGGCCTGACAGCCAGATTCCGGCAGGCGTGCGAGCGCGGGGTCGACAAGTTCGCCCACACCCGAAACTCCCGAACCATAGCGGCAATGGTTCGACACTGCGACGTTGCTTTCAGGCATCAGCAGGAATTCCATGAAGGCGATCGAGCCGCCCCGATGTGGAGCGTCGTTCATGGGGACAACGTTTTCTGTCCTGGCCGCATATCCCCAGGTCGGGAAGGCGCGCTTCAGAATTCCGCGCTTGGCCCGGGCCATGGTGCCGAAGTCATTGCCATGCACAGGTCAGCTGAACGTTCACGTCCCCAAGCGCGAGACAGAACGGCGGGCACCTGCGCCAAGCCCGGCGCTTGCGAAGCATGAACCAAGCCGGCAACGCCGCTCCGTGACAAGACACTAGACCGTAAAGAGCTGTCGCCCAAAACGCGTGAGGCGGTCGTAGCCGGTGTCGGTTATGGCAATTGTCTCCGACATGCCGAACCCGCAGGCAAGAACGTAGGTGTGAAACGTCATGCCCGTTTCGAAATGCCAGTCACAGCCCGGGGCTGCTTCCAGGGCCTCGCCTCCTGAGGGTTGCAGAAGCAGGCCGACCGAATAGAACGTCTTGTTCGTATAGGTCTCGCGCAACCCTTGGGAAAGCACGCCGTCCCGGTAGATGGCGTCCGGCACGGCAGCCGGAACGCCGGGGCGCACTTCGTCCAACGCCGCGTCCTGAATCGCGACAAGGCTTTCGACTATCTTGTGGTCCCTGTCGCTGGCCTCTGCCACGCGCATGGGGCGCATGAAACGAGCGTGATAGTGGCGCACGTTTGGCGTGGTCTCGATCTGGACAATATCGCCCCGCCGGAGAACGCGATCGGAATAGCCGCCATGCAAGTGAAACGCCCGCTCCCCGGATGACATCACGCCCGGACCCGGCAGGTCGCTGCCCGCCCGAATCATGGCGGCACAGACCTCCGCCGCAACTTCGCGCTCGCTGACGCCGATGCCAGCGCTGTCAATCGCGGCCTGCATGCCCGCTTCGGCCGCCTTTCCCGCATGCCTTTGCAAGGCAATCTCTGCGGCCGACTTCTTCAGACGCATCTTGCCCACGAGCCCGCTCGCGTCCGTGAACCGATAACCGGGAAGGCAGTCGTTCAGTTGCTGGTAACGTGCAACCGACAAGGGCCATGCGGCGGTTTCAACTCCGACCTTGGCGGTCGCGCCCAGGCTTGCCCGGATCGCCTTGGCGGCGACGGCCACGGGCGTGTCGCTGTCCGTCCACATCGCCCGACCCGGAAACACGGAGGTTGCGTCGAGGTAGTACTCCTCGACGTCGCGGCAGACCAATGTCGGCTGGCCGTCGACCGGGATGACAGCAAGTTGAAGAGAGCCATATCCCCGCGTAAAGAATCCAGTCAACCAAGTCACCGTCTCGGGCTGGAAGGCAAGCAGCCCGTCAAGCCCGTGCGTCTTCAATTCCGCCTGTACACGGGCCAGACGCGCCTCATATTCGGAAAGCTCGAACCAAGGCTCGTAAATCAGCGGCTGGGCCATGTGCGCGCCTTCACTACATCGACGAACCGTGTCAGCATCGTCTTGGCTTCCGTGGCTTCATCTGCAGAAGCCTTGAGAACATCCACGTTGGCACCATCCTTTTCCATGCGGTCCCGGTTTTCTTCGAACCAAATCGGGGCCTGTTCCCGCGTGATCTCGGGATGGCCCTGAATTCCCCAGACAGGAGCATCTCGCCAGCGCCAGATCTGGTTGGGACAAAGGTCGGAGCTTGCAAGGACCGTCATGTCCGGGTGGTCGCCGCGCACTTCGTCGTTGTGCCAGACGAACATGTGCACCCTCTTGCCCAACGCGCCGGAAACCGGGTCGTCCCTTGCAGCCTCCGTTACCGGAAGATCCTTGTATCCTATCTCGCAGAATTCACGCCGGAAGACTTGATCGCGCCCGCAAAGGGCAGAGGCCAGGATCTGGCTGCCGAAACAGATGCCAAGCATCGGGATTTCCCGCTCCGCCGCAGCCTTGATCAGGTCATGCTCCCGGTGAATGAACGGGATGTCCTCATAGGCTCCGTGGGGGCTGCCGGACACAAAGATCCCGTCAAATCCGTCCAGGCTGTCCGGAAACTCACCATTGAACGCCCAACAGCGGCTGACGGTTAGCCCCCAGCCTTCAAACCTGTCATCCAACTTTGCCACGGATTCGAATTTCCGGCCGTTGCCAAGATAGAGCAGATGACCGCCCGACATGAAGACCTCCTCTTCCCGGCACTTCCGGTATACCAATGGTGCGCCGTCATGCAACGAGTTCGGCTACACTGGTCGGAGGCGCGCCACAACAAGAAGAAAGGACTGGGACATCAATGCAGATCGATCTCAATTCCGATCTCGGAGAGGGGTTCGGACCTTGGACGATGGGTGACGATGCGGCAATGCTGGACATCGTCACAACGGCCAACATCGCTTGCGGGTTTCATGCTGGCGACCCCGAAACGATTCGACGCACTATTGGCCTTGCTCGCAAACGGCGGGTCGCGGTCGGGGCCCACCCAGGTTACCGCGACCTGATCGGATTCGGGCGGCGTGCGCAAACCGGAGTCACGGCGCACGAGATCGAGACGCTCGTTGCCTATCAGGTGGGCGCCTTTCAAGCGATGACGTCGCTGACAGGGCATCCCGGAACTCATGTCAAGACACATGGTGCACTCGGAAACGCCTGTGCGGACGACGACGGCCTTGCCGATGCCGTTGCCCGCGGCATACGGGCCGCCGACCCAGGGCTTGCGTTCATGGTGATGCCGGGAACGGCGACAGAGCGCGCCTGCGATCGAGCAGGCTTGCGTCCGATACGCGAAGTCTATGCCGACAGGACCTATGACGACAGCTTCAACCTGACAAGCCGCAAGGTCAACGGCGCCGTCATCCACGATGTTGAAACCGCGCTGACTCGCGTGAAAGAAATGGTGGCCGAGGGGCGGCTGGAATCGGTGACGGGCAAACGCCTGCCGGTCGAGATCGATTCAGTGTGCGTGCACGGGGACAACGAGGCGGCCGTCGCCATGGCAAGAGCGCTGCGTGACGGTCTCGAAAAGGAAGGCTGGACCGTCGCGTCGTCGAAAGCGCGCTAGAGGTCGTCGCCCCTGGTAATCCCGCCGATCAGGTTTTGCGAAAGCAGGTCCGGCGAAGCGCCGTTGACAGGTTCTGCCGACGACTTCAGCGAACTGCGCCAATGTGCCGAACGGCGCGCAGCATCAATCGCGTCTCCTTCCGAGACAATGCGGAAGCGCACGTCTCGGCCTACTTGTACCTGCGCCAGCCGGTCCAGATCGGCCGAGATCACCGTTGCGATCTTCGGATAGCCCCCGGTCGTCTGGCAATCTCGGCCCAAGACGATCGGGTTTCCGTCGCCGGGCACCTGAACGCTTCCAGGAACCACCCCCTCGGACACGATGTCGTGCCCCGTTGAGGACCGAAGAGCAGGGCCTTCAAGACGCAGGCCCATCCGGTCTGACCGCGGACTGATCCGGTAACTCGACGACAGGAGCCGAGACCATGTCACGTCCTCGAAGAAGCCTGCCTGCGGGCCCGGAACGATCCTGATTGCATCACGGCCGCAGTACGTCATGCCCTCGGGGAAATGCAAAGGCGCATTGTCGGAACCGCCAATGCAAGGAAGCCGATCACCCGGCGACAGCACATCCCCTCCGATCCCCGAGCGACGATGGCAGGAGCGGCTGCCGAGAACGGGCCTTGTCAGGATCCCCCCTGCGACGGCAACATAGCTGTACACGCCTTCGCGCGGCGGGCCGATCATTACCGTGTCGCCGTCGCCCACCTGCACCGATGACCGTTCCGAAACGAGCCGGCCAGGGACGGCCAGCGTCGTTCCGGGACCGTGGGCTGCCAGCAGGACAGGCCCGCCGACGACGCGGAACTCCGCGCCGGCAAGCGGCAGTTCCAATGCCGCTGCATCCGGCTGGTTGCCTGCAAGCGTGTTGGCCAGCGCCAATGCCCGCCGGTCCATCGCTCCCGCGGTCGACACGCCGAACCGTCGAAAGCCGTAGCGCCCTGCATCCTGAACCGACGCTCCCGGACCACATTGCACAATTTCAAGCGCGGTCATCCGTCGACTCTCTCCGCAACCAGCGCTCCGCGTGTCGCGCCCCTGTCGAGTTCGGACCATTCGCGCGCGGAAACTGGCCGAAACCTGATGCGATCTCCAGGTTCGAAAAGAAACTCGGGCATTCTGCCGGGGTGGAACGGGCGGGCCGGGGTGCGGCCGATGACGTGCCATCCGCTGGGCCCTTCGAGGCTGCCGATGGCCGTCTGCTGCCCGCCGATCGAAATTGAGGATGCAGGAATCCTAGCACGCGGCTCGGATCGGCGCGGCGTCGAAAGGCGCGGGTCCAGCCCGGAAAGATAGCTGAATCCGGGAAGAAATCCGACCATCGCGACCAAGTACTCCGGATCGGCGTGTGCCTCTACGAGGTCGCTTGGCGTCATGCCAGCATGCGCCGCCACATCATCGAGATCGATCCCGAAATCCTGGCCATAGGTCACGGGAACCTCCCAGAGCTGCCCGACCGGCCTGCCGGCGTCACTTTCGGTGGATGCAAGTCGCAGAACGGCAGCTTCGATTTCGCGGACGTCAGCCGTGAGAGGATCGAAAATGACGGTGGTGGCCCGATAGGTCGGGACGGTCTCTACGACGCCGGCGAGGCAAAGCTGATTCAAGGCAGCGTCGAACGCGTGGACACGGGACACCAGTTCGGCATCGATACGGTTGCCAAACTCGACGGACAAGGCCGAGTCGC
Organism: Boseongicola sp.; assembly: GCA_028824715.1. GTDB lineage: Bacteria > Pseudomonadota > Alphaproteobacteria > Rhodobacterales > Rhodobacteraceae > JAJEFO01. The sequence goes on along the minus strand of JAPPCV010000170.1, from coordinate 19,008 downwards.
CCAGGTAACGGATCACTGGATCATTGACCTCGCAATCTTCCTGCATGCCGCGGTTCCTCAATCGGGAGAGCCCGTCCCAATGGCCTCGACGACCCTGCGGGCCACCTCGAGCGCCGTCCGCTCGCGCGCCTCGACGGCGGAGCCGCCGATGTGAGGGGTCAAAACGACGTTGGGACAATCCAGGATGGGGCTGTCACCAGGCAATGGCTCGCAGGAGAAGACGTCCAGCCCGGCCGCCGCGATGCGGCCCCCGCGCAGGGCCGCGGCCAGCGCTGCCTCGTCGATCAGGACACCGCGGGCGGTGTTGATCAGGATGGCGTCCGCGCGCAGCTTCGAAAGCAGCGCCTCGTCCAGGACACGCGTGCGGCCGGGCAACCCGTGCAGCGAAACGACCTGCGCGGTTGCAAGCAGGTCCTCGAGAGTCGAAGCGCGCAGAACCCCGTCGGCGGCGAGGTCTGCGTCGCTGGCATGTTTCGAGTGCACGGTCACGGTCATGCCCAACCCCTTTGCAAGTGTCGCCAGCCTTCGTGCCACATGGCCGTAGCCGACGAGACCGAGGCGGCACCCGTGCATCTCACGCTGCCGGGTGCATTCGCGGAATGACCAGTCGCCGGCACGCACCGCATGATCGGCGGCAGGCACTCGTCGGGCACAGGCAAACATCAGCGCGAGCGCATGTTCAGCAACCGATTGCGCATTCGTTCCGGGCGTGCTGACAACCCTGATGCCGCGCCGTTCGGCTGCAACCTTGTCGATGCGGTCCGTCCCCGTGCCATGGCTTGCGATGATTGCCAGGTTTGGAGCGGCCTTGATGGCTTCGGAGGAAAGCCCGCTGTTGCGCGTGATCACCGCCCTGGCGGTCAACAGATGGGGTTTGAGGACCGCCAGTTCCGGCGAAGGGGCCACGAAGACCGACAGACCGGAGTCTTGCAGCAATTCCACTCCGCAACGGGCAATGGGTTGCACGATGACGCAGTCGGTCATTTCGGGATGTCCGGCGGGGACAGGCAGAATCGCATGAGCACCTCCGCACCGACGCTGAAGTCGCTGATGTCCATGTGCTCGTGAGGGTTATGGCTGCCGTTCTCGTTGCGAAGAAGCAGCATTCCGGTGGGGACACTGAGACCGGCAAAGGTGGCGGCGTCATGGCCCGCGCCGCAGGGCATGTCCAGCACAGGCTGCCGCGCCTCGTCGGCGGCTTGTCTCAGCCCGGCGATCACCGCCGGGTGCATTCTTGCCGGGGTCGTGGACGTGCGCGGGCCGAAATCGAAACTGACGTTTCGGTCACTCTCGATGGCGGCTGCCATCGCCTTCAGCTCGATCGCGAATTCATCCAGCGAGGCGACGGAATCGCTGCGAACGTCAAGGGAGAAACGCACAAGGCCCGCGACCTTGGAGAACGAGGCTTCTTCGGCGTCCGTCGCGATCTCGCCGACAGTGACCGTGAGGTCCTTGGCTTGCGCCTGGAACCGGCGCCACAGCCGGTCAAGCTCCGTGACCAGTTGCGAAACGGCAAGCACCGCGTCACGGCGCACATCGCGCGGCGTCGTTCCCGAATGTGCATAGGCCCCACGGCAGGCCGCACGACGGAAACGCAGGCTGCCCCTGATGTTTGTCGCGATCCCGAGCGGCAGGTCCTTCAGCGCCAGAACCGGTCCCTGTTCGATATGCGGCTCCAGGAACACCGCCACGTCTTCCGGAGCCAAGTGGCCGCCTCCCAAGGCGACATCGTCAACATGCCCGCCCGCCGTAGCGATTGCCTGCCGAAGGGTCACGCCGTCGCCCGCCCGCACCACCGTGTCCAGCTCTTGCGCGGTCAGCCGGCCGAAAGCCGCGCGGCTTCCGATGTAGGAGGCCGAAAACCAGGCGCTCTCTTCAGCACGGATCGCCATCACGGTGATCGGCCAAGGCGGCACCCGATCCGCGGCCACCAGCCCTGAAATCACCGACAGTCCCATCAGCACGCCCGCGGCACCGTCGAAATTGCCGCCCTTTGGCACGGAGTCGAGATGCGAGCCGATGACGATCCCCGGCGCATTTGTCTGGCCCGGCAGGGTCATGTACTGGTTGCAGGCCGCGTCGGTCTCGGTCCCGAGCCCCAGCGCCTCGGCTTCCCTGCGGACAATGGCGTGAGCGATCTCCTCGCCCGGTCCATAGGACATGCGGGTTATCCCGCGCGTGTCCGACGTCTGATGGCGCAATTCGGTGAACAGCCGCTCGGCCAGGGCGATGTCCGGCCTGACTTCCGTGCGTTCGAGGGCCAGGGAAGGATCGTTCATCGCCGGCTCAGCCGGGCTATGATGCTGGCCCGAACCTGTTCGAGGTGCAGTGCCATTGCCTCTGCAGTCTTCTCGCCATCGCCAAGGCGAAGTGCGGCGATGATGTCCAGATGTTCATGGCAGGTCACGACCGCACGTTCCGGGAGGGTCTTCAGGTCGAAGATCTGGGTCTTTCGGCGCAGGTTGCGCACGATGGCCGACAGTTGCGCGTTGCCGGCAGAATCGGAGATCAGGTTGTGCAGCGTGTCGTCGATCCAGCGAGTCTGGGACCGGTCCATGCCGCGTCCGGTTGCATCCGCCATTTCGATTGCGCCGTGCAGCGAACGCTCCAGTTCATCGAGCGCCGCGTGGTCGACCTTGCCCGCCGCCATGCGTGAGACCGCTGGCTCCAGCAGGGCGCGAACCTCCAGCGCATCGAGAAACTCGTCGATGTGCATCTGCTTGATCTGGACGCCCATCCGCCCCTGACGGACAAGCAGCCCCTCGGCCTCCAGCATCAACAAGGCGTCCCGCACAGGGGTGCGGGACATTCCGAGCATGTCTGCCAGCTGACGTTCGTTCAATTGCTCGCCGGGCCGTGTCTTGCCCGACAATATCATGTCAAGGATCTGCTGATACGCCCTCGGCGCAAGCCTCTGGTCTTGCACGTTCAACTCTTTGGACCTTCTGCCTGTCCAATCCGGAAAGGACTTATCTGGTGGAGAGCTCAAATCTCAAGCCCCTTTATGGCAGGACGGATCCGTTCCAAGACAGTTCCTTTCTCGGCACCACGGTGACCCGCCGGAACATGGCGCGGGGTCGGAACAGAATTGCCGCATCCTTCATGCGCGCTGGTATTCACATGGTTGACGGATGGTATACCATCCCATAGGCTTTTTTGGAAGGCGCGGGCGGCGAACAGGGGGAGCGGACGCAAGACATGTCGACTGAACCGTGCGCAGCCACTCCGTTCCCGCGGGAGGAGCACCTGTCAAGGCAGGCGCGCCTGAGATCCGAACTTGGGCGTCGAGGCCTGGACGCCATGCTTGTATTCGCCCAGGAAAGCCACTTCTGGCTGACCGGCTACGACACCGGAGGCTACGTCTTCTTTCAATGCGCCGTCATAACTGCGGATGACCGCCCGATCATCCTGCTGACCCGCCGCCCGGACCTGGTTCAGGCGCGTCGAACCAGCACGATCGAGGACATTCGACTCTGGTGGGATGCCGACGACGCCAATCCGGCAATGGACCTGAAGTCCATTCTGGAGGAGCTCCACCTGAAGGGCGGGCGCATCGGAATTGAGCTGAACACCCACGGCCTGACCGGCTGGAATCTCTGGCGGGTGCAGCATGCCTTGGATGGCTGGTGCACGCTGGCCGATGACGACCACCTGATCCGCCGGCTCCGGCTGATCAAGTCGCCGGCAGAAATCGCCTATACCCGCAAGGCGGCGGAAATCCTCGACCGGTCACTGGAGGCGGTCATCGCGGCCTCTCGCCCGGGAATCCTGGACAGTGAAATCAAGGCGGCCTACCTGACCTCGATCCTGCAGGACGGCGCGGACATGCCGCCCAATCCGCCGCTGTTCAATTCGGGGCCGCGTGCCGTTTACGGACGCGGCGTGTCAGAGCCTCGGCGGATCGAGGCGCAGGACCAGATCCTCGTTGAATACCCGGTCGCCTATCGACGTTACAACGTCAAGACGGAATGGACCATCCTGTTCGGCGACGTGCCGGCGGCGCATCGCATGATGTACGAAGTCGCCCGCGAGACTCTGCACCGGATGACGGAAATCGCGCGCCCGGGAACGACCCTGGGCGAGATATTCGACGTTCATGCCCAAGGGCTCGACGACGGCGGCTACAAGAAGCACCGTTACGGGGCGACAGGCTATTCGGTCGGTTGCACGTTCTCTCCAACCAGCATGGACGTGCCGCCGATGATCTATTCGGGCAACGCAACCGTCTGCGAACCCGGGATGACGCTGTTCTATCACGTAATGATCGGGGACAGCGACACGGGCTACGGGATGGGCGTCGGCCATACCCTCCTGGTGACCGAAGGGGTTCCGGAAGTGCTGACCGGGCTGCCCGACGACCTGACAGTAGTACACTGACGCAACGACAATCGAACCGTCCGGTCCATTGCCGGACAACAACAAGGAGAACGCAAATGTCATTCCACAAAGTCCCACGTCGAAGCGCGCTTCTGGTCATGGCGCTGGCGCTGGCGGTGCCAAACCTGGGCGCAGCCCAGGACGATCCGAAAATGGGGGGCACGCTCAAGATCAGCCATTCCACCCGGATCGCGACGCTGAACGTGCTGTCACTGTCGGGGCCGGCGGAATACCCGGTGATCGACATGGCCTATTCCGGCCTGACGCGGATCGGCCCTGACAGCCAGCCAATGCCCGACCTGGCCGAGAGCTGGGAGGGCAGTGCCGACGCAACCGAGTTCACCTTCCACCTTCGCGAGGGCGTGACCTTTCACGACGGAACGCCGGCGACGGCCTCCGATGTGGTCGCCACCTACGAGGCGATCCTGAATCCGGACATCCCGGCCTCGGCCGCATCGGTGCTGAACATGATCGACACCGTCGAAGCGGTCGACGACCTGACCGTGAAGTTCAGCCTCAAGACGCCGTTTGCCGACTTCCCGACATCAACCGCGCACGCGAACGCGCGAATCATGTCGGAAGAGGCGCTGGCCGGCGATCATGCGATGCTCGACACCGTCGTGAACGGCACCGGTCCCTTCAAGATGGAAAGCTATGACAGCGCACGGATTACCCGGCTGGTGCGAAACGATGACTACTTCATCGAGGGCAAGCCCTACCTCGACGCCGTCGAGATGCACCTGTTCCCGGATCTCGCTGCGGAAACCACGAACTTCCTGTCTGGCGACATCGACGTGATGCTGCTGGTCCAGCAAGCCGACTACGAACGCATTTCCAGCGCGCCCGGGGTGAATGCGCTGCGGGTGCCCTCGGGTCGCTACGTGAACGTGGTAATGCGCTTCGACCAGGAGCCTTTCAACGATCTCCGCGTGCGCGAGGCGCTGGCCTACGCGATTGACCGCCAGCTCCTTGTCGACCTCGTGCTCGAGGGGCTCGGCCGGCCTGCGCATGACAACATCCTGTCACCGGAATTCAAGTTCCGCATCGACACGCCGGAGAAGAACTACGATCCGGAAAGGGCGAAGGCGCTTCTGGCCGAGGCGGGACATCCCGACGGCCTCAAGCTCGATCTCGTGGCCTCGAACCGTCCGGCGATCCGGGCGCAGGTGGCAATCGCGATCAAGCAGATGGCATTGCCGGCCGGCTTCGACATCAATGTCGAGACCATGCCGCACGACACATACCTCGCCAACGTCTGGCGCAAGGGTGGCTTCTACATGGCCTATTGGGGCATGCAGCCGACCGAAGACGCGACCTTCAACCTGCTCCTCACGTCGAATGCTTCCTACGAGGACACTGGCTGGATGAACGACGAGTTCGACGCCCTGGTGCAGGCGTGTCGCTCGACCACGATCGAGTCGGAGCGGGCAGATGCCTACACGAAGGCCCAGGAACTGATGCTCGCCGAACTGCCGTACATCATCGCGTTCTACGAAGACGTCCTGACGGCCAGCAGGGAGCATGTGCAGGGCTACACGTTGAACCCGATCAACCGGTACTTCTACCTGGAAAGCGTCTGGCTAGACGAGTGACCGCGTGACACTAGGTTACCTTGTCCGGCGTCTTCTGGCGGTAATCCTGGTCCTGTTTGTCGTGACTTTCGCGGTCTTCGCGATCACGATGATTCTGCCGGGAAACGCGGCCGTGATGATACTGGGCGAGTACGGAACGGAAGAGGCCGTGGCTGCGATGGAGCGCAGGCTCGGCCTCGACCGGCCATGGTACGTTCAATATCTTGACTGGATCGGCGGCATCTTGCGCGGCGACCTGGGCCAGTCGCTGCGCCTGTCATTGCCGGTGGCGGACGTGGTTGGCGATGCGTTCTGGAATTCCGCCTCGCTGGCCGTGACGGCACTGGTATCGGTCACGGTAATCGCAATCCCGCTGGGCGTGCTGGCGGCCATCAAGCGCGGCACCGTGGCCGATCTCATCATCGGGGTCTTCTCCTACATCGGCGCGTCAATGCCGGAATTCGTGACCGCAACGCTGCTTCTGATCTTCCTGGCGGGACCGGCGCTGGGGCTCTTCCCGGCAGGCGGGTTCGTCTCCCCGGGCGAGAGCCTGGGAGGCTTCACGTCGCACGTGGTCCTGCCGGCGGCCACGCTCGGCCTGATACTGACAGCGCACATCTCCCGCCAGGTGCGGTCGGAGATGTCCGAGGTCCTGTCCAGCGACTACATCCGCGCGGCACGGCTGAAGGGGTTGCGCGAACGCCGCGTGATCCGCCGCCATGCGCTGCCAAACTCGCTGGCCCCGGCCGTGGCGGTGATTTCGCTCGACATCGGGTATCTTCTGGGCGGAATCATCGTGGTTGAAGAGATCTTCGCCTGGCCCGGGCTCGGGCGTCTCCTCATCTACGCGTTGGAGAACCGGGACCTTCCTGTCATTCAGGCCATCACCCTGGTTCTCGCGACGGTTTATGCGCTGTCAAACCTCCTGTCCGACATCGTGATCGCCATCCTCGACCCGCGGGTGCGCTATGCCTAAGGCGTTCCGGACGGCGACCGGCACGACCGGGCTCGGCCTGCTGCTGCTCGTCATGGGGGCGGCAACCCTGGGGCCGTTGCTGGCACCCTACGATCCACAGGCCTTCCACCCTGCCGCGCGCCTGCAGGGGCCTTCGGCAGCGCATTGGCTGGGCACTGACCAGTTCGGTCGCGATCTGCTGTCCCGGCTGTTGAACGGCGCGCCTTCGACTGTCTACTTCGGGCTTGGCGCCACGCTGCTGGGCGTGGGCGCGGGCAGCATGATCGGGGTGATTGCGGGCACCGCTGGCGGATGGCTCGACAGCGTCATCATGCGCATCCTGGACGGGTTGCTCGCCGTGCCAGAACTGCTCTTCACGCTGCTCATCGTCACCTTTCTCGGCGGCGGCATGGGACAGGCGATGCTGGCGGTCGCCATCGCGTTCACCCCGGGAATGGCGCGGATCGCGCGCAGTTCGGTTCTTTCGATCCGGACCAGGGAATACGTGCTCGCCGCCGTCGCGCGCGGCGAGCGCTCGCACTACATCGTCCTGCGCGAGGTCCTGCCCAATGCGGTCGGGCCGATCATCGTCGAGGCAACCATCCGCGTGGCCTTTGCGATCATGATCGGCGCCACGCTGGGCTTTCTCGGGCTGGGCGCTCAGCCGCCCTCGACGGAATGGGGCCTTATGGTCGCCGAAGCGCGGCAGTTCATGTTCCGGAACGCCTGGACCGTGGCCGTGCCCGGCGTCGCGATTGCCATGGCGGCCATGGGGTTCAACCTCTTCGGTGATGCGCTGCGCGACAGCCTCGACCCAAGGCGGAGCCGCTGAGGTGGCGGGCGGCAACGCACGGGGCGCCGGCGCGGACACGCCCGTCCTGGAAGTTTCCAGGTATTCGCTCAGCTACGCGACGCCGTCCGTCCCGGTCCACGCCCTGAAGAACATCGACCTCCGCGTGACGCACGGCCAAACGCACGGCCTCGTTGGAGAGTCGGGTTCCGGAAAGTCCTCGCTGGCCTGGGCGATCCTGCGATATCTTCCCGAAAACGCGATCGAGAACGACGGGAGGCTGCTTCTGTCGGGGGAAAACCTTCGCAACCGGACGCATCCGCAAATCCTGGAAATCAGGGGGCGGCGGATCAGCATGGTCTTTCAGGACCCCTCCACCTCGCTCAACCCCGCGATGCGCCTGGGGGAGCAGCTCTCGGAAGTCCTGATCCGCCATCGGGGCCTGACGTTGCAGGAAGCCCTGGAGGAAAGCGAGGCCGCGCTGGCCCGGACCGGCATCGCGAAACCCGGGGACATGCTGCGCCGCTACCCGCACGAGGCGTCGGGCGGCGAGAAGCAAAGGGTCGTCATCGCCACGGCCTTTGCCTGCAACCCCGAACTGATCGTCTTCGATGAACCGACCACGGCTCTCGACATCATCACGGCGCAGCAGATCCTGGAACTGTTCAACCAATTGCAGGACGAGACGTCGATTTCGGCGCTCTACATCTCGCATGATCTGGGTCTCGTGTCCCGGGTGGCCGACGTCGTTTCGGTCATCAACTCCGGCGAGATCGTCGAGAGCGGTCCGTGCGCCGAGGTATTCCGGACCCCCCGCAACGACTACACGAAGGCGCTGCTTGACGCCGTCCCCAATCCGAAGCAGTGGCTGGGCGTCTCGGAGCCGCCGTCCGAGGCACCCGCGCTGATGTCTGCAAAAGGCGTAACCGTCGAATACGGCCGGCAGTCGCTTCTCGGGCAGCTGCTGGCCCCCAAGCCCACGCACCTTGGCGCGCAGAAGGTCAGCATCGAGGTCCGAAAGGGGGAGCTTGTCGGATTGGTCGGAGAGTCCGGCTCGGGCAAGTCCACCATGGGCAAGGTCCTGTCAGGCTTGCAGGACTTCGACGGCATCGTTCGCTTCGGCGACCGAGACTTTGCAAGACTGGCCGAGATCGACCGCGCCTACCGCCGCGCCGTGCAGATCGTCTTCCAGCACCCCGATGCGTCGCTCAATCCGCGGCAGCGCGTGCGGGAAATCCTCTCGCGCCCCCTGAAGCTCTACGACATCGTGCCGCGGGAACAACGTGCGGAGCGTATCGCGAAGCTCCTGGAACAGGTGCGCCTGCCGCGAGAGTTCGCCGACCGGCTGCCGCACCAGCTGTCGGGCGGAGAAAAGCAGCGAGTCGCGATCGCCCGGGCGTTCGCCGCGGAGCCCGAACTCGTGATCTGCGACGAGATCACCGCCTCCCTGGACGTGTCGGTGCAGGCCTCCGTCGCCGAACTTCTGGTGAGCCTGCAGCGGCAAACCGGCACTGCGTGCCTGTTCATCACCCATGACCTGAACCTCGTCCGCCAGCTCGCACACCGGATCTGCGTCATGCAGCACGGCAAGCTGATGGACGCGTTCCACCGAGACGACGTCGAAGGGCCGGACCGGAACCCCTATACGCGTGCCTTGCTGAAGGCGGTTCCGCCGCCCGCCAGCCAGGCCGCCTGACACGGAGACCGAACAATGACGGACGCTCTTTCGCTTGCCCGCGCCATTGACGAGCAGGCCTGTCTCGGCACGCTTTCCGAAATGGTCCGGTACAAGAGCCACTCCGGCACGGAGGGCGAGCGCGCGCTGGCGGAGCGCATGGTCGAGATCATGTCCGAGATGGGGCTCGATGCCCATTTGCAGCCCGTCGAGGACGACCGTGTCAATGCCATCGGCGTCTGGCGTGGCACGGGTGGCGGCAAGAGCCTCCTGTTCAACGGCCATCTCGACACCAACCCCGTAAGCGAGGGCTGGACGGTCGATCCGTGGGGCGGGCTCGTCGACGACAGGTTCATCTACGGGATCGGCGTGTCGAACATGAAGGCGGGCGACGCCGCATCGCTCTGTGCGGTGCGCACGCTGATGGAGGGCGGCAAGCGGCTGAAAGGCGACGTCATCCTCACCTACGTCGTTGGCGAGTTGCAGGGCGGGGTCGGGACCTACGCAGCCGTGAAGGCGGGCACGCGCGCGGACTATTTCATCAATTCCGAGCCCACGGACTTGCAGGCACTGACCATGCATGCTGAAGCGTTCATGTTCACGATCGAGCTGACCGGCATCACCCGCCACATGTCCAAGCGGGAAGAGGCGGTTGACGCGATCCGCGCCGCCTGCGACCTGGTTCCGCGCCTGACCGAATTGACGTTCTCCGACGCGCCGAGCGACGAGCACCGCGGCATCAACCGGGTGCACGTGGGAACAATCCGCGGCGCACTGGGCCAAGGCTTCGAGGAATGGCGGCCGCCGCAGGTGGCGGATTTCGTGCGGATGACCGGATCAGGGCGGATCGGGCCCGGACAGACGCAGGAAAACGCGCTGAGGGACTTCCGCGCGGTTCTGGACACGCTGGAAAGGGACTGGCCGGGGCTGAAAGCGGAGATCCGGATCGAATCTCCCAGCGGAAACGCCCACATGCCGGCATTCGAAGTGGCACGGGACGCACGGATCGTGACGGCGCTGAACGTCGCCTACGAAGCGATCCGGGGCGAACCGCAGCCCACGGGCGCGATCACGCCACCGGGATACTACGGGACAGATGCCGGCCACCTCTTTGTACATGGAGGCATGGAAGGCGTCGTCTGCGGACCGGGCGGCCGCTACAACACCATGCCGGACGAACGGGTCGACATCCCCGACTACCTCGACATGGTGCGCATCTACCTGATCACCATGTGTGACATCTGCGAGTTGCAGTGACCGGCGTGGCCTTTCGGGAAATCGAGGCGACCACCGCAGGCGGCCGTGCCGTGTCGCTGCGCTTTTCTCAGGAAGAGCATGCCGCCCGCCTGGCGGCCACGCGTGCGGAACTGAACTGCAGGGGACTCGATGCGCTGCTCGTCTTCGCGCAGGAGAGCCACTACTACCTCACAGGCTACGACTCGTCCGGCTACGTGTTCTTCCAGGCCGGCGTGATCACCGCCGACGAGCGGCCCACTGTCCTGCTGACCCGGCGCCCGGATCTGCGACAAGCCGAAACCGCGTCGCTCTACGACGAAATTCGCATCTGGTTCAATGCCGAGAAGGTCAACCCGGCGGAGGACTTGCGGGCGATCCTGCAAGAGCTTGGCTTGCGCGGCGCACGTGTCGGCGTCGAGCTTGCGACCTACGGACTGACGGCCGCCAATGGCAGGTTGATCGAGGTCGCGCTGGACGGGTTCTGCAGCCTGGAGGATGCGTCTGACATCGTGCGGCGGCAACGGCTGGTCAAGTCCGAGGCCGAGCTTGCCCTGATGCGCGAGGCCGGACGTCTGGCCGACGCCGCGGTTCTCGCAGCGGTCGAGGCCGCCAGTCCGGGCGTCACGGAAAGCGAGCTGAGCGCGGCGGCGCTCGCCGCGATGCTGCGAGGAGGCGACGTTCCATCGGGAGGGCCGCTGGTCAACACGGGACCGCGCGCGCTCTTCGGGCGCGGCATCAGCGGGCCGCGACGGATCGACGAAAGCGATCAGGTCTTGATCGAACTGGCCGCATCCTTTTGCCGTTATCACGTCTGCGTCGAATCCACCTTGGCCGTAGGCAGACCTGATCCGCGGCAATCCGGAATGATGGCCGTGGCGGCAGATGCGCTTGACCAGATCAGGGACTCCGCCCGTCCCGGTGCGTCGCTTGGCACGCTGGACGACATTCACCGCAAGGTGCTGGACGCGGCCGGATTCGCCACTGAACGCTTTGCTGCCTGCGGCTACGCGTTGGGCTGCACCTTCAGGCCCACCTGGATGGACGTGCCGCCGATGATCTACACCGGAAATCCGTTGGTCATGGAACCTGGCATGGTGTTTTTCGTGCACATAATGATTCCGGATACGCGAACTGGCGTCATGGCGGGGATTGGCCAGACATTCGCGATCCGCGAGGGCGGCCCGGTAGAGCTGTTCAGCAACCTGCCCACCGAATTGTTCCTGCGTTAAGAGCGAACTGGAGACGAACCGCGATGCCACTGCTTGAATCCGACGCCAAGGGCGTCTTTGTAATTTCGGCGACGCCCTTCGCCGATGACGGTGCGATTGACTTCGAGAGCCTCGACCGCGCAATCGACTTCTATTTCGACAAGGGCGCGGACGGGATCACCATCCTGGGGATGATGGGCGAGGCGCCCAAGCTCACGCTGGCCGAGTCCCATGAGGTTGCGGCACGCGCGATTGCCCGTGCCGGGGACAGGCCCGTGATCGTGGGGTGCTCGGCGCCTGGATTGGCAGCCATCGGCGAGCTCGGAAGGGCCTCGATGGATCTGGGCGCCGCAGGAATCATGGTCGCGCCGCCTGGAACGCTCAAGACGGACAGCCAGATCGTCGGATACTATCGCGATGTCGCGCGGGTTCTGGGCGACGGGGTGCCGATCGTGTTGCAAGACTTCCCGCTGGCCACAAACGTCCATTTCGCGCCAGAGGTCATCGGCCGGATCGTTGCGGAAATACCCGAACTGGTGATGCTCAAGCACGAAGACTGGCCGGGCCTGGCGAAAATCACGGCAATCCGGGCAGCGGAGGGTCGCGGGCAGCGCCGGATTTCCATCTTGTGCGGCAATGGCGGCATCTTCCTGCCCGAGGAACTGGCGCGCGGTGCCGACGGCGCGATGACCGGCTTCGGCTATCCCGAGATGATGGTGGCGGTGACGACGCTTGTGGCACAGGGCGACTTGGCCCGGGCCCAGGACGTCTTCGACGCCTATCTGCCGCTGGTTCGGTACGAACAGCAGCCCGGGGTCGGGCTCGCGGTGCGGAAGCACGTGCTCGCCAAGCGGGGCGTGATAGCGACGCCGACGATCCGCCGCCCGGGCCGCGGCCTTGCCGCGGAGGCAAGAGAGGAGGTCGATCGACTGATCTCGCGACAGGAACGGCGGCTCGATGCCGTCGGGTAGTGCCGGGCACGACGCCGCTGCCGGGACGGGACCTGCACCACGTTCGGTTTCTCGGGAATCTGGCGTGGCTTGGTCACGGTCGGTGCGACGTTGCGACTCTCCGGCCTGACCGGGTGCATCGGCGCGTCCCGTGATCGGGGCCGCGCCGCAGACGCGGCCCCGGATTGTTCACTTCTTCACGTTCGTCCAGATCTGGTCATAGACGGCCTGGGTGGCTTCGTCGCAGACCTCGATGAACACGGCTGGCCCTGCCGATGCCGGAGGGTTGGATTCCGGCAGGCTCGCGAGTTCGGGATCGAGGTACTCGCCCACGCCCGAAAGCCCCGAGCCGTAGCGGGCATAGTTCGACACTGCCGCGATGTTCTCGGGCATCAAGAGGAAGTCCATGAAAGCGATCGCGCTGTCCCGGTTCGGTGCGTCCTTCAAGAGCACGACGTTGTCCATCCAGGCCACGTAGCCCTGGGTCGGGAAGGCGTATTTCAGGCTGCCCCGTTCGGCCCGGGCCTTGGCGCCGAAGCCGTCATAGATCTGGCCCACGGCGGCGTCGCCGGAGACCAGGACCTCCTTCGCGGTGTCCGAATTGAACGACGCCCAGTGAGTCTTGGCGTTCTGCAGCATGTCGTTCATCGCCTTCAACTGCTCGCGGTCGGAACTGCATTGCGGGATGCCCAGGTGCAGCGCCGCCATGGCCAGGACCTCGCCCTGGCTGTCGAGCATGTTGATCTTGCCCGAAAGCGCCGCCGGCGGGTCGAACAGTATGTCAGTGGTGTCGATGTCACCGTTGTAGACCGCGGTATCCACCATGAAGCTGGTCGAGCCCCACTGGTACGGGATCGAGTGCTTCCAGCCCGGATCAAAGCTGGGATCGGCCCATTCCGGCGCAATGTTGCCCTTGTTCTTCAGTTCACCATCGCCGACCTCGTCCAGCATCCCCTCGCCGATCATGATCGCGACCATGTAGTCGCCCGGGACCGCCACGTCGTAGGTTCCCATGCCGCCCGCCTTCAGCGAGGCCAGCATCGCCTCGTTGGAATCGTAGGTGTCCATGGTCACCTCGATGCCCGTCTCGGCCGTGAACTTGTCCAGAAGCTCCTGCGGGATGTACTCGAACCAGTGGTAGATGACGAGCTTGCCCTCGGCGCTGGCCGAAGCGGCCCCGAGGGTGAGTGCAACTGCCGTTGCGGCTGTCTTTGCAAAGATGTGCATGTCTTTCTCCTTATGTTGAACTGTCTTTCTTGCTTACGACGTAGCTGATGGTGACCATTGCAATGGACACGACCAGCAGCATCGTCGAGATCGCCATGATGTTCGGCTTGATCCCTTGTTTCACCGACCCGAAAATCGCCGTGGGCAGAGTCTCGACGCCTGCGCCCTTGACGAAGTTCGTGATGATGAAGTCGTCGAGGCTTACGATAAAGGCCAGAAGGAAACCGGCGATGATGCCGGGCATCATCATGGGCAGCAGGACCCGCCGGAAGGCCTGGGCCTTGGTCGCGTAAAGGTCCTGAGCGGCCTGTTCAAAGGTGTCCTCGATCCCCTGCATCCGCGCCTGGATCGGAAGATAGGCAAAGGGGATGCAGAAGGCTATGTGGGCCACCAGGATGGTCAGGTATCCGCGCGTGAACCCGATGAAGTTGAAGAATATCAACGTGGCGACCGCCGTCACGATCTCCGGCACCATCAGCGGCAGCGAAATCAGCCCGAGCGATGCCGTGCGCAGGCGAAACCGGCCGCCGCGCACGATTCCGGTTGCCGCGGACGTGGCAATGGCCGTTGACATGGTGGCGGCGATCAGGGCGATCGAGAAGGAATTGATGGCCGCCTGCTTGAACTTGCCCGACTCGGGCCCCCAGAACACGTCCGCGTACCATTGCAGCGAGAGCCCTTCCCACACGGTGATCGAGCGCGATGCGTTGAACGAGTAGACCGTCACGATGATCAACGGGGAATAGAGCACGACAAGGCAGACCAGCGTCATCGCCCTGAACCCGGAATAGGTTCGGACATCGCCGCGGGCACTCATGGAGTCGCCTCCCGTTCGGCCCTTGCCTGCTGGCGGGCGAGGAAAACGAGGATGATGAGAACCAGCGTCAGGAGGATCATCGAGGCGGCGGCCCCGAACGGCCAGTTGCCTGCATTGCCCTTGAACTGTTCCTCGATCAGCGAGCCGATCATGAAGTTCTTTGCCCCGCCCAGCAGGTCGGGCGCCAGGAACGCGCCAAGCGACGGCACGAAGACCAGGATGCAGCCCGCAACGATGCCCGGACGCACGCTGGGGATCACGATCCGCCGCAAGGTCGTCCACTTGTCCGCGTAAAGGTCGGCGGCGGCTTCGCTCAGGGCGAAGTTGTATCGCTCGACGCTGGCGTAGATCGGCAGGACCATGAAGGGCAGGTAGCTGTAGAAGAGGCCGATCTGGACGGCGGCGTTGGTGTTGATGATGCGGATCGGGTCGTCGATGAGCCCGGTCCAGAGCAGAAAGTCGTTCAGCGGACCCTGATCGCGAAGAAGGAACTTCATCGAGACCGTGCGAATCAACAGGTTCACCCAATAGGGGATCGTGATCAGGAACACCCAGACGGTTCGCGTATGGGCGGGCCGGGTGGCAATGAAGTATGCCGTCGGGAAGCCGATCAGGAGGGCCAGCACAGTGGCAAGGCCAGCCTGCCAGATCGAGCGCCAGAAGATCAGGATGTAGGTCCACTCGATCTTGGCCGGTTCGTCGCCGAAGAGCCCGCGATCGAAGAAGAACTGGTCGTAGGCTGCGAGCGTGAACTCCCAGATGACGCCGCCGCGGAACTCCTTTGTCAGGAAGGAATAGACCAGCATCATCGCAACGGGCGCCAGGACGAAGATGCCGAGGACCGCCCAGGAGGGCAGCAGAAGCCAGTTGCGCGCGCTGGCGTACGTTTCGCTGCGGACCGAACCGCCGACTGCGGCAGCGCCAGCCATCAGTCTTCCAGCATCCTGGCTGCGCCGGCTTCGACGTCGACCGCGACATCGGTTCCGGGATCGAATATCGTGGCGACGCCGGCGGCGGAATTCTGGGTGCGCACGGTCAACTCGATCCCCCCCTGAAGCTGGACAACGGTCTGCACGTCGGTGCCGACGAAGATGTTCTCCCTGACGGTGCCCTGCCAAGGATCGCCGTTTGCCGCGGCGAGCGTCATGCGCTCGGGACGGATGGAGAGGTGGACGTCCGCCCCGGGCCGGGCGTTTCCGATGGCGTCGCAGTCCAGCGTCAGCCCGTTGGCAAGGCGGCATGTCGCGACAGAGGCATCAGCCGCTTCAACGCGGGCATCAAGAAGATTGGTCTCGCCAATGAAGTCGGCGACAAATCGGTTCACGGGTCGCTCGTAGATGTCCCGCGCCTCCCCCAGCTGCTGAAGGCGTCCCGCCGACATGACCGCGATGCGGTCCGACATGGTCAGGGCTTCCTCCTGGTCGTGGGTCACGAAGGTGAAGGTGATCCCGGTCTCGCGCTGGATCGACTTCAATTCGGACCTCATGGCCTGCCGCAGCTTCAGGTCCAGCGCGGAAAGCGGTTCGTCCAGCAACAGGACTTTCGGTTCGGGCGCCAGGGCGCGGGCGAGGGCGACGCGCTGCTGCTGGCCGCCGGAAAGCTGCGAGGGCTTCCGTGCCGAGAATTGAGCCAGTTGCACCAGTTCCAGCATTTCGCCCGCCTTCCTGCGCGCGGCGTCCTTCGAGCTGCCCCTCATTTCCAATCCGAACATGACGTTTTGCTCTATCGTCATGTGCGGGAACAGCGCGTAGTTCTGGAACACGGTGTTCACGGGCCTCTGATGCGGCGGAAGGTTCTCAATCTCGTCGCCGAACAGGAAAATCTCGCCCTCCGTCACCTCTTCGAACCCCGCGATCATCCTCAGCAATGTGGTCTTGCCGCAACCCGACGGGCCAAGCAGCGTAAAGAACTCGTTGTCTCGAATCGAGAGCGTGATGGATTGAAGCGCTGTAAAGCTTCCGTAGCGCTTCACGGCATTGCACACATCGATTGCGTTCCGCGATCCCGGCATTCCTCGTCCCTTTTTCCCAACAACGCGCGAAGTCTGCCGATTCAGGCAAACCCTAGCAATGACCAATTCAACTTTGCAGTCCCCCGAAAGGGTCAGGCCATCGAGCCACCACTCTTCGTGAGTGTCATGAGAATCCGATTCATCATCGCGTGGCAGGCGACCATCTGGTCGACGGTCACGAACTCGTCGGGCTTGTGCCCCTGCCCTTCCATCGAGCCCGGGCCGCAAACCACGGTCGGAATGCCCGAGCCGTCGAAGAACCCTGCTTCGGTACCAAACGCGACCTTGGTCGTTGTGTTCGTGGCGGCCAGGGAACAGGCCAGCTTCGTGACCCATGCCGCTGGAGCCGTTTGCAGGCCTGGATAGGCGACGGTCGTTTCGAGATCGACTTTCTCCCCAGCCAATGCGTTGATCTTGCCGAGAATCACTTCCGGGTCGTCATCGGCAAGATGCCGGACCTCGAACAGCATCTCCGCCCTGTCGGGGATGATGTTCAGCGCCGTGCCGCCCGCCAGCTTCCCAACGTGTACGGTGGCATGGGGAATGTCATACCCGGAATCACGCGCACCGTTTTCGGCATACCAGCTCTGAAGCCCGCGCAGCCGGCCCATGAAGTCGGCAGCGACATGGAGCGCGTTCTCAAGCCTCGGAGCGAGGGATGAGTGCCCAGCCTCGCCATGGGCCACGGCCTTCAACCCGATCTTGCCCTTGTGGCCGATCGCCACCGCCATTTCGGTGGGTTCGCCTACAATCGCCGCGCGAGGCGTCCCCAGAATGTCGGGAAGAGCGCCTATCATGTTGGCCATGCCCAGGCAGCCGACTTCCTCGTCATAGGAGATCGACAGCTTGAGGGGTTCCTTCAGGTCCGCCTTGCTTGCGCGATCCGCCAGCGCCAGCATGGAGGCCAGGAAGCCTTTCATGTCTGTCGTTCCGCGGCCATAGAGCCTGCCGCGCTCTCGGGTCAGTTGGAAGGGATCGCGCGACCAGCCTTGATCCTCCGCCGGCACGACGTCCGAATGGGCGGACAACAGGAGGCCGTCGCCGGAGGGTCCGATCCGCGCGTAGAGCCCCGCCTTCCGCCCCGTCGAATCGGGCATCCGGTGCAGGACAAAGCCTCGGTCGCGCAAATGGGATTCGACAAAGTCGATCAGTGCCAGGTTCGAGTTTGCGCTGACAGTGTTGAACCCGATCAGCCGATCCAGGATCGCCAGGGTCTCGGCGAGTTCGTCCGCGCGCATCTAGTCCTCGGCCAGCTGTGCAATCTCGCGCCGGAACGGCAGAGCGTCGCCGATGTCCTGGCCGTCCAGCTCGCGGGCATAGCGGTGACCGGCGTAAGTCGCCCATGCAATCGGTCCGGGCGCTTCCGCATCCCCTATGATCCTGACGGACTTGACGCCCGCATCGCGCCATTCCGCCTCGCGCGCTTTCAGCGAGATGTAGACCTCGTTCTGTTCCGTCCTGGACGAGACCATGACCACTGCATCGCATGCAAGGTTCCGTGTCTGGCCAGTGAAGGTGCAATCGGAGATGACATGCGACCCGGTTACCTGGACGAAGCCCCGGTTCAGCACGATTTCCACGCCCATTTTCGCGAGGCGGCGGTGAATTTCGTGCTGTTCCAGCGTGTTCCGGGTCCAGTCCGACAGCACCGCTGACGGCGTGACGATCGTGACCTCGCAGCCTTGGCTTCGCAGGAGTTCGGCCAGGACGCCGCCCATGTAATAGTGGTCATCGTCATAGATCACGACCCGGCCGCCGGGCAGTTTGCCGTCCATCAGGTCGTCAGGTGTGTAGATCGGCATGGTGTCATCGGTTGGAAAGGGCACGACGTGCTGGCGCGCGACACCGTCCCGGCGCCAGCGGGACCCCGTCGCGACGCAGACGTGCTCGAATTCGAATTCCAGGATGTCGTCGGCATCCAGCGTGCTGTCGAAATAGACCTCGACATTGGGCATCTGCCCGATCTGGTACTCGCGATAGTCGGCGACGCGGCCCCAGGCCGAAAGCCCGGGCAGCTGCCGTTCCCTGGCGACGCGCCCGCCCAGCACGGTCGTCGCTTCGGCCAGGGCCACGTCGTAGCCGCGTTCGGCCAGGGCGCGTGTTGCTTCCAGCCCTGCGGGTCCGGCGCCGACGACAAGCACGTTCGAGCTTGGACCCTTCGCATTCATGATCTCGGGATGCCAGCCCTTGC
>JAPPCV010000141.1 GCA_028824715.1 Boseongicola sp. | reverse complement strand
GCTGACGCTCGCCTCTAATGAAGCCTGTCGCGCGGTCCCCGTCCGTGATCGTATAGTCCAACTCGACAAGCGTCGCGCTAACGCAATCGAGCCCGCCCGCCCGAACGGCAACTGGCCGACTCAGCATCTGCGGTACACCAACGCACCCAGCTACTGCCACCACTCCTGCCGCCATCGTCATCGACCGCCTCAACGCGGCGGCGGTCCCTTTCGCCATTTCGATCTCCTCTCCTATTACGTGATGGCTGGCAAACTGAACTGGTGGCCGGTGGGATTCCGCCACAGAGGCCGCGTTACTCGGGCAACACCTAAATTCCTATACCATCCGGGTCGCTGACATGTTCCGCGAGATCGAGTGACAGCCCCTGATCTGGCATGTGAAGTCGCCTACCGCCCTGACGCTACGCCGACGCATGCGCGCCGTCTTGGAATGGCCCGAACTGTTCGAGCGTCGCCGTCGGCTCATGGATGACTGGGCAGGGTATCTCGCGGTCCAGAGAGCTGATCTGACGCCGGGACTGGACTCAAAGCCGTTTCCGGTTGATCGGGAGACACTTCTGGGTAGCTACGGGGCCGTGGAATCGCCCAGGATCGACGGTCTCGGGTCTCCGAGGGTACGGGGCAGGGCAGAACACGGGCGGCGCAGGAGAGCGCCGCCGTCCTCCGGAACGAGGTCGGCGGCCCGGCGGCCCTCGCCGTCCTTGAGGAGGCCGAGGAGCTTGCCCGCGACGGCCCGGTCGAGGCCGTTCCGGGCGATGCCCGGCAGGACGTTTTTGCGGGTGCCCCGCGTGGCTGGCTTGCCACTGTTATGGTGACAAGCCAGCACACGCAGTGTTGAACACTGCGGCTGACGAGGGGCTCCGCCCCCTCGACCCCATCTGGTCGTCCGGCGCTCCGACATAAGCGGCGGACTGTCGCTCGATGCTGGTTTGGTCCGGCAGCCGTATGGCGTCCGCATCGCGACGACGAGACGCCTTGCAAGGGCCGCGGAATCAGGCTCACTTGGTACGGCATGAATTCGTCTGGAGCACCGGAGCCTGCCGCCGGGTCATCGCAGCAGCCCGATATCGTGCTGATTGGATGCGTGAAGACCAAGCGTTCCGCGCGGAGCACGGCGCGGGATCTCTACGACTCACCCCTCTGGCGCTACCGGCGGGCGTATGCCGAGTGCTTGGGCGTTCCGTGGTACATCCTGAGCGCGTTACATGGGCTGCTGGATCCGGACCGGCGCATTGATGCCTACGATCTCGCGTTGACGGATCTCCGGCATGAGGCCCGGCGAGCATGGTCTGCCCGGGTCCTCGCTGAATTGAAGCGCCGGGTTCCGTCGATACGCAACAAGCAGATCGAGGTCCACGCTGGCGCGGCCTACGTAAACCATGGGCTCGAAGAAGGGCTGCACGATGCGGGGGCCGCGGTTCATCGACCCCTGGCGCGCATTACCGGGGTTGGACGCCAGCTGACTTGGTATCGGGAGAGGCTGGACGCGAACGGAAAGGCCGGTCACCACCATTCGCCTCGGCGCTCCCATGCCGGCAGAATTGCGAAACTGATCGCGGACGACTTCTACGGAGGCGGCCTCGACCTAGCTTCGCGCGGCATGGCTCCGGACCAACCATGGCTTGAGATGCCCGAGGTCAAGTCCGTGAATCGGCTGACGGCGTCCGGGGCCGATCTTGAGACCGGGCAGGGTTCGACGCTCCTGCAAAGCGTTGGCAGCGTGAAGCACGTCCGTTCCCTTGGCGGCACGCAACGCGCCGCACGTCTCTTTCTCACATTCATTGCCGCGATGGACAGGGCGCGGGACGCCACCCAACTCTGGAACGCTGGGGTACACCTCTACGAGAATCACCCGGAGAGCTTCGATCCACGGCATGTGGCGGGGCTGGAGGTCGGCGCGCTCGGCAGGGTGCTGAAGGCCGCGCGCGTCAGCCGGAGGCACGGCCCCGACTCGAATGCGTGGCACCGGATCGCCAGAAACCTGTCCTCCGGCCTCGACTCTCCTGTGAGCCGGGTGATCGACGCTGGCGCGGGTGACGCTGGGGAACTGCTCCGGGACCTCAAGTCCTGCGACGACGGCGGACGCGCTCGCTTTCCGCTGCTGCGCGGCCCGAAGATCGGGCCGATGTGGATCCGGATGATGGCGAATCCGGGCCGGGCTAGGATCAATCGCATCGAAGTCATCCCGGTGGCGGTGGACGTTCAGGTGCGCAAGGCTACAGAGAATCTTGGTGTGACCGCGACGCGGCGGTTGCCGCTTCGGCAGGCCAAGCCCGTCATCCAACAGGCTTGGAAGGATGCCGTATCGGAGGCGGGAATCACCGGACCGACCGGAATCGAGGGCACATGCGCGGCCCTTGACCCGGCGCTGTGGTACTTCGGCAAGCACGGTTGCGGACATTGCAGGAAGGCGGGCGAGCAAGTGAATTTCGGTCGCGCCTGCGACTTCTGTGTTCGCTTCCGGTAGTCCGGTTCGCAAAGCTGGGAGCCAGCGCCACGCCCTCGCCGTGCCGCCAAAAGCGCGCGGCAAGCCTTGGGGGTATAAGGGGGCCGGAGAGCCCCCTTGGCAGCCCGCGACGTTTAACGTCGCGTCGGCTGGCTTATGACCGGTATCGGGCACAAGCCAGCCATCGCGCCGCTCCCTGCTCTGGAGCGCGTGACGACTCGTCTCCCATAGCTTGGTTTGTCGCGCGGGCACCGATGTACCCGTACGATGGAAATACCCGGTTCCCCGGCGGAACCCCACCGAGGAGCGCCGCCGGAACGGAACCATTCCATTTCCACGCCTTCCGGCGTTGCACAGAAACGGAGCCCGACTCCATGCGCCAGATCGTTTCTCGTTCCGCCGTGCTCCCGCTCCTGCTCTGCTCGTGCGACGGAACCGGGGATGCCGAACCCGTGACCATTGATATCGATCCCGATCAGATGGCTTGGGAGTCTCCGCGCGGCGACCTGTGGGACATCGCCGATGTAATGGAAAAGGACGGCCTCATTTGGGTGCTCACTTCCGCCGATCCCCTCGTGCATGGATTCCGCGGGGGCATCGAAGCCGTCGCGTTCGGACGGCATGGCGACGGTCCGAACGAGGTGCGTTCGGCATTGGCGCTGGTGGACCGGGGCGCGATGGGGGAGATCACCCTCTGGGACGCGGCGGCGAGGATGCATCGTACCTTCTCGGAGACCGGAACGCTCGTCTCGACTTGGGACGCGGGCCGATTGGGCACGGTTCGGGGGGACATCGACATCGTGACCTTCGGGGATCCCCTGCGCGTCGCCACGACCACGGAGGGCACTGTAAGGGCCGAGTATCGTGAGGCGTTGAGTTCGGCCCCCGATCTATGGACCGGAAGGTTGGCCCGGTTCGATGACGACGGGGGCGTCGAACACGTGGTCGACTTCATGGAGTTCCTCGGCGCGCCTAGCGACGACCGGAGCGCGGGGAGCATTCTCGCGCCCGTGCCTCTTTGGGACGTGTGTCCCGACGACCGGATTGCGCTGCTGGATCCGATCGCCCGACATGTCTACCTGGTTGGGGCAAGCTGGGAAACACGTGACTCCTTGGCCGTGCCGTGGGAAGTCAGGCCCCTGACCCGCGACGACAGGATGGGGTATCTGCGTGGCCAGATGGAAGCCGAGTTGCAGGGACAGCAGG
>JAPPCV010000073.1 GCA_028824715.1 Boseongicola sp. | reverse complement strand
GATCCATTGTCAGCTGAATTGAGTCCAGGGCCCGCAGGATCTCGTCGAAGTTCCGTCCGGTCGTCATAGGATAGGTCAGGGACAGCTTCACCTTCCTGTCAGGCCCGACGATAAAGACGGTCCGCACGGTCTGGTTGTCTGCAGGCGTGCGCCCTTCGATCTTCTCTTCGCTTGCGGGCAGCATGTCATAGAGCTTGGCGACCTTCATCTCCGGGTCACCGATCATGGGGTAGCTTACCGTGTTCCCGGTGACCGTCTTGATGTCATCCTTCCAGCGGTGATGGTCGTCCACGGGATCGACCGAGATTCCGATGATCTTGGCGTTCCGCTTCGAGAATTCTTCCTGCATGCCTGCCATCAGTCCGAGCTCGGTCGTGCAGACCGGCGTAAAGTCCTTGGGATGCGAAAATAGGATCGCGTAGCCGTCGCCAATCCAGTCGTGAAAGCTGATCGGACCCTCGGTCGTATCGGCCGTGAAGTCCGGGGCCGTGTCGTTGATGCGCAGTGCCATGGTGCTTGCCCTCTCTGTTCATGCTGGTCGGGGAACCGAATCCTCAAGGTGAGAACCTGTCCCCGACCCACAATGCTCCTCCGCCTTTAGCCGGGCAATACGTGCATCGCAGGTTAGGAATGTCGTCGCGTTTCGTGTAAGGAGGCGCGGGAAAAATTCCGAATCGAGGACGTAGCCCGGGACGAATTTCCTGGGCTGGCGAGTTTCGGTGGATCGTTACGGAGGATTGCGGGTGGCGGTGTTTGTCCTGGTCCATGGTGCATGGCATGGCGGATGGTGCTGGGCCAAGGTGGAAGACGCGCTTCGCGAATCAGGGCATCGAACCTATGCGCCGACGCTGACCGGCCTTGGAGAGCGGAGCCACCTGCTGAATTCGGAGATCGACCCCGATCTTCACGTGCTGGACGTGGTGAACGTTTTGCGGTGGTCTGAACTTGGGGACGTCATCCTTGTCGGCCACTCCTATGGCGGCCTGATCGTGACGGGTGTCGCAGGGCAGGAGCCGGAGCGCGTGAAAGCGCTCGTGTATCTCGATGCCTTCATTCCGGAGGAGAGCGGCGTTTCGCCTCTTGCGAGAAACAACCCAGAGCGCATGGCGCGGTTCCAGGCCGAGATCGACAGCGGTGCAGCCGGAGTTCAGCCGGATCTGTTTGACGCGTGGGCCGAAGACGAAGCGGTCAAGGAATGGCTGAAGTCAATGTGCACGCCGCAGCCGGTGGGAACCCTGGCCTGCGGCGTTACCCTGACAGGGCGAGAAGTCGAGGTCGCGCACCGTTACTACATCCTGTGCGAGCGGAACCGCCCTTCCGCGTTCTGGGGCGAGCATGATCGGGTCAAGGGCCGGCCGGGCTGGAAGAGCGACCGGATCGCTACCATGCATGACGCGATGATCGAGGCGCCGGACGAACTGGCACGTCTCCTTGACGAATTCGCCAGGGGACTGACCGACGGTTAGCGGAAACGGTCCCGGGATCTTGCGTATCTTCGGCGGCACGGGGCAGGGACAGCATGTTGACCGTGCCCCGTCATCGCGCGACGACAATTTCGTTGACGATGCGGCGCTTGCCATCACGGTGACCGCGCATCGATCAGGAGTTCCGTCAGCGCCGAGTGGCCCTTGTGCGACATTGCTTCGACTTTTTTTCGGCAGGCAGACCGCGCACGGCATGGCCTGGCAGCGTTGCGCGGCCCGTGTTCTGTCCGGCAATGCGCAAAGCCGCGATGCCGGTTGATGATGTCGCGTTCGGCAGCTACCTTGCCCGCATGAGATCGGTTGGCATCAAGATCCTGAAAGGCAAGTTGAGCGAATACGTCCGGCACATTGCGTCAGGCGAGACGGTCTTGGTGGCTGATCGTGGCCTTGTGGTGGCGGAATTGGGCCCGCTCTGG
Organism: Boseongicola sp.; assembly: GCA_028824715.1. Classification (GTDB taxonomy): domain Bacteria; phylum Pseudomonadota; class Alphaproteobacteria; order Rhodobacterales; family Rhodobacteraceae; genus JAJEFO01. Next base: position 37,001 of record JAPPCV010000073.1, on the reverse strand, counting down.
GAGACCCGGAGTCCGAACCTCGCCGATGCGTTTCTCGCCGAGTCGGCGCGGTCCGGCGTGCTCGCGTCGCCGCCGCTGGCGGGATCCGGACCGCCGCCCAGGCCCACGCCGGTTGCCAGCCTGGACGAGGTTCTGGCCGAACTCGACGAGACCAGGCACGGTCGGTGATCTATCTTGAGGCGTCCGTCGCGCTGGCCTGGCAGCCGATCCAGGACCGACAGCCCAAGGTTTCCGTTTGCGACGGGACCTTGGTGTCGAACCGGCTCCTGGAATGCGAGATTTGGACGCCACCGCATTCACGCGGCATTGCGGACTCGCATGGCGAGGCGGCGCGCCAGCTCATTGGACGGGTCGCGCTCATGGCATTGAATCCGCAGGTCCTGGCGCGGGCGCTGGACGCCTTTCCGGCCCCGTTGCGGACCCTTGACGCCCTGAACCTGGCGTCATGCGCGTATCTGGCCGATCAATGCCAGAATGTGGAGCTCGCGAGCTGCGACCGACGGATGAACGAGGTCGCTCGCGCGATGGATGTCCCGCTCTTCAAGCCCGAGGCGGCATGATTCACGACCAGCAACTTCGTGCGATCATGCGCCAAGCGTCCGTCTTGATCCCGTCGCAGCAGCCGTTCCGGCATCCGCTCGCGAACGCCGCGGCTCCGTGCGCCCGCACACTGGGAGATGCCGGTTGAATCCTGCCAATGATGTTGCCCACTTAGGCCACGTGGAACTCTACACCGACCGGTTCGACGAAAGCCTCGACTTCTTTGTTCGCGTCTACGGGCTGACAGAGAGCGCCCGTGACGAGGACAGCGTCTATCTTCGCGCCTTTGACGATTACGAATTTCACACGCTCAAGCTCACGCGGCACCACACGACGGGCGTCGGCCATGTCGCCTATCGCGTGTCTTCGCCGGAGGCCCTCGAACGGCGCGTGGCGGCGATCGACGCATCGGGCTGCAAGGTTCTTGGCTGGACCGACGGCGACCTTGGCCATGGCCCGGCATTTCGGTTCGAGGATGGCTTCGGGCACGTGTTCGAAATCTACTGGGAGACGCGAACGTTCGACGCGCCCGACGGCGAGCGCCCGGCGCTGAAGAACATTGCCCAGCGATACCACGGGCGAGGATGCTGCCCGAGACGCATTGATCACGTGAACCTTCTTGCCGAAGACGTCACCGCGTTCCGGGAATTCATGATTGCGACCCTCGGGTCACGCGTGACCGAACAGATCCTTCTCGACAACGGTCGGCTTGGCGGTTGCTGGTTCACCGTCAACAACAAGACATATGATCTCGCCTGCACCGAGGAACATGGGGGCGGGAACGGGCGGTTCCACCACCTGACCTACGCTTGCGACCAGAGGGAGGACATCCTTCGTGCGGCGGACATCTTCCTCGAGAACGGCGTCCACATCGAGACGGGGCCGCACAAGCACGCGATACAAGGCACCTTTTTCCTCTATGTCTGGGAGCCTGCCGGCAATCGCGTGGAGCTGGCGAATTCCGGCGCGCGCCTGATCCTGCAACCCGACTGGGAACCCGTCACCTGGACGGAGTCAGAGCGCAAGAAGGGCCAGGCCCGGGGGCTGAAGACGATCGAGACATTCCATACTCACGGAACGCCCTCCGTGCCGAAGGCGTAGGTTCCGGCCGTCACCACTTGCACGCGCGAGAAGCGTCCGACCGCGCCGTTTCGGGCCTGCGACTGCGGATCACGGATCCGCTCAAATGCAGCGCCCGCCGTCGACCTCGAGACAGACCCCCGTCACCATGCCGGCTTCGTCTGAGCAGAGGTGGCAGGCCGCGTTGCCGATGTCCTCAGGCGTCGAGAACCTGCCCAAGGGAATCGTTGCGAGGAACCTGGCCCGCGTTTCCGGCGTGTCCTCGCCGAGAAAGCTCTTCAGGATCGGTGTTTCGCCTGCCACGGGATTCAGCGCGTTCACACGAATGCCGACGGGAGCGAGTTCGACCGCCATGGTCCTGGTTGCCGTGTTCATCCAGCCATTTGACGCATTGTGCCAGTTGAGCAGGGGTCTCGGGCTGACGCCGGCTGTCGACGCCACTTTGAGGATTGCGCCGGAACCCTGCTTCCTGAATGCGGGCACCGCGTGCCGGGCCGCCAGGTAGACCGACTTGCAGTTGACGGCGAACACGCGGTCGAAATCCGCTTCGCTGACCTCGTCCAGCGGTGCGGGCAGATGCGTCACCCCCGCAATGTTACAATCGTGTCTGTTTGCTCTGTTCTGCGACTTTGGCCTACCGTAGGGCGAAGTCGCCATGCCGGACATTCAAAGAACATGCGGCGAACGGGCAGTCAGAACCCAATCCAGACATGGCAGAATTTGTCCACGTGCACTTACGGAACTCTTGCCCACGACTACAAAAGCAGCTGACTCGGCAGTGCGGCGAGATAAGCGCTCTTTCAGGTCGTGAGCAGCGGTGCAGGAACGGTTTTGGGGCCCTGTGAAACGGATTCTGTTCATCGGCGAATCACTTGAACAGAATTCAACGTTTCACGTTGAGCAACCTCACAATGTTTCACGCTGGGCCCGTTGGTTGCAAGTTGGGATGATCTAATGCACTGTTTTTCAATACTACTCACAACAGTGACAGGTTTTCTTGCCAGATTCCGGCGCGGCTGATAAGAAGGCATGGAAACGTTTCCATCGAGAGGGTGGGAGTTGCGTCAACCGGCCACAATCAAGGATGTTGCTCAAAAGGCTGGCTGCGGCGTGGCAACAGTGAGCCGTGTCTTGAACAAGACCGGACCGGCCAGCGCGGAGATGCGTGATCGCGTTCTGGCGGCAGTGAATGAGCTTGACTTCCAGTTCAGTGAGGTAGGCCGCTCGCTCCAAAGCAATACCACCCGGACCATCGGTTGTGTGGTCCCCTCAATCGCCAATCCGGTTTACGCAGATGCGGTTCAGGGCGCACAGGACGTGTTCCTGCCCGCCGGGTATCAAACGCTGCTCATCTGCACGAATTATGATGCCGAAATCGAGACACAGGCGATTCGAACCCTGATTGCCAAACATGTCGATGGCCTCGTGCTGACCGTCAGCGATCCAGAGACAAGCGAAGCTCTGGCATTCATAGAAAGTCGGCAGGTACCGCATTGCCTTCTGTTCAACATGGCACCGACAAATCACACGAGCTGGTCGGTGCACGATCAAGCTGCGGCAGGTAGGGTCGCTGATGCCTTTGCAGAGAACAACCATGAGCGGACCGGTTTCCTCGCACTCAAATTCCTGAGCTCGGACCGTGCTCGTCAACGCTACAACGGGTTCGTTGAGGGATGTGCCCGCAATGGAATGCACAAACCCGCATTGCTGGAGATTGATGAAAGCAACGAGGATCTGACGGACCTGCTCGGAGCGTTCCTGAGGGACAACCCGGGCATAACCGGGATTTTTGCATCTAACGACTTTCTGGCTCTGGCGGCCATTCGCAGCGCCCGCGAGCTTTCTCTTGACGTCCCCGGGGATCTTTCGATCGTCGGCTTTGACGGCATCGGTTTCGGATCGATGGTCATGCCGAGCCTGGCAACAATCGTGACCGACCCCCGGATGCTTGGCGGTGGGGCTGGCGAGACCGTGCTGTCCATGATCAACGGTACCGCCGCGCCGCAAACGCCCAGCCCGGATCAGACATTCCATTTCCGCGCCGGAGGCAGCCTTGTGCCTCTCGTCGCAGAAAGCAAGGACGACGGAAAGGTTGCCGCCTTCCCGCCGTCAAGCAATCCAACCCGCAAAATGTCTAAGTCCAACAGGAGAGATCAAAATGAGACATAAACTTGCAGCTGCCTTTGTGGCAACAGCGATCGCAGCTCCGGCGTTTGCCGAGGATGCTGTGTGTTATAACTGCCCGCCGCAATGGGCCGATTGGGCATCGATGCTGGAAGCGATCGACAAAGAGATCGATATCCAGATGCCGCACGACAACAAGAACTCGGGCCAGACGCTGAGCCAACTCTTGGCAGAACGGGAAAACCCGGTCGCCGACGTTGCATATTATGGCGTGACCACTGGCATCAAAGCTGGCAACGAGGGCGTCGCTACGGCCTATAAACCCACGGGATTTGACGACATTCCGGAAGGTCTGAAGGATCCGGACGGCAAATGGTTTGCTATCCACTTTGGCACGCTGGGCCTGTTCGTGAACGTTGACGCACTTGGCGGTGCCGAAGTGCCTCAGTGTTTCGCCGATCTGAAAAAGCCGGAATATCGCGGTATGGTTGGCTATCTTGACCCGTCATCGGCCTTTGTAGGCTATGCCGGTGCCGTGGCGGTCAATCTGGCTTTCGGCGGTGATCTGGACAACTTCGATCCGGCGATCAAATACTTCAACGAGCTGGCCGAAAACTCGCCGATCGTACCCAAGCAAACCTCTTTTGCGCGCGTGGTGTCGGGCGAGATTCCTATCCTGTTCGACTATGACTTCAACGCCTATCGCGGCAAGTATGAAGAGGATGGCAATTTCGAATTCGTTCTGCCCTGCGAAGGATCGGTCCGCGTTCCTTATGTGATGAGCCTGGTGAACAATGGCCCGCATCCGGAGCTTGGCAAACGCGTGCTTGATTTCATCCTGTCCGACGCGGGTCAGGCGATCTGGACCAATGCCTATCTGCAACCTGCCCGCCCGGTTGAACTGCCGGCAGACGTGGCCGCGAAGTTCCTGCCGGCCAGTGAATACGAACGTGCCGTGGCCGTTGATTACGCAAAGATGGAAAAGGTACAGGCCGGTTTCGGCGAACGCTACTTGTCTGACGTCAAGTAAGCCTTTCCTTCAAAGGAGGGGATGGGCGTTCGCCCGTCCCCATACGGCCATACCATGACAAACCGAACTTTCGTTCTGGCGTGCCTTACGCCCTTGTTCATCTTTTCTCTCGCGTTTCTCGCCTTGCCACTTGTGCGCTTGTTTCTTGAATCCGGCAGCGGCGAGGCTGGCTGGGCGATCTACCTCGACATCCTGCGAAGGCCCCGCTATCTCAACACGCTGGTCCTGACAGTGCTTGTGTCATTGGCAACAACTTTTGCCGCGCTTGCCATTTCGACGACCGCTGGCATGTTCCTGTCGCGCAACCGGTTTCGTGGCCGGGGAACGCTGCTCTCGGTGCTAACGCTTCCGCTTGCCTTTCCCGGCGTGGTCATCGGCTTTCTGATCATTCTGCTCGGCGGGCGTCAGGGTCTCGTCAATCAGCTAACACCAGGCCATGTGGTCTTTGCGTATTCCGTCATCGGACTGTTTCTGGGCTATCTTTATTTCTCGATCCCACGCGTCTTGCTGACTGTTATGGCCGCTGCGGAAAAGCTCGATCCGGCACTTGAGGAAGCTGCGCGCACTATGGGCGCGTCTCCGTACAGGGTTGTTGTCGATGTCATTGTCCCAGGGTTGATGCCCGCGCTGATCGCCTCCGGGGCAATCGCATTTGCAACTGCCATGGGCGCCTTTGGCACAGCTTTCACGCTGGCGACCAATATCGATGTCATCCCGATGGTGATCTACACCGAATTCACTCTGTCCGCGAATATTGCAATGGCATCCGCGCTGTCGATCGTTCTGGGCATCGTCACTTGGGCGCTTCTTCTGATCGCCCGCAGTCTCTCGGGCTCAACTGTGGCTGCAGGAGGATAAAGTGTTCAAGTCAAAAACCAAACTGCTTCAGTTGATTGTAACGCTGTCGGCCTGTGCATTCCTTCTCATCCCGACCATCATGTCCGTCATGGCCGGTCTTACGGCCAACTACTTCAAGGGCATCTCATCCGGCCTTACCCTGAAGTGGGTCTTCCAAGTTTGGGAACTCTATGCCGACAGCATCTTTCTGTCGTTATGGCTGGCCATCGCCTGCCTGATCGTAACTCTGATTGTCGGGCTGCCTGCCGCCTATGGGCTGGCGCGTCATCCCGGTTGGTTGTCGCGGCTGCTGGAAGAGTTCATCTCTCTTCCGCTCGCAGTTCCGGGGCTGGCAATCGCCCTGGCACTGCTCCAGCTATATGGCTCCATGAAGGGGTTTCGCGCCTCGTGGGCCTTCATTCTGGTTGGTCACGTTCTTTATACGTTGCCGTTCATGGTCCGCTCCATTCTGGCGGTTCTGGCGGCAATTGATCTCAAGACACTTGAGGAAGGCGCCGCCTCGCTGGGTGCTTCACCCTGGCAACGGTTCCGTGACATCGTCGTGCCAAACGCCATGCCGGGCATTCTTGCCGGTGCACTCACTGTGGTGACGCTATCCATCGGCGAATTCAACATCACGTGGATGTTGCACACCCCCTATCTCAAAACGCTACCAGTGGGCCTTGCCGACAGCTACGCTTCGATGCGGCTGGAAGTGGCATCCGCCTACACACTCGTCTTCTTCATACTCATCGTACCGCTCCTGATGGCCATGCAATGGGCCTCGGCACGTGCGCAGAGGAAAACCAAATGACACTACGGGTCACCAACACCGCCAAGACCTATCCGGACGGAACCAAGGCACTTTTGCCCACGGAGCTTTCCGTTGCAAAAGGCGAAATCGTTTCGCTTCTCGGACCTTCGGGTTGCGGCAAGACAACATTGCTTCGGATCATTGCGGGCCTTGAGACCCCTGATGCAGGAAGCGAAATCTGGTTCGGCAACGACAACGTCACCTCATTGCCAGTAGAACGCCGCAAGGTGGGGATGGTTTTCCAGTCCTATGCGCTTTTCCCGAACATGTCGGTGCGCGCCAATGTTGGCTACGGGCTGAAAATGCAAAAACTGCCGAAGGACGAAATCGAATCCCGCGTTACCGAGGTTCTGGAACTCTGCCAGCTACAGGAGTTCAGCGGGCGTGCAATTGACGCCCTTTCGGGCGGGCAGCGCCAGCGTGTGGCTCTGGCACGTGCGATCGCACCGCGTCCAAGGATGCTCTTGCTTGACGAGCCGCTCTCGGCTCTTGACGCCGCCTTGCGCGAAGCTTTGCGAGATGAACTGGCGATGCTCTTGCGCGAATTCCACATCACCGCAATTTTCGTCACACACGATCAGGACGAGGCTATGGCCATTGCCGATCGCGTCGCCGTTATGTCCCACGGGCATGTCGTCCAAAGTGGCACTCCGGAAGAGCTCTATCGCAACCCGAATTCTCCTTTCGTGGCAGGATTTGTGGGCAACGCAATGCGTCTCGAGGGTAAGGTCGCGGGCTCGACACTGCACCTCGATGGTGGCGAACTTGCACTGCCCAGGGATGGAACCGGCCACAACGTTTTTGTCAGGGCGGAGGACGTTCAGATCGACACCGAAGGTCCACTGAACGGAAAGGTGGAGTCTGTCACGTTTTTTGGCACCCACTACCGTGTCGGGATCTCTGGCATCATGACCGATGTTCTGACGTCGACCTACGCAGGTCAAAACGCTCCGAAAGTGGGAGAACGCGTCGAGGTTTCGATCAAACCCGAAGCGCTAATGCTTCTGCCAGAAGGGGCGGAAATCTGATGCCCAAGATCGTTCAGATTTCGGATCCCCACATTGTTCCTTATGGTCAGCTTGCCTACGGGCAGGTTGACACGGCTGCAGCCCTGGCAAGTTGCGTCGAAACCGTCAATCGTTTCCTTCCTGACATCGGCCCTTTCGACATGGCATTCGTCGCCGGTGATCTAACGGATTTTGGAACGGAAGAAGAGTATCAGCGGTTTCGTGACATCATGGAACCGCTGGACATTCCTTACCGCGCGATTCCGGGAAACCACGATGATGTGGAGGTGATGCGACGTTGCTTTGCCGATCAGGACTGGATGCCCGAAACCGGATCGATCACCTGGACGGCTGCATTTTCCGGTCTGTGGCTGATTGCACTGGATACCAACGTCAAAGGTAAGGCGCATGGCCATCTGAGCGATGCATCTCTGGATTATTTGGAGGCCAAAATGACGGCTGCCAACGGCGATCCGGTCATCGTCGCGATGCATCATCCGCCGATTCGGACCGGTATCGAAAAGATGGACATCCAGAACCTGCGTGACAGCTGCAGACTGCAATCCATCCTTTCGGCTTACCAAGGTGAATTGCGGTTGGTCTGCGGCCATGTTCACCGCAACATCGTCGCGCCATTTGGCGATGTGATTTGCCAGATCGCACCGGGTGTATCGCACGCCGTGTCCATGGACCTGCGTGTCGGCGCGCCGCACTGCCTTACCAAGGAGCCGGGCGGGTTTCTGTTGCATGAATTGCACGACGGAATCCTGACCCACAGCATTCCTGTAGGTCAATTCGACGGTCCCTATCTGTTCTATCCGGACAATTGACGGCCCCCCTGAATTCAGGAGGGCTTCGGTAGTGGATCATACGAACGTCGTTCTGTTCGCTTTGCAAATGGCCGGTGCCGCCTCTCTGCTAATCGGACCATTCAGTTGAAGACCTCCCGACTGCATCGCGCAGGCCCCCGAAAAGGCTGGGCCTTTCCGCGCGGGCGCAGGGACTTGCGTTGGATTTGTTGTTGCCATGTAAGGACCCGAGCCGTGGCCCTCAGCGGCGACGTCATGGCAAACCGGTCCTCGCCGCCCGCCATCCTTCTCCGCGAGGCATGGCGCGAGCAGAAGCGCATTCGCAGGAGAACCGTCGCAAACCTCTCGAAGATGCCCCCCGCCGAAACGACTTTCGCCGCCCCCCGTTCGGGAGCCCTTGGTGGTCGTGGCGGTCCGGGTCATCACCTCGCAAACTTTCTCGGGAAGAGGAGAGCGAGGTGCTGGGCCTGCATGTAACCGATCACCAGATGAGGACTTTCCTGAACAACAGGAAAACACATTCGACCGAAGCGGCGGCCGCGAAGGCTGGCTTCAGCGCTGCCACGGGATACCGCATCCAGAAGGATCCCCGTCCCTCTTCCGAGAAGCAGGCTCTGCGCGGCCGTCGGCGGCCCGATCCGCTGGCCGGGATCTTCGACGAGGAGATCGTGCGGATGCTGCGGAGCAATGACGACATCCGGCCGGTGGGCGTGTTCCGGGAACTGATGCGGCGCCATCCCGACCTCGATCCGGGCATCCGGCGCACGCCGGAGCGACGGATCCGCGACTGGCGCGCCCGTCACGGCCCGGACCGGGAGGTGATTTTCCGGCAGTCCGCGAGGCCGGGCCAGGTCGGAGGCCGCGGTGGAGGCGTACAAGAGCCTCGCGCGGGTGGAGCGCGCGTTCCTCACGAAGAAGGCCTCGCGGCTGCGGATCCGGCTGGTGCACGTCTGGTCGGAGGATCACGTCCGGGCGCACGGGCGCAACGGAGCTCGCCGGTGGAGCCGGCCAGGGTCTCGGAAAGCGCGAAGGCCAAGGCGGCGGACAAGAGGACCCCGACGGGCTTCCGGTCCACGGCCTCACGACGCCTCTCGCCGACCTGGCCACGCTGACGCTGAACGAGGCGACGGTTCCGGCCGGACCCGACCACGGCATTCCGGTGTTCGCGCAGCCGACGGAGCTGCAGCACCGGGCCCTTGACCTGCTGGAGATCGACCCCGCCAGGCCCGCTCAAATACAGCGCCCGCCGTCAACCTCGAGACAGACCCCTGTCACCATGGCGGCCTCGTCGGAGCAGAGGTAGCAGGCCGCGTTGCCAATGTCCTCAGGCGTCGAAAACCTGCCCAAGGGAATCGTTGCGAGGAACCTGGCCCGCGTTTCCGGCGTGTCCTCGCCGAGAAAGCTCTTCAGGATCGGTGTTTCGCCTGCCACGGGATTCAGCGCGTTCACACGAATGCCGACGGGAGCGAGTTCGACCGCCATGGTCCTGGTTGCCGTGTTCATCCAGCCATTTGACGCATTGTGCCAGTTGAGCAGGGGTCTCGGGCTGACGCCGGCTGTCGACGCCACTTTGAGGATTGCGCCGGAACCCTGCTTCCTGAATGCGGGCACCGCGTGCCGGGCCGCCAGGTAGACCGACTTGCAGTTGACGGCGAACACGCGGTCGAAATCCGCTTCGCTGACCTCGTCCAGCGGCGCGGGGAGGTGAGTCACTCCCGCATTGTTGACAAGGATGTCGATCTTCCCAAAGGCCGATCTCGCCGAGATCACCATCGCGGCAACGTCGCTGTCAATTGACACGTCGGTCTTGACGGCCTCGCAGCCAAGCTCATGCGCCTTCGCCTCGGCGGCCTTGCCGTTCACGTCCGCGATCATCACTCGTGCGCCTTCCGCGACGAACTTTCCGGCAATGCCGGCGCCGAATCCGGATGCGCCTCCGGTCACGATGGCAGCCTTCCCCTTCAACCGCATTTCGGTCTCCTATCCATGCAGTGCCGCAACGGTCTTCGAAACGGTAAAGCCGTACATTGCCTCGAACCCCTTTTCCCGTCCATGTCCCGACAGGCCGCGCCCGCCGAACGGCAGTTCCACGCCACCGCCCGCTCCGTAGTTGTTGAGGAAGACCTGTCCGGCCCGCAGCTTTCTGGCCATGCGCATCTGGCGTGCGCCGTCCCGCGTCCAGCAGGATGCGACGAGTCCGTATTTCGTGCCGTTCGCGATGGCCGTTGCGTGATCCTCGTCATCGAACGGGATGACCACCTGAACAGGGCCGAAGACCTCGTCCTGCGCGAGAACGTGCTCGGGATCGACTCCCGCGTAGAGCGTCGGGGCAACATAGGCACCGCCTTCCAGCGCATCATCGACAATTTCGCCTTGCGCCACGATCTGTGACGAAGAGCCCTTGGCCAGGAACCCCTCGACGATCGACTTCTGGGCGTCCGAAACCAGCGGCCCTAGGTCCAGGTCGGCGAGGGCGGGGCCGGTACGCAGCGCACGGTAGCGCTCCGCCATCAGGGCCGCCACTTCGTCATGGCGTGATCGCTCAACCAGGATGCGGGACGACGCGGAACAGGTCTGGCCCGCGTTCTGAATGCCTGCATTCACGAGAAACGGCAGCGCGACATCAATGTCCGCATCCGCAAAGACGACCTGCGGAGACTTGCCGCCCAGTTCAAGCGTGACGGGCGCGACATGTGCCGCGGCGGCCGCCTGGACCATCTTGCCGACAGCAACCGATCCGGTGAACGAGACGTGGTCCACGCCGGGGTGCGCCGAAAGCGCCGAGCCTGCCTCCTCCCCGATCCCCGGAACGACGTTGAGCGCGCCCGGTGGCAGTCCGGCCCGCGAGGCCAGTTCGGCAAAGGCAAGAGCCGTGAGGCAGGCGTCCTCGGAGGGCTTGAGAACACAGGCATTGCCGGTCGCAAGCGCCGCGCCCACCGATCGTCCGATGATCTGCATCGGATAGTTCCAGGGGATGATGTGCCCCGTGACGCCATGCGGCTCGCGCAGCGTGTAAACCGTGTAGCCGTCAAGGTAGGGGATGGTCTCGCCGTGCAGCTTGTCGGCGGCACCGCCGTAGAACTCCATGTAGCGGGCAAGCGCGACGGCGTCCGCACGTGCTTGCGTGAGCGGCTTGCCGACATCCATGGCCTCCATCCTTGCCAGGGTGTCGACTTCGTTCAGCACCTCCTGGCCGATCCGGCTCAGGATGCGCCCGCGCTCCGCCGCCGTGGCCGCGCCCCACTCGCCCGCGAGCGATGCCTTGGCCGACGTGACGGCATCGTCAACGTCACTTGCGTCGCAGCGGGCAATCTCGCAGAGCGACTTGCCGGTGGAAGGATCGATCAATGCGAGCGGCCTGCCGCCGCTTGCCGGCTCCCAGCAACCGTCGATGAAACGGCAATCGGTCCGGGAGAGAAAGGGCTTGAAGGTCATGGCTGTCTTCCTTGCGTCACACGGGCAGTTTTGGAGCAGCGTCGAGCAGGCGACGGGTGTAGGTGTCGCGCGGGGCCTCGAACACTTCGTCCGTGGTCCCCTGCTCGACGATGCGGCCTGCATGCATGACGAGAATCCGGTCGGCGATCGAACGGACCACCGTCAGGTCGTGCGTGATGAACAGGTAGGTCAGGCCGTACGTGACCGAGAGGTCGACCAAGAGGTCGAGGATCTGAGCCCGGATCGATACGTCGAGCGCTGAGACGGCCTCGTCGAGAATGATGAGTTCCGGCCGGATGATCAGTGCGCGCGCTATGGCGATGCGCTGCCGCTGGCCGCCGGAGAACTCGTGTATGTACTTGTGCTTGTCCTTTGGCGCCAGTCCGACGGACGTCAACGCCTCGTCGACCTCGTCTGTCGTCGCCGAACGGTTGAGACGATGAAACGGCTCGCTGACCAGCCGGGCAACCCGATGGCGAGGGTTGAACGATCCGAACGGATCCTGGAACACGACCTGCATTTTTCGGCGGACATCCGGTTCGGCGAACACGTCCCGGCCGTCGAGGGTGATGCTCCCTTCCTGGACGCGCTCAAGTCCCAGAATCGCGCGGGTCAACGTGGACTTGCCGCAGCCGCTTTCGCCCACGAGGCCGACGCATTCGCCACGGCGGACCTCGAAACGCACGGCGTCCACGGCCCGCATTTTCGGGTGCGCCCCAAGAAACGTGCGACGCGGCAGCAGGTAGTCGCGCGAAACGCTCTCGACCTTCAGGAGCGGCTCCTCGATTCGCGATTCCGTGCGGTCGGGCTGATGGCCCGAAGCCTCGAAGAGCGCCTTGGTGTAAGGGTGCGTCATGTCGCGGTGGAGCGTGCGGGCCGTCCTCCGTTCCACGACCTCCCCGTCCTTCATGATGACGACATCGTCGGCGAGGCCGGTCACGACCGCCAGATCGTGCGAGATCAGCATGAGGCCCATGCCGTCCTCGTCCACGAGCCGTCGGAGAAGCGAGAGGATTTCGGCCTGGGTCGTGACGTCAAGCGCGGTCGTGGGTTCGTCGGCGATGAGGAGCTTCGGGCCGAGCGCGATCGCGATTGCGATGACGACCCGCTGCCGCTGTCCCCCGGAAAGCTCGTGCGGAAAGCGGTCGAGCGGGAACCTGGATTGCGGCATCTCGCAGCGGGCGAGCGTCTCGGCGGCCCGGGACAGTGCCTCGGCCTTGCTCGTGCCTTCGTGAATCAGGATGGTCTCGGCAACCTGGTGCCCGATCGTCTGGACCGGATTCAATGCCGTCATGGGCTCCTGGAACACCATGCCGATGTCTGCGCCGCGCATTCGGCAAAGTTCGGCTTCGCGCATCGAGAGGACATCTCGGCCCGCAATGGTGATCCGGCCGCTGCAGTCCGAGCCTTCGGGCAGGAGCTGCATTGCCGAAAGCGCGGTGAGAGACTTGCCCGAGCCGCTTTCGCCGATCACCCCGCAGATCTCTCCAGGCGCGATGTCGAGCGAGATTCCCTTCAGGACAGACGTTCCGTGGATCGACAGGACCAGGTTCTGGACATCGAGAAGCGTCACGGCTGCGCGTTCCGGATCCGCGGGTCGAGGAGATCGCGCAGTCCATCGCCCGCAAGGTTGAGGCCGAGCACCGTCAGGAGTATGGCGAAGCCGGGAAACATGGCCATGTGCGGCGCGATCGCGATCAGCGTCTGGCTGTCCGCAAGCATGCGGCCCCAGGAGGGCGTTGGCGGCTGCACTCCCAGGCCGACGTAGCTCAGTGCCGCTTCGGCAAGAATCCCGAGCGAAAACTGGATCGTGCCCTGAACGATCAGGAGATTGGTCACGTTGGGCAGGATGTGCTCGACAGAGATCCGCACGGGCCCCTTTCCGGAAACTCGCGCCGACAGGATGTAGTCGCGGGTCCAGAGCGGAAGCGCCGCTCCGCGCGTCAGGCGCGCGAACACCGGGATGTTGAAGATGCCGATCGCGATGATCGCGTTCAGCGCCGACGGCCCGAATACGGTCGTGATCATGATCGCGATGAGGAGGCTCGGGAACGCGAACACGAGGTCGTTGCCGCGCATGATGGTCTCGTCAAGAAGGCTGCCCCGCCGCGCAGCTGCCGCCAGGCCGAGCGGCACGCCGATGCCCATGCCGATGCCGACCGCGACGATCGCAACCGCGATCGAGGTTTGAGCGCCAACCATTATCATCGAGAGGATGTCCCGGCCGAAGTGGTCCGTTCCGAACCAGTGAACTCCCGAAGGCGCCTGGAGCCTTGTGGCGATGGCGAGTTCGGTGACGTCGTACGGGGTCCAGAAAAATGACAGCAGCGCCCCGATCGCGAAGGCTGCGGCAAGCAGGTTCCCCACGACGAGGTTACGTGACCTAAGTGCCGCGCGAAACAGCCCTTCCTCCGTCATGTGCGCGATCTCAGGCGCGGATCGACCCAGGCATAGGCAAGATCGACCAGGAAATTCACGATGATCACTGCAAAGACCAGGAGCATCACCACGCTTTCGACCACGATCAGGTCACGCTGCGAGATGGCCTGGAACACGAGCCTGCCAAGGCCGGGAAGAAAGAAGACATTCTCGATGATGATCGCGCCGGCCAGCAAGAACGAGAACTGGAGTCCGATGATCGTCAGCACCGGGATCAGGGCGTTGCGGAGCGCGTGCCTCCGAAGTGCCTGGCGTGCTGTAAGGCCCTTCGCCCGGGCGGTTCGGATGTAGTCCTCCGACAGGGTGTCGAGCAGCGAGGAGCGCATTACGCGCGCCAGGATGGATGCCTGCGGCAGCGCGAGCGCGATCGCAGGCAGCGTAAGCGCCTTCACGGCGGCCAGGAATCCCTCGTCCCATCCCGGAAAGCCGCCAGCCGAGAACCAGCGCAGGTTGACCGCGAAGACGAGAACCATCAGCAGCGCGAACCAGAAGTTGGGGATGGCAACGCCGAGTTGCGTGGTCGCCATGACGGAGATGTCGGTCAGCGACCCGCGCCGCGTCGCCGCCAGGATGCCGACCGGGAAGGCGACGAGGATCGTAAGGCTGAGCGCATAGATCGCGAGGGGCAGCGAAATCGCAAGCCGCTCGACCACGATCTCGGACACGGGGGAGCGGTAGGTGTAGGACGTGCCGAAGTCTCCGGTCACCAGTCCGCTGACCCAGGCGATGTAGCGCTCGTGGGGTGCCCTGTTCAGGCCAAGCTCTTCCCTGAGGGCGGCCACCGTGTCCGGCTGCGCATTGATGCCCAGCATGAAGGAGGCCGGATCGCCCGGCACGACTTCGATGCAGGCAAAGATGACCAGGCTCGCAACGACCAGTGAGGCCAGAAGCGAGCCCAGTCGCTTGACGGTGTAGCGCAGCATGTCAGCCGGTGGACTGCATGGTCACTCCGTCCAGCTGACCCCGGTCAGGTCCACGGCCTGTGTCGGGGCATCGGGCCAGATGCCGTTCAGCCGTGCATCCACGACCGACGTGAGCGCCAGCTGGAAGATGAAGCCGTTGACGTAGTCTTCCGAGATGGTCCTCTGCGCCTCCTTCAGCAATTCCGAGCGCCTTGCCGGGTCGTTTTCGACGCTCAACTCGCTGATCAGCTTCTGGAACCCCGGGTTGTCATACTGGAAGTAGTATGTTGGGCGAGCGTAAATTCCGATGTCCATGGGCTCTGTGTGGCTGACGATAGTCATCCCGTAGTCGTAGCCGCGAAACACCTGTTCCAGCCACTGCGCCCATTCAAGGTTGGATATCTCGGTCTCGATTCCGATCTCGCGCAATTGCGCGGCGATGATCTCGCCTCCGCGCCGCGCGTAGGATGGCGGCGGCAGCTTGAGCGTGGTTTCAAAGCCGTCGGGATATCCGGCCTCCGCCAAGAGCGCCTTGGCGGCCTCCGGGTCATGTGGCGCGTTTCCTGTCAGGTCGACATAGTCCGGATGATGCGGTGCGAAGTGCGTTCCGATGGGCGTGCCGTACCCGAACATGGCTCCGTCAATGATCGCCTGACGGTCTATCGCCATGCTGACGGCCTTGCGAACGCGGACGTCGCCGAAGGGCTCCATCTTGTTGTTGATCGCAAGGATGGTCTCGCCTTCCGTGTTGCCGGCCAGCACGGTGAAGCGGGGATCCGCCTCGAACTGCACAAGGTTTTCCGGTGCCGGATAGGAGTAGAAGGCGTCGATGTCGCCAGCCATCATCGCCGAAAAGGCTGCGGTCGGCTCCGAAATGAACTTGAAGGTCGCCTGTTCGAGGGCCGGCGCGGCTCCCCAGTAGTCCGCGTTGCGGACAATCGTGATGCTGTCGCCTCGCTTCCACTCGGAAAACCTGAACGCGCCGGTGCCGACCGGATTGCCCTTGATGTCGTCAATGCTCTCGGGCGCCACGATGACGGCGTCTCCCCAGGCCATGTTGAAGAGGAAATTGCCCTGCGGCGCATTCAAGGTGACCACGACAGTGGTCGGTCCGGTCGCCTCGACGGACTCGATGCCGGCGAACAGTGCCTTCTGGGCGTTCTGCGAATCCTCGGCGCGTGCGCGATCCAGCGAAAAGACCACGTCCGTGGCCTCGAGGTCAGTGCCGTCATGGAACTTGACGCCTGTGTGCAGGTTGAACGTGTAGGTCGTGCCGTCCTCAGAGATCTCCCAGCTTTCGGCGAGGCCCGGTCCTACAGAGCCGTCGGGGCCGAACCGGGTCAGGCCTTCGAAGACATTCGAGTACAGGACTTGGTCAATGGCTCCGGCGGCGGCCGAAGTGGGATCCAGATGGGGCGGCTCCAGTTGAATGCCAATCGTGGCGTCGGACTTTGCGGCCCATGCACCGCCGGCGGTCAGCGCCAGAACCGCGAACGCGGCGGTAGATTGCTGAATGCTGTTCATGAGTGTCTCCTTTGTGTTGGTCATTCGGGTGCCTTTTGTTGCGAGGTGAGCAGATCCATGAGGCAAAGCCCCATGACCTTGGCCGAGTCCATCATATCCTGAACTACGACGTATTCATCCGGTTTGTGCGCGAGTTCCAAGAGGCCGGGTCCGTAGGCGATGCAGTTGTCGAGCTTTCCGATCCGGTCAATGTGCTTCTGGTCGTAGGTGCCGGGCGAGACGACGTAGTCCGGGTCCCTGCCGAAGACGTCCCTGATGGCCTTGGCGACGCCTTTGACGACCGGCGCGTCCCTTTCGGTCATCGTGGGTGCCACGCTCCAGAGTTCGCGAAGGTCGTAGCTGAAGTTCGGTCTCTCTCGCGCAATTCCATTGAGCACGTCTTCGATCTCGCGCACGACTTCGTCCCGGCTTTCCTCGATCAGGTAGCGCCGGTCGACGATCATTCGCGCATTGTCGGGCACGCAGGCCGAAGGCCAGCCGGTGAAGTCTTCCGGCGGCTCTGCCTGCCCGCCGTGCAGGCTGTTGATGTTCATCGTGGATTGCCGCGCGCCCGCCGGCACGACCGGCATGTCCGTGCGCTTCAAGGCAAGCGCCGGATAGAGCTTGTCCTCCATTTCGCGCAGGACCGCGCCCATGTGGCGCACCGCGCAGTCGCCGAGGAACGGCATCGATCCATGCGCGATCTGCCCGTGCGTTTCGATCTCGCCCCACCAGACGCCCCGGTGACCGAGACAGATGCGGTCCTTCTGCAGCGGTTCCGGTATGATCACGTGATCAACATGTGCAAAGCGGCCTTGTTCGGCGAGATGCGCGACACCGCCGTAGCCACCGGTCTCCTCGTCGGCAGTCCCGGAAATCTCGATCATGCCCGGATGTCCCGGACATGCCTCGACGAAGGCTTCCACCGCGATGATCGAGGCCGCCAACCCGCCCTTCATGTCGCAGGATCCGCGCCCGAAGATCTTCCCGTCGGCGAGTTCGGCCCCGAACGGGTCAAAGGTCCAACCGCGCCCAACCTCGACCACGTCGATGTGGCTGTTGAAGTGGACACACTGTCCAGGTGACGCCCCCTCGCGCCGCGCAACGACATTCCAGCGAGGATGACGATCGCTGTCGCCGGGCGCACCTTCGGCACGTTCGATGGTTGCCGTGAAGCCGGATCTTTCGAGGCGACGGGCGAGAAACTCGCAGATGTCGCGATAGTTTTGGCCCGGAGGATTGACGGTTGGGATGCGGACCAGTTCCTGCGTCAACGACACAAGGTCGTCGCGCTTGGCTTCGAGCCTGTCGGAGAGCGCATCGGCGCCTAAGCAATCAATCTTCATGCCGTGACCGTATTTTGCCAGGATTCGCATGACAAGTGCCGAGGCGATGCCGGGGCGGTGTTGCGCAAGGCCCGGAAATGCGTGCCTTCCCGATGACGGCAGGGCGAATCGCTGCAGGCCGAACAGTCAATGAACCGGGAAGACCCCGTCATGAAGACGATGAAGGGGCCAGCGCCGTTCCTGGCGCAGTTCGCAGGTGACGACGCACCATTCAATTCCTGGGACGGCATCACGAGTTGGGCAGCCGATTGCGGCTACAAGGGGGTGCAGGTGCCATCCTGGGACGATCGCCTCTTCGATCTGGAAAAGGCCGCCGAAAGCACGGACCGTTGCGACGAGTTCAAGGGAACGGCCGCCGAGAACGGCATCGAGGTGACCGAGCTGTCGTCTCACCTTCAAGGCCAGCTTGTGGCAGTGCACCCGGCGCATGACACGGCCTTCGACGGGATTGCCGCCGAATCCGTGCGCGGCAATCCCGTGGCGCGGCAGGAATGGGCGGTCGACCAGGTCAGGAAGGCGCTGCCCGCCTCGAGGAATCTCGGTCTCACGGAACAGGCGGCGTTTTCGGGGGCACTGGCTTGGCCATACATCTATCCTTGGCCGCAGCGCCCGGCGGGACTGATCGAGACGGCGTTTGACGAACTGGCTTCGCGCAGGCGTCCGATACTTGATCACGCCGAGGATTGCGGGGTCGACATCTGCTTCGAGATAGATCCCGGCGAGGATCTGCATGACGGTATCACGTACGAGATGTTCCTGGAGCGAACCGGCAATCACGCGCGGGCCTGCATGCTTTGCGACCCGTCGCACTACGTGCTGCAATGCCTCGACTACCTGGACAACATCGACATCTACAAGGACCGGATCCGCATGTTTCACGTCAAGGATGCCGAATTCAACCCGACAGGTCAGCAGGGGTTTATCCGGGCTATCAGCCTTGGGTCGACCGCGCGGGCCGTTTCAGGTCACTTGGCGACGGGCAGGTGGATTTCGTGTCCGTGTTCTCGAAGCTCACGGCTGCCGAATTCGACGGCTGGGCCGTGGTGGAATGGGAGTGCTGCCTGAAGCATCCGGAGGACGGCGCCCGGGAAGGGGCGGCCTTCGTGAGAGACCAAATCATCCGTGTGACCGAAAGGGCCTTTGACGATTTTGCGGGCGGTGACACGGATGCTGCCGCGAACCGGAAGATGCTTGGCATCGGATAGCTGCAAACAGTGATCCGTGCAAATCGCAGCGTGATTGCGCAGCCAGCATTCAGCGGGGTCGCGCATCGTCGCAGGACGTGAGACCGGCACTGCATGATGCCGTCGCCAAGGGTCGCGGACCTACGGTCAATCGACCGGCCCGAGTTCCTGCTGCGATGGAGGAGAGTCTTCGGACAGAAGGGATTCACGCGCCCAGGGCAGGGCGCGTGAACCGATCTGGCACTTGGCGTTGGATCAGCCGTTGATCCAGGCGTTCACGATGTCCTGGTTGTCGGCAATCCACTCCTCGGCGACTTCCTGCGGATCCCGCTTCTTCTCGAAGATTTCAAGAATCCACAGGCCTACTTCGTCACCGGTGAGCTGCACGTTCTTGAGCATCTTTGCCACCGCCGGGTTGCGATCCCAGAGCGACTTCGAGAACGCGATATAGACGTCGTTGTCCTTGATGACGCACTCGAAGTGCGAGACTTCCAGCCAGTTCTCGGCATCGAGATCGACATCTTCGCAGCCTTCGAAGCGGGCCGGTTCCTCGACCTTCACAAGATCGAACTGCACGTGGATGGACTCGGGTGTCCAGGCGTAGAACAGCTGCGGCTGTGACGCGGCGTAAGCCGCAGCAAGACCGGCCTTGAACGTGTCGGCGGAGATGATGTTCGGCTCCCAAAGGCTGTCCAGGCCGTAGGACTTGAACTTGATCTGCCAACGCTTCGTCGACGCCCAGGTCACGTCACCGGCCCAGTATTCGCCCAGGCCGTCGCCGTCCGTGTCGAACATGGCCGCGATTTCCGGCTTCTTGAGGTCCTCGATGGAGCGAATCGTGTCGGCCATGTAGAACGGAACGTAGATGTTTGAAGTGCCCTTGTAGGGCATGTTGTGGTCAACCGTGCCGTTGCCCACGATGTACTCGTCCCAGGCAGACTGCCAGTTGGGCATCCACATGTCGGTGTGGACGTCGATCGAGCCGTCCCCTTTGTCCATGCCGGCATAGATGACCGACTGCTGGTTCATGCCTTCTATGATTTCTGCCTGGCTTCCCATCGGGCCGGTGATGATGGCCTTCAGGACGTGGCCGATTGCGCGGGCGCCGTTCCAGCTCAGGTCGGAGAGCTTGACGGTCTCCTGCGCGCTGGCACTGGTCGCCGCAAGGAGCGCTGTGCCAATCGCCGCCGCCTTCAATGTAAGTCTCATGGTCTTTCTCCCTTCTTGAGATTGAGTCTTGTGCATTCTCAGATCCGGCTCAGCGAACTGCGGATCCCCTTGAGAATTCTGTCGATCACCATGGCCACAAGGGCGATGGCGATGCCTGCGAGCAGTCCCTTTCCGGCCTGGGCATCGCCCAGCGCGGCGGTCACGATCGCGCCAAGGCCTTCCGCGCCGATGAATGCCGAGATCGTTGCCATGGAGAGTGCCAGCATGATTGTCTGGTTCAGGCCTGCCATTATTGATGGCACGGCCATTGGAAGTTCGACCTTTGTCAGCAGCTGCCGTTCGGATGCGCCGAAGGCAAGGGCCGCCTCCTTGGTGCTTTGCGGGACCTGCCTGATGCCAAGGGCGGTCAGCTTCACCATGGGCGGTATGGCGAAGACCACCGTTGCGAGCACTGCCGGAGGCTGCGAGATTCCGAAGAAGGCCACGGCGGGGACGAGATACGAAAGCGAGGGGATGGTCTGCATCACGTCGAGAATCGGTTCGGTGACCCAGTTCGCGATCCGGTTCTTTGCCATCCAGATTCCGACTGGCAAGCCAACGAAGATGCAAATCGCCGTAGCCACCACGACCAGCGCCATCGTCTGCATCGCGATCTGCCAGAGTTCGAAGACGGCCAAAAAGGTCAGGGAAGACCCGACAAACACGACTGTGCCCGTGCCGCAGTAGGCCCAGGCCAGAATCATGGCAAGGCCGACCAGAACCGGCCAGGGAGTCAGCATGAACGCCACTTCCACGCGAATCAGCGACTGCCGGAGCACGTTGGTGAGCGCGTCGAAGATTCCGGCATACTGGGCACGCAGGAAATTGATGCCGATGTCGATTGATTCCGCCGTGTATGTGAAGATGTTGACGGTCCGCCCTTCCACCGGATCCTTGACCTGCCTGATGACTTTCGTGGCACCGCTTCGTCCTTGTGCAATCGCGTCCTCGTCCGGCACGCGCCTGTATGTCACGTCCTCGGGCGGGTCGATGCGTGCAAGCGTCGGGAAGTCGTCGATGAACAGGCAGTCGAAGCGGTCCTTGGCCGAGACGGCCTTGAAGTCTTCGACCGCATCGTTCTCGCGCCTGAGCTGGCGCACTTCCCGCCGGATTTCGCTGAGCCGGCCCTTCTGGTCGTCGGTCAGGGACGCGCTCGCTTCCAGAGTCGCCTTTTCTGTGACAAGCCTGTCCCGTTGATCATTCATGGCGGACGTCAGGTCGGATACTTCAGTCACGCCATAACGGGAAAGCAGTCGCTGGGTGCCGTCGATCGCACGCACCTGGTTGAAGCAGGCGCGTTCGTCGATTCTCTGCTGCGTTGCCCGGTAGAGGGTTATTGGCGCTACAAGCACCAATATCAACACTGCGATTGCCACGCGCCGTGCCATGACGCCATGGGCCGTGTGCCCGTCGATACGCCATTTTGAATATTGCCTGAAATACCATCTGTTTGCCTGTAGCCCGATGAGCAGGCGGCCCAGGATGAGCGTGGCGACGCCGACGTTGTTGTAGACGCCCAGCCAGCGCGTATAGCGTTCGATCAGGATGGCGTTGGCGGAAGGGTCGAGATGAGCGTCTGCAAGCAATGGCCCGTACTTGAAGTTCTGCATCAGGCAGACGAGCCCGACCATGTCCAGCGCGAGCGAGACCCAGAACATCAGCCATACGCCGCGCCAGGCGCTCCAGACCCACGGAATCAGAAGTCCCGCCAGGTTCATGTGCCAGAACGGCAGCTCGCCCTTCTGGAGGCGTTCGAAGACCGAGCCGTAATAGGCCGCATTGCGATCCGCGAACACGGTGACCGATACGTCGCGGCTCTCGACGTCGCGCGGTTCCGCTCCACCCAATGCTGCAGTTGTGCTCATTGGCTCTCAGTCCCTTGCAGTCCGTGAAGGAGCGTGTCCTTGGTGACTATCCCCACGGTGTTGCCATCGTGCCGAATCAGCACGGGAAGCTCGGTGCCGGTGGAAAGTTCCACGAGCGTGTCGAGATCGTCTTCGGGGCGCGCCGTCGGGTAGTCGTGGGCGTCGTCAATGGGTCCGTGCCGCGCGACGTGGTTTTCGACCGCCACCATGATCTTTGATGCGGAAACGAGCTTCAGCCTGGAAATCCCGGCGACGAAGTCTGCCACGTAGTCGTCCGCGGGCGCCGTGACGATGTCTTCGGCCGTGCCGATCTGGACGATTTCGCCGTCGTTCATGATGCCGATGCGGTCACCCATCCGGATCGCTTCGTCCAGGTCGTGAGTGATGAAGATGGTGGTCTTCCTGAGATTCTGGCTGAGGCCCAGGAACTCGTCCTGCAGGTTCCGGCGAATGAGCGGATCGAGTGCGGAAAAGGGTTCGTCCATCAAGAGGATTTCGGGATCCGCGGCGAGCGCCCGCGCCAGGCCGACGCGCTGTTGCATGCCACCGGAAAGCTCCGAAGGCAGCCGGTCGCCGTAACCGTGCAGGGACACCGTTTCGAGGGCATGGTCCGCAAGCTGAGCGCGATGGTAGGCATCCTTGCCTCGGAGTTCGAGCGCGAAACCGATATTGTCCCTGACCGAACGATGCGGGAGCAGGGCCATGTTTTGAAAGACCATTCCGATCTTCTCCGCGCGGAGCGCGCGCAGCACCTCGGGCGTCATCGCCCCGATGTCCTCGCCAAGGATGCGGATCGTGCCCGTGGTGGGCTCGATCAGGCGATTGATGTGGCGAACCAATGTCGACTTGCCCGAGCCTGAAAGGCCCATCAGGCAGAATATCTCGCCCTCCTCGACCGTGAACGAGGCGTCCTTTACGCCTATGATCGCGCCAAACCGGTCCAGCACTTCGGGCTTTCCAAGCCCTTCGTTGCGGACAGCGGCTATGGCTTCGTCGGCCTTGTCGCCGAAGATCTTCCAAACGCCATCGACCTCGACAACGCTCATGCCCGCGGCCTCTCGCGTCTCGGGTCCACGAAGGGAATTGAAGTCACCTTGCCCGTGAGCCTCTTCATGCGGCCGTCGAGCTGACCTGCCTCCAGCACGGTTTCGTCGGCGGCATGCTCAACCGATAGCCGTGCAAGCGCAACGGCGCGTTCGAGCGTCGGCGACCTCGTGGCAGAGGTGACAACCCCCACCTGCCGTTCGCCAACGAAAATCGGCGCTCCGTGGGAGGGGACGTCGTCACATTCGAAGACGAGACCCTTCAGGACGCGTCTTTCCGACGCGGCGTTTCGCTCGAGCGCCGCGCGACCCACGAAATCCGGCTTGTTCATGTCGACGGCAAATCCAAGACCGGCCTCCAGCGCGTCAACTCCTGGCGCAAACTCCGATCCCGGTGCGGCGAACCCCGCCTCGATGCGTATGATCTCAAGAGCGTCGGAGCCCATGGGCGTGAGCCCGTGGGTCCTGCCGGCCGCCGCCAGCGCGTCCCATACGGCGATCGCGTCCGCGGCACTGCAAAAGATCTCGTAGCCCAACTCGCCGGTGTATCCGGTGCGTGTCAGGAAGAAGGGTGCGCCCTCGCGGTCGTGCAGTCGGGCGACGGTCGCGCCGAACCACCGCATCTGCTCCAGCGACGGCACATGTGGCTGGGTGAACAGGATGTTACGCAGGAGATCCCGGGACCTTGGCCCTTGAACGGCCAGATTGGGCAGTGCGCCGCCTAGATCGTGGATGCGTACCTGCCACCCTCTTTCCTCGGTGAGCCGGGTCAGCCAGCGCCCGCTCTCCTCGGTGCCGCAACACCAGCGGAACAGTCGCGGCGCCATGCGAAACAGCGTGCCGTCGTCGATCACCTGGCCGGTCTCGTCGCACATGAGCGCGTATGTTCCACGCCAGACGGCAAGCCTTGCGACGTCGCGGGTCACGGCGTGCTGAAGCAGGCGCTCGGCATCCGGTCCGATGACATCGAACTTCCGAAGTCCGCTCATGTCCTGAACGGTGACAGCGGTTCTGCAGGCCCAGTACTCCTCAAGCGTTCCGTGGCCGGGGAACGAGACCGGGGACCAAAGGTCACGCGCGGGCGCAAACGCGTTGGTCAGGGGCTCAAGCCGCGGGTGAAAGGCGGAGGTTTGGCTCATGCTCATTGGACCGTCTTCCTTCGGCCGGTAGGCGACGGCGCGCTGAATCACGTTATCGCTCTCGTAAATGCGCACATGAATGTCCGTCGGGTTCCATCCGTTGATGGGGTCAATGTCGTCGGGGCAGGCGGTAGAGGTGCAGACAAGGTCGTCAAGCGCCTTCATCACGACGAAGTCCCCGGCACGTGAATGCGACTCTTCCGTCTGGATCTGGTGATGAGGGTCGATCCAGGTGTTCCAGAAGAAGTTCACGGCGGGCCATGCAACCCGCGGAGCGACGCCAAAGGGAGCAAACGCGAGGGACATGTTGTCCGAGCAGTTCACGTGGCCCGGAAATCCCCGTTCCTCGTAGCCCCGCGCCGTGCAGGCCATGCCGAACGTGTCATGGCGACCGCAGCTGTCCTGGACGACCTGCAGAAGGGGAGCAAGCGACGCATCGTAGAACTTGTCGAAGAGGCCGGGTCCAGGATACGCGCGTCTTACCATGCTGCGTGTCGCGGTGCTGTCGATCACGAGTTCCTCGTCACCGTCAAGGCCACGCAATCGAATGGCCTGGAAGTCCGAGCACTGCTGTCCCTCCAAGTCGATGATCTGAACGAATTCGCCCTTCTTGACCTCGTAGGCCCTCGCGGTCCCGCGCAAGACCGTGAACTCCTCCCGCACCTTGCCGATCGGGTCGGGTGTCACAGTATGGCCGCTGGCCGGCTGCAGGGTTGCGCTGATCACGCCTTGCGCGGCGCCGGCAACCAGGTCTTCCCGCGCCGAGGGCCGGATCAGCCAGACCGTCGCCGAGTCTCTCGCCTTGAGGATCACCGGGTCCCCGTGACTCTCGATAGTCACCGCCTGAATCGCGCTGTCCGCCACGCCCCCGTTCGCGGCGATCCAACCGAGAAGCGGCTTTGCATGAAAGCTCTCCGCGTCGATCTCGACCGGCCCCCGCAAGCCGAGATGCGACGGCTTGGGCTGGCCACTTGCGTCAAATGCGGCGACGGCGACTGTACCGTAGCCGTCGATCGCGAGGAGATCGCCGCCCTCGAGGTTCAGTTTTCGAATCGATCGCGGCTGAATCGTGAACTTGGTGCCGTCAGACGGTCGAGGGAATCCTGGAAAGTGCCTTCCCAACACTTCTTGCTCCGCGTTTGAGAAGCTTTGCAACACTCGCTGATCCAGCATTGTCCCCCCGGGCGGCATGAAACCGGTTACATTTAGCATGTGATCGGTTACAATTGTCAATATCGGAGTGCAGGAGGAAGCTCGAAACGAACTTCGGGCCGATGAAATGGCGGGTGTCCCGGAAAAGAGAAGGGTGACGCTTCGAGATGTGGCGCGGAAGGCTGAAGTTTCGACGGCCACGGTGTCCCGCGTCCTGAACGGCAACGCATTGGTGTCGGGGGCCACGCGTGCCAAGGTCCAGGCTGCAATCGACGCGCTTCACTTTGTGCCAAGTGCGGCAGCCCGGGCGATCAACTCGGGCCGCACGCACGTGGTTGGCGCGTTGGTGCCTACGCTTGATCACGCGATATTCTCGCGCTTTCTCGATGCGCTTGAAGTGGAACTTGCGGGATACGGCCTGTCCCTGGTCGTGGCGACGACAAAGGAGGACCCCGACAGGGAAGCCGAGCGCGCAAGGGGGCTTGTCGATATCGGTGTCGAAGGGCTGATCGTGTCGGGGGTCACGCGCAGCCCGGTTCTTGATGCATTGATCGAGAGGTGGGAACTGCCCGTGGTGGCAACTTCCTATTTTGATCCCTCGTATCACCTTCCAACCGTAGGCTACGACAACGAGAGTGCGGCCCGGTCCGCGCTTGGGCTGCTTCAGGAAAGCGGCCATCAGGCCATCGCGGTCTATCACGGGCCGTCGGCCGGAAACGATCGAACCCGGGCGCGCCTGAAGGCGTTCAGGAATGACCAACAGGTCGAGTTCAGGTTTTGCGCCATGCCGCTCGACGTGTCTGCCGCATCCGATGCGGCAAGGCGCGACTTCGCCGAACCTTGCCGGACAACGGCAGTTCTTGCCCTGTCGGACGTGCTGGCCCAAGGCGCATTGTTCGGGCTTCAGGCACTTGGCGTTTCGGTTCCTGGAGAAGTTTCGGTTGTCGGCATCGACGATTTGCCAAGTTCAGCTGCCACGACGCCGGCACTCACAACGGTTCACTTGCCGGTGCGCGAGATGGGACGCAGGGCTGCCACCGCTCTGGCGAAATGGGTCGAGGATGGCATTCGTCCCTCACCGGAACGTCTCGATACCAAGGTAATGCGTGCCTCGTCGTCCTTGGCGCCCCCTTCGAGAATCATGCGCGAACGAGGTCTCTGAGCGCGGGAACCGGACCGGGATCGACCAGCGGGCGGGACAGGTGGACCGGTACACCTGACCGCGTCCGCATGCCGGGGTCAACTCCACGCACCAGTCCGGCACCTGGTCAGAATCGGTCGTTCGCCGTGCTGGCGGACATGCCAACGACGCACGGCGCGGCATTGGACTTGCATTGGGCAGGGGCAATTTCGGCACGAGGGATTGAAGGTGGCGTGTTCCTGGAGCATAGCGAGCCTAGATTGCCTGAAGATGTGCTGGCGAACGAGAACCGCGCGGGTTCCGGCTGCAGCGAATCGCGTCAGGTTTCGTCAGGTGGAGAAAGGACTGCAGTCAACGTGGCAATCCGTGGCTTGACACCGACCCTTGCGGCGGGACTCGTCGTGCTTGCACTTTGCGCATGCCAGCCCATGCCGACGCCGGGCGCGCCTGATGTTGTGCTGGCGCCAGGCGAGGGCTTGTCGGCCGACATCTCTCCGACAAGCCGTGCGCTGCAGGAACACTACGGACGAGTCCAGCAAGGCTACTTGGCGCGGGGGCTGCTGCGCGTCGACGGAGGAGGGCCGGACGCAACTTTCACAAGGCGACAGCTTGTCGACAATTTCATGCGAATCGCGTTCTTCGAGGAATTCACCAGGGTGGGAGACCGGATCGTTTCCCGCCAAGCCGAATCGCATTTGCATCGTTGGGAAGGCCCGATCCGCATGCAGGTGCATTTTGGTTCGTCGGTGTCGCAGGAAATGCGCAACCGCGACCGGGAGTTCATCGCGCGCTTTGCGCGGCGGCTGTCGGCGTTGACAGGCGTCCCGATCACGCTGACTTCGCGCAGGGTCAATTTCCACGTTTTTGTCGTCAACGAAGACGAGCGTCGTGCAATGGGTCCGGTGCTTCGGGCGATCCACTCAGGCATAGATGCGTCCACCGTCAGCAAGGTGCTTGGCATTCGTCGCCCAACGCTTTGCCTGGTCTACGCCGCCGAGGGAAACGTGAAGGGAGTCTACGCCAAGGCAGTCGCCGTTGTCCGGGCCGAGCATCCGACGCTGCTGCGGCAGTCGTGTTACCACGAGGAGCTTGCGCAAGGGCTTGGCTTGCCGAACGACAGTCCCGGGGTGCGCCCCTCCATCTTCAACGATGACGAGGAATTCGCGTTCCTGACCGTTCAGGACGAACTGTTGCTGCGCATGCTCTACGATCGGCGTCTGCGCCCAGGCATGATGGCAGCGGAAGGCCGTCCGGTCGTCGAGCGAATTGCGTCGGAACTGCTGGGCGGCGAGGTCTGACGCAGAACACGGAGACGTACGACGACCATGGCCCTGCCGGCACTTGAACTGCGAGGGATCATGACGGACGCTACCTGCGGATGTTCGGGAGGGTTGCGCCACCGTTGCCCCTCGGTGCCGGATCTCTGTCAGGATGCCGATCAAGATCTTCGAAGCGCAGGGCTTGCGCCGTGGCAGAGGCAATCGCGTGCTTGATCTGTAATGCAAAATGCACTACATTCTGGGCAGGAAGAAGGAGGCCGAAGGTGCTGGACCTGAATGTGACTGGCCTGAGTGGCGAGAAGCAGACGCGCACTACGCAGGTGCGTCATGGCGACAGCCTGGCCGCATTGATTGAACGTGCCACGACAGCACTGGGCGTCGAAAAGTCCGTGTTCCTCCGCAACGCGATTGCCAAGGAAGCGCAGCGGGTCATTGAAGGCAGTTCGCGCCATGTGCTGACAGCAGATGATGCCAGGCTGTTTGCTGCGGCGCTCGACAAGCCACCGGCGCCGACGCCACGCGCAATCAAGGCTGCTGCTTCCTATCGGCGTCGCGTGGCAAATGCTGACTGAAGACACTCTCGTCAACATCGAAAAATGGAACCCGGTGCGACATGATCACTCCGGGTTTGACTGTGGCGTCGGTCGGTTGAACAATTTTCTGAAGTTGTCAGCGAAGAAGCAGCAGAAAGACGACATGAGCAGGGTCTACGTCGCGGTGGAACCGGGGGAGACAATGATCCTTGGCTATCATGCGATCAATGTCGGTACGATGAATGTGGCCGAACTGGCCAGACGACGAAGAGGCACACCGAACCACGGCGAAATCCCTGTTCTTTTCCTTGGACAAGTTGCGGTCGATCAACAGGCCCAAGGTCTTGGGGTTGGCAGTCTTCTCATGCACCATGTGTTCGAGAAGGCTTGCATCATCGCCGATGAAGCTGGCTGCCATGCCGTTGTGCTGGACGTGATGTCGGACGGTGATCGGGAAGCCCTTGTCCGACGCAAGGGTTGGTACGAGGAATTTGGATTTCAGAGCTTCGCAAGCAATGCAGCCCGGATGTTCATGACCATCAAGCAGGTTCGGCAGATCATTTGAACCTGCCGTTCGGTGCCTCCGATTTCTCGCCCCACGCCAATTGAACGACCTGCATGCGCCTTCTCCAATCTCCTGCAGGTCGTGTTCCTGCAAGTCGATCGGCGGTTCTGGTCGACATATGCGATCAACCGAGACTGCGGCATTCTGCACATGTGCCGGCATCGGGTTCCGGCTTTGCGCTCGCCGGGATCAAGCGTGTCGACTGCGCAAAGGGCACGACTGAAATGTCCTTCCGTGCACGGCCCTGCACCTATCTTTGGGACAGCGCGTGTCCGTTACTTTCGGGGCCTTGCAGCGCTCCTGTGCAGTTCCGCGCCGACGATCTCCTCCATCACGCGTGTGCAGACCCAGTTGTCTCCGTCCGGAAATCTGGTTCGGCCAGCGTGAAATATCTGCATTGCGGCAGCCGCTGTGTGAAGGGGGACACCGAGTTCCTCGCCTAGTCCCATCGAGATCGTGAGATCCTTGTGCATCGTGTTGATGTGGCTGCCAGTGCCCTCGAACCGTCGGTCAATGATCTTCTCGATCGCGTTGTTCACGATGCCGCAACCTGCCGAGGAAGTTGAGAACACGTCGAGGATGACTTGACCGGGAACGCCCGCCTTGGCGGCAAGGGCTGCCGCCTCGAATGTTGCTGAGAACTGCGCACCGATCAGCGATTGCAGGCAGGCTTTCACGGTCTGGCCGTCTCCCGGCTTGCCGCCGACCCGGTGAATGTTCGCGGACACGGCCTCCATCACGGGAGCAAAGCGCTCAAGGACATCGTCAGGTGCCGCCGCCATCATTGTCAGCGTGCCACCCTGTGCACCGGGAAATCCGCCCGAAACCGGCGTGTCGATCATGTGGAGTCCGGTATCCGCCAGCGCCTGTCCGATCTCACGTGCTTCGCGGGGCTTGACCGTGGCAGTGAGAATCACTGCGCCGCCCTTGGTCATGGAGGATACGAGGCCGTCTCCCAGGATGGCGGACTTCGCCTGGTCTCCGTTCATCACCATGACAAAGACGGCATCAGCGTTTGCGCCGACCTCGGCCGCAGATTCGGCGGGCGTGCCACCCATTTCGGTGAAGGCGGTCATGCGGTCCGCGCTCAAATCCACGCCGATGACGTTGAAACCGTTCTTGATCAGGTTGCGGGCGATCCCGGATCCCATGTCTCCGAGACCGATGACTCCAGCATTCATGTGTTTCCCTCCTCAGTTCCGGGAATTTCCGGTGTTTGCGCGGTCGAGGGATTTCGCACGCCGTTTCCGGCGCCGGACGGGTCCGGGAGACACCCTCTGACGCACCTGCGGTGCCAAGCCGTTGAAATCGAGTTTCTTTCTTCCTCTCAAAATCGCGAGTTCGGGCGAAATCGAAAGCGATTTTCTCCGATTCCGCAACTTACAGGAGGAAGAGATTCATGTCCAGAACGGGACTCACGGACGCAAGGGTTCGCGCCTTGCGTCCGGCAAATTCCACCCGGAACGTCCGGGACACCGCCCTCGCGGGATTCGGCGTCAGGGTCCTGCCGAGCGGCCTGAAGCGGTTCTTCCTGCACGTCCGGCACGAAGGTCGGCGGATCTGGAGGATCGTGGGCGACCCCGACGGCATGACGGTCGGTGAGGAGCGGGAAAGGGCAAGGGGCATGCTTGCCTCCATCCGGACCGGACGCCCGGCCTCGGACGAGGAGACGCTGTTCGAGGCTGTGGCGGAACGGTCGATGCCCGGGCTCTCGGCCATCATGAAGGTGGCCGAGGCCGACGGCCTGCGCCCCGAGGGCAGCAATCCGTGCAAAGGCATCAGGAGATACAGGAAAATGAACAGGGACAGGTTCCTGTCGGATGCCGAATTCGGGAGGCCCGGCAGGGCGCTGCAGGTGGCGAGGCCGTTTCCGGTTGCTTCGATCATCCGGCTTCTGGCTCTGACCGGTTGCCGGTCGAGCGAAATCAGGACCCTTCGCTGGGGGACTTCCGCGACGGGCACGTCTTCCTGCGCGACGGCAAGACGGGTCCCCGCACCGTGTGGCTGTCGTCGGCCGCCCGCGAGGTCCTTGACGGGCGTCCACGCACGTCGCCCTGGATCTTTCCTTCCAGCAGGTCCGACGGTCCGGTCGCAGAGACGACGCTCGGCGACGCCTGGTCACGGATCCGGGCGGAGGCCGGCCTGAAGGACGTTCGCCTTCACGATCTCCGCGTACGCGAGCGCCGCCGTTACGGGCGGAGAGACCGTCCTCACGGTGGGCCGGCTGCTCGGGCACAACGATCCGGGAACAACGCTCAGGTACGCCCAACATGCCGAATTCGAGGCGGAGAGGGCAGCCGCCGCGATCGGTGCCGTGCTCCGGGGGGAGGCGGACATGACCGGGGTCAGGCTGGCGGTCGCACGCGCGAGGCGGCTCAAGCCGTCCGCAAGCGAATACTCCGTGCACGACCGGGCCGTTCCGTTCCTGAGCGTTCGTGTCCATCCGACGGGCACGAAGACGTGGACCTGCGCATTCGGCGAACGGAAGGTTTCGCTTGGCCGGGTCGACCTGGTTCCGGCGGAAGACGCGCGCCGCGAGACCCTCCGACTGCAAATCGACGGAGCCGAACCGGCAAGGGAAGTGCCGACATGCTTCGAGTTCGCCCTGGGTGTGTGGAGGGGCTCTTGGGTCGACAGGTGCAAGCCGACGACGGTCAGGGGCCGGGGCCACGTCCTGAAAGCGAGGCTCCTGCCCGAATTCGGTCCGTTGCGGCTCGACCGGATCACGCGGCAGGCCGTCCAGCACTGGTTCGAGGAATACAGCGGAACCGCCCCCGGCGGGGCGAATTCCGCGCTGCGACTCCTGCGTCAGAGCCTGAAGTTCGCAATGGAGCGCGATCTTATCGCCTCCAATCCGGCAGCATCCGTGCTCCCGAACCGGAGGCCGAGGCTCTCGCGCTTCCTGTCCCGGGACGAGATACGTCGGCTTCACCACGCACTCGACCGGCATGCCGAAGGTCGAAGGGGCGCGCAGGCGGACATCATCCGCCTCTTGCTCCTGACCGGTTGCCGCAAATCGGAATGTTCCGATTTGCGGCAACCGAAGTATTGCAGGAGGGCCCCAAATCACGAGTGAGCACACCCTGTCGATCAGGAGGCGCAGGGTCAACGAGGGAAGCCTCTGACAGATGAATGACTGTCGATGCAGATGAATCGGGCGCACATGCGGTCGAGATGGGTTATCAGTGATTCATGTCCTGGTTACCGCGAAAAATGCGGTTTCCACAGCATGACTTTGCGCTCATGGAAAAATCATGTAAGTTAGTCCGTATGAATAAAGGATTTGCACACATGATTCGGGAAAGGCGAGCCACTCTCGCGGAATACCTCACGGAGCTCCAGTCGAAGGGCCGGGTCGTTTTCGACGCGAAGGAGGCCGTGGAAGCCCTCGGCACCAACCGCGGCGCGTTCCTGGATGCCGCTCAGCGCCTTCAGAAACGCGGCAGGCTGATCAGTCCGCGCAAGGGATTCTATGTTGCTGTCCCTCCGCAATTCGCGTCCTGGGGGGCGCCGCCGCCATCCTGGTACGTGGACGCGCTCATGCGACGAGAGCGGCAACCATATTACGTTGGCCTGCTGAAGGCCGCGGAGCTGCACGGTGCGACCCATCAAGCCGTAACGGAATTTCAGGTCGTGGCTGGCAAACGCATGCCCAGGATCCGGGCGGGGCGCAGCCTCATCGTCTTCTACTACCGAAAGGAGATGGCCGCGATCGTCGACGGCGTCGAAGACACCAAGACCGACACCGGAAGGATGAAGGTGTCCTCGCCCGCGCTGACGGCGCTCGATCTCATGCGTTACGGCAAGGGGTCGGCCGGCATCGACAACGTCGCCACCGTCCTCTCCGACCTCGGGTCCAGGGTCGACGGCGATCAGCTCGCGTTCCTGTCCCTTCGGTTCGAGAAACCTGTCGTTCAGCGATTGGGCTACATGCTCGACATTCTCGACCGGCGCAGCATTACATTTAGGATGCACGAAATGCTGATGTCGCGGGGCAAACTGCCCTGGACCGAGCTGGACCGGGGAGAGGCGAGGGACCCGGTCTTCGCAACCGATCCGGTCGAACGGGATCGGAGATGGCGGGTCGTTGTGCGCCGGCTTCCGGAGGTCGATGAGTGAACCCGAGCCAGAACATCGTTGAATGGAGCCAGACGGCGCCTTGGGCCGAGCAGAGGCAGGTTGAGCAAGACCTGATCATCTCGCGCGCGCTCGTGGAGACGTTCGGCGACCCGTTCCTTGCATCGGAGCTCCGGTTCCGGGGCGGAACCGCACTCAACAAGCTGCACTTCCCGGAGCCGCTCCGCCATTCTGAGGACATCGACCTCGTGCGGACGTCGGCAGGAGCGATCGGTCCGATACTGGTTCGGTTGCGAGAGCTTCTGGAGCCGTTTCTCGGTCCCGCACGCTTCGAGCGGAGCAAGGTCGCACCGAAGATCCGCTTTCTTGTGCCGGCGGAAGATGGCGGCGAACACCCCATCCGCCTCAAGCTCGCAATCAACACGCGTGAACGCACCGCCTACGACCCGGTCGTGATGGCGCCGTTTGCCGTAGAGAATCCCTGGTTCTCGGGCGCGTCGACGATACCGACATTCTCCAACGAGGAGATGCTGGCGACCAAGTTTCGCGCGCTCCTTCAAAGGGACAAGGGCAGAGACCTGTACGATCTGGCCCATGGGCTCGTGGTCTTCGACGGTCTCGACTGTGGTCACGTCGTGAACCTGTTCGCACGATATCTCGCCGATGGGGGCGTGCAGATCTCACGCGCGCAGGCCGAAGAGCGGATGCTCGCGAAGTTCGCGAGGGGCAACCTGTTGATGGATCTGCGCCCGTTGCTGTCAGCCGACTCGGCCGAACGCATGACCGACGACTCGACCGGTCACGCCGTCAGGGCAATATTCGAGAGTCTCATCGGGAAGATGCCGGGGGAGCCTTGGGCGAAGACGCCTGATGCGAAAGCGAGATTGGGGATTGAGTGGTGAGCGATGACACCTCCGCCCATGCTGTCAAAGGTCCGTTCGCCGCGCCGTTCGCCAGGTCGTGGCGGTCGACATGAACCTGATGGAGGAGAACAATGAGTGGAGGATCTCGCCGATGTTCTCTACGACTTCCTGCACGAGAGCGGCAACTCTCGGACCGCATTCCCGCTCGCCGCCGCCGCGACGGTGCCGTCGCAAGACTTCTGGGTCGGCGGGAGCAAACACCCCGCGACTATCCACCTCCATTCGACGATGCTCGACCGGCGACGTCTCAGGTTCGACGCGCTCTCGCTGGCGATTGTCAGGCAATCCATGACCTGGCGGCGAGGGATGGGCGAGCCGCTGACGCGGGACGAGATCGGACGCGTGAACGAGATCCTGCTCCGCCTGTCCATCAAATTACCGGAGTTGAATGAGCAAGACTTCTTGGGCACACCCTCTGTCCATTTCTTGCAGGGCGATTGAAAGCCTTCGCTTTGTCCGTAAACCGTAGTGCTAACTAAATCTTGCACCAGATCACCAAGATGACACAACACAAGATCTAGTCATCGTCACCAGACCTATTTTCAATTTTCATAAGTTCCTCCATAAGATTTGATCTATATCTCTTCATCTTCTCTTGACCTTTCTTGAATTGTTTCTGACCTTTTTCAAAATTCTTTTCCGCTTCCTCAAGCAAAGGCAAAAGTTTTTTAATAATTTCTCTCTTCATCTCTTCGTCATAACCTCCTAACAATGAAATCAAAGTCTGCGCGAATTCTCTTAGTCTTTCCTTCTCTTCATTTGGCTTTCCAAGAGTAAGAACATTCAAATTCTTTTCGATTACGCGCTTATTTATGCCAGTCATTTCATTATTCCCTCTATCCAATTGGAATTCCAAGAAAGAATATCATAAAAAAGTACATTGGTCAACTTGAAATTTTGATAATGATCTCTATATAGAGATTATGACAATAGAAACATTCCTCCGCCAACTCACCCCAGAACTGAAACAAGAACTGAGAGCAGTACTCAATTTGGAGTTCGAAAACAGCCTCGAATTGAAAGTAAATGAGAATCCAACGAATTGCCCGCATTGCAATCACGACAAGTTCAAGAAATGCGGTAAGACAAGAAATGTTCAAAGGTACAAATGTCTAAGCAAATCTTGCAGCAGAACTTTTGGCGCAAACAACAAAACCGCATTTTATGGAAGCAAAAAGTCACTTTCGACTTGGAATCACTACTTGGATCTGATGTTCTCAAGTCAATTGTCCGTTCGTAAGATTGCGAAAGCGACAGGAATTCACAAAGACACGGCGTTCTTTTGGAGACACAAGATTCTCCACGCATTGACTCAAACAAGCAACCCAGAACTGAACGGCATAGTTGAAGCAGACGAGACTTATTTCGCCCTGAGCTATAAGGGCAAAAATCGAAACCTGCCCAGACCTCCCCACAAGCGCGGCAAGAGCATACGCAAGCGCGGCATAAGCAAGGAGCAGGTATGCGTCCTGACAGCGGTAGATCGCTCCAAGAGCATACTGCTAGAGAGCACGTGCCTGGGCCGCCCAACTATCAAGCAAGTCAAAAATGTGCTGGGCCCGCACATAGCAAGAGACGCCATCCTCGTTACGGACATGCATAATGCTTATCCGCGCTTTGCCCAGGAGCAGGGGCTGACGCATCACGCCCTGCCGCATCGCACATCGAGCAACGACAGCATCCACTTGCAGAACATCAACTCGCTCCATGGGCAGGTGAAGCGGTTTATGAGGCCCTTCAACGGCGTCGCTACCAAGTACCTGGACAACTATATGACCTTCTTCCAGTTCAGCGGAGAAGACGTCACTGAGGCCCTGACACAACGCACTGAGAGCGTCACTTGCAAGGAACTCACTGACAGGCAGATGACGCTCAGGTGAGGAAGATAAATAGAACTGGCGGCTTACTACCGTCAGAATACCACTGACACTACAACGGCTGCGTGATGACTACATCGCTTGTGCAGAGCCTGCAAGTAGCGGTTGACACGCCCGCAGTCCTCGTCCTAGCCTCATCCCTGCCAACAAACAGAAGTGTCCGCTCTCAGGGGCGGGTCACCTGCTGAATACAACAGCCATGTACCCAGCAAGGGGGTTGCTCCCTGCGCTTTGGCGAATAGGCAGGAAACGTCCTCACTTCTGTACGTTGGCAATGACCCGCTTGCGTGGGTTGTTCTTGCCAGGAACAGGAGTGAAACAATGAAAGTTCTGATCTTATCTGTTCTATTATCCTTCTGCTGTTCATCCGCCCATGCCAAGGTGATCCAGATCTACTTTTTATGCGACACGAAAGAAGGCGCAATGCAGATGGTCAAGAACATATTCATTGGCCATCGAATGCTTGCACCTGGATGCAAAAACATCGAAGATCTGCAATACTCAGTCGTGGAATTGATGGGCGATCTGGAAGCGGTCATGTGGCAGAACAAGGTTGCATACGTTGGTTATGTCCAGAACGACTTCTTACGCGGCTGGAGCGCAGGTCCAATGGACTTGGTCGTGAATTGACATGCCCTGCTTGACGGGGTAAGTGCGTGCCGTCGCCGTGCATTGATGGCATTGTACATGTGTGGTGACGGCACTTGGTGAATGGAGCATTAGATGATAATAGCGTCTTCAAGGCCATATCAAGTCTGGAGAATTGATCTTCATGATGAAAATGGCAATCGTCTTGGTGAACTTGAATTCGATACAAAACGAGAGGCGGATATTTTCAAGAAGAATTTTGATGCTGAAGTTGCCCTTCCCGCTCAAAAACATCATTTGCAGATACTGACGGGTCAAACTCGAAAATAGCATCCTCTGGAACGAATTGTCTTGCCCAGATAATGTACTGTGCGGCAAATGCTCTTTGCTCCTTATGATATTCAAGTAATTCATTCAATGCGTTCATTTGTTTCTCCTAAATATGTATGATTATTTATCACTTGTGATTGATACAAGATCTATGGTTGTATCTCTTCTTGGGATGTAACTGCTCACCCCATGCGTAGCGTGACTGGCTTGTCGCGAGCCGGGTGAACGG
>JAPPCV010000119.1 GCA_028824715.1 Boseongicola sp. | reverse complement strand
CCGGTCATCGTGTTGATGACAAGGGGTTTCGCGAATATCTGGAGATGAAGATCCGACTAGGACTTCGCTGCGGCCCGCGGCATCCGTCCGGTCCTGGCCGAGACCGTCGTTGCGCCGGAACACCGGGGCAGCTCTTTCCTGGCGAGCCTCGGGCTGTACGAAGGGGCTTGAGATGGGTCTGACTGGCGGAAAGAAAGGATGAAGATTGAGACGAGGCCGGCATCCTTGCATTGACCTGATCAGCGACAGTTCACAGCATTTGACGCTTGGCACATGAGGATGTCACGTTGGCGAGCGTTGATCGCCGCCTTCGGATAGTGGAAGGGTCCGACTCCAGAGGCGTGGGCACGGATGTTGCCTTGGTCAAGCGCGATGTTCGCTGGGCAATTGGCATCGGAGCCGCAATCATTGCGGTCCTGGTCCATGTTCACCTCGACATTGACTCGACGCTCGATGGACACGGCGAGCGGTTGGCCCGGATGGCTCCATGTCCGCGACATCGTGCGTGTCTTGCCTTGCTCTGTTCCATGGCTTGCCACACCCATTGCTTCGGCCCCGCCAACAATGTCCGTGTGCAACCGGCTGCTTCATCGTTCGACAGTCGGTCGGTCTTGACATGGCGGCCCTTTACGCGACGGTGACGCGCGCGCAACGGGCACATGCTGGACTCCCGCAAGAAGCGGGAACACCTCAAGGCCGTCATAGATGAAGGAGCGCGGAACGCTTCCACATTGAGAATCCTGAGTGCCGGTGGCCTTGAAAACGACATTGTTTGACGGCATCTCGCGTGATTGAACATGAGGTTTGCCATGCAACTGTCCGATTACGTGTCCGACCAGCACTTCTCGCCCGTCCGCATCGCCCACGGCCTGCGAACGACCAGGGGCGAGATCGCCCAGACGCTCGGCCTGGGGCGTGACGCGTTTTCGCGCGCGGCGCGAATCCGGGCGGTGAAGACGCAGACCCGCCTCCGCGAGATGCTGGAGATCCTGAACCGCGTCGAACCGCAGACGTGGTCGCTTCTGGCGGCCTATGCCTGGTTCCGGTCCGAACCCTTGCCGGGATTCGGAAACCGGACCCCGGACCAGCTGGTGCGGAACGGCGAGGCCTGGAAGCTTCATGCCTATCTCGACCGCGTCGCGGCGGGAGGCTTTGCCTGACCGCTCTCACGGGTGGCCGCTTTGCGGGGACGGTCTACCGGGCTCACAACCCGCGCTGGTCCTGGGCGCCGCTCTCCGGCGACGGGGCGGCCAAGCATGGAGGGCGGTTCAACCCCGTCGGCGTTACTCCGTGAGGCCGAGCACCCGCCCCGCCCCTTGAAGAATCCGTCAAACGCCTTGCCCGGGCCCTGGAAGGCGATCCGGCGGCACTGCGCCAGAAGGTCTGTCAGCCAGGCAAGGTCCGGGTCTTTGGCCAATATGCGCCAGCCAATCTCGGAGTCCTGGATGATCACGTCGTCCGTGTCTTTCCCGCACCCCTTGAAATTCGTTGGACGGCCATGCAGGTCCGTGCCCTTCCGTCTTCCGTCAGTCTCGCGCTGCTCGAGCGCGGCGTTGCAGAGCCATCGCACGGATGCAAGCCACTGCCCAAGCCGCGCCGCCTGGTCGTCGGTCGGGCGAGGGCGGAACTTGCAGGTCTTGAAAACGCGCGCTGTTTCCATTCCTTGCAGCGGCTTCCGTGCAGTGCCCGGCACAGGCAAGGTTGATGGCGGTTCGCACATGCAAGCCAGACGGGCAATGGCAAGACCGCAAAGCGAGAACGACAAGTCCCATCCTCGCCCAAGCCCGGCCCCTCGCAGATGCCGGTCGACCGGGAACGCGTCGCCCAGGAACAGGATGTCCCAGGCCGGGTCATGCGGTCCGTCCGGGATCCAGCCCAACATGAGGCGGCGGGCCATCTGCACGACGCCTGCCTCCACCCAGCACGCGCGGGCGAACGCGTGAAAAGGCGGAAGCACTCCGTGCACTTGGCCCGCGAGCACGCGCCTCCTGATGCTGGCGAACTTGGTGATGCGTCCCGATCAGGTTTCACTGACAGCCTCCGCGGCACTCGTCGATGCCGGCCGGGAGGTGCTTGTTGACGGGAAGACCCTGGATCAGGTCGACCTCGCGACAAAAGGCGGCGGCGAGCGCGTCCTGCAAACCGGAATGTCGGTCCAGAAATCCGGGAACGCACGGTGACGAGCCGAGATGACCCGTGAGACCGTCGTGCAGAATCAACCTGCAGCCGGACAAGGCTTGCGCACGGTCTTGACCGATTCTGCTGAAATGGGGTTTCGATTCCGGCGCAGAAATCCACTGCGGGCGATGTCGCGTCGGGATGAAAGGTCTGGCGGATCAAGGTGTTGGCTGATCCCCAGCCTTGAACCCACCGGGACCTGCCTGCCACGAAGCCCGGCGCGGCGCACCAATCCGGGAACACTTGATTTGGAGAAGACGCCCCGCCAGACGGCGAACTGCCGCAGGGCCAGCGTCGGCAGCTTGTTTCCTGACCTGTCGCGCAAACGTGGCCCTGATGATGACCGGCATGGGCGGAAACTTCGGGCAGGACTTTCCCACGCTGCGGCTGAACTCCAGGGAGGACGAGGAACGGAGACCGTATCGGGATGTTCCGGCCGGATTCCGTGGCTGCAGGGCCGCCCGTGTGCCGGCACCGTTTCCGGCCCCGGATGATCCGTTCTGGATGTCTGGCGGCGTTCCGGCGGGTCCCGGACGCTTTGGCGTCTCTGGGCAGGGTCCGGGCGGCGATGGCGACACTGCGGTCCAGCTGCAGCCGGCGCCGGGTTCCGGCGAGGCTCTCCGCGTCGCGGCGGTCGGCAAGGATCACCGCGAGCGCGAAGTTGTCCGGCGATCCGGAACCCGAACGCGATCTCAGCGCGTGCCTCCGAATCCGGCGCTCAGGTCTTCGCGCACAAGAACGCCGCCCATGCCTTCGTGGGAGGTGCCGAAGAACGCCCCGGTAACCAGGCCCGCATCGCCACCGGACTGGACGAACGTGTTGCCCCTTACCGTGACCTGGTAGCCCAACCGGCCGTCGCGCCACGTGGATCCGCTTCCCTCCGATCCTGGTGCCGCGCTGGCGGGCCAGCGCTCGAGTCCGGAGAAGTCCAGGGTGCCCGACATGTTCGGAAAGTCGACGACGAGTTCGGCAATCCCCGCGACGGTTTCCGATCGCGGCGTGAGCCCGAGCAGCCGGCCCGACCAGCGTACGCTGCCCGAGAGCGCGGCGTTGTCGCCCGGACCGGAAGCCGGAGCCGGCCCGTTCGCCCAAGGCTGTGCCAGGCCGTTCCGCAGCGCCGTGCCGAAGACCGTCTCCCCGTCACCGGCCCCGGATCGCCCTTGCACGTGCAATGAAGTGTCTGACCACGGGCCCAGCTCTTCCGCGATCCGGTCCGGCGCGGCGCTTGTCGACAGGCGTCCGTACACCGCGTGGAGGGCCTCGCGATCAAGCGGGTGCAGCACGTGTCCGGTCAGCGATTCGCTGCCACCGGCCACCATCAGCGTCTCGGGGAAGCGCCCGGGATCCACGTGGCTTCGCCCTAGCAGGTGCATGAGCTCGTGCGCGATGACGCCCAGCCGTTCCAGCCCCTCGGTCCGCGAGGGGTCCACCCAGACCGTGCCCGCGACGATCTCGAGACGAACCGGGGCTTGCGGATCGCCCGTGGGAGCGAACGCGTATTCCGGCACGGCAAGCCCGAGGTCCGGGTCGACCACCGGATCGGATTCGCTGGGCCAGGTCGCCTGCGCCACGAAGTTGACCAGGATCTCGCCGTCAGGAGGGGCCGGCATGACGGCCGGCGCGGGTTCGGGGCTGAACCGCAGCTGCCAATGTCGAGGCAGCGCCGCATTGATTGCCTGGACCACGCGGACAGTCTCGTCGACCAGCCCGGCTGGCGTGCCCTCCGCGACGCGGACGGTCGGCGGCGTCTCGGCAAACCGGAAGACGAGACCGTCGGACAGGAACGCATCGGAGGCCATCGGGTCGTCGTCCGGAGCGAGGTACGAGGCGGCGTCCGCGCGCAGGTAGGCGACGATCTCCGCGGCGCCGATGCCGTCGCGGACCGTCCCGTGCGACACGTCGACGCTTCCGTGGACGGCAACAACCGGCAGGTCGCCGTCTGCGGCAGCGACGTCGGCTCCCACGTGCAACCTGTCGCCGAGGTCGACCAGCGGCGCCTGATGCGCATGCAAGGCCGTCTGCAAGGGGAGTCCTCGATCGCCCACGGCCTCCCGTATGGTCTCTCCGCCGCATGAGGCCAAGAGCGGCACTAGGCCGATCAGGAGCGGGGCTGCCCAGGGCGTCCCATGTCTGCCCGGAACTAGGCGCGGGCAGGCTTCAGGACTGGCCGATTCATTCATTGTTCCCGGATCACGAAGGCATGAAACTGGCGGCGGCACTTTCCCACGAAGCCAGTGTTGATGGCATGCGTTGGCCTTCTGACATTCGCCGCGTTCGCATGGATCCTCGGACACCGGCGCGCCACGCAAACCCCGTCGACGTGCGTTGCAGGAAGCGCTCGCGCGCCACGAGAACAACCTCCGCGCTGAAGGGTCCGCCTGGCGGCCACCATGCGTGCGCACGGGAGCCGACAGGGTGTCCTGCCATCTCGGGTTCGGCATCCTGGCCTCCTTTGCAAGAATCCATCGAGCCGTCCTGGTCAACCGGACGCGCGATGATCGCTTGCACCGCCCTTCACCTGTGCAATTCAATGCCAGGTCGAGCGTCACCTTTCACGCATTCTTCACGACCGGCAAGGCACCGATCCTCGATTCGGTGAGTGCAGTCGGAATGCGCCTCGCCGCTGCGTCCGTCTCTTCATTCTCGAGCGGACCAGCAAGGGCACGTGATCATCACCGCCAGTCTTCATCGACGTTCCGCCTGATCGGTAAAATCGCTCCGCCGGTCGCCATGTTTCACGTCTTGTTCCATGTGGCGGGCCACCTGCCCAAAGCCGCTCTCCTGAATTGCCGCCGAAACTCCGGACACGCCGCTCCGCGTCAACGGAGTGCCCTGCAATCCTTGATTTGGTAAATTTCTTGGGTCAAGGCAAGGAACAGCCGTGAGTCATGCGGACGGAACGTCACCTGCGCCAGCAGGCGAGGATCCCCGTCTCCATTGTCTTCCTGGCTTGCAGTTCAACGCCTTTGGCCGTGCGGTTCAGTCCTTCTCGGCGACGAAGGATCCCACAAGGTGATTGTCCCGGTCGCTTGCGAGCCACCGACCCGGCCGGACGGATCGCCCCCCGTCGCTCGCATGCCACTTCGCCTCTGCTCTGTCGTCAGAGGCCATTTCCGCGATGCTCGTGACTGCGAGATGAAAGCCCCCCTATACATATCCCGTAAGGATTTTACCACGACTCGACGTGACCTGAAGCGCCTCGGCTTCGACGCAACTTGTTTGC
The DNA here is from genome assembly GCA_028824715.1 of Boseongicola sp. Lineage (GTDB taxonomy): Bacteria > Pseudomonadota > Alphaproteobacteria > Rhodobacterales > Rhodobacteraceae > JAJEFO01. The sequence continues at coordinate 33,589 of JAPPCV010000119.1, read as the reverse complement.
CAATGGCTTGCCAACTGTTTGCCAGTCCGACGTGCAGGCTTGCGGACCCTTGGGCTCGTGCAGGGATCAATTCGACGCAAGTCCTTGTCAGGGTCCGCCGCGTTCGGGGCTGAAGTGGCCGCGTCCACGATTCCGCTCGTGGATTGCAACTCGTGAGGGTTCCCGACAAGCATTGCCAATGGCGCCGAATGCCGCAACGGATCCTCCGTTCGAGTGCCTGGTTACTGTCGTCACTTCGAAGCCCGTTCATCGCGCGAATGAGTGCCGCCGATCCTTCGTTGCATCTGGGTCACGACCCACTCCGCAAATTCGGCACAGAGCGCGCCGCGGGCCAGCACGTTCCGATCATCGCAATCCGGATTCGCCTGCTTGAAGCGTTGCTACCTCGTCATTGTTCGTCGGAGTTAATCCGTGTCCTCCCCTGGCCTGTCATTGCCATCGTCGAGGAGGTCAACGCCGATGCTGCCTGTAACCCTCGACGCCGCACTTTGGATTGAGTCCCGGGCGAGGTGGGCGTAGCGTGCCGTCGTTTGCACTTGAGTGTGCCCAAGCAGCCTTCCGATCATGGTCAGGCTCTCGCCGAGCGCCAGCGCCCGGGAGGCGTACGTGTGGCGAAGGTCGTGGATGCGCACGTCATCCAGCCCGGCTCGCTTGCGTATGCGCTGCCATGGACGCTGCAGGTCGGGGAGACGGGTGCCACGCCGACGGCCCGTGATGACCCATGGATTGTCCTCCTCACGCGGAATGGCATCGAGCACCGCGCGGGCCTCCGGACCCAGGGGCACCGCACGCCCGCCAGACTTGGCGTCGGGCAGTTCGATGCAGTCCGCCTTGACGTACTCCCACCTGAGATCGCGGATCTCCGACATTCGGCAGCCGGTGAGCAGCAACAGCCGGAACGCCGCGACCGCCGACGGCATGTCATCCTCGAATTCGCGCAACACCACACCCAACCGCGTGGTCTCCTCTTCCGAAAGAAAGCGTTCGCGCTTGCGCTCCTTGTAGCGGCTGACGTGCCGGCACGGGTTGGAACCATCCGGTCTCCAACCCCAGACCTCGGCGAGAGTGAACATCTTCGAAAGCACGCTGAGCGTCCGGTTGGCCTGGTAGGGATGGGCACGAAGATCGTGATGCAGCGCGGCGACATCCTTGCGCTGCACGTCCGAAGTCCCCATTTCCCCGATCGTCGGCGCAATGAACAGCGCAACCAAACGCCTGTATTCCGCCTGCGTCCTCGGCTTGCAATGGTTTGGCACGTACTCGTCGAGAAACCGCCTGCACAAATCGGACACGCTTCGCTTGTTGTCATGGCGCGTCCCGGGGGCGCGTGCATCCAAGCCCTTCCTCGCATCGGCGAGAATCTCCAGCGCCTTTGCGCGGGCCTCGTCGGGAGCGATCGGGCCGTGCGGGCCAATCGTGAACCAGCGCAACCTGCCGTCGACCCGTGTCTGCACGACGTAGTACTTGCGTCCTGACTTGCGCACCCGAAGTCCGAAGCCGGTCAGCTTGCCGTCCCAGTAGACGGCGTCAGCACCGCTCGCCTGAATGGCCTCGACGGTACGTTTTGTCAGGCGGAAATTGCGATTGGAAGGCATGGCAGATGCTCCTAAGGCTTGTTCCAGAATCTGCCCGCGCCGGTCTTCTTCGGCACTCAGTCGCCAACCAGCACGGGGCCAACGGTCAGCCGCTTGGCATCGCGCCAGCATGACGAACAATGGCACCATACGCTGCAGTTCGCAGCAGCGGGCCGGTTTGTGCCGCATTGCGATCCTTCCGACACAATCTGGCGTCAGTGGCACAGTGCCGGGTGTCCGGCAATCCGGTCTGACAGATCGCCCCATTCCAATGAACCGAGCGCGCGAAGAACACGTTCGTTCCAGCAGATGGGCTCTGGTGTCGAAGTTCACCGGATGCCCATCCGGGTCTTCCGTCTGGGGCCAGGAATGCGGGATCCAGGCCCTGCCGCAAACTCACCGGGTTCGTCATCTGCGACATCTATCACACTGTGCCAAAGGATCTCATCGAAAGCGTCGGCCAGGCAGGAATGCAGTGAGCGGCCATTCGAAGAATTCGTACTGCCGGGACTTCAAGAGTCTTGACCAACCGGCGGGCACTGTTCGTGGCAGATGTGGCCTGACATTGTCATGTTGCGCCTATCGGTTTCAGCCGCCGTATCCCTACCAGCTTTACGGCTTCCAGTGAGACGGACAAAGACCTAGCGTTCGGCGGTTCGATCCACGCTGACAACGCAGGTGGCGGCGCTGCGGGCACGGGAGGCAGCGCCCACGTGGCTGGCGCGTTCGGCAGGCTAAACTTTGGTGATTCGGCCGGTGCCGCAAAGCAGGCCGTTGACCAAGCAGTGGCATAGGCATGACCGGTTTGGACGCTTGACGGAAATCACCCATATCGCGGATGTCGAAACTCCCGACTGCACGCTGGCACTGCACATGGGCGAGCTTTCACTATACGCTTCGGATGACATCCCTGGACCGGAAGGTGATCAGGCGTTGAGTTGAGCCAAGGACTATGGCATAGGCGTTGTCGGATTCGGGATCCGCGCCTAAAGACTCGGTGACAACCAAACGTTGTTGCTGGCCTGAACGCTGGGTTCGGCCATGCAAGCATCGAGCTGGCTCTTGGCTCCCGTGACGACAACGACCCCGCTGCTGAAGAGGATGCGTACGGAGCTTTTGCGTCCCTCGTTTCCGGTTCAGCCAACTTCACGGCTTTCGCTTCGAACAATGGCGAACAGGTTCACTTCGGCATTGGTGCCGCATTCGACCCAGGGCGATGACACAACAGAGATTGACTTGCGTGCAGCGGAATTCGTTCGACCAGGGCACAAGCTGGTGGCAGGAGACATGGACGCATTCGATGTGACGGTTGACGGGTTCATTCACCATGACAGGCCACTCAAGATCGCGACGCCGTCCGAACCAGGACGGTGCATCACCGGGCGGGTTGCGGGTCCCGTCACTTGGAACGCTCCCAACATCTGCACGGAAGCCGCGACGGAATGGATGTGGCCCAAAGTGACGGCCAGGCCCGCGATGCAAGATGGACAGCTGAATTCGTCCTGCATCTTGGACGCAAAGAAGATCGATGCGACTTCAGGGGTGGCGGGATGACGGACGAGAGTTCCGCTCGGCCCGGTATCAAGCAAGACACAAAGTCCCCTTGCGGAACTGCCGGGAGTCACCGAGAGTTGATTCGACTGCTGTCGAGTTCGAGGACAGTCGAGCGAAGAGAATTCAGTTTCAGTCGGGACGAAAAGCGTCCCGAAAGCACGAAAGGTCTGCAATTGATGGGAACAACTCGCAAGAACGTTGGCGTGAGCCTCGCTTCGTTTCTGTTTGGAGCCTTGCTGACCGTCTCGCTGGTCGTCCCCGCGGGATCGGCCTATGGGCAGGACGGCGCGCCGGCGACACAGCCGGCTGCTGTTTCGGCGGATGCGCTGATCGGGTCGGCGGCCGCGCTGCTCAGCGAAGGTCAGTGGGAGGCGGCATTCGCCATCCTTCGCCCCCTGGCGGCTCGCGATGCGCGTGCAGGCAATCTGCTGTTCGAGACCGGCATGGTCTCCTTGGCGCTGGCCCATCGCCCCGGGATCGGGGAAGCTGAACGTGATGCATTCCTGGATGTCTCCATCGCCGCATTCCAGGCCATGCTAGCCGCCAATCCCGATCAGACCCGGGTCCGGCTGGAACTGGCCCGCGCCTTCTTCCTGAAGGGCCAGGACGGCCTGGCCCGGCGGCACTTTGAACGAGTCTTGGCAGGAGACGTCCCGGCGCCTGTCGTGGCCAACGTCAACCGGTTTCTGGCCGAGATCCGCGCCCGTCGGCGCTGGTCCGCGTATGGCGGGATCGGGCTGGCCCCGGACACCAACATCGGTGCGGCCCCGGCCCAGCGGGCGCAGTTGGTCGACACCCCTTTCGGGCGGCTTCCATTCACTCCCGATGATAAACCGACTTCCGGAGTGGGAGTGCTCCTCTGGGGTGGCTGGGAATACGAGCGACCGTTCGGCGAACGCACGCGACTGCGTTTCGGCGGCAACGTCTCTCGCCGTGAATATGCGGGCAGTCGCTTCGACAGGATGACGCTGGGCGCCCAGGCAGGTCCGCGCTGGCTGATTGCGCCCGGCACGGAAGCGAGCCTGCTTGCCGTGGCAAGCCGTCACTGGCAGGGGTCAAGCGTTTCCCACGACGAACTGGGGCTTCGCTTCGAAGGACAGCACATCCGCGGGCGCAGGACTTTGCTGAACTTCAATGGCTCTTGGCGCGAGCGCAACTGGAAGGAGGAGCCTGACCGTGACGGCCCTGTCGCCAACCTCGGATTCGGCGTCCGCTACCAGGCCACACCTGTAATGTTCCTGAACGCATCCGTCTTCGGGGAACGCGACCGCCCGGACCAGGCAACACGCCGGACCAGGACCTACGGGCTGAGCCTTGGATTCAGCCGGGACCTGCCCCGAGGGTTCACGATCGGGCTGGAAGCCTCCTTGAACAGGACAAGGTATGACGAGATCGGGTTTTCAACCACTGACGGTGGGCGGCGCGAGGACCGCACGACGGGTCTGAGCGCAAACCTGACCAAGCGCGACCTGACGATCGGCGGATTCAGCCCGCGCCTGACGCTGGGCCGTTCCGTACGAGATTCGAATGCCGTCTTCCAGGACTACGAGCGTTCCTTTGGCGAAATCAGCTTCGTGAGGCAGTTCTGAACGGAGGGTTCCTGTCATCATGATCGACGAAGCTGCAGACGAGCTGAGTCCTGAAGAATCGCGGCGAATGCAGCGAGGCCTGTCCAGTCCCGGGTCGCGCACTCCCGTCCGAGCCGGTGGACGTTGGGAGTCGAGGTGCGCGACGGTCTTCAGGTTTCCGGTTTCGCGAACGATGGACAGTCCCGGGCGAATTGGACCTGCCACATCAAGCGCCTTGGTCTGATGCAGACCCTTGACGGCCAAGGGAGCGAGGGACGAGGAGCTTGTAGCGATGAAGCGTGCTTGTGAAACACGGCCACGCGGCTTGGCGGCAACGGTTCTTGCGGCCACCCTGCTGCTGTCAGCCTGCGGCGGCGGGGGTGGACCGTCAACAGGTGGCGGCGAAGGCGCCACGCCGCCGATCCCGGCACCAGCGCCAATGCCGCCCTCTCCGCCACCTCATCCCTTTGCCAAGCCCCTGCCCGCCGAGGTGCGCGTCTCCTACCGCTTCAGCGACCGCCGTGTCGGGATCGGCCCGGCCTTTGCGAGTGAGAGACCGGATCTCGATGATCTTGAGACTCGGTCCCGCCATGGGGCGTTTGAGGTTGGCACCGGACGCTGGCGAGACCCGCTGGGCCGCGACGGCAGTGCCAGCGCGGCGGAGGTGGTCCGTTTCCTCCGTGCCTTCCAGACGCAGCATGATCGCGAAGGCGGGGGCGACCTGGTCTTCGTCGATTTCGGAGCGCAGAAGACGCTGCGGATCGACAGCACGGCGCGTGCCTCGGAACGCAGGGCAACCATTGCGGCACTCCGCAACATCAACACCAGCCTGCCCTGGGAGAACCGCATCCTGCTTGGCCCCGACATTCCCGAGCGACTTGCCACTGCAGACATTCCCGAAAACGAAATTCACATCCACTTCACCGACGGGAAGGCGCTTTGGCCGGAATTTGAAGAGAGCGAGCACTACGAACCGAACATACTCGGGATCGGTGGGTCCAATTTCGACCGCAGGGAGTCTCGGGTTCTGGGCGGGTACACCTATATCGACCGAGCAGCGGTTGGGCGCAACAGCAAGCGGATGGAGTTCGTCGTCACCCACGAGATCCTGCACGCCTGGGGGCTGGGAGCGCATGTCGATCCGAACTTGTATCCCGACGCCCTGCTCGTGCCCATCCTGCCGCGCAACCTGAACGCCGTGCCCCGTCTTTGGCTGACGGTTGAGGGCGAGGCAATGCTGGCGGAGATCAAGATCGCTGCCGGAACGCGTGTCTCCGACTTGAGCGTCGTCGATCTCGGACCGTGGGAAGACGACGGGTTTCACGTTGCCGGCCGGACGAGCCTTGGCGGCACGGATTCGGGCACCGTGCAATTCGGGGCCGGGTATCGCAACGGCTTCGGCAGGCCCTGGGCTTGGGGGTCCGTGCCCGAGACACGGCTGCGACACAACCCGGAATTGACAGGACGGCGCACGGCGACATGGATCGGATCGTTGCTGGGTTTCACCGGCGCAGGCCGCCCGGTGGCCGGGGACGCGGAAATCGGCATCGATTTGGCAAGCCTGCAGGGTCGGGCAGACTTCAGTGACCTCGAATCCTGGGCTCGGGAGACCCATCCCGGCGCACCAGGCAGCGGTCTTCCCTGGGGCGATGGCGACCTCGGCTACACCATCGGGGTTCGGACAGAGGCGGGAACCGAAGTGTTCGTTTCGGTCTTCGCAGCCGGGGACGATCCCGGAAACGTGACAGGCACATTCGTGGGCGCGCGTCACGAAGGTGCGGCCGGGGTCTTGGAGCACCCGGATCTCTCGGCGGCGTTCGGGGCCGCCCGATAGCAGGACCGCGAGCTTCCGGCGGCGGCTTGACGGCCGCGCGCGCGTTGTTTCTTGGAATGCCCAAGCGTGGATTTCCCACGCTCTTTCGTTCGGATCGGGACGAATCTTCCCGCGTCGGATTGAACTGACTGGACAGGTTGCCGGGACGTCCTCGTTTCCCGCTTTCGCTCCTGTGGCGATCCCGCGCGGCAATTGCCGGCGGTCTTGTTTCCTGGCCTTGGACGACGGCCTAGGCGCGTCGGGGACGGCAGTGGACGATGCGCACCGGTTCTGAACGGGCAATCGTGCCGACGGTGGGCCACGCAATCTCGCGAGTGCGTGCCGAATCACCAGGATTTCGCGCTCCTTCCCGGTTGTCGATGCCCGCCATATGTACAGCCGAAGGTCGAACTCTGCGAAACATTGTTACAGGCCGAATCCCGCTCGAAATCCTGTAACACGCTGAATTGAAACGATGATCAGTGACTCCGCCCCATGAATTCCTGTCCCGGGGCAAGGCAGGAATTTTTCCGGTTCTCCCCAATGTTGGGGAAGCGGGAACTTCCGGCCTGTCCTACAGATTCCGCGCCGCAGCAAGTCATCCGGGACCGGTCCGCTGCAGATCGTCTCCGGCTCGCCAGCCACGGCCTTACATTGGTGCAAATTGTTGCCGGGCAAGCCTTCGGCACATGGAGGGACCTTGCACGGACGCAGTGAAACTCGCGGTAACGAGTGGTCGGAGAACGGGCAGGCTCACGTGCAGCGGCGGCGCCGCGCGTTCTCCGGCGTCCTGTCCGTGGCCGCCGTCCTTGCGCTTCTTGCCAGCCTGTTCGCCACCGGCGCCGAGGCGCAGACGGTTGCCACGCTCGTTTCCAACACCGGCCAGCAGCAGAACGCCGGCGCCAGCCGCGTGGTCGAGGCCCAGAGCTTCACCACGGGCCCGCACGGCACCGGCTACACGCTCTCGTCCGTCAGGCTCCGGCCGTTCCTCGATTTCACGGGCGACACCGGAACCTTCGTCACCATCAAGTCGGACAGCGCCGGCCGGCCGGGCACGCTGGTCGCCGCCCTCGAGACTCCCGACGTCGCCTACGTGCCCGGGAACTTCTTCGCCTACACGGCGCCCGCAGGCACGGTCCTGCAGGCAGACACAACCTACTGGATCGTCCTGAACGAGGAGCAGGCCGAGACCGACTGGCAGGCTTGGGGCAAGACGGCTTCGTCCGGAGAGGACAGCGCGTCTCTCCCGGGCTGGAGCATCGGGAACTCCCGCCTGCAGCGAAGCGGAACCTCGTGGACCACCGCCCCGAGCGACCCTGTGCAGTTCGACATTCGGGGCCACAGGAACGCCGACCCGACGCTGAGCATCGCGGACGCTTCGGCGATCGAGGGCAACGCCGTGCGGTTCGCCGTCTCCCTCGACAATGCGACCGACGGCGCTGTGACGGTGCAGTACGACACCGGCGACGACACCGCGAGCGCGGGAACGGACTACACCGCCGTGTCGTCAGGGACGCTCACGATTCCCGCCGGAGACACCGTCGCGGCAATCAGCATCGACACGACCGGCGACAGCGCAGACGAGAACGACGAGACCTTCACCGTGACGCTGTCCAGCCCGTCGTCCAACGCCGACCTCGGGACCGACGCGTCCGCCACGGGAACGATTCTCGACGACGACGGCAAGCCGGTCGTCGGCGTGACCGGCGGCGCCGCCGTCGAGGGCTCGGACGTGAGCTTCGCCGTCAGCATCAGGGCCGCGACCGACGCGGACGTGACGGTTGAGTACAGCACGTCGATCGGCTCCGGCGACACCGCGTCCGCGAGCGACTTCACCGCCGCAACCGGCGAGACTGCGACGATCACCGCCGGGCAGACCGAGACCGTGATCAGCATCCCCACGACGCAGGATTCCCTCGACGAATCCGACGAGACGTTCACGCTCGCGATCTCGAACCCGTCGTCCAACGCCGAACTGGGCGCCGCGGCCTCGGCGACCGGCACCATAGAGGACGACGACACGGCAGGGCTCGTGCTGTCAACACCGTCCCTCGAAGTCACCGAAGGCGCAAGCAACAGCTACACGCTGGCGCTGGCGACCAGGCCGAGCGCCAACGTGAGCGTCTCGATCGCCGCCGGCGGGAGTGCCGGGCTGACGCTTGGCACGAGCCAGCTCACGTTCACGCCGTCGAACTGGGACCAGGCGCAGACCGTGAGCGTGAGCGCGGTCCACGACAACGACGCCGCGCCCGGCACCGCGAGGCTGACGCACACCGCTGGCGGCGGGGGCTACGGCGCGGTCACCGCCGAGCTGCCGGTCAACGTGACGGACGACGACACGCCCGCGATCTTGCTTTCCCGGACCACCCTGCCGGTGTCCGAGAACGGCAGCGCCACCTACACGGTCGCGCTCGCGACGTTGCCCACGGAGAAGGTGACGCTGGAGCTTGCCGGCACGGCCAACACAGATCTCACGGTCACGCCAGACACGATCGAGTTCGAGCCGGACGCCTGGAACACGCCCGTGACGGTGACGGTCGAGGCCGCGGCGGACCTGGACGCCGCCAACGATCCGGAGACACTGACCTACACCGCGAGCGGGGGTGACTACGAGGGAAGCACCGCGAGCGTGGCGGTGGAGGTGACCGACTCGGTTTCGGCGGCGATCGTCCTCGACACGACCCGCTTGCACGTCAAGGAGGGTGGATCGAACGGTTCGTACACGGTCGCTCTCAACCTCCAGCCTGCGAGCGACGTGACGGTGGAGGTCACGGTACGCAACAGCGCGCCGCTGTGGATTGGCTCCACCCACCTGTCCGGCGCGAGCGTGACGCTGACCTTCACGCCGGACGACTGGGACGAGCCGCAGAATGTCATCGTGGCCGCGCGCAACAACGGCGTGACGGAGAACCGGGAATTCAGGCTGCGTCATCGGGCCGCGGGCGGCGGGTACGATCCGGCGGCGCCGGTCAACCTGCCGGTGCTGGTCGAGGAGAAGACGGCACAGAACGGCTACGTGTTCTCGGCACCCGCGCTGTCGGTGGCCGAGGGGGGGACCGCCAGCTACACGCTGAAGCTCGGCAAGCGGCCGTCCAGGACAGTCAACGTGACCGTCGCGGGCGCCGGGAACGGCCTGACCGTCGAGCCGGAGAGCCTGGCGTTCACGCCGGACAACTGGAACGACGCGCAGACGGTGACCGTGACGGCGGCCTCGCAAGTCTCCGCGCAGGAAGCCGCGAAGACCCTCACGCACACGGGCGACGGCGCCGGGTACGGCTCGGGCGCGCTGGCGCCGGGAGAGCTTCCCGTGACCATCGTGCGCGACGTGCCGGGCATCGAGAGCGGCGGAGTCACGCTCACGTCGTCGCCGCTGCACGCGGCGGACACCTACGCGAGCGGCGAGACCGTCGCCGTCGCGGTGACGTTCGACCGCGACGTGGACGTGAACACGGGCGGCGGCTCGCCCGGCCTCGCAGTGGACATCGGTTCCTCCGCCAGGACCTTTGGCTACGCTGGCATGTCCGGGAACCGGACGCTGACGTTCGAATACGTGGTCCAGGCCGGCGACCTCGACAGTGACGGCATCAGCATCGGGACCGACGCGCTCGCGCTCAACGGCGCGACCATCCGGGCCAGCACCGGCCAGCGCGACGCCGACCTCGGCGGCACCGCGCTGGCGGCGCAGGTCGGGCACCGGGTGGACGGCGGCCAGACGCTGGCCGCGGCGAAGCTCGCCTCGCTGGGGATCACGCACGGGACCGCATCGCTCGCCCTGACGCCGCAGTTCGACGCCGACACGACCGCGTATGACGTCACGACGAGCGGCAGCGACGAATTCGTGACCGTGTCGGCCTCGGCGGCGGAAGGCGGCGACGCAACGATCCTGCCCGCCGATGCGGACACCGACTCCGCAGGACACCAGGTGCGGCTCAACGGCACGGAGACCGAGATCACCGTCACCGCGGTCAGGGCGCCGCGGCCGAACGGGACCTACACGCTGAAGGTGACGCAGCCGAGGCCAAGCGTCTCGGGCGTCACGGTCACCTCGCAGCCCCTGCACGCCACCGACACCTACGCGAGCAGCGAGACCATCGCCGTCGCGGTGAAGTTCGACCGGGACGTGGACGTGAACACGGACGGCGGCTCGCCCGGCCTCGATGTGGACATCGGATCCTCCGCCACGAGCTTCGGTTACGCGGGCAAGTCCGGAAGCGGGACATTGACGTTCGAATACGAGGTCCAGGCCGGCGACCTCGACAGCGACGGCATCAGCGTCGGGACCGACGCCCTCGCGCTCAACGGCGCGACCATCCGGGCCAGCATCGGCCAGCGCGACGCCGACCTTGGCGCGACCACGCTGGCGACGCAGGGCGGGCACCGGGTGGATGGCGGACAGACGCTGGCCGCGGCGAAGCTCGCCTCGCTGGGAATCACGCACGGCACCGCATCGCTCGACCTGACGCCGCAGTTCGACGCCGACACGACCGCGTATGACGCCACGACGCTCGGCACCGACGAATTCGTGACCGTGTCGGCCTCGGCGGCGGAAGGCGGCGACGCAACGATCCTGCCCGCCGATGCGGACGGCAACGCCGACGGACACCAGGTGCGGCTCGACGGCGCGGAGACCGAGATCACCGTCACCGCGGTCCGGCCTCCGCGGGCGGACAGGACCTACACTCTGCAGGTGACGCATGCGAAGCCGACCGTCTCGATCGCCGCCAGCGTGTCCACGCTCGCCTTCCACCTCCAGGGGATCGAGTTCACGGTGACGCGGGCCGCGGCGACCGCCGAGGCGCTCGACGTGAATTTCGCCTTCACGCAGGACCAGGACTTCCTTCCGGCCGGCACGCTGTCCCGGACGGTCACGATCCCGGCCAACCAGACGTCCGCGACGCTGTCCCTCGCTTCCAGCGACTTCTCTGGCGGCGCCACGTCCGACGGAACCCTGACCGCCACGATCTCGGCGGATTCGGCCTATGCCGTCGGCACCGACGCGTCCGCAAGCGTTGCGATGGTGGCGGCCAATCCGGCGATCGTGGTGCGGCCCGGCAGCACCGATCACGTGTTCCGCGAGGACTCGGGAACGCAGACGATCAGCATCGTCGCGGAAACCGCGGCGGGCGTGCCCGAGCCGACCGACGCAACGTTCAGGATCCTGGCCAGGACCCGGAACGGGACGGCGGTGGGAGGCCTGGACTACGGGCGCATCCCTGCCAGCTTCGTCAGCTTCCAGGCTTCCGACTTCGCGGCGCAGGACGGAAGGTACGTGGCCAGCAAGTCCCTGGACGTGACCATCACCGACGACGCCCTCGCCGAGGACAGCGAGGACTTCTCGCTCCAGCTGATTCCGTACGGCTTTCCCGACGCGGTGTCCCTGGCCAAGGCCGACGGCACCCTTTGCAGCTCGACATGTGATTGGGAGATCGTCATCGTCGACGACGACAGCCCGCCGGCCCAGGTGACCGGGGTCGTCCTGACGCCCGGCGGCGGCAAGCTGGACGTGGCCTGGGACGAGGTGACCGGCGCCGACGGCTACAAGGTGCAGTGGAGGTCCGGGACCGAGACCTTTGCCACAGCGGCGTCCGACAACCGGGAAGCGGCCGTCTCCTCGGGTTCGACAACCACCCACACCATCCCAGGGATCGCGGACGGCACGGACTACACGGTGCGCGTGATCGCCACCCGGGACGGGCTGGAGGGAACGCCGTCCACGGAGGCGACGGAGCGTCCCGACCTGCGGACCCTGACCATCGCGGACGCGACGGCGACGGAGGGCGACGCGCTCGCGTTCACGGTGACGCTGAGCCCGGCCGCGTCCGCCGACGTGACTGTCGGCTACGCCGCGGCGGACGGCACGGCGACCTCGGACAGCGGCCACGCGGACGGGGCGGACTACACCGCGCCCGTGGCCGGCGCGCAGCTGACCATCCCCGCCGGGCAGACGACCGGGACCATCTCCGTCGCCACCGGCGACGACAGCAACCATGAAGGCGACGAGACCCTCACGGTGACGCTCGCCGGTCCCTCCTCGAACGCCGTGCTCGGAACGCCGAAGACGGCCACAGGGACGATCGAGAACGACGACGTGACGGCGGCCGAGGTCTCATCCATCGCCTTCACCAGCCTGCCCTCGGACGGGGAGTACGACCTCGGCGACACGATCGAGGTGAGCGTGACCTTCGATGCCGCTGTCGACGTGACCGGGACGCCGCGCGTGGCGCTGTTGCTGGACGGCACGCCCGCCGCCGACAGCCATGCGCTCCATGACCCGGGCGCGAGCTCGGCCACCGTGCTGGTGTTCCGCAAGACGGTGACGGCGGCGGACGACGACGACACGGACGGGATCGGCGTGGCCGCCAACGCGCTGGAGCTGAACGGCGGCAGCATCGTCAACCAGGGGACCACGGAGGCCGCGGTGCTCGATCACGCGGCGGTCCCGAACGGCGCGAACATCAAGACGCGATGGATCGAGAGCATCGCGGTGACGTCCACGCCAACGGTGCCCGCAACCGTGACGGGGGATCCGGTCTACGGTCCCGGCGAGACGGTGCGGTTCACCGTGAAGTTCGAGAGCGCGGTCACGGTGGACACGGGTTCGGGCGTGCCGGCGCTGAAGTTCTCCGCCAGCGATTCGGGCCGGCAGGACGCGGCATACGAGAGCGGGTCCGGCGGCACGGACCTGGTGTTCGCCTGGACGGTGCCGGCGGACGTGTCGGGCGACGAGGGCGCGATCGGGGTTCCCGGCAACGTCGATGCGGCCGGGACGCTTCTCACCAACGGCGGCCTGGTGCTGAACGGCGGGACGATCGAGGACGCGGGCAACCGGGCGGTGAACGTCCGGCACGGGAGCCACACGACCGGTTCGCTGGTCGACACCACCGCACCGGCGCTGGCGGCCGGCGCGGGGGGCGCGGTCGTTGACGGAAACGAGCTGGTCCTGGCCTTCGAGCGGGCGAGCGGCGTTCCGGACCACCTGGACGAGGATTCCGAGCCGGCGCCGGGTGACTTCACGGTGACGGTCCACGGCACGGCCAGGGCGGCAACGGGCGTGGACGTGGATGGCGCGAGCGTGACCGTCACGCTCGCCTCCGCCGTGGGCCACGCGCAGCACGTGACGGTGGGCTACGCGCCCGGGACCGACAGGCTCCAGGACCGCTGGGGCAACGGGGTGGCGGCCTTCACGGGCCGCGTGGCGCGCAACGACACCGCCGAGCCCGCGCTGTCGATCGCGGGCGCGACCGCGGCGGAGGACGACGGCAAGATCGAGTTCGCGGTGACGCTGGATGCGGCCAGCGGCGAAGCCGTGACGGTCGACTACGCGACCTCTGACGGCTCGGCGAAGGCGGGCACGGACTACGCCGCTGCCTCCGGAACGCTCGAGTTCGCCGCCGGCGAGACCTCGGAGACGGTCGAGGTGACGCTGGCCGACGACGCGCTCGCGGAGGGCGACGAGACCTTCAAGGTCACGCTGAGCAACGTCTCGGACGCCAGCATCGCCATCAGCGAGGCCACGGGCACCATCGAGGACGACGAGGGAACGCCGACCCTGACCATCGCGGACGCGACGGCGACGGAGGGCGACGCGCTCGCCTTCACGGTGACGCTGAGCCCGGCCGCGTCCACCGACGTGACTGTCGGCTACGCCGCGGCGGACGGCACGGCGACCTCGGACAGCGGCCACGCGGACGGGGCGGACTACACCGCGCCCGTGGCCGGCGCGCAGCTGACCATCCCCGCCGGGCAGACGACCGGGACCATCTCCGTCGCCACCGGCGACGACAGCAACCATGAAGGCGACGAGACCCTCACGGTGACGCTCGCCGGTCCCTCCTCGAACGCCGTGCTCGGAACGCCGAAGACGGCCACCGGAACCATCGAGAACGACGACGCGGCCTCGGCAGACGCGGACCTGAAGGCCCTGTCGGTCAGTGTCGGAGGAACGCAGGTCAGCCTGACGCCGGCGTTCGCCGCCGGAACCCTCGAATACGAGGCGGACGTGGAAAACACCGCCGCCAGCGTGACGGTCTCCGCAACGGAGAACCACCGCGGCGCGAGCGTTTCGATAGCGGGGGACGACGACACGAGCACCCCGAACACGGCGGACCTGGCTCTCGCGTTCGGCGAGAGCACCGTCAAGGTGACGGTGACCGCGCAGGACGGCGTCACCGAGAAGGAGTACCTGGTCAAGGTGACGCGCGCCGCGCCGGTGCTCGAATGGGCGCACGATGGCATCAACGTCGGCGAGGACGAGGGCGACGTTGAGATCGCGGTCTCCCTGACGCCGGCGCTCTCCGAACGGGTGAGCGTGGACTACGCCACGGAGGACAGCGGCGACTCCAGCACGCCCGGAGAGGACTACACGTCGACCAGCGGCACGCTGGTCTTCGAGCCGGGCGAAACGCGGAAGACGTTCACTCTCTCGATCCTGGACGACACGGTGTACGAGCCGACGAACGTCGGCAACGTGGTCATCAACCTGAGCAATGCGACGGCTCCGGCGACATTCGGAAGGAACGGGACGGTGTTGCTGGTGATAGTGGGTCCCGACAACGATTCCCCCGCAACGGCGACAATGGAAGACGTGTCGGTCGACGAAGACGAGGGTGCCATGACGTTCGTCATGAACCTGGACCACCCGGTGGACGGCGAGGTTGCCTACATCGCCACGTCTGCGCGAGTCGGCGGCACCGCGACGGAATCGGACGACTACGGGCGGTTCGTGTCGTTCGGCCGTGCCAGCATCTCGATACCAGCAGGACAGACATCGGCGAGCCTGGAAGTGACCATTGTCGACGACGACATCGACGAGGAGGACGAAACGCTGGAAATCGGATGGCGAGTGTCCACGGGCGGCCTTCTCGTGGCAACCGAGGCCGTGAACGTCACCGGCACGATCGTTGACGACGACACGCGGGGCGTGACGGTCTCGGAGACGGCGCTTCCGGTGGCCGAGGGCGGGACGGCGACCTACACGGTGGTCCTCGACAGCCAGCCCACGGGCGACGTGACGGTGACGCCGTCGCGGTCAAGCGGTGATGCGGACGTGACGGTGAGCGGTGCGCTGACCTTCACGCCGTCGGACTGGGACACGGCGCAGACGGTGACGGTCAGCGCGGCCGAGGACGCGGACGCGGAGGTCGACGCGGCGACGGTCTCGCACGCGGTGTCCGGGGCGGACTACGGCTCGGTGGCGGCGGCGGATGTCGCGGTAACGGTATCGGACAACGACACGGCGTCGACGGAGATCCGGCTGAGCCTGTCGCAGGACGCGCTCGCCGAGGGCGCAGGATCGACGACGATCACGGTGACGGGGACGCTGGACGGCGCGGCGCTGACGGCGGACGTGCCGGTGACGGTTTCGGTGGGCGCGGGCACTGACGGCGCGGTCGAGGGGACGGACTACGGGACCGTCGCGGACGTCGCGCTCACGATCGACGCCAGCGAGATCACGGGCACGGCGACGTTCGCGCTGGCGCCGGTGGACGACGGCCTGGACGAGGACGGCGAGTCCCTGACAGTCGGGGGCACGACGACGGTCGGCGGCCTGTCGGTGACGGGGACCGCGCTGACCATCGAGGACGACGACACGCGGGGCGTGACGGTCTCGGAGACGGCGCTTCCGGTGCCCGAGGGGGGCACGGCGACCTACACGGTGGTTCTGGACAGCCAGCCGACGGGCGACGTGACGGTGACGCCGTCGCGGTCAAGCGGTGATGCGGACGTGACGGTGAGCGGTGCGCTGACCTTCACGCCGTCGGACTGGGACACGGCGCAGACGGTGACGGTCAGCGCGGCCGAGGACGCGGACGCGGAGGTCGACGCGGCGACGGTCTCGCACGCGGTGTCCGGGGCGGACTACGGCTCGGTGGCGGCGGCGGATGTCGCGGTAACGGTATCGGACAACGACACGGCGTCAGACGTTCCTGGCCGGGTGACCGGGCTGACGGCCGAAGCGACCGTCAGCAAGGTCGTGCTGAACTGGACGGCGCCCTCCGGCACGGTCTTCGGCTACCGGATCGAGGCGTCTTATGACGGCGGTTCCTCCTGGGCCGAGGTAATGGCCAACACGTACGGAACCGGCACGGCCTACACGCACGTGTCGGGCCTGAAGGCCGGCGAGACCCGCCACTACCGGGTTTCGGCGATTTTCGGCGACGGCGCCGGCCCGGTGTCCGAAGCGGTGGAGGCCAACGCGACGATCGCGCTCGACGGGCTGACGGCCGCGGGCCTTGCAGTCGAGGACACGGCAGATGGAGAGCCGACGGTCGACCTGTGCTGGAAGCCCACCGATGTCGTGGTGAGCGACCTGGGAAGCTTCGCGATCCAGAAGAGAAGGGTCCATCCCTCCTTCGCGGACGAGTGGGCCGACGAGGATTTCTATGGCCTTTCCGCATCGGATGCAGCCGACTGCGAGGCGGGCAGCATTGGCCTGCGCACAAGCTACCGCATCGACGCGAATGTCCGCTACGCCTTCCGGATGCGTGCCAGGCACGCACGCGGCTGGGCGCTGTCAAACGATGCCGAGGCGGTGTCGGTCGACACGACCCTGGACTTTCGCGCGGAGGTGAAGACGGGCAACTCCGACATGTCGGCAGACACCGACGTGCCCGCCACCGTGTGCCGTGACTACGACGATCCCTCGACGCCCGGGAACGACGCGGGCACCTTCATCGTCAATGTCGGGTTCACGACGGGGCATCCTCTCTTTCTCTACTACGAAACGGTGAACGGATTCGCGCCGGCCGATGACGTGACGCTCGTCAACGCGACTGCGGAACTCGTCGATCGCCCGTACAGCTGGGCCTTGGGATACCGGCTCCGGATCACACCCATCGACTGGGGACAGCCGGTTGCGGTGAGCGTTCCCGCGGACGCGGTGACCCATGCCGAGACGGGATTGGGCAACCAGGCCTCGAACGTCTTCCAGCGGAACACGGCCGACGAAACCGATTGCGACGAAGGCAGCACCACGACACTCTACCAGCCGTTCGTCAGGAGAGTCGAGATACTCGACGATGACGACCGGAACGGCAGATGGACGGAGGGCGAGCGCGTCAGCGTTGCGGCCGACTTCAGCGAAAACGTGTTCGTGACGACGGAGGACGGAGTCCCCTACGTCTCCGTGACCGTTGACGATGAGACCGTGCAGGCGCCCTACGCCAGCGGGTCGGGCAGCTCCACGCTTGTCTTCGCCCACACGGTGACGGACGCCCAGAGCCCCGTTCGCAGCATGGCATTGCTGGCTGACAGCATGACGCTGAACGACGGCACGATCACGGGTGCCAACGGGCCGTCGGTGATGCTTAGGCATCCGGGGAAAACGCGGGAGGGCCGGGCTCTGCCGGCCGCGCCCAGGCTGACCGCCGAATGGGAGAAATACCCGCCCGGCCATTCCGGAGACGGCCGGAAGTTCGTGGTCCGCGTGCTGTTCAGCGAGCCGGTGAACATCAAGGTGCGGACGCTTCGGGACCATGCCCTCACGGTGGTCGACGGCGACATCGACACCCTGTGGCAGGTCAAGGACGACGAAGGCAACAAGCGCAACGACCTGTGGGCGATCAGGTTGATGCCGACGTCCAGCCGGGACCTGGAGCTGGCGCTGGCCGCCACGACCGACTGCGATGCGGAGGGAGCGATTTGCACGGCGGACAAGCGGCCCCTTTCCAGCGCGATCTCCCTGACCGTGCCCGGTCCGGCGCATGAGATCACGGTGGCGGACGCGGAAGTCGATGAAGGCCCGGGCGCTGCGTTGGAATTTGTCGTGACGTTGAGCGAGGCAGCGCCCTATCGGGTCAAGGTCGACTACGAGACGGAGGACGTCACGGCGACGGCGGGTCTGGACTACACGGCCGTCTCGGGCCAACTCACGTTCGAGCGCGGCGAGACGGCAAAGACCGTCACTGTGCCGGTGCTCGACGACGACCATGACGATGACGGCGAAACCCTCACGCTCAAGTTGAGCAATCCGACGCGGGCGACGATTGCCGATGGCGTGGCCGTGGGCACGATCCGGAACCGCGACATGATGCCGTCGGCCTGGCTTGCGCGCTTCGGACGCACCGTGGCGGAACAGGTTCTGGACTCCGTCGAGGAGCGCATCAGTGCGACGCCTCGGGCGGGGGTGGAAGTGAAGCTGGCCGGCCAGGGCGTCGGGGCCGCGGCAAGTGCCGGTCCGGGCGGTGACGGCGAGGAGGAGGCGAAACGACGGCTGGATGCGCAGTCTTCCTGGCTGCGTGGCGAGACGGAGGCCCCGGACGCCGTCCGGCCGGGATCGCAGGAGGACGACAGGGACGTGACCGCGCTCGATCTGCTGACCGGTTCGTCGTTCCGGTTCGCGGCCGCAGGGGACGGCACGGGAGGCGGCCTGGTCTCGTTCTGGGGCCGGGGCGCGTCGAGCAGCTTCGACGGGCGCGAGGGCGACCTTGCCCTGTCGGGCGAGGTGACGAGCGCGCTCTTTGGTGCGGACTGGACGCGCGGCCCCGAATTCCGGCCAGGCGGCGGGGACGTGTCGTTGTTCCGGGCAGGCAGTTCGACCACGGGCCTGATGCTGTCCCATGCCCGGGGCGAGGGCACCTATCGAGGCGCTTCCGCAGGGAAGGTGGAGAGCACGGTGACCGGGCTCTACCCCTATGGCCGCCTTGCCATCACCGACCGGGTGACCGCATGGAGCGTGATCGGCTACGGCGCGGGTTCGCTGGCCCTGACGCCCGATCCCGGACCGGATGCGGAACCGGGGGACAGCCGGACGCTGCGGACCGACCTGGACTTGATGATGGCGGCGGCGGGGCTGCGCGGGGTGTTGCTTCAGGCGTCGCCGGCAGGCGGCCCTGAATTGGCCGTGAAGACCGACGCGCTGGCCGTGCGCACGCGCACCGATGCGCTGCTCTCCGACGCTGGCATCCTCGCCGGGGCAACCGGTGACGCGACCCGGCTCCGCCTTGGCCTGCAAGGGACCTGGCACGGCCTCGAGCTTGGCGACGGCACGCTGGAGCCCGCGATGGAGTTCGGTGTGCGCCTTGACGGCGGCGACGCCGAGACCGGCTTCGGGCTAGACGCCGGGGCCGGGTTCGACTGGACACGCCCGGAGAGCGGCCTCCGGCTGCAGCTCTCCGGCCGGGGCCTCCTGACCCACGAGTCAAAGGGATTCCGCGTGCGTGGCGTTGCCGGTTCCCTCGTCTGGCAGCCGCGACCCGAACACGGGCGCGGCCCGAAGCTCCGCGTGACCCACGCCCTGGGCGAGGCGTCGTCGGGCGGCATGGACACGCTGCTCAGCCAGCGCAACCTGGCGGGGCTTGCGGCCGACGACAGCGGCGACCCGTTGGAGAGCCGGAGCTTCAAGCTGCACTACGGCTACGGCTTCCCGGCCTTCGGCGGCCGCTTCACCTCGACGCCGGAGATCGACATCGGGGTGTCCGACGGCGAACGGGAATACGGCCTGGGCTGGCGACTGGACCTGGTGAAGGGCGGCGCGTCCGAGCTCGGCTTCGCGCTGAAGGCGGCGCGCAGCGAAGCGGTGGACGGCAATGCCGGCGCGGCGTCGAAGCACACGACCGGGTTCCACATCCAGGCGCGCTGGTGAGAGCTGACAGGAACCCGGGGAACAGTCCGGAGGGCAGCCCCACGTCGCCAGGCGGCTCGGCCCCTTGTCCGGTGCTGCCTCGTGAGGCTGCCTCACGGGAGTCATCATGACTCCATGAAGGACTGCATTTTCATCACGCTATCGGCTTTCCTGCTGATTTCCTGCGGGGGATGCGGCGGCACCCGGAACGGCGATTTGCATCAGGACAGGGGAATGGGGGTCAGCTCGACGCCGTCAAGCCCTCTCCCCGAGCAGGACCCGCCTGTGAACCCGACTGCTCGAGTCACTCCGCCCGTGGACCCGCCTCCTCGACAGGCTCCGCCTGCGAGCCCGCCTCCACGAGTCGCCCCGCCTGCGGACCCGCCCCCGGACGAGCAATTGGATCAAGAATCTTGGGGTTTCTGGGCGGTGTTCTCCCAGGACCACTTCCGGGTGGAGGAGACCATGCTGACCGACAGCGGCTCGACTTGGCTGGTGCAAGGAACACCCACCGGCCTGGTTGACAACCTGCCGCGGAATGAGGAACTGCCAAGCGTGTTTCGATATACGGGCCATGTCTGGGGCCGGGTGTACGGAGACAGGTCCGGCGGGCAGGACGAAACCAACCGGGTGGTCGGGCAGATGAACGCCTCCTACGGGTCGCGGGACCACTACGGACCCGGTGCGGATGACGTGTTGAACGTCTTTCTCAGCGACATGTGGCAGGAGTTGCCCGATGGCGGCCGCGACTACCTGCCCGGGATGTGGTTCAGCGGCGACGTGGGGACCAACCGGACCGACCCCGACTACGACCCGCTTCAGGATACCGCGACGTTCACGTTGGTCCCAGATCAGTTCGAGACGTCCCCGGGGCAAGAGAGAGGGACGGCAACGGGCAGTTTCTACGGTCCCAACGGGGAAGCCGTGGCTGCCACGTTCTGGTACCTGCGCGACGGATACAGGATCCAGGGCGTGTTCGGCGGGAAATTGGGAGAATGAACCCCGGGCGCATTTCCTCGGCCGGTCCGTGCGGCGATTCCAGGCGCCGGATCGCCGTATCGGTCGATTGCTGCTGACCGGCACCGGGAATCCATTCTTCACTCGGTGGTGACCACGGAATCGGTTGCCGTTTCCGGTCGCCGCCATGCATGCCCGCCGGGAATGGCTTTCCCGTTTCCCGTCTCGCATTCACCCTGATTGATGGGCATCGCAAAGCCCCGGTGCGATCGCGCCGACGGCGGCTGTCGTTCGGCCCGAATCGATCATTCCGGTTCACGAAACAGTGCGGCAACCAAGCGTCTCCGATGCAGAGTGCCCTTGCTGCATGCACGGCATTGCCGTACACATTCGCGCATGATCGTCCGTTCCATTCGCCATCGGGGCTGCGTCTGCTGTACGAGGACGATTCGCCCCGGCACCTGAAGCAGGACCTGGCGGAGCGGGTGCGTGGCATCCTGGCGGCCTTGGCCATGGCGGAGACCATGGACGGCTTCATCCGCTAGGCGCCGCCCGGATGGAGGGTGCATCGGCTTTCGGGCGATCGCAGCAGCGAATGGAGCGTGTCCGTGTCGGGCAACTGGCGGATCACGTTCGAGGAACGCGACGGCGCGATCGAGCGCCTGAACCTGGAGGACTGTCACTGATGACCAGCAGCGGCATCAAGATGGGGATGGCTCCCCCTCATCCCGGAACGTTCATCCGAATCGAGGCCCTTGAGGAGTCGGGTTTGAGCGTTGCTGCGGCCGCACGGATTCTCGGCGTGCGCCGCGCGACGCTTTCGGACCTCGTGAACGGCAACGCTTCGCTGTTGCCTGAAATGGCGCTGCGGGTGGAGAAGGCGTTCGGCCTCAGCATGGACCTGCTGTTCAGGATGCAGGCGTGGCACGACGCGACGCGAATGCGGGCGCGCGCTGACGAGATCGATGTCCGGCGGTATCAGCCTGCATGATTGATCAAGATCTCCCCTTGGGCTTGCCGGCCGGGAACGAATCATGGCTGTGTCCCCCCTGTCGGAGCATGCGCGGACAGGGGCGTGAATCCAGCGCTCGTGCTGACTCAGCGCTGATTCGGTGACTTGGGCGCATATGAGCCAGTGCCTTACACGACTGACATGAAATGGTTCAATCTGGACATTGCGCAAGTTGCAATTGAGACGGAAAGCCTTGACTTCTTCGAGTCGCCAGGTCTTTCCTGCGACCTTCGAGATTGCATCCGGGCCGATGCGGAAACCGTATCGTGCGCGAAACCGGTTGCTGGCATGCCGAATTTCGCTGGCGGGCGCGGCAGGATCGTTGGCTGCCCGACGCGTCCCACGCAGGTCCCCACAAGCCTGCTGAGGCACGAGGTTCCCAACCAGAGTGGTTGACGGCAAGTCGCCTGTCCGGCCACGGGTGCAAGATCTTTGCCGGAGGCCAGAAGTCCTCGGACAAGAGCCTGACCCCGCGCCATGCGAAGCGGTCCTTCTGGGACCGGCGACGCAGGACGCGTAGCCAGGGCAGCTTGAGACGGTCCACAATCCTTCCGGGGGATCGGCCACTTGTCGGGACTGAATGATACCGCTGCCACCCGCCCGCGGCATGTGCCCGCTGCAGACAGGGAAGCAACGACCGACACGCGAAACCGTCCAGCTCCTAATCTGCGTCGGGGCCGGCGTTGCCGCCGCCGAGATAGATGCCGGAGCCGACGACGACCCTCTGGGTCGTGTTGGCCCCGGGGAAGCTCACCGCGTAGCCGAGCTTCGGGGATCCGGTGTCCTCGTCTCCCTCGACGGTCGGGTCGTCGTAGTAATACTCCAGGAACTTGGCTCCGTCGCGCCGCGCGCCACCGATCAATTCCTCGGCAAACCTCAACCCGTTGATGTCCGTCCTCGTCAGGTCCGTCTGCCTGCCTTCCCGAAACGGCTCGGTTGCGTGAAAGAAGATGATGCCGCCGGCGCTCACGATCCACAGATAGACGGAGCCCGACCTCCAGTCCCCTCCTTCCACCCTGAAGGCGTTCCTGACCCCGGCAAGGTCCTTGTAGCCGGGGGACAGGACGGCGTCGCGATACGCCCTGGACGCTGCCTCGACGAAGGCGACGAGGGTGTCGCGGTCCACGACCTGTGAGGCGGTAACGGCGGGTCTGGGCAGGTCGGCGATACGGATCGGGACATGGGACACGTCCTGCGAGTAGCCGCCGACCAGCACGAAGGGTCTTCCGGTGATCCCGGAGGTGTATTCGACGGCGTATGCCGTCTTCTGTTCGCCCCCGTCCTGGTACCGGACGAATCCGCCTCCCTGGGCACCGGCCGCAAGCAGTTCGGCGACCACCTTGAGGCCGTTCTCGTCCTCGACGTCGAGCAGGTTCTTGTTTTCCGCCGAGCGGTCGCCTCCGTGGATGAACGGGTCCCCGTTCTTCAGGAACACAATGAGGAACATCGACCCGGACTTCCAGTCACCCTCCGCCTTCAGGCCTTCCCGGAGCTTCGCGCCTTCGTTGATGTTCGTGATCGCCGCGATGTCCGCCGCAGCCCCTTCGACAAAGGCCTTGAGCGTTGCATCGTCCACGACATCGGCCGCAGCCGTCCGGGCGTTGGCCGCCCCGCTCGCCAGCATGACTGATCCAATGATGGCAAGGGCCGCCGCCACAAGGTTCACACGCATCGGACTTCCTCCTGTCCAGAAATGGTACGTGCCCGAAGATACCGCGAAAACTATGTCACCACCAACATGGAATTGCTCGCTTTTGTCAAAATGAAGTTGCGCAAGCATCTGGATCCCATGCCGGGGTTCGGGTTGACGGCAGGCTCGTTCCTGGATCGCGACTGGGCGCCGAGGTCACCGATTTCCGGCGCGGGCGCCGAAGTTCCAGGGCAGCGGCTCGTGGACACTGGGCATCGGGTGGCCGGCGGCGAACCTCTCCAGCATGTTCCTGAGCCAGGCGTACGGCCCGACGCCGTTCACCTTGCAGGTCTCGATGAGCGTCGCGACGCGGGACCAGGAGACGGCGCCTTCGTCGCGGCCGGCGAACAGCGTGTCATTCTTGGTCAGATTTCAGGGGGCGGATCCGGTTCTCCAGGAAGTTCGTGTGCATCTCGACGCGGACGTCGTGCAGGAGCACCGCGAGCACGCCGGAATTGATGTCGACACCGAGTTCCAGCGCCGCGGTCGCCGCAATCGCGTCGTGGCCGCGGCGAATGTCCAGGGGCCGGGTCGCCAGCCGGATCCGCTGCGAGCCAGGAATGATCATCGCGCCCGCACCAGCCCCGAGGCCACGACAGCGATGCGCTCCACGGGGCGGTCCCAGGGAAGCCGCACCACGACCTCCCCGGCCTCGACGGTGACCGAAGGCGATGGTGCCGAAACGTCAATGCGCAGGACCATGGGCGCGTCCGCGCCGGCCCAGGGGCGTTTCCGTCGCCGGCGCCGCAACCTCCGGAACGGGTCCGAGCCTGCCCTCCCTCGCCAGGGCGCGCCATTCGGAGAGCGTTGACCGGGCCACGCCGTGACGCCTTGCCGCCGACCTGAGCGAGCCGTTGGGCGCGAAGCTCTCCGCGAAGATCAGGACCTTCCCGGAAACAGGCCAGCGACGACGCCTCGGACCAGGGTCAGCTTCGCATGGAGACGCCGGCGTCTCGCCGTGGTCGGCTCCGGCAACGCCCGTTGCGGCAAGGGAAACATCCGTCATCGCAATCCCTCCGGGAAGGTTGAGCTTCGTGGCGAGAATTGAAAGCGAGAAACGCCGGGCGGGAAGCGGCGCCGAGATTTGGGATCCAAATGACGTTTGCGTATCATCGACAGGTGACCTGTACCGATGTTTCGACGTCCGTGCGCTGCATGCTGAGCGAGATCGTGGCGACACCGTGGTAGCCGTTGGCGCAACTGAATCTGAAGTACCGGGTATTTCCAAACGACGTCAGGTGCCTGATCCGGCCCGACGGGTTCACGGCAATGTCGAGAACGGTCAGTTCGGCGTCTTCCGGCACGAATTTGACCCTGAAGTCGGCGCGCTGACCATCGTTCGAGGGCGTCACCTTGACACCAATGCCTGTCAATGTCGTCTCCGGTTCGCTCTGCGGCTGTGGTTGTGGTTGCAGCTGCGGAGACGTCTCCGGTGTTGGAGAATTCTCGGTTTGCGTCGCCTCGATTGGCGCTTGGGCCAGTTCCTGCACGGTTACCGTGATCGTCTGTGTCGCTTCCAGCCTGCTGTCGCTGGCAATGACCTTGACCGTCGCCTCGCCTGCCGAACCAGGGGCGAGCGTGGGGCCGGACACGTCGACGCTTGCGATATCCGGGCCGCTGGACTCTGCGGAGCACCTCAGAAGGTCATTGCCCGGATCCTGGAAGTAGCGAGCGATGTCCACTTCGCATGGGTCCCCGCCGGCAGTCAGGGTCAGCGCGGGGATGGTGCCAATCGCCTGCGGGGCATGGGTCTCGGGTGGCGTGATCGTCACTTCGGGCGCGCGCGCCACGATCTCGGTCCCCGCTTCCCTCGCGGCGGGCGATCCGCCGCCGCCACAGGACGCCAGCGTGAACGCTCCGACCACGAGCAGCACGCATGTTCCCGCCGTAAATCCTGGTCGAGAGTTTATCGAGCCTCTTTGAAATGACTTTTCCGCCGTGAGGGAGAATTTCTGTCATGTGTCCCGGGAAGCGGATGCCCGATTCCGGTACGACGATCAAGTTGACGGTGCGCACGTAGCCTTGGCTGGAAGTCCTCCATTTGACGGAGAAGCGAATTGCCGTCGGAGAGCGGCGTTGTCGGAACCTTCAGTACGTCCAGGGACGCGTCGATGATTGACTTGAAGAGGTTACGGGTAGCGAGCGACCGGTGGCCGCAGCGACTGCCCGCACGGACCGGCCGACAGGTCCCCGCCCAGCTGCCCCGTCCTGACCCGGTGCCAGATCTTCGCGCGGTTGATCCCGAACGGCCGCGCCTGCTCCGGCTGCGAGACGCCTTGGACGAGATTGCGCCTCAGCAACATCCTGCTCCCGTTCGAAAACCCGTGCCCCGTTCCCTCTGTGGTGTCTTCGTCACCAAGGCGGCTCCAGGCGCTCCCGAAACGGCAAGCCAGAACCGTTCCATTTTGGATTGTCACGAATGTCGGTCCTGCAAGCTGACGCCACCATGCGAGCCAGGCTTGAATCGCTTCCGCCTCCACTTCGATTCAACGTCTGACGGCGATTCCTGCGGTAACTGGCGGCAGCATGTGCTGTCTCTTCCGCTTCAGATCGTCGGAATCGGCCAGTCAGGGTTTTCGTCGCTCGCATAAGGTGACTCTCCATCTGTCATCCCATCTGCTTGTGGGCGGGTGGAGCAGTCCCGTCTTAATGGAGATTTAATTTTGGATGCCAGTCTTCACACGCACACTTAACGGATAACCGGGTACAAATGACCGCAGAAATCGGGCGAACCGGTCACCGGTTTCGGCGCCGCCGCGGGCATTGCTCGGAAAATGAGCCGGCGCACTCCGGGACGAGCCTCCAGTGGCAGGCAGCGTGTGGCCGAGGGTCCGGCGGGTTGATCGGCAACAAAGGAGGAAACCGGCATGAGACGATATTCGGGGTGCGGACTGGCGTTGGCGGCCATTGCCGTCATTTCGCTTGCGGCGTGCAGCGGAGGCGGAGATATCGATGTCAGGCAATTGACCGGCCTGTCGGCGCCGGAAGAGACTGGGGCGGCGCAGCAGGCGCGCCAGCAAGGAATCGCCGCGCGCGCCGATGCCCTTGTCCTGTCCACGACGCACGCTGAGGTCGTCCACCCAGACGGGCATCTTGCGTTCCAGCTGCTGGCGACTTGCTCGGGGACGCGTTGCGAGCTGCAGGATCCCGCGAGCGGCGAGACGCACGAGCGTGACCTCGCCAACTTCCCGGTCTTGCGGGGCGATGCGCAAGCCATCGGCTCCGCGCACGGCATCACGCTCGTGTCGGAAACCGGGCGGCCTCCAGGATTGGAGCGGACCGCGTTCGGCGCCTGGATGGAGCATGGCTCCTTCGGGCTCTTCAACGATCGCTTTGCCGTGGAAGGGATCGAGTCCACCTACCTGTACGCGTTGGCTCTCGGAGATCTCACGGATCGCCCGCTGGGCGGGTCCGCGACATGGCTCGGGATCATGGTGGGAACGCCCGTCGCCGGGGACGACGAGGGTGACCGGCTGGTCGGGACGGCGGCGTTGAACTACGACCTGGCCGCAGGCGGGCTCGATGCGGCGTTCAGCGGCATCAAGAACATCGACCGCGGTAGAGCGCACAGCGTCGAGGCCGTGATCTTCTCCAACCTCGAGGTCGGCCCGGACGGGACCTTCAAGCGAGGCCAGTCGGGTGCGCACATCCAGGGCGGCTTCTACGGTCCTGGGCACGAGGAGGCGGCGGGGATCTTCGAACAGTCCCACATTGTCGGTGCCTTCGGGGCGACGCGGACGCCGCAAGATGTACCAGCGCCGCCGTGAGGCAGTGTGACGAAGTGTCAACGCAGGCATAGGAGACTGTCGCGCACGGTTGCCTTGGCGTGAACAGCGCCCGATTCCATCGCCAGGTGAGTTGAACCGATGTCTCGATCTGCCAATTTTTGCGAAGGGCGCCACCTGGCTTCATTCAGGGCAACCATGTCGTCCGTGACATGGCATCGCTGAACCGGGGCACCGCGGACGCCATCCTTGACCGCCTCTTCCATGGCGCGATCCGGTTCGAGCTGCACGGTTCGTCAACGCGTGCCGACAGCGCCGAGGCCGGAAGCGGCGGCAGGCCGGGACGCCACCCTGAACCGGTCCGGGAGGGTCCCGTGGATTCGTGGACGAGCCCTTCGAGGACGGACACCGTCGACGTGCTCCAGGTGGCCGGCGTCAATGCGCATGAGGCACGGACGGTCCGGACGGAGGCCGGGATGCCCGGAGACGCCTCGCCGACGTCCTGAGCGCCCGGCTAGGGCGTTGAGGGCCAGGGTCGAAACGGCTATCATGAAAGCCATGTTCGCAACCTTCCATACGGAAATCCTTCCCGCTCCCCGGAAGCGGTTGTGGGACAGGCTTGGCGACACTCCGGACGGATTCGTCCTTTACGGAGGTACGGCCCTTGCATTGAGACTCGCGCATCGCGAATCCTTGGATTTCGACTTCTTTTCCCGCACGGCCTTCAGTCCGGACAGCCTGTGCAAGGAGATCCCGTACCTTAGAATCCTGTCGCAACCCGGGTGGAAGAGAGCATACTGGAATGCCTTTTCGACCTCGAGGGGTATGTCAAGATCTTCTTCTTCGGAGGCCTTGGCCTGCGCAGCGTCCAGGAGCCTGACAGGGCGGCGGGTCCCGGAATTCCCGTCGCCTCGGCCCTCGACATCGCGGCGACCAAGGCCCTTTCGGTCCAGAACCGCGCATCCGCCAAGGACTTCGTCGACTTTGGCGCCCTCCTGGACTCGGGTCTTTCCATGGACAGGATGCTCGGGGCCGCACAGGCCGTTCACGGGCCGGCCTTCAATCCGGTCCTGACCATGAAGGCCCTTGCGTTCTACGGAGACGGTGACCTGCATCTCGTTCCCGAAGAGGTCCGGAAGGCCCTGGGCGAGGCCGTGAAGAAGGTCGATCCCGGATCCCTCCCCGGATTCAGGGCCAGGGATGCGCTTTGCGAAGGCGTCGGCGACAAGGTGTTCCGCCATGCCGTCTGAACGCGCAGGCCTTGCCGGCCAAGGACGGGCCGACCTTGGCGCGCTTTCCGATGTCGCCAAGCGCGTTGTCTGGTTCAGGCCGCCGGAGGAGACGCTGAAGGACGAGACGTTCTTCCTGAACCACGTCATGATCCACGGCCTCGCGGACGACATCGTCCTGACCCGGCGGCATTTCGGCGACGAGGCCTTCAGGAACGCCCTGCGCAACGCGCATCCGGGCATCTGGGACCGGCGGTCATGGGCCTTCTGGCATCTCGTCCTGGACATGAACCCGCCCCCGCCGGTTCCTGTCCGGCTGTCCGGGGTGGACGAGACGCTCAGGGGATTCGGCGGGCCTCCCCGCGCAGCATGTCCCGAAGAGCTCGCAGGGTTGCCTGTGCCCCAAAGACCTTGAAGGCGAAACTAACCGGACATGCCCTCCATCACGCGATGCCTCTCTGCCGCCCTGCCCTTGGTCATGGCGCGTGCAAGCAGGTCGTTCCAGGTCGATCGAGGGCGCGAAGCGCGCCCTCAGCCCGTCTTGAAGGGATCGGACGACTCATCGAACGGCGCAGGCTCCGGCGGCGTCCACCCGTTTTCGACGCCTCCCTCGCCGTGCCCGCCGGATTTCCCGCCGTTTGGGCCGGAACGCGCCTCGCCCTGGTCGCGCAGCGTCTCGAGGTCGCCCGGCGAAGTCCGTAGCGTATTAGGTTGCCCTCGTGGAGGCCCTCGATGCTGCGTCTCACGTGCTCCAGCACCTCGGGATGGTCGGACAACCCTTTCTCGCGCACCATCCCTGCCGCGCGTTCGGCGTCGAATCCTCCGTGAGACTTCACCAGCTCGCACACCGCGTTCCTGATGAAGTCCCGGTTCTCGAGGATCGCCAGCGAGGGCGCGCTGGCGTGAACGGACGGCGACCAGTACCGGGACGCCGACGTCATGTAGGCCTCCACGAAGTGCTCGCGTGCCAGGGAGACGTCCGCCATCTCGTAGATTCCCAGCAGGCCGTCCACGTAGTCCCGGTGAGAGACTTCGAGAAAGGAGACCGGAGAGGCCCTGGCTGCGAGCAGGGGAATGTTCGCCGCAATCCTGGAAGTCCGCTTGTTGCAATCCATGAAGGCCTGGAGGAGGGGAACGTGGACGCACAGGAAGAAGGCCTGCTCGAACGGATCGCGGATCATGGCGGCCTTGGAGACCATCGTCTCGAACGTCTCCCTGATCCTGTGCGGGTCTTCGAACGGCCTGTACGCCGACTCCCCGATCATGACCGGGTGGGTGCGCAGGGCGCCTTCCCACATCGGGTCGTCAAGGAGTTCGGACGAGACCAGGGCATGAATGTTCCGAAGAGTCATCGCCGAGATGGCGGGCACGTCCGGGTCCGGGCAAATGTACTCGATCGCGTCGCGGTGGTTGAGAACCATCACGGCCTCCTCCCGGGTCCGGCCTTCCGCCTCCTCGCCGAACTTCACGAGGCGTTCGGTCTCCGCCAGGGAATACGTGTTGCCCTCGAGGCTGGACGATTTCCAGGGCAGATCGACGAGAAACCGCTTCAGGACGCGCTCGTCAGCCAGGCCGGAAAGCCCGGCGGGCGGCGTTCCGGCCTGTCTCAGCCTGTCCCGGTCGCGCTCGCCCAGGAAGAACGTCCTGTTCGGAACGTAGGAATCAAGGAAGACCGTGTCGTATCCGACAGGGCGACGGCGGTCGGGAGGCGCCTCCAGATGCCGGCGCACGACGGCGGGCCCATGCAGGAGCCAGCGCGAGGAGGGCCCTGCGCCCGTGGACGTCGCGAAGCCGTCGGCCTGCAACGACTTCAGATTGTGCCAAAGGGCCTGGCGAGTCATCTCGGGCGCGATCGTCTGGCGGATGTCCTCCGTGCTGGCCGGCCCCAGCTCCGCGAGGAGGGCGACGATCCTTTCCTTCCTGTCCATGGTCCACTCCCCTTTTGACGATTCATGTTTCTTGCGCCCTTGCGAAAAAGGCGATTACGCGAATGGTCAAATGAAAATTTTACGATTCTCCAGATGGCGGGAAGGCCGGAAAGCGGGGGTCTTTGTCCTCCGCGGCCGGCAATTTTTCGCGCGAAATCAGGTCAACCCCGCAGGAACGGGAGCGAAGCGCACCTTCCGAGCACCGGAAACCGGACATGAGTGAGGCGCGTGCGGCCTTTTGTGGCCCGGCGCGGCGGCGAGGGAATTCTCGGCGTTTCCGAGGCCGCGAAGCGGCTCGAAGTGTCCCGCACGACGGCTTATGGCTGGACGCGGGAAAACAGGCTGATCACGTGGAAGGCGAAGAGGCGGGCTTGCGCATTCCGGCAGGGCAGATTCCCGGTGCCGGGCTGGCTGCTGCGAGCCTCAAGGATGTCGTGGCCTCGGTCGGAGAACCTGAACTGGCCTGGGAACGGCCGTTTGAGACAGAGGTCGCGCTGCCGATGCAATTGCTCAATGACGGCCGCATCGACGAAGTGCCGGACGCGGCGCCGCGTTCACATGAACGGCCCCCACTCCAGAAGCCGGATCGAACCCGTCCTGAAATCCGTGCCCATGCATTCGAGCTGCCGAAACTTGGCGAGCCGCCACCGTTCGAGTCCGCTCGGGACGAGCCCGGCCGATTCAAGGTTCAACACGAGAAGCTGCGGCTTCACGGTCCCTTGTCTTGTCAAACGGTGATGGCGGCCAGGTCCGGGATGTCAAAACGGACCCTCTCACCGCTCTTCAAGGCCGTCTGCGAATCCGGTTACGGGGCCATGCGGCGCAGTTCGCCTGGCAGTTTCGCGCGAAAGTCCTCGTCGAAGGCAAGGTGGGGCAGGCGTTCGCGGACCAGCTTCATCACGAGGTGGCCTTGGGACGCGTCCCTCGCCTTCTTGACCGGTTGCCGGCCATGCTGGCGAGACAGCCAGAGCTTGTGCAGCGCCCAGAAGCGCGGGTCGGGACAGAGCATCGGCGCCGGGAAGCCGCGCGCGTCCAGGACCATTGCGTCCACGGCGGGCGCGTTGACCAGCCACTGGAGCCCGACGATCGGCGCAGGGGCCACGTCCCCCTCCTCGAGTGGGTCCGCGCCCGGGCGCTTTCGCCACACGGGATTCGGCTGCGGACGGATGAACTCGACCATGTAGCCTTTGTCGTTCGTCAGCCGGAAGTCGCCCGCACGTCTCGGCTGGAAGGTCCTGTCCACCTTCGCCCGGATCAGCCGTGCCAGGCCGGTCGGGTCGCCGTCGTCCGTGACCAGCTTCAGCCGGTTGCGGTCGTCGACCAGGAAGTCGATGTCGCCCGTCGCCGTGGAGGAGGAACTGAAGACGACGCCTGCCAGGGCCTCGTAGGCGTAGAGGGCGTTGGTGCCCACCACGCGGATGTTCGTCCTCTTCGAGTGATCTCCCAGGACGCGCAGGGTCTGCGCGGCCGTCACCGGCAGCCGCCCGGCGTCCAGCGCCCGCAGGACGCCGGCCTGCCTCTCCATCTCGCCCTTCAGGGTCTTCAGCCGGGCGGCGTTGTCCCTCTTGCCTTCGGTGAAGGCCGCGAAGACCCTCTCGGTCGCGTCCGAGCGGGGGCCGAGAGACTTTGACACCCTGCCCTTCCGGCTGTAGAGATACTGCCTTCCGTTCCGGGTCTCCCAGTTCATGGAGCCGGCAAAGCTGTGCCGCCGCCTCTGGTCGGCCTCGCTCCGGGCGTTCCAGAGTTGGGTCATGTCGATTCGTTCTCTGGCCACCCTTGCATCCAGATCGTTGAATTCCATCATTTTGTTAAAAGAACCTTCGATTTTTCAATTTATGTTACCAATTCTATGTGTTTCAATATGTTAAGTCAATGCGGGCGTCGATCGAGCGGCCTTTCCGGAGGCCATTCACGAGAGGCGGTCGGGGCTGCCGCGACATCCAGCCAATGTCGGCCTGACATTGGCTGGATGTTCGTTCCGTCGAGAGATGCGGCGCAGGGCGAACTTCAGCAGTGCCTCTGAGCGTCCAGGTCGAGCACGGCGTCAAACTCGTCAAGGCAGTGGGGCGCTTCACCGGGCTCGCGATGCTTGATCAGCGCACGCTCGGCGTCCGCGAGATCCTGCGCGCCGGGCATTCGCTCATTCTCCAGGATCTGTGCCTCGATCGTCTCGTGCAGCTCTTCGGCTGTCATGGGCGTGTCCTGGGCGACCAGCCGTTTCCGCTTGGCCCTGAGATCCGACAGAAAGGTCATGATCCGTGCATGTCACGCGTCATTCAGCGCAAGCTGTCGCGCAAGGAGAAGGACAGCAACCGCCACCAGGTTGCCAGGCGGAAGGTTGCGCGCCTTCACCTGCGGGTGGTGGACCGGCGACAGGCGATGCTCCACGAAGCCAGCCAAGTGCTGACCCGCCGCCTCGACACGATCGTGGTCCGGGATCTGGCCATGGGGAACATGTCCCGGAACAGGCGGCTGTCGCAGGAGGCTATGGACAGCTCGTGGGCCGCGTTCAGGCGTCGGCTTGACTGCAAGGCGGACCTGCGAGGCAACACGATCTTCGTTGCGCGGCGCTTGTTCGCCTCTACGAAGACCTGCTCCCGGTTCGGGTCGGAGACAGCACATCGGCAATGCGATCCCGGATTCCGTCCATGTCGATCTTCGGGGCCGCCCGCGACAGGCACCCCTCCGCCTCGCGGCCACGGTTCCTTCGGCCTGCCGCTCGCGGCGCAGGCTGATCTCGAACCCGGCAAAGACGCCAAGCATGTCGAAGAATGTCTTGCCGGCGGCGGTCGAGGTGTCCGCAGGCTGCTCGGTTGCGGCGATGTAGGTGCCCCCGCTCCTGGAGCTTCGCGACTTTGACCAGGAGATCTTTCATTAAGCGGAACTTCCAGCCCCCGATCGGCCGCTCATCCCGCACAACGCGCTGAAACGCAACGGCCTCTTGCCGGTCACGGGGCGCCCGGTGCGGGATTCCAACT
>JAPPCV010000076.1 GCA_028824715.1 Boseongicola sp. | reverse complement strand
GTCAGGGCCACGTGTTCGCTCCTGCGTGAGCTTCCGGGGACCGGGCGTTTCCGGCGCCCGCCCACGCAGCATGACCGCTCCGGAACGAAACAGCAACATCTTTCTGGCCGATCACAGGATTTTGGCACTTTCGCATATAATTCCCGTAAACTGCATCGAAGATGCCCGACAGCCCCCGTGCCTCGATGACCCGGCGGGCATAGGGCTCCGAGCCGTTGGTATAGACGATTGCCCGCCCCGGAAGGCCTGCAATCGCACTTGCAAGTTCAGGGTCGGGTTCCAGATGTTCAAGAGAAATGTCGTGTACGTAGTCGAGATACGCCTCGGGGTCCACGTCGTGCTCGCGCATGAGCCCGGCGAGCGTGGTGCCGAATCGGGACCAGTAGCGCTTTCGGATCTCATTTGCCGCCACGCTGTCCACTCCCAGAGCATCGACGACCCATTCGGTCATCCTGACTTCAATCTGATCGAAGAGCCGCGCCTCGGGCGCATAGAGCGTGTTGTCAAGGTCGAAGATCCAAGTGTCCACGTCCTTGAAGGCGACAGTCACCTGTCCGACTCGCAGGAATCCCCGTCTTCAGGGAAAGGTCGCAGGAACAACATGAATGGTATCCGCAGATGCGCTGGATGCCGGGAAGACATTTCGCGCTTTTCGCGGACAATCCACCGGTGCACAAGCGCTCCCTGCATGCATGATGTGGTGCGCAATTCACATTTCGTCGTTGATGTTGTCGGCGCAATTGTTGGATGATGGCCAGCATTCAGGCTGACCTGCCCCGAGCTTGTTGCGATTCGGCATCCAGCCAGA
Organism: Boseongicola sp.; assembly: GCA_028824715.1. Lineage (GTDB taxonomy): Bacteria > Pseudomonadota > Alphaproteobacteria > Rhodobacterales > Rhodobacteraceae > JAJEFO01. The sequence continues at coordinate 38,683 of JAPPCV010000076.1, read as the reverse complement.
TCTGGCACCATGTCGGGATCACCGCCTAAGGGCAAGGCCGCCTTTGGTCGCAACGGGACCCTGAGCGGCAATGTCAAGTCGGTTCCGGAATGGCTTTGCGCAGCGAATGGGTGCTCGCCGGGAGCCATGGCGCTGTCCAGCCGGCTGGCGGTTCGGGGCAATGTCGAAACTTGAAGGGCGCCGCAATGAAGGTGCTTGTTGCAGGGGGCGCGATGACGCCGTTCAATCGCCGCAAGGACGGCAGCTCCTGGCGTGACTGGTGCCGTGATGCGTTCGTGGGAGCGCTTGCCGACGCAGAGCTCGAAAAATCCGCGATCGACGCGCTTGTCGTCGCTTCGGAGAGCGATTTCTTCACCCTGCAACTCAATCCGGCGACCATGATCGCAGACACGCTCGGACTTGCAGGTTGCCGGTCCTGCCGAGTCGAGGGAGGGGGAGCGTCGGGGCATTTGGCCGTTCATGTGGGCATGGCGATGGTGCTCTCGGGGCAGTCTCGCCGGGTTGCCGTGGTCGGATTCGAGGCCTCGGCGACGCACCTTGACGGAAAGACCGTAGGAATTCTCCTCTCGCATTCCTTCGATTCCTGGACAGACGGGTTCACCGGTGTCGGTTCAACTTCCATATATGCACTTTCGGCAATGGCATTCATGGAACGAACCAAGGCAACGGAGAACGACCTCGCGCGTGTCGCGGCCCGCAACAGGCAAAACGCGCGGGCGAACCCGAACGCACACCTGCCGCTGGACATCCGCGAAGAGGATGTCGTCGCCTCCCCGGTCGTATCCTCGCCCTATCGCCGGCTCGATTGCTCCCCTCTGAGCGACGGAGCAGCCTGCATAGTCCTGTCCCGACCGGAGGATCTTCCGAACACTGGTCGAGGGCGCGTTCGAATCTCAGGAACTGGCGCGGGAAGCGATCGGGCCCGGTTGGGCGACCGGTCCGACCCCGGCCGGTTTCGGGCAAAGGAATCCGCGGCACGGCGGGCGCTTGCGGCAGCGGGAATCACGGCTGAGGCGATCGGCGTGGCCGAAGTCTACGACAGTTACTCGGGAGCCCAGTTGCAGGCACTGGAGGCGCTCGGTCTCACCTCCGATGTCGTGGCCGACGAGCGCGCCGGGAGGTTCGCAAGCTGCGGCGACTTGCCCGTGAACCTGTCCGGTGGGTTGCTTGGCCAGGGAGCACCTGTCGGAGCTACCGGCGTCGCACAGGTGCTGGCGACGGCACAGCAACTGCTCGGGTCGTTTCCGGGCCTGAACCCGAGATCTCGGCCAGAATACGGGTTGGTTGATTCACATGGCGGCATTGCAACGACCTGCGCCGTCAGCGTACTGGAACTTCAGTGACAATGCATCGCCTGACACTGGATCACAACCTGCCGAAGGGCCGCCTCACCCCTTATTTCGAGGCGCTTGCCCAAGGCAAGGCGCTGGCAGAATGCTGTGGTTCCTGCGGCAGTGTGCAGTTCCCGCCCGGCGGCATCTGTGGACGATGCGACGCAGCGGATCTTGCGTGGACCGCCCTTTCCGGCGCTGCAGTCGTGGTCCACAGGACCGACACGCCGGATCAGGCGTTCGCTCTCGTTCGATTCGACGGGGCGAGGAACTCGGCGGTCGTCGCGATCGCCAATCCCGGCGTCCGGTCCGACCGGGGCAGGCTGGTAGTTTCGGCCGCAAGCGCGCAAGGTCTGACCATTGAACTGAATGGCAAGGAAAACGAGCATGTTTGAGGACTGGTCGAACGGGCGGCTTTCGCGGATCGGCCTGCGGCGTGGCACCGGCGGGATCGAGATCCATGTTCCTGGCGACAGCAACCTCTATGGAATGACAGTTGGCGCACAGATTGAGGCCGGGCGAGGCCATGCCCCGGCAATGGTCTTCGAGCGCGATGACGGAACTCTGGAACATTGGAACTTTGCCGAAGTCGACGCCGCGGCAACCGCGCTGGCCGCGAGACTTCGGCAACTGGGCGCCGGCCCCGGCGATCCGGTCGGCATACATACGGGAATGCGTCCCGAAACGGCAATCGCTCATATGTCCATATGCAAGCTTGGCGCAGTGGCCGTAACGTTGTCACAGCTCTACGGCCCGGACGCCCTGGCACATGCACTGAACGACTGTGGCGCACGGATCCTCCTGACAACGGAAGACGGCTGGGCACCTCACCGGAAGTCGGCACGGAAGACGCTTCCACAGCTTGAGAAGGTGCTGGTTTCCGAGACGCATGGAACGGAGGAGGACTTGCGTGCGGTGATCTCCAACAGGCCGCCGGCGTCATTCGAGCCAGACTTCGGCAGGGCCGATGATCCGGCCCTGCTTATGTATACTTCGGGATCTACCGGAATGCCTAAGGGAATCAGGCACGCGCACAGGGTGCTGGCTTCCTATCGCCCGTCAATCAACCTGTTCTACAACCTTTCGCTTTGTGACGCGGATGCGGTGTTCTGGTCGCCCGCGGACTGGGCCTGGGTGGGTGGCCTGCTCGACATGTTGTTCCCGGCCTGGCTGGCCGGGCGGCCGGTGGCGACCTCGGAGGCGCGATTCAGTGCCGACTGGGCCTTTCGATTCATGGCGCGGTACAAGGTTACGCACACCTTCCTTACGCCAACGGCAATCAAGCGGTTGGCGGAGACCCCTGACCCGCGCGCCGAACACGATCTGGCCCTGCGCGTGATCTGCACTGGTGGAGAGGCCCTCGCCGCTGATACGCTGGCGTGGGCGGAAGACCGTCTGGGTGTGGTCTGCAACGAGTTCTATGGTTTGACCGAGGTCAATCACCTGATCGGAAATTGCGCCGCACTTTACCCGCGTCGCCCCGGCAGCATGGGCATCGCCTATCCAGGCCACAAGGTGTTGTTGGTGGATGCCGAAGGCAGCGAAGTGAATCCCGGCGAACCTGGGGAGATTGTGACGCCGGCGAACGCACCGACCCGCTACCTCGGCTATCTGAACGCGCCGGAGAAGGAGGCCGGGTTGCGCCTTGGTCCCATGATGCGGACACGCGATCTCGCGGTGCAAGATGAAGACGGCTATTTTTGGTACAAGGGCAGGTCCGACGACCTGATCAAGTCCTCGGGCTTTCGCATTGGACCTACCGAGATCGAGGAATGCCTGATCGCTCATTCAGCCGTGGCGGAAGCAGCTGCAATTGCCAAGCCGGACACGGATCGTGGCTCGATCGTGAAGGCGTTCGTGCGCTTGTCCAAGGGCCATGAGGCGAGCGAAGAGCTTTCGCATGCGCTCAAGGCACATGTCCGTGAACGGCTTGCCGCCTACAAGGCCCCACGCGAAATCGAGTATGTGGAGGAGTTTGAGATGACCTCTTCGGGCAAGGTCAACCGCAAGGAGTTGCGCCTTCGCGAGCAGGCACTGGCCGCCAAATGATTTGACATAATCAATCTGTATCTACTAATCTTTTCGAAGACAGGAAGGGGTTCATGAAATTTGGAATTCACGCCGGGCTCTGGATGAGGGAGTGGACCGACGATCTGGTGCCTCTGTTCGAGCGCGCCGCAATGATCGGATTCGACGGGATCGAAGTGTCGCTTCTCGGAATTGGCCTGGACGAGGCGCCCGTGCTGCGCCGGGCGGCGGAACAGGCCGGCATTTCGCTGACATGTTCAACAGGTCTCGGCGCCTCGGAGGATCCGACTTCAGGCGATCCCGACGTGCGCGCTGCCGCTCGTGCAGCATTGCGTCGGGCAATCCAGATCACGTCCGAACTTGGCTCGCCGTCCTTGGCCGGAGTGGTTGCCGCCCCTTGGGGCGTGTTTGACCCACTGGGCAAGCCGGAACGAACCCGGCGCGCCGCCGAGACGCTCGGTCGGATGCAACCGGTGCTGGAGGAAACGGACGTAGTCCTCGGGATCGAGGCGATCAACCGGTTCGAAACCGACCTGACATGCACTGCCGAGGAGGCCGTGGCAATAGCCGAGGCAAGCGGTGCGGAAAACGTCGGCGTGTTGCTGGACACCTTCCATATGAACATCGAGGAAAAGGACCCGCCTGCCGCGATCCGCGCCAGCAGGCACAAGCTGGTGCACTTCCATGTCTCGGATTGCGACAGGGGCGTGCCGGGAAGTGCCAGGTATGATTTCAATGCCGACGCCGAGGCGCTTCGGGACATCGGCTACGGGGGTTGGGTCGTCGCGGAGATGTTCGTCCGCCCAGGCTTTCCCAGCAGCCGCGATCTGAACATTTGGCGGGACATCGAACCGGATGCCGACCGCGCTGCCGCAGAGGCCTTGGATTGCATGAAGCGAGTCTTTGCCGATGTCGGCTGAAATCTTCTTTCGCGGCCTTCACGAGGCGGTGGGTTCCAGGATGCAAGAGTTGAACGCATTGGACGCTGCCGTTGGCGACGGCGATCACGGAACAACGCTTGTCCGTGGCCTGACGCATGCGGCCACAGCCGCGGACGGAAAGCGCGCAAAGGCGTTCATGCGGGCTTCGGGCGGCGCCTCGGGAACGCTTTTTGGATTGGTGTTGCATGAAATCGAGCGGCACCTGGAAGACGGCAGCGATCTGGCCAAGGGACTGGAGCGCGCCTGCGCCCGGATCTGCGATCTGGGAGAAGTTCAGCCAGGCGGCAAGAGCCTGGTCGATTCGCTCGCCCCGGCGGCTGCGGCACTTGCGGGCGGAATGTCATTTTCCGAAGCCGTTTCAGCAGCAGAAGCGGGCCGGGACGCGACCCAAGGCATGCGTGCCAGATGCGGCCGCGCACAACATGTCGAGGGCGGTGGCGTTGGGCATCTTGATCCAGGCGCGGTCTCCCTGGTCCTGATTCTTGAAACGCTCGCCCGGGAGACCGTTTCGTGAAGAAGCTGTTCAACGATCCGTCAACAATGGTCGACGACATGATCGACGGATTCGTCAGCGCCTGCCCGCATGTGCGTCGCGGCGCACTTGATCCGCGCATTGTCGTGCGTCGGCGGAATCGGAAGGACCCGGATTCATCGGTGACGCTGCTGATCGGCAACGGCTCCGGTCACGAGCCGATCGCGATGGGCTTCGTCGGCCAGGGAGTTCTTGACGCAAACGTGGTTGGAGACGTGTTTGCGGCGCCTTCGGCCGACCTGATCCTTGATGGCATTCGCGAGGTCAACGGGGCAGCCGGCACGATTTTGCTGATTTCCCGACATTCCGGAGATGTCATCAACGGCCGTGCCGCAACGATGCTGGCCGAGGAAGAGGGCATGAAGGTCGTGCCCCTTCTCATGTATGACGACATCTCGGCGGCGCCGCCCGAACGGCGGGCTGACCGACGCGGCGCTCCGGGGACGATGTTCATCTACAAGATCCTTGGCGCGGCGGCGGAGGCGGGATGGCCGTTGGAACGGCTGATGCGACTCGGTGAGGACGTGCGCGAACGCACCGTCACGCTAGCTGCAGCGGTCTCTCCGGGGACTTCTCCCCTGACCGGGCAGCCGATGTTCAGCCTGCCGGATGATGAGATCTATCTGGGGATGGGCGTGCACGGTGAGCCAGGCATGGGAAGGGTCAAGACCGGACCTGTTCGAAATCTGGTCGAAGAGATGATCCGACGCCTCCTGGATGACCGGCCGATCCCGGAGGGCGGGCGGGCAGCCGTCATCGTCAATGGCATGGGCGGGACTACGATGATGGAATTGCTGACAATTTGGGCAGAAACCGTGAAGTCATTGGCTTTGCACAAGGTACGGGCAATTGCACCGATGGTCGGCAGCTTTGTGACGACGCAGGAAACGGGCGGTTTCTCGATTTCGCTGTTCGAGCCGGACGACGAGATGCTGGGGTTCTGGTGCGCACCGTCAGACACGCCGGCATTCCCGAAAGTTGAACTGACGGACGAGTGCCCGGCATGACCTCCGCGCCGGCCCTGACCAACCATCAACCGATCTGCGGCATCGCGGTGGACATGGGCAGCGGTCTCGGCGCTGCACTGCGCGACGCCCGGGGTGATGCCGCGCAGGACGACGATCTGTTCACCTTCAAGCGCATTGTTGCAGATACGATGAGCCGCGCCGCAACGACGCTGCTGGTGGACGCGGAATACGGACCCGATCTCCTGTCCACCATTCATGCGCCCTGTCTGCCGATATTGGCCTACGAAGCGGACGTCTACCGGATCGCGGAAGAGGACCGGATCACGGTTCTTCCGGATAACTTGAGGATTTCGGACTACGCCAGTCTTGGCGTCAGAGTGTTGAAGTTCTTTCTCTACTACGCTCCCGATGATGAACCCGGGATCAATCTCAGGAAGCAGGCGCTGGTTCGGCGCATTGGAGAGGAATGCCGGGTCGAGGGGATCCAGTTTCTGTTCGAACCCCTTGTCTATGACCGTTCGGTGCCTGACACCGCGTCTGCGGCGTTCGCGAAACTGAAGCCTTCGCTGGTTGAGCGCGCGACCCGCGTTTTTGCGGCCGCAGAGTTCTGTGTCGATATCCTCAAGGTTGAGCTGCCGGTGAGCCTGGGGCATGTGGAGGGGATCGGGGAACCCAATATGTCGGTGGCGGAGGTGGAACGTGCCTTTCGCGCCGCTGCCGAGGCCGCCGGAAACATCCCGATCCTGTATTTGAGTGCCGGGGTGACATTCGGCCAGTTCGAGGCCGGCCTGAAGATGGCACGGAGTGCCGGCGTGAAACCGGCCGGTTTCATGTGCGGTCGCGCCGCATGGAGCGATGCGATCGAAGTCTTCGGGACCAAGGGGAAAGATGCAACGACGCGCTGGATGGCGAGCGAAGGCCTGCGGCGATTGGAACGCCTGGCGGAGGCGTTGCGATGACCACGCTGTCGTTCACACGAATGTCCGCACGGTTCGCGGGCAGGCTGACGCTGCCGCGCACTTCCGGAGTGGTTTCTGTCGACGGCACGAAGCAAGCCCGAAACGGCCTGGGAGCAGCGCATCTTGATGCGGGTCGCTCCCGCTCCGGAATGACTTGGCGGGGGCGGAGGATCACTTCGTGATGAACTCGACCGGTCAACTTGCAGGTGCGGCGGCATGAACGAGCGCGTCGCTCCAAAATACATGGTCGTCCACGACGAGATATTGAAACGGCTGAAGTCGAACCAATACTCGGTCGGCACCAGGCTGCCGTCGGAGGAATCGCTGGCCGGAACCTTCAAGGTGAGTCGAGTAACGATTCGCAAGTCCTTGGAAATGCTGGTGGATGCAGGATACCTCGCCTCCCGGCAAGGCAGTGGCTATCACGTCAACTGCCTGTCACCGCAGCAGGAGACCTGCCTGGCGTCCTTTACGGACGCGGTGCTCCGCAAGGGTCGGGTTCCAGGTGCGAAACTGATCGGCATTGACGTGCCCCATCCTGATCCGCCCGAAGACGTAACGGAAGTCTTCGACGTTCCGGTCGCACGCATCCACCGCCTGAGGACAGTGGATGGCGAACCGGAGATGCTGGTCAGCACATGGGTTCCGACGAGCCTGGTCACGGGGCTCGCACCGGACGCATTCCCCGAGTTCGGACCCGACCAGTCGATCCTGCGCATCCTCTCCGACCGATTCAACCTTGCCTGGACCCGCGCGTCCGAGACCGTTCACCCTTGTGCCGCTTCGTTTGACGTCGCAGAGCATCTAGGCATCGAGTCTGGTACCCCGATTCTGTCTGTGGCCTGTACGGCATATGACGACACGGATCTGCCTGTCTTCCACGATCAGGTGTTCCGCGCGACGCCAATTGTGTTCAACCTTTCAGGGTCGGCCAGGAAGACCGATCCGATCTAACCCCGGAGAAACCATGACCCTGACCGTCGGAATCATAAGGGCGTCCTTGCCGAGCTACTTCCCCGAGCGACACGGTGTATTCGAGGCCTGTCTAGGGGCGGTCGAGGAACTCGTGGCCGCTGTGGAAGGTCAGGTGGCTGTTGCGCCGAATGTCCCGATGGACGGCGCCGGTGCCCGCGAGGCCCTGGAACACTGTCGGGCACAGGGGGCCGGTTTCATGCTTCTGATTCACGGCGGCTTCACGATGGGTGACGTGGCGCGGGAGGTCGCGATGGACGAGACGCCGATGGGGGTGTGGGCAACTCCAGAGCCAACCCATGAGAACGACATCCAGCTCAACAACTTCGTTTCCCTCAATATGAGCCTGTCTATCGCGCGTGGCGTCCGCGACCTCTCCAGGAGCCCGGTTCAGTGGTACTTTGGCGCTCCGGAGGATCCCGCCCTACGCGATCGCTTGTCGCGCAGCCTTCGGGCACTTTCTGCCAGGGAAAGGCTGAAGGGGGCACGAATCGGGGTGGTCGGCGGACTGGCCCCGACCTTCTACAACATGGACGTGTCGTGCGATGCACTTGCTCGCCAACTTGGAGTCGAGCCGGTGCATGTGGACATTCACCAGATGGTCGAAGCCATGACCGGCGCTAACGACAGCGAGGTCGAGACCGAATCCGCGGCGATGGGAGCATGCGGCGAAATTCAAGGCGTGTCCGATAAGCAGATGGCATTGACAGTCCGTGCGGCGTTGGCACTGCGGAAGATTGCCAGCCAGGACGGTTATGACGGCTTGGCCGTGTCCGACTGGCCCGCCCTTCAGGAATGCCCGGGCATGCATCCCGGTGCCGCCTTCAGCTGGCTTGAAGAGAAGGACAACATGGCCATCGCGTCGGAAGGCGACGTGCTTGGGACGGTCACCCAGATGGTGGTGCGGTCGATTACCGGAAGGGTCGGCAGCCTGCTGGACATGACTTCGCCGCAGTTTTCCGATGACCGCATCCTGATGTGGCATGGCGGCGGCGGGCCGCTCTACATGGCCGGCGCCGGCCGGGTCGCATGGATCAATCACCCGATGATCGGGCGTGGCACGCAGGAAGGGCCGAAATTTGGAACGATTGCCGACTTTGAGTTCGCTGATGGGCCACACTCCGTGCTGCGTGTCGCCCGTAGCGGAATGGCTGCCTTCGCCGTCGAGGGCCAGGTCAGGGCAATGGGCGAGTCAGGCTTCGCCGGGTGTCGCGGTTGGGTCACCGGGTTTTCTGATCGCGGGCAGGCCTGCAGCGCGGAAGACGTCGTGACGAGCGTTATGGAGCACGGGTTGGAGCACCACTTCGTGCTGGTCCCGGGGTTCTGGGCGGACGACTTTCTGGAATTTGCCGCGTGGTCCGGAATGGAGCAATTGCCCTTGATTCAGGCACATGGAGGATTGTCTTCGCATGCGGCCCGAAAATGTTGACTCGAACTTCGGCCCATGTAGATTTGTCGATACAAATTGAGATATACAGAAATTCTCCCGGGAGAAATGTGTGACCCAGGTCCGGCTAAACTCGGTCAGGAAGCAATTCGGCAACTTCGTTGCCATCGAGAACCTTGATCTGGACATTTGCTCAGGCGAACTCGTTGCCTTGCTCGGACCTTCCGGTTGCGGAAAGACCACCACGCTCAGGATGATCTCGGGGCTGGAACGTCCCAGCAACGGCGCAATCCTGTTCGACGGCAAGGATGTCTCCGAACAAGCCGTTCAGGATCGCAACGTGGGCATGGTGTTCCAACGATTCGCGCTGTTCCCGCACATGACAGTGGAAAAGAACGTCGCCTTCGGCCCCAGTGTCAGAGGCGAGTCAAAGGCAGAAATCGCCAGAAGGCTCGACGAAATTCTGGAGGTGGTTCAGCTAACCCAGTTCCGTACCCGGTTTCCGGCGCAGCTGTCAGGCGGGCAGATGCAACGGGTAGCTGTCGCACGAACCCTGATCACCAAGCCATCAATCCTCATGATGGATGAGCCGCTCGCAAATCTTGATACCAAGCTCCGTGTGGAAATGCGGCGTTTCATTCGCGACCTGCAGCAACAGTTCGGCATCACGACCATTTTCGTTACACACGACCAGGTCGAGGCTATGGAGCTGGCCGATCGTGTGGCGGTCATATTTGACGGGCAACTCGCGCAATACGACACGCCCGAGCGCATATACCGCTACCCGAGATCGCTTGACGTTGCGGATTTCATGGGCGCAACGAACATCTACTCCGGCAAGCTCCTGTCTCGGAACAGGGTCAGAACCGCCCTGGGCGACATCGACTGTCCTCATCAGAACGACCGGTCCGCCGGTGACGCCGTGCAAGTCCTGCTCAGAGCCGAGGCGCTGGACATGAACATTGGGCCATTCAAGTCGGCTGGTTCAGGATTGCGAGGCCGCATCATGGCGCGGGATTTTTTCGGTGCCAGCGTCACATACAGGGTTGCATGCAACGAACAGGAAATCGATGTCACCGAGAACGCCCGTCGAATGCTTGATGTTGGCGACGATGTTCAGCTTGAGATCGCGCCGGAGCAAGTGTGGCTACTCAGTGGGTAAGGCCAGAGAATAGACAACTTCAAATCCTGAGGAGGAAAGTGATGAAACCAAATTTCTCGATAATCAGCCTTGTCGCGGCTTGTGCCGCCACATCTGTCTGGGCCGCTGACCCGGACGACGCGGCGTTCCGCGACGCCTTCTTGTCCGGCGACGCCGATTGGGCGGCGGTCGAGGCTCGCGCCGCCGAAGAAGGAGGGGTCAACATCTACTACTGGGGCGGCAACGACCTTCTGAACATCTGGATGGACCGTGTCGTTGCGCCAGCCATGGCGGAGAAAGGCGTAACGCTGAATCCGGTACGGATCACGAGCACGAAGGATGCCGTTGACCTCGTGCTTGCCGAAAAGCACTCCGGCAAGGGCATTGGCCAGGGCAGCGTCGACTTGATCTGGATCAACGGCGAGAACTTCGCCACCCTGAAGCGTCAGGATGCACTGTTCGGCAGTTTTGCCCAGAGCCTTCCGAATTCGGCAAATCTGGAGTGGGACGAGAGCGACCCGAGGGCAATGCTGAACGTGCGTGACTTCGGCGTTCCCAACGACTCGGCCGAGGTTCCCTGGTCAGGCGAGCAGTATGTCTGCGCCGTCAATTCGGCGCGCGTTGCGGACGAGGACGTGCCGTCGACGTTTGCCGAGCTGAAGGGCTACCTGGAGGCCAACCCGGGCAAGTTCACCTATGTCAAGCCGCCACACTACCTGGGCAACACGTTTGTTCAGGAGGCGGTCTATGCGCACAATCCTGACGGCACGGGTGCCACGCCGTTCCAGCAGTCGGTCGACGACATTGCGCCGGAAGAACTGGCGCGGTTGATCTCTCCGGGGATTGAGTATCTCCAGAGCATCGAACCCAATCTTCTTGATGCCGCCGGAGGGTCGCCTCGGTATCCGGAGGATAACAAGGCACTTGATGGGCTGTTCCTGAACGGCGAGATCGACTTCAGTTGCAAGTTCGGCCTGTATGCCGTTGCCAAGGGCCTGGAAATCGGCACGTATCCGGAAGCCGCAAGGCAGTTCGTGTTTCCCGAGAACACGATGATCAAGAACAAGAACTACCTGGTCATTCCGGGCAACGCTCCAAACGGTGCGGCCGCGCTTGTGCTGGCGAACTGGATGACGTCGGTCGACAGTCAGGTCTCCAAGCTCGAAAGCGTCGGCATGCCATCAGGAATCGATGGGTGGAAACTCAGTGCCGAAGATGCGGAACGTATCGTCAATGCCTCCCCAGGCCTTATCGGCGTTACGCAGGCTGACCTGGACGCCAATGCTGCACCGGACACCAACGCCACGCTGGTCGACGTCATCGAGGCGACATGGCTCGAGGTGATCGAGCGCGACTCGACGGCATCGATCGAAGAGGTCGTGGCCACGGCCTACGCGAATCTCGGGAAATAGTCCCCTGTTCCGGGCCGGTCGCCATGTCGGCGGTCGGCCCCGATTCCACCAATGACAAGTCGAAACGTGCCTGCCGAAGCCGAGCCAGTTGGCATGACGGCGCGCGAGCGCCGCACCCGAATCCTGCAGATGCTCCAGCTGATACCGATTCTGTCGGTACTGGTGATCCTGTTCGGTGGCGCACTTGTGATGGCGCTGTTGCAGTCGCTCGGCTTCGCGCCCTGGTTCGGGATCAATACCTTTCCAGACTTCTCGTATTTCGGATCGCTTTGGGGGTCGCAGACCTTCTGGGTATCCCTTTGGCTGACGCTGTACTACGCGACTGTCTCGACCCTTTTGGCGCTGGTGTTCGGCACGATGCTGGCGTTGGCGCTGATCAAGGCCTTCCCGGGCAAGTGGCTCTACAAGTACCTCTACAAGCTGCCGTTGATGATCCCCTATACGGTCGGCATCGCTCTGGCGGTTATCATGCTCAGCAGCGGCGGCGTCCTTTCGCGGATTGTCGCGTTTGCCGGGCTGATAGATGACCCAGGGCAATTTCCGCAAATCCTGAAGACGCACTACGGTTGGGGAATCATCGCGGTGTATGTCTGGAAACAGACGCCGTTCATCACGCTCGCCGTCTATGCCGTTTTGCTGGGCATCGGGCGTGAAACCGAAGAGGCGGCCGCCATTCTCGGTGCACGGCGCGGCGCGATCTTCTTCCGGGTGACGCTCCCACAGATTCTTCCCGGAATCGTGTCATCGACGCTGATTTGTTTCGCTTTCAACGTCGGTGCGTTCGAAGCGCCTTTCATCCTGGGTGGCGGCTTCCCGGATACGCTTCCGGTCGTTGCCTGGCGCTATTTCAACGACGCCGACTACACATTGCAGCTCCAGGGCATGGCAACCGTCGTATCGATCGGGATAGTTGCAGGGGTGATCCTCTTTGCCTACCTCTGGGTGTACCGACGGTACGAACGACGCATGGGGCGACACTGACATGGCGGGCGGGAATGATACCCTGAGCACGCGCCTGTCGCCGTTCCAGAAGATCTATCTCTTGCTTGTTGCCGGCTTCATAGTCGGCCCTTTTCTTCCAGTGATCATCCAAAGCCTTGCCTTTCGGTGGGCCTGGCCTGAACTTTTGCCCGGAACCTGGTGGCTTGAGCAGCGCGAAAGGTCGATGCTCCCGTTGGCCTGGGATTACGTGCTGTCGCCCTACAGCCGAGTCTGGGAGGCAACCGTGAACACCGTTTTCATCGGTTTGGTCGTCACCGCAATCTGCCTTGCCATCTGCCTTCCGGTAGCGCGACTGCTTGCGCGGGAGAGCTTCGCCGGGAAGAGCGCCTTCGAGTTTTTCTTGTCGCTACCCCTGATCGTGCCGGAAGCGGCTATCGGCATTGCGCTTCTGATGATCTTCATTCGGTTGGGCCTCGCGGGCAGTTATGCGGGAATCATCATTGCCCACCTGATTCCGACCATCCCTTACATGGTCCGGATGCTGACGGCGGTCTATCAAGGACTCGGGCGCGATTTCGAGGAGCAGGCCATGATCCTCGGAGCCAGGCCGTTGCAGATACTATGGCGGGTGACCCTGCCGATGCTTCTGCCTGGCGTGGTCGCGGGCGCGCTGTTCACCTTCCTGGTCTCGACCAATATCTTTCTGCTGACCTTCTTTCTGGGCCAAGGCCAGGTCATCACCTTGCCGACACTTCTGTTTTCCAAGATTTCCGGCGGCAACCTTGATACGACGGCCGCCGGGATCACGCTGATCGTGACCCTGCCCGGTATCATATTGCTGATCATCTCCGAGCGGTTCATCAAGGAGGAAGCGTTCGGAAAGGGATTCGGAAGCTGAGGAGAGAACATGCCGACACCTGCATCGGTCCTGGAGAGGTTCCCGAAACTTGATCCCGACTTCGTTCGTGCGCGCCTGGGCCGTCCGGAGCCGAAGCCGCGGGTCATCATTGACACCGACACGGCCAACGAGATCGACGATCAGTTCGCCGTTGCCTGGTCACTGCTGTCGGAAGGGCGGATGGCACTTGAGGGCGTGACGGCTGAGCCGTTCTCCTTTGCGCACCACCGGGAGGGGCTGATCAGGTCGACGGAGATACTTGAGCGCGGCGGCCCGGCAAATGCTGAGGAGGAGCGTTTCATGGGCGGCCTCGGCGGATGGGCAGCGAGACTGGTGGAGCAGGGAATCTCCGCCAAGGACATCGCCTTCGTGGGCACGGAAGAAGGCGAGCGGCTCTCCTACGAGGAGATCCTGCGGGTGTTTGAACGCTGCGGCGTCGATTCGGCCGGCAGGGTGTTCCGCGGTTCGCCCCGCTACCTGGGCTCGGTAGATGAACCGGTCGACAGCCCGGCCGTCCGCTTCATCATCGAGCGAGCCCTGGCGGACGACCGGCCGCTCTACATCCTGGCCATGGGCGCGGTGACCAACGTCGCCTCGGCACTTTTGATCGAGCCGCGGATCATCGAGAGGATCGTCGTGGTCTGGACGTCGGCGTTCCCCTCCTATTCGCCATTCTGCAACCGGCCTTCGCTCAACCTGGTGCAGGACCCGCCTGCGTCCCGGCTCATGTTCGACAGCGGCGTGCCCCTTGTCTATCTGCCCGGCTATCACGTTGGCGCACAACTCAAGATCTCGCTTCCAGAGATGGAGCGCTTTGTCAGGGGCAGGGGGGACATCGGCGACTACCTGCATCACCTCTATGCCAACAATCCCTTGCACAAGATGTTCGCGATCAACGGAGTCGAGACCAAGACCTGGGTCATTTGGGACATCATCACTGTTGCCTGGCTGTTCGACGCGGGCTACGTTTCGACGTATCTGACGACTTCTCCGCTGCTCGATGACGATCTATACTGGCAGCATCCGGGCGGCAGACACCCGATCCTGGAAGCGTTCGACCTCAACCGGGACGCGATCTTCGAGGACTTCTACCGAACGCTCGAGCGTGCGCCGTGACAGCGTGCGCACGACTGGCCGTGCACGGCGAGGTCTCGCAATTCGAGGAACGCGAACCTGTGCCTGTGTGAGCCTGGCAGGCCGTCGCGCCCGGACGTGATCATGTTCGCCGCCTTGCATTCCAGCATCCGCTTGAGCGCCGTCCTGCCCGCGTTCAGGAAGATGCCGCTCCTCCCGGACGCTTCTGCGCCACGTTCGTGCCTGGCGTCTCTGCCTTTCCCACATGTATCAACCACGATCTCGATCCCCGTTTCGGTGGGTCGCCCCTTTCGGAGCCGGCCCCAATTCCGCGCTCAGGTCCGGCTGCAGCTGCAAGATCCCGAGATCCCTGTTCGATTTGCTTTCTCTCTTCTGCCACGGGCGCGAAACTTGCCCTCCCCACTGATCTCCCGCAAATTGCCGCGATTGCGACCGCGACATCGTGGCGGTCGTTCGGGTCTGCGTGGTTCAATGTCAAAGCGTGGTGCCTCTTTCGATCATGTGCACCGGAAGGACGACTTGGCGTTCTTCCAGTTCCGGATCGGCAAACCGGCTTTCCAGGAGCTCCAATGTTGTGGCAGCGATCTCGACCACGGGTTGCCTGAAAGTGGTGAGATTGGCGAATTCCCAGCTCGACTGCGGGATGTCGTCATATCCGATCACGCTGAGCTCTTGAGGGATATCAGCCCCATGTTTCGTGCGCATCGCATCCAGAAAGCCCAGCGCGCAAAGATCGGTGGGACAGAATACCCCCGCATTGCGCATGGCTTTGCAGGCAAACCTGTCGGCCGCTTGTTGCCCGCTTGCATAGCTCGGGTCGGAAACCCGGATAACAGTCAGTTCGCAGCCGCTTGACTTCGCAGCGTGCTTGAACCCTTCCACGCGGGCGGAAACCGAAAAGACGACCAGATCCGGCTCGACGGCCACCAGGTGCCGATTGCCCTGGCGGATGAACTTTGCAGCCGCTTCATGTCCTCCACCGGCGTTGTCTGATGTCACTTGATCGACATGCGGGTAGTTATGCCCTCGGTCGATGATCACAAGCGGAACATTCCGTTCTGCGCACTTGAAACAGATCGCCTCCGGCGGAAGGCCACTCGTTACGACAACGCCGGAGACGCTGTAGTTCAGCAGGAGCGATATGGACTGCTCGGTTTCGGCATTGCCATCTACACAGAATAGCAGCGGTCGATAGCCATCTGCCACGAGTCGTTTGGCCAGCGCATCGATCTGGGCCGCGCGATAGGGGTTGGCCATGTCCGAAACGACCAGACCGACCAGATCGCTGCGCTTGAGGTTTAGCGCGCGTGCCATTTGGTTGACGCGGTAATCCAGCTCGCTGGCAGCTTTCAACACCTTCTTGCGTGACTCTGGCGAGATGCTGGAGCCTGGCGTGAATGCGCGGGACACAACCGCACGCGACACTCCCGCGCGACGCGCGACGTCGAACGAAGTCGCAGCCTGCTTGCGTTGCGGATGCCGCTCCTTAGGCGACACGAGGAGACACCAATTCTCGCGAACTGCCGACAATGTCGGGATAGGCTTGAAGAATCTTGAACAGATCAGGTCGATCGAGGTTCACAAGATCGGGTGAAACGGCCCGCACTTTCGCCAAGTCGTCGAGGTCGTCGCTAAGGCAAAAGACCATCGACTGGACGCCCAGTTCCTGGCTCGCGGTGATCTCGGACAGGCTGTCGCGACCAAGCTCGAACTGCACGATGTTCGCGGAGTAGTCGGAAATTGCAGCCGCGAGCGACGAATGCTCTTGACGCGGAGCCATCAGGCGCGCGTCCGGCATCTTGCTGCGAATGTCGCGAAGGACCTCTCTCTCCCGACACCAAAAGAAGACGGTCTCAATCATGCCGCGCTTCACGACTTCGCCCAGGACGGCTCCAGGATCGGCGTCCTTGATCTCGATGTAGACGCCAATCCGATCTTGCGCCATGTCGAGTATCTCGTTCAGCGTGGGCACCCGCAACCCGGCGTGACCCGGTGTCTTCCAGCCACCGGCATCGAGGTTCCTGATTTCGGCCAGTGTACGCGACGAAACCGGGCCGATGCCGTTCGTAGTGCGATCCAGGGTTGCGTCGTGAATGACGACTAGCTCACCATCTGCTGTCGTGCGAACATCTATCTCGACAAACTGAAAGCGCTGATCGATGCAGAGCCGGACCGCTTCGCGCGTGTTTTCGGGCGCCAGAAAGTTCGCGCCGCGGTGGCAGACGATTCCTGGTGCCTTGTCGTCCCCGGGTCGATAGGGCTTCAGTGTCTCGGGTCGACCGGAGCAGATCCCCAGGACCGGCAGCCCTTCCAGACCGTCGAGTACTTCGCGTCGATCTTCGTGCCACAGAACGATCGCGGCGCCGGCCCGCTCGCATCGCGAGATCAGGTCCTCGGTAATCAACTTGTGCGGCTCGGAGGAAGCGTCGCGCCAACACAGGTGCAGGATGTCGGGTTGGGCTTCGGCGCTGTAGGAAAAAGGGTCGGCGCCGTTCGGGACAAGGACGGAAAGCGGATAGGGGCATCCCTCGCGTCTCAGTGCGGCAATCCACCCGGGATTGAAGGACCCAATCGCTGCGAAAGTGAATTTCCTGACCTCAAGCACCTGCAAGGCAGCAGTTGCGGAACCCTCGGACTTGGCCTCGATATAGAGGCCCGCGCCGCGTTCGGCGGCGAGGTCCACGACGTTCTCCAGCCGAGGAACAAATTGTCCGTCCCGCAACTGGACCGAGGAAATCTCGCTCCAGGTTGCTTCGGAAATGCGCAGGCCGCGCCCGGTCGCGCGTGCGAGGTTGTCGTCGTGCGACACAACGGCAACGCCGTCGGCGGACATCCGCAGATCGAGTTCCCACATTTCGGCGAAGAGATCGGATGCCAGGGCGAACGCGGCAAGCGAGTTTTCTGTTCGATGGCCTGAAGCGCCCCTGTGCGCGATGGTCAACGGTCGCATTTCGGCACCGGCCACCGGCCACCCGAACTTCGTCATCCACTGCCGATTGAACTGCATCAAAGGCGAACACCATCCTCGTCGAACAAGAGGATATTCTCCACGTCGATACCCCAGTTCACCTTCTCGCCGACGGTGGCGGTGTTCGTGGCGGTCTGTATTGAACGCAGGATCTGCCCGTCTTCCAGCGCGACGTCGTAAAGCGTTTCGCGACCCTGCGCCTCAACAAAGGTGATCTTGCCTGCAACTGGTTGTGCGCCGCCCGGACCGAAGAACTCAGGGCGAATGCCCAGGCGTATCTTGCGCTCCCGCGCACCGTCGTTGAACGGCAGTGAAACAGCCATGGCGCCGGAGGCCGTTACGAATTGCCCATCGGTCACCACGCCGTCAACGAAGGCAATCGGCGGGTTGCCAAGGAATCCGGCGACGAAGTCGCTTACGGGGTTCTTGTACATCTCCATAGGCTCGGCAATCTGCACGATCCTGCCTTCGTTCATGATGGCGATCCTGTCGCACATGCTCATCGCCTCGACCTGATCATGCGTCACCAGAACGGCCGTAATTCCGGTCTCGAGCTGGATCCGGCGGATCTCGGAACGCATCTCCAGCCGAAGCTTGGCATCGAGATTGGCCAGGGGTTCGTCGAGCAGCAGAACATCTGGCTTGCGCACAAGCGCGCGGGCAAGAGCAACCCGCTGTTGCTGCCCGCCCGAGAGCTGCGCAGGGCGCCTTTCGAGCAGGTTTCCGATATGCACAAGTTCGGCGATCTCATCGACTTTCCGGGCGATCTCGGCCTTCGATTCCTTCCGGATCATCAGGGGGAAGCCGATGTTCTCGGCCACCGTCAGATGCGGGTAGAGGGCATAGGACTGAAAGACGACGCCCACATTCCGTTGCTGCGAAGGTATGTTGGAAACATCTTTGCCGCCGAACAGGATCCGCCCGCCGCTAACGCGATGAATGCCGCAGATTGCAAACAACGTTGTCGACTTTCCGCAGCCCGAGGGGCCAAGCAACGCGATCATCTCGCCGTCGTTGATTTCAAGATCCATCTTGTTGATGACGGTCAATCGTCCGAAGGATTTCGTGAATTGATCCAGAAGGATACGCATCAGCCCTTGGTCCCCCCGCCATAGATGCTCATCAGTTTGCCCTGGAAGAAAAGGAACATGATGATTACCGGAACGACGTAGAACACGCCGACGGACTTGAAGAGCGCCATGTCGAAATTGTTGTCGTCCGCGATCAGTGCCGCCAGGTAGACGGAAAGCACCTGCACCTTGTTGTCCGGTGCCAGCACGAGCGGCAGGATGAACTCCGACCAGCCCGCGAGGAAAGAAAAGATGCCCAGCGCCATGACCGCTGGCATCACCTGCGGCAGCACCAGCTTGCGCCAGACCGTCAAGCGGCTTGCGCCGTCTTGAATGCCGGCCATTTCGATCTCCCAGGGTACGGTGTCGTAAAAGCCCTTCATGATCCAGATCCCGAACGGCAGCTCCAGCGCGGCCTTCACGAGAATGACGCCGATCAGCGTGTTGTAGAGTCCGATGAACTGCAGGATCAGGAAAATCGCGATGATCAACGTCACGGTCGGAAACGCGTGCAGAACCATGACCCCCGCAAGAAAAAATGCGCGAAACGGAACGTTGAGGCGCGAGATCGCGTATCCGGCCGTCGAAGATATCGCCAGCACGATCAATGTTGTGGCGGTGGCAAATACGAATGTGTTGAGCGTGGCAACGTAGATTGACGGACGCCCCGGCAACGTCTCCCAAAGAAATCGCCAGTGTTCGCCCGTAAACTCGTGCGGAACAACAGAGCCCGGGGCTGTATTCGTCACCGTGTCGACGAACAGGTAGACATACATCAACACCAGCGGAATGGTGACGACACCAAGAGCGAGGATCATCGGCCAGCTGCGGTAATTCGAAGTCATGGTCGTTCCCTATTGTTCAATCGGCGGGGGTGCCACGAGGCTCTTGAAATCGAAGAGCCGCAAATAGGCCAGCGACAATATCACGCCGACAAGCACGAGAACCAGCGCGAGCGCGGCGCCGTAGCCGTATTCAAGATTGCCCGCATAGTTGTTAAGCG
Source organism: Boseongicola sp. (assembly GCA_028824715.1). Lineage (GTDB taxonomy): Bacteria > Pseudomonadota > Alphaproteobacteria > Rhodobacterales > Rhodobacteraceae > JAJEFO01. Next base: position 19,036 of record JAPPCV010000076.1, on the reverse strand, counting down.
CCGTCAGGTAGGCCGCAAGCGCCCAGACCTTCGTCGCGCCGCCGGGGCCGCCCTCAGTGGCCAGGAGGATGTACTCGAACGATGTCAGAAGCGACAGGGACTGGTAGCAGGTGATGAAGAGTATCGGCCAGCGGAGTTGTGGCAGGATCACGTAGCGGACCTGCTGCCAGCGGTTTGCGCCATCGACTTCACTTGCGTAGAACAGCGAGACCGGTATCGACCTGATCGCCGCGGAGAATATGAGCATTCCCATGGATGCGCCCACGAACCCGTTGATCAAGACGATGAAAACCCAGGCGTTGGTTGGATTGTCCAGCATCCAGTTGCGAGACTCGAATCCCAGCGGCACAAGTATCCGCGACAGGAACCCGGTGTCCCACGCCAGCCATTTCCACAGGAGGACGTAGAGCACCGGCGGCGATATTCGTGGAAGAAGCCATATGGCGCGAAAGATCCCCGCCGGCCTGTCGGGCATGTAGTGCGTCACGATTGAAAGAACGAGTGCAAAGCCGGTGTTGAAGACTATCAGCGTGGCGAACACATAGATGATCGTGTTGAGAAATGTGCGCCTGGTATCGGGCAGCGAGAACATCCGGGAGAAATTCTCGCCGGTCCACGTCCAGCCGGTATATGTCGTCGCCAGCAGGGCTGCGCGTTGCGTTGCGTCCAACTCGATTCCAAGCCCGGCGACTGCGTCGAAGAATTCCTCCTCCGTGGCGAACCGCGTGTTCACGATGGAGCGTTCAAACAATGCGGAAAGCGACTTGAGTGCCCTGGTGCCGCGCGGACGGTTGTCGAGTTTCTTGATCGCGCGCTCGAGTTCGCGGCGGCTGTCGAAGGACTGCCCGGCAAGCCTCCTGTCAAGCTCGCTCACAAGCGCCGTGGATGCACCTTCGACACTGGCCGCGTCGATTCCGGTGCGATCCACGGTATATCGGACCCTGGCAAGCGCGTCCGCAAGCGCTTGTTCGCCGTGCCGTTCGGCAAGTTCGCGCATGCCGCTCTGGGTGACTTGGTAGGCGCCTCCGGTAATTCCCGTCGCGGTGCTCATGTTCGTCAGCGCGAACACGGCCGTGAGCACGACCGGCGCAAGAAAGAACAGGACGACGAAGACGAATGCGGGCGCCAGCAACAGGAGGCCCAGTATGCGCGATCCGCTCATGACTTCACCATCCGGGCGGGCGCGGAGCATTTGCTGCTCCGCGCGGTCTTCCGGTCTCTAGCGGATGACGATGTTGTCGCCGAGCGTCGCCCTCAGCTCGGTCTCCGCATCCGCGATTGCGTCCGCAACCGTTTTCTGGCCGGTCCAGGCGGCTTCAAGGCCGCTCCACATGATGCCGACATACTGCCCGAAATTCACGTTGTTGGGCTGTGCCGTGGCATGTGGCAGCAGGCGGTCGGTCGCCTCCGAGGCCCAGCGGTCGTCGGCATAGAGCGGCACGCTGGATTGCGACCTGGCGATGCCAAGGTGCGCCGACTTGATCGCGTGCAGCGTGTTGATGCGGGGCTCGGACGCGATGGTCACGAGTTCGGCCGCGAGGGCTTCGAGGTCCTCGTCGCCCTGGTCGGTGATGAGATACATCAGCGGGTGGGTGATCGTGTTGGCCCTGCCGCCATCGCCGCCCGCGGGGATGAGCGTGAACTGGATGTTGCCGAAGAAGTCGTCGAGCCCCTCGCGTCCGGTGTAGCGCGCGTAGTGCCACGTCCCGCCGTGCCAAAGCCCGGCCTTGCCGCTGGCAACCTCGCCGTACCACTGGTCCCAGGGCGTGCCGATATGGTTCTTGCGCGTAACGCCCGCTTCGACGGCATCCACGAAGAACTGGTAGAAGTCGCTCATCGCGGACTTGTCGAAAACCAGCTTGCCGTCCTCTTCTATCGTTCCGCCGAAGGACAGGTAGAACTGCCAGTAGTCGGGGCCGTTCGACACGCGCGGATAGAAGCCGTAGCCCGCTTCGACGAGCCCGGCATCCTGGATCTTCCTCGCGTCTTCGAGGACGTTCTGCAGCGTGTACTCGCCCGCCTCCACCTTGCCTGGCAGCGCCTCGATGTCGGCGTCGGAATAGCCGATCCCTCGCATGTGATCCTTCCAGAAGAAGAAGGGCCGGGATTCGGCGTCCTGCGGGATCCCGTAGACGATGCCGTTGAACGACGCGATGTCGATGAGGTTCCCGTACAGGTCGTTCAGCGGCCAGGAATCAAGATCGACGTAGTCCTCCGCCGCGACGATCAGGCCGGCTTGCGCCCAAGGCGCGATATCCGTGTGGCTGGTCACGACGATGTTGGGCGCGGTGCCCGACTCGGCAGACAGGGTGACGCCCTGCTTGAACTCCTCCCAGCCGTCGTAGGGCTTGCCCTCGATGGTGATGTTGAGCTCGTCGCCCCGGATGGCCGCCTCGTGCTCCAGGAACTCGGCCGCCATTGAAATCGCGTCGATCCTGTAATGGTCGTTGGGCCCGCTGCCCCCGGACCAGACCGTGATCGTGTAGTCCGCGGCAAAGGCCGCGGTTGCACCCATAGCCAGCCCGGCTGCGGCTGTGCAGACTCTCTTCGGTAGCGTCATGATTCCTCCTCCAGGTAGTGACACGGACTGTCCGCCGTGTGGCACGCCATTGTAACAGATCAGTGAACACGTGTTCAAGAGACAATGAACACCTGTTGGCGTTTTCGCGAAGATTTCAAGCCGAATTGCCCCAAGCAAGACCGAACCGGACACATTCGGGTCAACGGTTCGACCTGGGCAATCCCGCAGCCGTGGCCTTGCCAGCATCGAGCCGCCTGTAGGCAGACCGGTAAGGATGCGCCTGCGACGCCAGCACGGGACGACTCCAACGACACCTCCATGTGACTCGCAGAAGCTGGCCTGCGAGCCGTCGCAGCGTTCGAGGTCCGCCACAGGTGCCGCTGGCCTGCCTGGCTCCGAACTCTCCGGACGGGCTCGCCAGGGACCGTCGCCAACATGTCATTTGCCACGGAAGACCTCCGATCAACGTGAATGGACCGGGGGGTCCTCTCGTGCGAGGGCGGACGAATTCGAGACGCAGGCGAAATGCCGTGCTTCAGCCCCTTGCAATCCTTCAGCCACTTGATCCGGGTGCTTGCGCCTGCCGATTCTGATATCCGGAATTCGCAATCCAGTTGATGAGCTCCAGATCGCTTTCGGCATTGGTGTCTTCCAAATACAGGTCACCGGGCCACGAGGGGTTGTACGCCGCTCCCGATGCCAAGACGTGCCGTCTGACGCCCAGTACCGCATCGTGACGCTCTCTCAGGTCGGAAGCGAGTTCGGCCTGATGTGAGGAGCTGTCCGATATGGAATTCTTGTCGACTCTGGTCGCGCCAATTCCGGCGTAGAACGTCATGCCATGTCGCTCGCAGAACTCGACGTAGTCATCTATTGCCATGTGGTCTGCCTCAAGCCGAGTCAGGAACCATGGGCAACACGCGCGTTTTGCGTCAGTCATTTCGGCAAACCCAATCGTGGACTTCTGACGCGTTGCGCGCGAGGACGACGTGCTGCGTGCCCTTTGCCGGTCGCCCCGATAGTTTGCGACGAACACGCGCGCTCCCCAGTTTCCCAATTTGCGCAGTTTGAGGACCGGCTCGGTTGCGATCGCAAGAAAGTTCCGCGGACCGATGAACATGGGCGAACCGCTTGCGTCCGACAATTCAAGCCAGGCGGCTGGCAGGTGCTTGTGCAAGTCGACGCACCACGGCGCGAGAACCCGATCGACCAGAACGTCCAGGAATCGCACGACCAGGTCCGGACGGCCGGAGAGCGCCAAGATCAAGTTCTCCTGTCCAACGATTTCTGCGGCAAGCGAGTAAGGCGCAGGCAGATGCGCGACGGGCTCTATCCCGGCAAGGTCACTCATGATCTTGAGAGTGTCTCGAATTACGCCTGCGACCTCCGAGTCTGGATCGTATTCGGGGATTTCGTCGGGTCGTTCCAGAGACAGCATGGGCTCTCCGGGATCGGAACCGGGCGCCTGATCGTCGGGGTACATCATGGTCTGCCCAATTGCCTCGGCGCCGAACGCATAGACCGGCCATCCTAACGTCAGGCGCTCAATCCCGATTGCGCGCTGAATGAACAAGTTGGATCGCACGTACTTCAGCGGGTCGGACTTGTAGAAGTCTTGTGCCTTCAACCCCTCAATTCGGTGACGCAAGGACATTGCCAGCAGATGGCACGAGGTTGTCAGATAGACGCTGTGTGGATCCAGTTCCGTCGCGAATTCCCGGTCGAATTCACCACTGTCCACGCGCCCAAGGACACCGGCCAGTTCCCCGGCAAGCGCAGTATCGCCTGACAGAAAATTCGATATGGGCGCGAGAAAGGCGCCGAACGAGGAGCTTCGCGCGGCCGGTTTCAATCTGGATGTGTCTTGAATTGAGGTCAATCTACGCCTTTCCCTCTTCGATGACGGTGCAGGCGGAGGTCGTCAGGTGCGAATTCATGCACCGCATGTCCCCCAGAATGTCCAGCTGCAGGACGGACGAAGCGACGCGGTCGGCACCGGCTTCCAGCATCCGGTTGCGAGACTCGAATCCCGGCGGCACGAGTATCCGCGACAGGAACCCGGTGTCCCACGCCAGCCATTTCCACGGAAGAACGCAGAGCACCGGCGGCGATATTCGTGGAAGAAGCCATATGGAGCGAATGGTCCCTTCCAGCCGGTCCGGCATGTAGTGCGTCACGATTGAGAGAACGAGTGCAAGGCCGGTGTTGAAGACCATCAGCGTGGCGAACACGGCCGTGAGCACGACCGGCGCAAGAAAGAACAGGACGACGAAGACGAATGCGGGCGCCAGCAACAGGAGGCCCAGTATGCGCGATCCGCTCATGACTTCACCATCCGGGCGGGCGCGGAGCATTTGCTGCTCCGCGCGGTCTTCCGGTCTCTAGCGGATGACGATGTTGTCGCCGAGCGTCGCCCTCAGCTCGGTCTCCGCATCCGCGATTGCGTCCGCAACCGTTTTCTGGCCGGTCCAGGCGGCTTCAAGGCCGCTCCACATGATGCCGACATACTGCCCGAAATTCACGTTGTTGGGCTGTGCCGTGGCATGTGGCAGCAGGCGGTCGGTCGCCTCCGAGGCCCAGCGGTCGTCGGCATAGAGCGGCACGCTGGATTGCGACCTGGCGATGCCAAGGTGCGCCGACTTGATCGCGTGCAGCGTGTTGATGCGGGGCTCGGACGCGATGGTCACGAGTTCGGCCGCGAGGGCTTCGAGGTCCTCGTCGCCCTGGTCGGTGATGAGATACATCAGCGGGTGGGTGATCGTGTTGGCCCTGCCGCCATCGCCGCCCGCGGGGATGAGCGTGAACTGGATGTTGCCGAAGAAGTCGTCGAGCCCCTCGCGTCCGGTGTAGCGCGCGTAGTGCCACGTCCCGCCGTGCCAAAGCCCGGCCTTGCCGCTGGCAACCTCGCCGTACCACTGGTCCCAGGGCGTGCCGATATGGTTCTTGCGCGTAACGCCCGCTTCGACGGCATCCACGAAGAACTGGTAGAAGTCGCTCATCGCGGACTTGTCGAAAACCAGCTTGCCGTCCTCTTCTATCGTTCCGCCGAAGGACAGGTAGAACTGCCAGTAGTCGGGGCCGTTCGACACGCGCGGATAGAAGCCGTAGCCCGCTTCGACGAGCCCGGCATCCTGGATCTTCCTCGCGTCTTCGAGGACGTTCTGCAGCGTGTACTCGCCCGCCTCCACCTTGCCTGGCAGCGCCTCGATGTCGGCGTCGGAATAGCCGATCCCTCGCATGTGATCCTTCCAGAAGAAGAAGGGCCGGGATTCGGCGTCCTGCGGGATCCCGTAGACGATGCCGTTGAACGACGCGATGTCGATGAGGTTCCCGTACAGGTCGTTCAGCGGCCAGGAATCAAGATCGACGTAGTCCTCCGCCGCGACGATCAGGCCGGCTTGCGCCCAAGGCGCGATATCCGTGTGGCTGGTCACGACGATGTTGGGCGCGGTGCCCGACTCGGCAGACAGGGTGACGCCCTGCTTGAACTCCTCCCAGCCGTCGTAGGGCTTGCCCTCGATGGTGATGTTGAGCTCGTCGCCCCGGATGGCCGCCTCGTGCTCCAGGAACTCGGCCGCCATTGAAATCGCGTCGATCCTGTAATGGTCGTTGGGCCCGCTGCCCCCGGACCAGACCGTGATCGTGTAGTCCGCGGCAAAGGCCGCGGTTGCACCCATAGCCAGCCCGGCTGCGGCTGTGCAGACTCTCTTCGGTAGCGTCATGATTCCTCCTCCAGGTAGTGACACGGACTGTCCGCCGTGTGGCACGCCATTGTAACAGATCAGTGAACACGTGTTCAAGCAATTGCAGGCACGTCTTGACGATGTCCGGAAACGGAAAGTGGGTCCCGTAGCCGCAGGTGATCGCGGAGCGATGGAAGTGGGCCAGCGCGGCGCTTCGACCCGCCGCAGCGCAAGGGCAGGGCGTTAGGCAGGTTGCCTCGTGCCGACGTGCCCGGCCTCCTCACGATCCTGACCCATGGCAAAGGCCCCCGGGCTACATTCTTGATGAGGCAACGGATCGGTCGGCAGCGGCGCTTCGGATGAGGCAACGCGCCCGGCGGCTTTGAACGCCGGGAAAGAACCTGGATCAGCGCCTGACGATCCACTTATGGAACTGCTTATCCGCCTCGGAACACGCAGAGCATCCGAGACCGCGAGCCGTGCATGGACGCGACCTTGCAGCGGCTCAGGGATTCTGCCCGGTCTCGATCGCGTCAGTGAAGCGTTCGAACAGGTACATGCTGTCAACCGGTCCCGGGCTTGCCTCGGGGTGATACTGGACCGAAAACACCGGACGGTCCGTCATTCGGATACCGCAGTTCGATCCGTCGAACAGCGAGACGTGCGTTTCCTTCACGCCGGCCGGCAACGTCTGGCTGTCGACAGTGAAACCGTGGTTCATGGACGTGATTTCGACCTTGCCCGTCTCGAGATCCTTCACGGGATGGTTCGCGCCGTGATGCCCGTGATTCATCTTGACCGTCCGGGCGCCGAGGGCGAGGGCGAGCATCTGGTGCCCTAGACAAATGCCGAAGACGGGAATGTTCGAGCGTGCAAGCACGTTCCGGATCATGGGCACGGCATAGGAGCCGGTTGCGGCCGGGTCGCCTGGACCGTTCGAGAGAAACAGCCCCTCGGGATCAAGTGCCAATACGTCGTCCGCAGTGGCGGTTGCCGGCAGGACCGTGACGTCACAGCCGACCGTGGCAAGGCAGCGGAGGATGTTGCGCTTGGCCCCGTAGTCGATGGCGACGACCTTGTGCTTCGGGGCGTCCTGCTCGCCGAACCCGTCCGGCCAGGCCCACCGGGTCTCCGACCAGCGATAGCTTTGCGCGCAAGTCACCTTCTTGGCGAGGTCGAGACCTTCGAGACCGGGGAACTTGCGGGCTGACGCGACGAGTGCCTCGACATCGAATTCGCCCGATGGGTCATGTGCCAGCGCGACATGCGGCGCGCCCAGTTGCCGAATCGCGCGGGTGAGGCGCCTTGTGTCGATTCCGCCAATGCCGATGCGGTTCCTGCGCCTCAGCCAGTCAGAAAGCGGACTGGTGGACCGCCAGTTGGACGGCGCTGTCGGATCCCACTTGACGACGAGACCTTCGGCCACCGGGTCTGCGGCTTCTTCATCCTGGGCGTTGACGCCGACATTGCCGACATGCGGAAATGTGAAGACCACGATCTGCCCGGCATAGGACGGATCGGTCATGATTTCCTGGTATCCGGTCATTGCCGTGTTGAAGCACAGCTCTGCCACAGTCGTCCCGACGGCACCGAATCCGTGGCCCCAAAAGACCGGTCCGTCGGCCAGGGCAAGGCAGGCGGTTGGGGTCTTGGCGGATTCCGGCATTGGGGACCAAGGAGGTGAAGTGACGATAATCGGTCGTGGGTTTACGAGGTTGCCTGAAAAGGGTCAAGAGGTAGAGAAAATTGACAATTTATTTGAAAACAATGGGTTGCACGCCATGACGTTTGTTGCAGTGAGGGCATGGGTGGGTTAGTCTTGTGACTTGCCACCGAACGTGGGGCTCGAGATGGAACTCAGGCAACGGATCGATGCCGCATTGAAGCAAGCCATGCGCGATCGGGAAGCGGTGAGGCTCTCGACGCTACGGCTGATCACCGCTGCAATCAAGGATCGCGACATCGCTTGGCGAGCCAAGGGCGGAGATGCCGCGGAATCCGGTGTCGATTCCGATGGCATCCTGGAGATACTCGGCAAGATGGTGAAGCAGCGCCAGGAATCTGCACGTGCCTACGAGGAAGGCGGGCGCGTCGAACTGGCAGAAAGGGAACGCACGGAAATCTCGGTAATCGAGGAATTCCTGCCAAAGCAACTGGATGGGGCCGAGACGGAGGCTGCAGTGGAGGCGGCAATAGCCGAGACTGGCGCCAGTTCGATCCGGGACATGGGCAAGGTAATGGGGACCTTGAAGGCCAGGTACGCTGGCCGGATGGATTTTGGCGCCGTTGGACCAAAGGTGCGCGAGCGCCTCGGGTAGCTGAACTCGCAGGGCTTCGGGTTGGTCGCAACGGCTCAGGCCGCTGCGCCATGGATGCCAACGGTTGCAGGAAGCTCCGTTTCAGGCTCGGATGAGCCTCTGAAGCTCGGCATGGAGGTCCTTTCGCTCGGCAGGGGTCAGGAACGCGCCAAGCTCGACCTCTCGACCGCCGCCCCGGAGCGTCAGGTAGTCCTCGACCGGCCCATCGCTTGACAGGTGCACGGTGACCCCGTTTGGGGTGGCGTCCCATGTCCTTGCAGGACGCTTCGGCACTCGGTGTTCGAGGTGGACCCGATCGGGCGAGAGCGTCAGCTCTTCATGAATCTGCCGGTCGGCGCGGTTGGCCATGAGCGCCTTCCAGACGCCGCCGACGGCCACTAGCATGAACGCCAGCAGGATCCAGACCATCGGTGATCCGAGGACCGCGAGAAGGGGCAAGGCGAGAAACGCCGCCGACGTCCCGATGAACCACGCGAATCCCTGGGCCGTCATCGACTGCTGCGGCCAGAGATCAAGCTTCCTGCCATGCGTGGTTTCGGTCCAGCGATAGGGCATTTCCGCAACCGGGTTCATCCCGCCCGGACGGCTGGGCGGCTCTTCTGTGCCAGGCGCGGCGGCGCCATTGGACCTGCTGCCTGGGTGCAGCCGGCTCGCTGGCCGAAAGGCGACTATCGTGCACTAGTGCGCGTGGCCTCGATCCCAGTCCTCGCGCTTTGGCAACGTCTCGAAAGTGTGCGCCGGCGGCGGGGTCGGGAGCGTCCATTCGAGCGTGTCCGCGTGCTCGTTCCAATAGCTCTTCTCCGAGATCGGCCGCCCGGCGAGGATCGTGTAGACGATGATTCCGATAAACAGCAGGAAAGAGGCGAACGCGAGGAAGGCGCCCAGGCTGGAGACCTCGTTCCAGTAGGCAAACGCTTCGGGATAGTCGATGTAACGGCGCGGCATGCCCTGGCGGCCGAGGAAGTGCTGCGGGAAGAATGTGATGTTGGCGCCGATGAACATCGTCCAGAACTGGATCTTGCCGAGCCACTCGGGATACTGGCGACCGCACATCTTGCCGATCCAGTAGTACATGCCGGCGAAGATAGCGAAGACGGCGCCGAGCGACATCACGTAATGGAAGTGCGCCACGACGTAGTAGGTGTCGTGGTAGGCCCGGTCGATGCCGGCCTGCGCAAGCACGATGCCGGTCACACCGCCAACGGTGAAGAGGAACAGGAAGCCGAAGGCATAGAGCATCGGCGTCTTGAACTCGATTGAGCCGCCCCACATCGTGGCGATCCACGAGAAGATCTTCACGCCTGTGGGCACCGCGATCACCATCGTTGCGAGCATGAAATAGGTTTGCTGGGTCAGGCTCATGCCCACGGTGTACATGTGGTGCGCCCATACGACGAAGCCGAGCGCGCCGATCGCGATCAGCGCCCAAACCATCGGCAGGTAGCCGAAGACGGGCTTGCGGCTGAAGGTGGAGATGACGTGACTTATGATGCCAAAGCCCGGAAGGATGATGATGTAGACTTCAGGGTGCCCGAAGAACCAGAGAATGTGCTGGTAGAGAATGGGGTCGCCCCCGCCTTCGGCCTGGAAGAATGTCGTGCCGAAGTTCCTGTCGGTCAATAGCATGGTGATTGCGCCGGCCAGCACGGGCAGCGACAGCAGGATCAGCCAAGCCGTCACGAAGATCGACCATGCGAAGAGCGGCACCTTGAAAAGCGTCATTCCCGGAGCCCGCATGTTCAGGAACGTCGTGATCATGTTGATCGAACCGAGGACCGATGACGCGCCGGAAAGGTGCACCGCAAAGATCGCCAGATCCATCGAGAAGCCCTGTTCGGATGTCGAAAGAGGCGGATAGAGGACCCACCCGACGCCGGATCCCATCTGGCCGTTGCCGCCGGGAGAGAGCACGCTTGCAATCGCGAGTGACGATCCGGCAACATACAGCCAGTAGCTGAGATTGTTCATGCGCGGGAATGCCATGTCCGGCGCGCCGATGTGCAAGGGCATGAAGAAGTTGCCGAAGCCGCCAAACATGGCCGGGATGACGACGAAGAACATCATCAGGATGCCGTGCGCGGTCACGAGCACGTTCCAGAGGTGACCGTTTGGCGCGCAGGTGCCGTCCGCGATCAGCCTTGCTCCCTCGGCGCACATGAACTGCACACCGGGATCCTTGAGTTCCATCCGCATGTAGACCGTGAAGGCGACCGCGACGAAGCCAACGATGGCTGACGTGAACAGGTAGAGGATCCCGATGTCCTTGTGGTTCGTCGACATGAACCAGCGTTCGAAGAATCCGGGCTTGTGATCGTGCTCGTGTACGGTGGCGTCAGCCATCCATGCCTCCTGAAGTCGCGTCAGTGCAATCCGGCGGCGGGCCGCCGCTTCATTGACGCCTTTTTACGGCCATGATTCGGCTTGGGCAATGGCGGAAGGGTGTCAGGCGGCGAGAAAAATTGTCTCAGGTGTCGCACCTTAGGAGTGCACGGATTCCTCGTCGGGCTGATCCAGGGGGCTTCAAGAGACTGAAATTCGACATGCAGTGTCGCATTTCGTTGACCACGGCGGAACGGTCCGGGCAAGATTTGGGCCAATGGAGAATCGCCATGACCGTAAAGCTTGAGAACGGCCGCCTGCCAGCCGAGGTCGTCGCGCAATACTGGCGAGACGGGTTTCTCTTTCCGATCCCCGTCTTCAGCGACGACGAGGTGGCCGCTGCACGAACCTCCTTGGAGGACATGGAACGAGACTGGCTGGATGCGGGCCTCCCCTTGCCGCTCAACACGTACAAGCGGGTGAATGCGCAGGTGGTCATGCCGTTCCTGGTGGACGTCGCTCGCCACCCTGCGATTCTGAACGTGGTCGAGGGAATCCTGGGTCCCGACATCCTGATCTATGCAGCGGAGTTCTTCATCAAGGAGCCCAGGACAGAGTCGATCGTCAGCATGCACCAGGATCTTACCTACTGGGGGCTGGGAGCAATTGACGGTCTTGTGACGGCGTGGTTGGCGCTTTCCCCCGCAACCGTCGAGTCAGGCTGCATGGGCTTCGTGCGGGGCAGTCACAAGCAGCCGATCCTGCCACACGAAGACACGTTCGATGCGAACAACCTGTTGAGCAGGGGTCAGGAGGTCAAGGTCGACATTGCCGACGAGGACAAGACTCCGATCGTGCTGAAACCTGGCGAAATGAGCCTCCATCACGGACTGACCATACATGGTTCAGGGCCGAACGGTTCGGACGACAGGCGCATCGGCTGCGTGATCCGCTACGTCCGCCCCGACATGGAGCAGATTGTCGGGTCCAGTGACAACGCGATGACGGCTCGTGGAGTGGACCGGTACGGGAACTTCGTCCACACCCCGACGCCGAATTCCCTCTTTGCGCCCGAAGCCCTTGCGCTCTACGAAGAGATGCGGGCAGAGCAGGCCAAGGTCATGATGAGAGACGCAAGGAAGTCGACGGAGATCTATTCCTGATGGAGCAAGTCAAGTTCACGGCCATGAAAGATGGCGACAAGGAGGACTACGACCTCCTTTCCATGCACGAGATCGAATACGCGAAAGGCACGGCCGACCGGCTTCTGAAGGCCTTGGTCCAGCTAGACGAGAGCCTCTCCGGCTACCAGATAACGCGGCTCGGACATTCGCTTCAGTCCGCGACGCGCGCCTGGCGCGACGGGGCCGACACGGACTGGATTGTCTCCGCCCTCCTGCACGATGTGGGCGACATATTCGCGCCCCACAATCACGACGAATACGCGGCGGCGATCCTCAAGCCGTTCGTGCGTGAGCAATGCACCTGGGTTGTTCAGACCCATGGAGATTTCCAGCTCCTGTACTTTGGCGAGCATGTCGGGGCCGATCCCATGAAGCGCGACAGGCACAAGGGTCACATCTATTTCGACGATTGCGCAGAGTTCTGCGAGCGCTGGGACCAGTCGAGCTTTGATCCCGACTATGACACGATGCCGCTTTCGTTCTTCGAGCCGATGGTGCACGAGACGTTTGCCCGGGACGCGTACGATCCGGCGGTGCTGCGAAAGGGCGGACGCGAGCCGCTGGTCAATCCCGAGCGAGCGGCCCTGAGAAGCTGAGGGCGCCTGCACGCCGCACGGGAGTCGTGGCTGCGGCGGGATGTTTCCGGCGGCGGCTGGACGAGTAGGGCGCCATTGGGGCGGCGCTCGATCTGTTGCGGGCGCATGCCTGGAGCAACGCCTGCCGTGCTGTGTCAGTCGCGGCCTGAATTGCCGAACACCTGACCGAACGTCTTTTTCAGCGCGACATCCACGTCCGCAAGGGTCACGGGCAGGCCGAGGTCGACCAGCGAGGTCACGCCGTGGCCCGAAACGCCGCAGGGCACGATGCCGTCAAAGTGGGACAGGTCGGGATCCACGTTGATTGATATGCCGTGGAACGAGATCCACTTCCGCAGTCGAATCCCGAGCGCGGCGATCTTGTCCTCCCTGGGCGTTCCGTCGGCGAGAGGCGGCTCTTCCGGTCTTGTCACCCACACGCCGATACGTCCCTCCCGGCGTTCTCCGATGACGTTGAACTCGGCCAGGGTGGTGATGATCCACTCCTCCAAGTCGTGCACGAATTTTCGCACGTCCTGGCCACGGGCCGCCACGTCCAGCATCACGTAGACAACCCTTTGGCCTGGCCCATGATAGGTGTACTGGCCGCCGCGCTTGCTCCGATGAACCGGGAAGCGAGCCGGATCCTTCAAGTCGGCCTCGTTGGCGGACGTGCCAGCAGTATAGAGCGGGGGATGCTCAAGAAGCCAGATCGCCTCGTGGGCGTCGCCGGCGCGGATACGTGACGCGCGGTCCTCCATGAAGGCGACCGCCGTCAGGTAGTCTTCCAATTTGTCCGACTGGATCCATTCGACCATTGCGTCCGCTCCGACAGCAGTTCGGATTCGATCCTTGTGCGATTGCCGCCGACAATGCCTGTCAAGTGCTCGTGTATCCAATGGGCCTGTCAATGCCAACGCCGGGATCGCCCGCGTATGGCGAGAGCCTGGGTACCGGTAGAAGTTCAGGCGACCGGCCAGCCTGACCCGCCGCGCGGCTGGCGGTCGGTCTTTTTTGGTTGTTCGCCTCTTCACAAGTTCGCAAACGCTCGCTAAGAGGCGAAGGTTCCAAGCCGGTGCGTGCGGTCGTGGCGGAATTGGTAGACGCGCAGCGTTGAGGTCGCTGTGGGGTAACACCCGTGGAAGTTCGAGTCTTCTCGACCGCACCAAAACCACCCTCTTGCAGGGCTGTCTTCAAGCATTGCAAACAGTTAACGCCCTCTCCGGGACACAATTCGGGACGCAAAAGGGGCATTTTCGATGGTGGTAGTGATGAAGCTCAAGCACGTGGATGAACTGTCTGGGGGGCGCAAATGGTCCCGCCGCAGGAATCCGAAGGTTGTTGCCGAGATGCATGGAGAAAGCGTCTTTCGGTGGCCTGTCTAAGTCTATTGTCTGTTTCCAAATCCGACCAAGACGCATCTTCGCAAGTGGAAGCTCGACTGGGTTGACCGGCTGTCGCCGGGTTGGAAAGCCCCCGAAAATCAGCGGGATGGTTGCACAAAACCGCTTTCGCCTCCCCTGAAGTTCCGTCTGGGAGTGGTTGACGGGGATTTGGAGCGCCACTCAACCACCATGCCAAGGAGGCATCCGGGGAAACGCCGTTGTCTCCACCTGAGCTTCTCGTAGGTCCGCCATGAGCACAATGCGGCCCCAAGATCGCCGTGTACGACGGCGCTTGCTCCAAGGCAAATGTCGCGATTTGGTTAGACTGGCGGACCATCGAGCAGGATCGTTGAAGTGAGACATCTGTGGAGTTCGTGATGATTGAAGCAAAGAAATTCGCGCCGGCATTGGGTGCAGAGGTACAAGGGGCAGTTTTTGCGGAGCCCTTCGCCGCGTCACTCTATCCTGAGATCTACGAATCCCTGTTGGAGCATCAGGTTCTATTCTTCAGAGACACAGACATTTCGCCCGCCACGCATGTCGCGTTCGCGCGCCTGTTTGGCCAGATCGATGAGCCGCATCCACTCTATCCGCATGTCGACGGCTACGAGAACATCGTGCTTCTGGAAAATGACTCAGGCGCCCCGCCGGACACCAACTCTTGGCACACCGATCTAACGTTCAAGAAACAACAGCCTTTCGCCTCAATCCTTGTCGCCCGCACGGTGCCTGAAGTCGGCGGAGACACCATGTGGTCAAGCCTATATGCCGCCTATGATCGTCTACACGACGGAATGAAGAGCGACTTGGAAGGCCTGTCGGCCATTCACGATATGGGGGATTTCCGAAACAGTTTTGCAGGAGACAAGAATGGCAAGCCGGGCGAAGAACGGCTTAACGAAAGTGTCAGTCGATTTGGTCACCGAGTACGCCCCCTGATCGACAAACATCCAATCACCGGCCGAAAGTTCCTGAATTTCAACGAAGCTTTTGTGACCCACGTCGTGGGCCTGACGGCAAACGAGTCCAGCGCGCTCAGAACCTTTCTCGCAAACCACATGAACAAGCCAGAAGACCAGATTAGATGGCGCTGGAAATCGGGTGACATCGCGATGTGGGACAATCGCGTAACCATGCACTACGCGGTGGCGGATTATCTGCCACAGTACCGCTGCATGAACCGCGTTACCGTTGTTCGCGACAGGCAAGAAGACGAGGTGGCATTGACCGCTTAGTCCGCACAGCCGCCATTCGGCGAATAGTACCTGTCACTTGATTTATTCCGCAACGAGCGCAACATCGTCGCCCGCCGCCCGAAAACTCTTGTCGCGAAAAATCTGAGCAATCAAGGTTACGGAGCCTTGGGGCTTGCCCTCACCTGCACCTTATGGGACACGGAGGGCCAATTCCGCCTGTCAATGTCTTTGCAAAGCAATGAGTTAGAGGTGCGGTGATCGCTTGGGCAATGCGTCTCGACCGCACCATTTCCGGCGGACTGCAGCCGGGCCGGCGCGGCCGTCACGCTTTCCGGAGTTCGTCATTTCCGTCCGGATCCGTTGCCTCTCTCGCGCATCTTGGGGACGCGGACATCGCTGCGGCCGTTCCGCTGCGGTGATTTCAGGCAATCGCGGCGGAGTGCCAGACGTTCTTCACGTTCATGTAGTTCTCAAGACCCTCGGCACCGCCTTCGCGCCCAGAGCCGCTGGACTTCACGCCGCCGAAAGGGGTTTCCGGCATGGACGCCTCCAGCGTGTTGACCGAGAGGTTGCCGACTTCGACCTCGTCGACGAGACGGTCGATGTAGTCTGCCCGATTGGTGAAGGCATATCCGGCAAGCCCGTAGGGGACGGAATTTGACTGGGCGATGGCCTGACCAAGCGATGCCACGGGGTTCAGGACCGCCACGGGGCCAAACGGTTCCTCCCGCATGATTCGGGCGGTTTCGTGCACGTTCAGCAAGACCGTGGGCTGGAAGAAGTACCCCTGGGTGCCCTGCCGGGCGCCTCCGGTCGCCACGGACGCGCCCTTGTCGCGCGCGTCCTCCACCAATGCGGCGAGGGTGGGAACGCGACGGTCGTTGGCGGTGGGGCCCATCTCCACGCCGGCGTCCATCCCGTTGCCGACCACCGTCGCCCTGGCGCGCGAGACGAAGGCCTCGGCGAAGGCGTCAAAGATGCTGTCATGGATGAAGAAGCGCGTGGGCGAGGTGCAGACCTGCCCGGCATTGCGCATCTTGCGGATTGCGCCCGAGACGGCCGCGGCCTTGACGTCCGTGTCCTCGCAGACGATCACCGGGGCGTGGCCGCCCAGTTCCATCAAGACGCGCGTGTCGTTCCGCGCCGCGAGGGCGGTGAGGCGCCGCCCGACGCTGGTGGAGCCGGTGAAGGCCACCAGCCGGACCGGATCCTGCGGGACCAGGTATTCGGAGATGTCCGAAGGCGTGCCAAAGACAAGATTCAGAACGCCCGGCGGCAGACCCGCGTCCTGGAAGGCGCGGGCGATGTGGATGGCGCCGGCCGGGGTTTCCTCGGCCGCCTTGATGATGATCGAGCAGCCCGAGGCCAGCGCGCCCGCAATCTTGCGTGCGGGCTGGCTCATCGGAAAGTTCCAAGGGGAGAATGCCGCGACGACGCCGATCGGCTGGCGATGCACGGAAAGCTTGTGCCCCTTCGGCGCGGGGATCACCCGGCCATAGGACCGCATGGCCTCGCCCGCATCCCATTCGAAGAACTCTGCGCCGCGGATCACCTCAAGGCGAGCTTGAGGCAGGGGCTTGCCGTGTTCCAAGGTAATGGTCCGGGCGATCTCCTCCTGGCGCTCCCGCATCAGTGCCGCTGCGTGCCTTATGAGATTGGCCCGGTCACGGGGCGGCGTGCGGCTCCAGACCAGGAATCCGTTCACGGCAGCATCGAGCGCGTCGTCGAGATCGGATCGTCCAGCGCACGGGAGGCGGCCTAACACTTCTTCGGTAGCCGGGTTGACCACGGCCAGGTCGTCCGCGGTCTTGCGCCATTGTCCGTCAATGAAGAGCCTCAGGTCCGGATACATCGGCGGGCCTCCTGCGTCCGCCGAACCAGATCAGGCGAAGCCGATCGCGACTTCAAGTGAATAGAGGGAATACTGATATCAGTTCGATGAATATCAGGTGGCGCGTTCAGCTGCCACCTCGTGCAGCGCCGCCTTGAACGCGCGGGCTGCCGGAGACAGGCTGTCATCGGAGCGAAGCGATATCCCGATCGGCCCCCGGCCAAAGGGTACGGTCCAGTCCAGCCGGGCCAGATTCCCGTTGCCGACGTCCTGCGCCGTCACCTCCTCCGGCATCAGGCAAATCAGGTCACGTGACTGCAGGAGCGCCCGGTTGGCCAGGTAGGAAACCGATTCGATCGCGCGCGGTGGTGCATATTGCTGCTGGTTGATGAAGAACTGGTCTACCTGCCGGCGCAGCGTCGTTTCCAGGGGCGGCAGGAGCCAGCCATAGGGCCGGATCTGGTCGAAGGACACCTTCGGCTTTCCCGCCAGAGGATGCTTCGGGCCCACGACCGCAACGATCCGGTCCTCGATGAGTTTCTCCCGCGTAATCCTCTCGCGGTAGCGAAGCGTGGACAGGCGCCCGACGACCATGTCGATCTTGCCGGAAAGGAGCGAGGGGATCAGCACTTCGTTCGTGCCTTCGCTTATCTTCACGGCCACCTTTGGCCGATCGGTCAGGAGGCGATCGATTGCAGCCGGCAACAGGCCGGTGGAAGCGGCCAGCAAGGTGCCGACGACCACGCGGCCGGAATTCCCCTCGTTCAGGTCGTCCAGCTCCTGCGCGGCATTGGAGACTTGCGCGAAGATGAGCCTGCCGTGGCGAATGAGGGTTTCGCCGAAGACGGTCGGGATCACCCCGCGATTGGTTCGGCTGAACAGGGTGACTTCGAAATCCAGTTCAAGGTCCTGGATCATCTTGGTGGCGGCGGGCTGGGAAACGCCCAGTTCGCGCGCAGCGTTCTGTATGTTGCCGTGAGTTCCCACGGCTACGAGCAGGCGAAGCTGGCGCAATTTCAAGCGGGTCAGCGCCCGATCGAGGATGCGGGAATGCCGGGAGATCACGGCATGATCCGGCGCGAAATCTGGTCAAGCTTGGCGATCACGCTCATCGCCGCCAGCGCGGAACTCCGCGGATTGTCCGGCAGGGACTTGCCGCAGACGCGGAATTGAAACGCGCCAAAGTCGCCTCGCGCCCGGATCTCATGGACGTTCTCGCGGATGTCGGCATCTGCGATCAGCCTGACCTCGGTGCTGTCGAACCCGACGCCGGCCAACGCGACGGCGGCGGCGACATTCGCGTTCCTTGGATATCGCAGGGCGGCGTCACGTGCGGAGCCGACGAAATGCGTCACCGCACCGCTTTGCATTGCGTCGAGGTTCGTCACGCTTTCGGCCGGCGAGCCCTTCCAGCCACAGGGGGGCTTGCGTCCGACATAGGTGACCTTGTCCAGCGTGCCCACCCGCGCTGACTGCAGGCAATCGAGTGCGCCGATTGCGCCGCTTGCAAGGTGAAGACGGGTGTTTCCCCGCATGGCAGCCGCCTCGAGCTTGGCCGACAGGGCGGCATCTGCCAGGGCGCCAACGGACACCGAAACCAGATCCAGCCCGCGTTCCAGGATCGCGGGTCCATGGTCGCGCAAGGCGCCATGACCCGCGCAGTCGACGACCGCCTCCAACTCGTCCGGAAGCGCGGAGATCGATCCGACGAATCGCCCGGGCGCCTCTTGGACACGTTCCGGACGCACCAGAACCGCCTTGATCGTGTGCGGGGTTGCGGCAAGCGACCTTTCCACATAGCTCGCAATCGCGCCGGTTCCGATGATGGCGATTCTCATCAATTCATCCCGCCGGAAACCCCGTCCTTCAGGGCGGGGAGGAATGCGGGCTCCCGTGTGCCGTGCATCGTTGTCGTCTCCTCTTTCCGTGACGTCTCGAGGACGTATCCGTAGCCGTCGGCGCGCTGGACGACGCGGCAGTGCCGGTGCGAGATCCCCTGCACCGTCCCCTGCGCGGTCTGGACG
>JAPPCV010000172.1 GCA_028824715.1 Boseongicola sp. | reverse complement strand
ATGGCAGGCCGATGTGACCGCTCCGCAACATATCCCGGGCCGCAACATATCTGCAGAGATGTTGCATGCAACATCTCTGCAGTTTCACAAGACGCGCTGAGCCTGTTGCGGCTCATCCCATGGACGTGCGCGACCAGGTGATTCCAGGCGGACCTTGGTCATGCTTCCCTGCTCGGCCAGCCTTGGTGCGAACAGCCGCAGGAGCCGAGGATGATGCACGCGTCGCATTTGGCGATTCCCGAGAGTGTCTCGGCATGTTGCTTTCAATTGGACGGAGGATTTCTTTCACTTGGCCGAAAATACTCTTTCAATTGGACGAATAGTCGGTTACGGATGGCCGTCCAGAGCATTGAGACTGGCTGGCGCAGGAGCAGCTCATGCATCCGAGGTTGGGAAAGAGGCGTATCGAGGAAGCGCTCAAGGACACGCGTGTCGTCCTGATGTCCGGACCGCGCCAGTCAGGCAAGACAACGCTTGCAACGACAATTGCGAACAAGGACATGCCTTTCCTCTCGCTTGACGATCCGACGTTGCTGGACGTTGCGTCAAGCGACCCGGTTGGCTTCCTTCGAGGCATTGACCGGGCAGTGATCGACGAGGTTCAACGGGCGCCGACGCTCTTGCTTGTGATCAAGTCCTTGGTCGACAGGGACACGCGGCCTGGAAGATTCCTGCTGACCGGATCTGCCAACCTGATGATGCTCCCGAAGGTTGCGGATTCGCTTGCCGGACGGATGGAGGTCGTTCGGCTTCTGCCGTTGTCCCAAGCCGAGATCAGGGGCGGGCAGGGGCGCTTCCTGGACGACGCATTCTCGGGCAAGTCACCGTCCGTCGGTGAACCGGTTCTTGGCACGGACTTGGTCGAGCTTGTCTTGGCAGGCGGCTACCCCGAGGTGCTTGAACGCAGAAGCTGGCGGCGAAGACAGGACTGGTACGACCATTACGTGGAAGGCATCGTCCAACGCGACATTCGGGAAGTTGCTCAGGTCAGCCAGCTTGCCCAAATGCCGAAACTGCTCAACGTTCTCGCCGAGCATGCGGGGCAGCTGGTGAACTTCTCTGGCATAGGCGCAGGCTTGGGCATGAACCACGTGACCTCGCAGAAATACACGGGGGTGTTCGAAAGCCTGTACTTGATCCATTCATTGCAATCTTGGCATTCGAACAGGCTCAAACGGCTGATCAAGTCGCCGAAGCTGCACTTTCTGGACTCCGGGCTTCTCTCCGCGCTGAAGGGCCTGACACTCGAGCGAATTGCAAAGGACAGGACGGCGTTCGGCGCGCCTCTCGAGACATTCGTCGCAGCGGAGATCCTGAAGATCGCGAGTTGGAGCGATGAACGCTGCTCCTTTTCCCATTTCCGCGACAAGGACGGAAACGAGGTCGATCTCGTGATCGAGAACCGCCGCGGCGAAATCGTGGGCATCGAAGTCAAGGCGTCGGCGACCCTTTCAAGTGCGGACTTCTCCGGTTTGAGAAAGCTCGCTGCGGCTTGCGGCAGCAACTTCGTGCACGGCATTGTCCTATACGACAGCGATCAAGTCGTGCCATTCGGCGAGAATCTGTCCGCCTTGCCTTTGGCGAGTCTCTGGGGCTGATCGGTCCAGACATTTCTCAACCGATCAGTTCTTGGCCAGACTCGACCACTCAGATTGGCATGTCGGGCATTGGATGTGCACGGGTCTTCTCGCGACCGGAAACGGGGGTGGGTATGGCAAAGGGAAGAGGCGTCTGCAAAGGCCGTGGAAAACAGGTAGACGAGGAAAGGACCAGGCAGCTTGCTGCACGGAAGATTCCGAAGACGCAGATCGTCCGCAACCTTTTCGTGAAAGCCGGCACAGGGACTCCCACAGTCTTCCCCTTGAATTTCGCATCTAAAATACCTATCATGCAAGTTAGGAATTTTGGAGACTCATAGATGGCCGTCCAAGAGAAGCGACGCCCGATCAGGAAAGACGAGATCCGCGACTGGATGTCAGTGATTCATGTCCTGTTCATCGATGGCCTGTCGATGTCCGCCGAGCTGTCGCTCGCACGCATCGCCTTTCATGGCGGCACCAACCTGCACCTGTCCTGGAATTCGCCACGGTTCTCGGAAGACTTGGACTTCCTGATTTCGAAGGATTTCGCGAGAAGAATTGGTGCAGCCATGTCAAAAATCGAGACGCGGATGCAGCAAGTCATCGCCAATCATGATCCCGGTTTCAGGATCGAGATCCGTGACAAGACCAGGGATCCGGACAGGATGCTCGACCATCGGATCGTGATGACCCGGGAAGGGGTCATCGGTCAGGCGATGGTGAAGGCGGAGTTCTGGCAGGTCGAGGCAGGCTATTTCAAGGAGTACGACTCGAAGTTTCTCATCCAGAAGCCCGGCGTGTCCATGCCTGACGGTCCGCTGGTCGCGTTGTCCACGCCAATCCCGGCAGCCAGCCTCCAGGCCACTTTCGCTGACAAGGTCGCTGCCTTGGGTCTGCGCCAACATCTCAAGTGGCGTGACCTGTTCGACCTTTGGTGGCTTGATGCGCAGATCGGGACAGATGTTGCCCGGCATGTGGAGGCCGTCAGGCATCACGCTTCCTGCTACAGGGATGTTTCCCTGAACGACGGGTTCGAGAGGTTCCTGGCCAGGGATCCGGAAGAGATACTGGCTGAGGCGGATCCGGATCTGAAGACATGGCTGCCGACGATGCTCTGGGACGGGCTCTGGCCCGACGAGGTCCGGAACATGGTGGATCATGCCATGGACATTGCCAGAAGGTTCAGCGATGCCCTGGACGAAAGGCCGGAGGACGATGGGGCCGGCATGACAAGGGAGAAGGACGATGACACGGATCTCCGCCTTTGAACGGTTGAAGAGCCTCCCCGAGGTCTTTACCACGCGCAGTCTCCCGGGTCTGCTCGGAACCGACCGGAAGAGCGCATCTGTCTGCCTGGCGAGATGGCGCAAGCGAGGATTCATTTCCTCGCTCGGACCGCAGGCCGGGGTGCACTTCAACCTGGTCTTGAACCCGCAGGCAGAGCGCGAGCGCCACATGGACGCGATCGCCCATCTTCTCCCCGGGGCCAGGATGGCCGGCGTGACCGCCCTCTGGATGGAGGGATGGACGACGCAGTATCCGCGCCGCGCTGAGATCATGGTTCCCGCCCGCCCGTCCTTCCCGAAGCTCCACGGGGTGGAGCTGCATTCGCGTCCGCCAGACTGGTTCAAGGTGGCCAGGGACCATGTCTTGGTTCCCGGACCTGTCCCCAGGCTCGCGCCTACCTTCGCGCTGGCCGACTGCTGGGCCAGCGGACTCTGGCGTCCGGATCCGGACGACATCGAGTGGGATCTCGTCGACAAGACGGAACTCGAGCGCGCCTTCGGCCTGTTCGGACTGGACCTTCCGGAGGGTTGGACGTCCGACCCGTGCTACATCCATGAAATGGACGGCCGAGTGATCGCAGCGACGAAGGCCGCCATTGAGACGCCTCCGGATCCTGCCTGACCGGGACGACGCCGAGGATGCCCGCCCGCGACGGAAAGCAGGTTTTCGAAGCCGCTCCTGACCTGCCGGATGTCCCTTCTCCTCCAGTCGCGCCGGAGCTTCCACACCAGTCCCCACGTCAGGACCGCTGTCGTCCGGATTCATCAGCTTGGACGCCCGTCACGTGCAGCGGTCAGGCGGCAGCTTCCGCCGAGATCGAGGAAAATGCTGAAGTTCTTTGCGTGGCCGTCCGTTGCCCCAAGCAATGGGAATATGCGATAGTGCCATCAGGCCGCCCTCGCACTGATTTCACGGGTCGGTGAGGTCGGCA
>JAPPCV010000169.1:44477-141629 GCA_028824715.1 Boseongicola sp. | reverse complement strand
CCGGTCATCGTGTTGATGACAAGGGGTTTCGCGAATATCTGGAGATGAAGATCCGGCTAGAATCTGTACGTGAGCGAGAAGACCGCCTTGGTGTCGCTGGAATCCAGGAACTCTACATCGCCCAGCGCGACCTGGGCGTCCTCGTAGTTCAAGCCGAAATTCGCGGACAGGCCCCTGGCCAGGTCGTACTGGATCCCCAGCGCCGCGGAGACTTCCTCCTGTCCCTCGATCTGGCCGTAATGCCCTTCGAGAGACAGGCCCCATACCGTGATCTTTCGGCGAATTCCCGACGATATGTACCAGCGCGTGGCGTCCACGGCGGAGGAAGAATAGCTCTCCTGGCCGAAGCCAACATCAAGCAACGTGCTCCCATAGACGACCTCCCCGACAACGCTGTATCCTTGGCTCGTGAACAGGAGCGTTTCGTCCGCAGCTTCGTATGCACCCTGACCGGCACGGAACGTGAAGCGATAGTCCTTGCTTCCGTTGCCTATCGGTCGCTGGAATGTCAGTCCCAGGTCTATGTTGCTGTCATCGTCCACCACGCCGCTCGCCACGAACGGGCCAACCCGACCGGCGTATCCTGCGCTCCTGTCGGAAAGCTCGCCATGGAAGTCGTCAAATGCCAGGACCGCGCTGCCGAAGCCCCGCCTTCGGCGGGTCTGGTCGCGCACGGTGTCCGATACATTGCCCAGCAAAACCGTGCCCCAGACGCCCCCTACCGATAGCACCGCGTCGTCCGTGTAACTTTCGTCTTCAACGGATGACAGGGATTCGTCAGAGACGAGTTGACCGGAATAACTCAGTTCTACGCGCCACCGGTTCGGAAGCTGGGTCATGGCAATTGTCTCAAGGCTGCCGATCAGCCCCGGGCCATTGTCCTCGTCGTCATCGGACCCGGTGGTGTACCGGGCCTCGATCGCTCCAGCAAGCGTAAGTGTCACGTCACCAACTTCCATCGCGATCGCCTCTTCTATTGGCGAAACCCGGTCGAGATTGGGCAACCCGCTCTGTGCCACCGCCGGGCCAGCGCCCGCAAGGTCCATCAGGGCGAATGCCGCAACGAGTCCAGTTAGCCGGGAGGTTGTCGTGCCCATTGCGTCAGCTCCGCTTCGGAAAGGTCGTGCGAAAGGCATGGCGGGCAATGGCGCGCCCGGCAGCAAGGCCCTGGACGTTGTCGATGGCCCAGTGGACCCCGCCGTAAAGCCTGCTCATGCCGTTCTCCTCGGCCATGTGGCTGAGGCTTGTCCAATGCCGCGTCACGCCCTGCAACTGCGGCCACAATACCTGGTCGGGCGACCTGCCAGAGAACGCGATGTCATCCCGGCCATGGATCAGGGCGATCATTTCCGCTGCGGCGCCGCCAAACGTCGAGTGGCCGGACGTGTACGTCGGGAATTCCGGGGTGGGAATGTAGCTGCGCCATCCGGCATGCATGCTGACCCTGCCATCCGGATTGCCGAATTCCGGAGCCCGCGCACGGATGGCGGTTTCGGGACGGAGCACGTCGTAGTGGTACTTGCTGTCCCAGGCAGAGATCGATGCATCACATTGCGTCATGCCAACCAGTGCCATTGCCCGGGCGAGTTCAATGAAACCAAGGCCACGGTCCTGGAGGAGCTGCATCGCGATGTACATGAAGTGGCCCGGATTCGTCACGCCCCAGGGACCGTCTTCCCAGAACAGCGCCACTTCCGACTCGTCCGCCGTGCGGGTCGTGCTGTCATTGCCGCCCAACCTGCGGATCATGTCGAACTCTTCCGCGAATTCCGGGCTTCTGGGATCGTGGAAGCGGGAGGCCCGGAATTGCGACCCTGTCTTCATCGTCCAGGGCGTGATCATCCCATGTCCGGGGTAAAGGCACCGTTCGAATGACGGGAAGGACGGTCCCGGCGCAGCGCCGTAGAACGGAGCGGTCGGGCTCCACTGCAGCGTATCCCCGCGCCGTTCGTAGCGTCCGAGATAGTAGTTGACCTCGCTCGGTTCCGAACCGTCGTCGGTTCGCTGGCGGAGCACGGCCATGGCAGCCCTGCGGCCCCATTCCACCCCAAGGGTCTTGGCTTCGCTTCCGGGAAAGCGTCTCAGGAACGCGGTGCGTTCAAAAAGAAACGGCTGCTGGAATGCCTCTGCCGCGGCGAGTGAAAAGGCCACGCCGTAGGCAACCTCGGGATTCGCGTCGTGCGGTCCATTGCCGATTCCGAACGGCTCGCCATAGGCCCTTGCGATGCCGTTGGCGGCGAGGAATCCCGCCGCCGTGGCCAGTCCCAGGTTGTACGCCGCCCTCGGCGCCAGAACCCGCTGGTCCCGGATTTGCTGCAAGGCCGCGTCCACCCAATGGAACACGGCGTTCTGCCTGCCCGGCCCCAGGATCTGGCTGGCATAGGAAGAGCCGTGTGCCTGCGAAACGGCGCTGACGCCGATCCCGCCCGCCAAGGGAACGGTTGCAACCGCGGTTGCAAGCGATCGCACGAACTGTCTTCTCGACAGGGGCGTCCCAGCGCATGATCGGTGCGTGGAGCCGTGCTGTCGGACAGGGGAAGAGAGTGCGGAACCTTCAGTCGAATTCAATCTTGCCTCCATTGGTTTTGGGGTAACTGCGCCGATTGGCATGCGTGTTCCGCCGAAGTCGGCATCGGTCGCTCTCCGGCGGCGTGACGGACGGGAAGACGGGAGCACAGGATGTCGCTTGCGCGTCGATTGTCAGGCCACGGATGCGCCGCATGCGTCCTTCGACGGGCTGCGCGACGATGGAAGCCTGCGCCAGACCGTCCTCGCAGCGGCTGCGATCCGGTGTGTTCGACCTGTACTTGGACGGCGTTCGGACCCATGGCCGGCACTGTTAACAATCTCCACTACAAACGCTGACCAACCGCCGCGCACATTCTCAACTAGACTCACGCGGCAACCAACCACGGGAACGGGGGCCCGCTAGCATGGAGCGCAATCGGTAACAATGGTAAAATTGCCGTGACAGCGAATTTCTGCATCCGATGCGACAATTCGCCAGTCGGCTGCGGACAGGAGTCGTCTCTCGTCCGGCGAACCTTCAAACGCATGGACCTGAGCGTCAGCAAGAGACGGCGTGCGCGCCCTGTCGACTCCGGCCTCCCGAAGAAAGCAGTGCACCGGGGAATGCCACGGGAAGGCGCGAGTTCAAGGCGCCGGAGGCGCAATGCGCGCGAGCGACTGCAGCACCTGATGATGTCAGCCGCAGGGCGCGATGCCGCTGACGGAACGGACCGGCGCGTCGTTTCACGCAACGGGCTATCCTGACAATTCGTGGGGCATGGCGATCTGGCGCCCGAGGCGGTCCCGGACATCTGCCACGCGCCGCGCGGCCGCGAACAACCGGACGGCGCCGTGATCGCCGAAATGGCGGCACGGCCGTTGCAAGGACCGAACGGCAAAGTCGATGACCGAGATGCGGAGAGACGAGGCCGGAGACTGGACGGGACGCGCCTGCTGGCGGCACTTCGTGAGTGGCCCCGTGGGCCGGTCATCGGCCCGCTGGCACTGGATCGCGTGAAGGGCCAAGCTGGTCGCTGACGGGATGAACTACGGGTCTGGCCCTGCTTGGACGTCCTGTCGTGCGATTCGGAAGGGACTTGGGTCCCAGTTGCAGGCAAACCCGTCACCGTCCGGATCGAGGCCCTTCCAGTCACGCTCGGGTCCGCCCGCCTCCAGGAACGCGGCCTGTGCCCGGTCGGTCCAGCCATATCTGGTGCAGGCACGGTTGTACCGTGTTTCGTTGAACCCGCCCGAACGGCGGTAGACCGGTTCGCCGACTTCGTTCGGCGCCGAGAGCGCATAGGCCACGATGTTGGGCTCCGATCCGTCGGGACGGACGGGCAGTTCCTCGGGCTCGACGACCTTAAGGGCCTCCCGCTGGCGTTGAAGCCTTTCGCGGTCGCTTTCGATGGTCTCGCGCGAGCTCACTGCTTCAAAGTCCTGCTCGTCCGAAATGACGGCACGGTCGACTTCACGTGAAGCGGTCGCGCCCGCGTCGCCAGCGCCCTGCGCCAGCGCGTCCGGACCTGGATCCGGACCTTCACCGACCAGCCGCGCACGCGAATCAGGCACAGGCGAATTCAGGGCCATGTCGCCCGGCGCATGTATGATGGCGATCTCGCCAGAAAGTCGTGATCCGGCGACAGTGCCCGAATCCGGACTTTCGAGCGGAACCTCGTCCATGCAGGCCGTAACACCGCCAAGAGCGATCATTGCGATCAGACGGAAGGTCATTTCCTGTATGAGCCAATGCCTCTTCTGCATCGACATTCTACCACCATTTCTCCGGCTTTGCCACAAAGCCGGCACGGTCCTCGATCGCCAACGCGAAGTCCAGCAATTCGCCCTCTTCCCAAGGCTTGCCAATGAGCTGCAGCCCAAGGGGCAGGCCGTCCGGGTCCAGGCCGGCCGGCACGGAGATTCCGGGCAGGCCCGCCAGATTGACCGTCACCGTAAACACGTCATTGAGATACATCTGCACGGGATCGTCGAACTCCTGGCCGAGCGGAAATGCGGCCGACGGAGTCGCGGGCGTCAGGATCGCGTCGATGCCGTCCGCGAACACGTCCTCGAAGTCCTTCTTTATGAGCGCCCGAACCTTGCGCGCATGATTGTAGTACGCGTCGTAAAACCCGGCAGACAGCACGTAGGTGCCAATCATGACTCGCCGCTTGACCTCGTCCCCGAACCCTTCTGCCCGCGACCTTTCGTACATTGCCGTGATGTCGTCGCCCTGGGCGAGCGTCGCCCGATGCCCGTAGCGCACGCCGTCGTAGCGCGCCAGATTCGAAGAGGCTTCCGCCGGAGCCACAACGTAATATGCGGGCAGTGCAACTTTCGTGTGCGGCAGCGAGATGTCCACCAATGTCGCGCCGGCATCCTCAAGCATGCTGCGGCCTGATGCCCAAAGTTCGTCAATGGCTGCAGGCATTCCATCCATTCGGTATTCCTGCGGGATTCCGACGGTCTTTCCCCCGATCTCTCCGGTCAGCAGGCCCTCGAAATCCGGCACGGGCATGTCGGCGCTGGTGGAGTCCTTCGGGTCATGGCCAGACATGGCCTCAAGCATGATTGCGGCATCTCGAACCGACTTCGTCATCGGCCCCGCCTGATCAAGCGACGAAGCAAAGGCGATGATGCCCCATCGGCTTACCCGGCCGTAAGTCGGCTTCATGCCGGTGATCCCGGTGAAGGCGGCGGGCTGCCGGATGGAGCCGCCCGTGTCGGTTCCCGTGGCGCCCAGGCAGAGATCGGCAGCTACGGCCGCGGCAGATCCGCCGGACGACCCGCCAGGGGTCAGTTCGGTGTCGCCCGACTTCCACGGATTCACGGTGCTGCCATAGACGCTGGTTTCGGTCGAACTGCCCATGGCGAACTCGTCCATGTTGAGCTTGCCCGTCATCACGGCTCCGGCTTCGAAGAGCCGGGACGTCACGGTCGACTCGTAGGCGGGCTTGAAACCGGCCAGGATCCCGCTCGCCGCCTGGCTCGGCACACCCTCGGTGCAGAACAGGTCCTTGATGCCTACCGGAATTCCGCACATGGCCGGCGCCTGGCCCTTGGCAAGGCGTGCGTCGGCCGCCCTTGCCTGTTCAAGCGCGAGATCCGGTGTCGGATGGACCACGGCATTCAGTGCCTCAGCCTCGTCCGCCGCCGCGAGGCACGCCTGGGTGAGCTCCATGCTGGTGATCTCGCCGGCCCTGAGCCTGTCGCGCGCCTCGGAGATCGAGAGGCAATTCAGTCCGTCCATGCCCTACTCCACGACCTTCGGCACAACGAAGTAGCCCTCGCGCGCATCCGGCGCGTTTGCCAACACCTTTTCGGCGATGCCGCCACCGGCAATCCTGTCCGCCCGGCGCTTCAGCCGCATCGGCGTGACGCTGGTCATTGGTTCGACGTCCCTTACGTCAACCTCGCGCAACTGCTCGATGAAGCCGAGGATCGCATTGAATTCGCTGGCAAGCGCCGGCAGATCCTCTTCATCGACCCTGATCCGTGCAAGGCTTGCAACGCGCCGGGCGTCGTCTCGGTCAATTGACATGGGCGATTTCCCGATCGGTTCCGCCCGCTCCTGTAACGTGACCTGCCGGCAATTCCAAGTCTTGAAGAACGCTGAACGGCAAGTCCGCGACACGGTCGGGACGTGTCTTCAGAAGATTTCGGCACGCCATTGATGCACCTTGTTGCGCTTTCGGGAGTCCCGCGGTCGCCGCCGCGATCATGCCGCCTTCTTCCGGCCCCTTGGCTGCCGCTCATCGAGGATGGACGGGTCGGGGTCTTGGCCGGAATGAAAGACGCGGGTTGCCAATGCGGCGCGATTCTTGAGTGCCATTGGCTTCCTTCAATAGGGCAAGGGGACTTCGTTCTTGACCGAGCCGATGACGACGCTGGTCTCGATGCCAAGAACGCCCGGCAATTCTGACAGGACCGATCGCAGGAAACGGTTGTAGGCGTCCATGTCCTCGAAGCGCATCGTCAGGACATAGTCGTGCGGTCCCGTGACCAGCGCGCAGGCTGTCACCTCGGGCAGATGCAAGAGCTTGTTCTCAAACGTCGCGATCGTCGTCTGGTCGCGGCTTTGCAGCTTCATGAACACATAGACAGTCAGCCCGTAGCCTGCCCGATCCATGTCGACATCGACGGTGTAGCGACGGATGATCCCGCCGGCCTCAAGGTTCTTGATCCGCCTGCGGGTTGGCGTGGTCGACAGCCCAATCTCTTCGGCCACGCTTTCAACGCTGCGGCGTGCGTCGCTCGAAAGGGCGTGGAGGATTTTCTTGTCTATTTCGTCCATCGTGGTCATTCTTGACTAAAGATACCGGATTTTGCATAACATCAAGTCAGAATTGGCGCGTTGACTAGTGCTATACTGCCACGCAAGGCACGACAAGACAGGGCACAAGATGAAGCGCAAGGATTTCCGCCGTCGGCAGCTCGATGGGCGCGACCTGCACCCCGCCACGCAGATGACCGCCTATGGGTACGATCCCTCGCTGTCGGAAGGCGCGGTCAAGCCACCGGTCTTCCTGACCTCGACCTTTGCGTTCGAGACAGCCGAGCAAGGGGCGAGGTTCTTTGATGTCGTCGCGGGCCGCAAGCCCGCGCCTGAAGGCATGGGGGCAGGCGGGCTTGTCTATTCTCGCTTCAACCATCCCAATACCGAAATCGTCGAGGATCGTCTGGCCCTGTACGACGGGGCGGGAACGGCGCTGCTGACCTCGTCCGGAATGGCTGCCATCTCGGCCGTGGCGCTGGCCTATCTGCGCCCCGGCGATGCGGTGGTGCACTACACGCCACTCTATGGCGGGACCGAAACGATTCTAGGCAAGGTTTTTCCGCAATGGGGCATCAAGCCTATTCCCTTTGCCGACGGCATGGACGAAGGTGCGCTGACCTATGCGCTTGAGAAGGCAGCGCGGCATGGGCCGGTCAAGATGATCTATCTGGAGACACCCGCGAACCCGACAAATGCGCTCATCGACCTTGCGATGGTGCGGCGCGTGGTGGATGCCTTGGCCGACGCGACATCGGAAGTCCCGCTCATGGTGGTTGACAACACCATGCTCGGGCCGGTGTTCCAAAGGCCCATCGAGTTGGGTGCGGACATCTGCGTCTATTCGCTGACGAAATACGTCGGTGGCCATTCCGACCTTGTGGCGGGCGGGATCACCGGGTCCAAGGATGCTCTCAAGCCAATCCGGCAGACGCGCTCGGCCTACGGGTTCCAGCTTGACCCGCATTCATCGTGGATGCTTTCCCGGTCGATGGAGACGCTGTCGCTGCGGATGGAACGGGCCGCGGAAAGCGGGTGGGCCGTCGCGAAATGGCTGGCGGAGAATGAAATCATTCCGGCCCGGGTCCTGCATCCCGAGATGCCGGACACCGATCGCGCGGCGGAGGTCTACGCGGCGCAATGCACCGGGCCGGGCTCGACCTTTTCGTTCGTGGTGGAGGATGACCGCGCGCTCGCCTTTCGCATCATCAACAACATGCAGGTCTTCAAGCTGGCGGTGTCCCTCGGCGGCTCGGAGTCGCTCGTGTGCCACCCCGCCTCGACCACGCATTCAGGCGTACCGGAAGCCGCGCGTGACATCGCGGGCGTGACCGAAGGGCTGATCCGGCTGAGCGTCGGATTGGAGCATCCAGACGATCTTGTCCGCGATCTGGATCAGGCCTTCCGCCGCGCTGCTGCTGGCGCCATTCAAGCGGCGGAGTGAGCGCATGACCGAAATCGCCACGCTTCACGACATCGAGCGGCAGGTGCTCTGGACGGCGATGTGGACGATCCATAACGCCAATACGCTGCGCGAAAAGGAAGACGGCGACGTCAAGGTCGGCGGCCATCAGGCCAGCAGTGCCTCGATGGTGTCGATCCTGACGGCGCTCTATTTCCACACTCTGCGGCCCGAGGACCGCGTGGCGGTCAAGCCTCACGCTGCACCCGCGTTTCACGCCATCCAGTACCTTGCCGGGCGGCAGACCCAGGCGAAGCTGGAAGCCTTCCGCGGCTACGGCGGTGCACAGAGCTACCCGTCGCGGACCAA
Source organism: Boseongicola sp. (assembly GCA_028824715.1). Classification (GTDB taxonomy): domain Bacteria; phylum Pseudomonadota; class Alphaproteobacteria; order Rhodobacterales; family Rhodobacteraceae; genus JAJEFO01. The sequence continues at coordinate 133,077 of JAPPCV010000169.1, read as the reverse complement.
GGATGTCGACGACGTGGATTTCTCCACGGGCTCGGTCGGGCTGGGCGTGGCGATCACGGCCTTTGCCTCCTTGATCCAGGACTACGTCGCCGCGAAAGGCTGGTCGGACCGCCCCAAGGGCCGGATGGTCGCCCTGATCGGCGACGCGGAGATGGACGAGGGCAACATCTTTGAATGCCTGCTGGAGGGCTGGAAGCACGATATCCGGAATTGCTGGTGGATCATCGACTATAACCGACAGTCGCTTGACGGGATCGTGCACGAGGGTCTTTGGGCGCGGCTCGAGGCGATCTTTGCCTCCTTCGGCTGGAACATCGTGCGGCTGAAACACGGGGCGCAGCAGCGGGCCGCCTTTGAGGAGCCGGGCGGTGACCGCCTGCGCGACTGGATCGACAATTGCCCGAACGCGGACTTCTCGGCGCTGACCTTCCAAGGCTGTGACGCCTGGCGGTCTCGGCTTGTGGACGACATCGGCGATCAGGGCGACGTGGCGGCCTTGCTCGACCGGCGCAGCAACGAGGAACTGGCCGCGCTCATGACCGATCTGGGCGGGCATTGCCTTGAAAGCCTGACGGAGGCCTTTGGCTCGATCGCTGACGACCGCCCGACGCTGTTTCTGGCCTACACGGTCAAGGGTTGGGGCACACCTCTGGCCGGTCACAAGGACAATCACGCCGGCATCATGACTGCTGCGCAGATCGCGGATCTCAAGACAAGCCTTGGTGTCGCCAAGGGTGCGGAATGGGCGACCGATGCGGCCTTGCAGGATGCGGCAGGGGCAAAGGCAGCCATCGCGGCGGCACCGTTCTTTGCCAAGGGTCCACGCCGCTACACGTCGCCTGCGGTTCCGGCGCCGACGCTGGCGGCGCCCACGGATCGGGCGATTTCGACCCAGATGGCTTTCGGCAAGATCCTCGACGGCATAGCGAAATCCGATGGCCCCTTGTCAGACCGGATCGTGACCACGGCCCCGGACGTGACGGTGTCCACCGGGCTTGGGCCATGGGTCAACCGGCGGGGCCTGTTTTCCCGTGACACGCGTGGCGACACGTTCAAGGACGCGCAAATCCCGTCGACGCAAAGATGGGCCTTCTCCCCGGATGGTCAGCACGTTGAACTGGGTATCGCAGAGATGAACCTGTTCCTGGTGCTGGCCGCGGCCGGGTTGTCGCATTCGCTGTTCGGAGAGCGGCTGATCCCCATTGGCACGGTCTACGACCCCTTCGTGTGCCGCGGCCTCGATGCGCTGAACTATGCCTGCTACCAGGATGCGCGATTCATCATCGCGGGCACGCCCTCGGGCGTCACGCTTGCCCCCGAAGGCGGCGCGCACCAGTCTATCGGCACGCCTCTGATCGGCATCTCGCAGGACGGCCTCGCCAGTTTCGAGCCCGCCTACGCCGACGAGCTCGCGCGGATCATGGCATGGTCCTTTGACTACCTCCAGCGCGATGGCGAGGGCGACCCGGACGAGCGCACCTGGCTGCGGGACGAAACCGGCGGCTCGGTCTACCTGCGTCTTTCGACCCGGCCCGTTGAGCAAGCGCTCCGCAGCCCCGATGCGGAGTTCGACCAAGGCGTGATCGACGGCGCCTATTGGCTTCGCCGCCCTGGCCCCAACCCGGACGTGATCCTCGCCTATCAGGGCGCGGTGGCTCCCGACGTTGTCGAGGCCGCAGGTCGCATCGGCCAGGATCGGCGCGACATTGGCGTGCTGGCGATCACTTCCGCCGACCGGCTGAACGCAGGCTGGACTGCCGCCAAGCGCGCCCGTCAACGGAGCCACAAGGGCGCTCGCGCCTGGATCGAGCGTATGCTGGCACCAGTTCCCCGCGACTGCACGATCGTGACCGCCATCGACGGCCACCCGCTGACGCTTGGCTGGCTGGGGGCCGTGGCCGGGCACCGGACCGTGCCGCTGGGGGTCGAGCATTTTGGCCAGACCGGGCGCGTCCCTGACCTCTACCGCCACTACGGGATCGACGCGGACGGCATCGTTGCGGCGGTTGATGAAATGACAGCGGGTCGACCCGTGCGGCTCGTGGGCTAACTCAAGAGAAACACATAGGAACAAGGAGAGAGATATGTGTCATCCAGTCATCATGGAATACGTCAAGGGCAAGGCACTGAGCCGCCGGGACCTGTTTCGCGGGTCGGCCGCTGCTGGTGCCGCAATTGTTGCGGCGAGCGTATTGCCCACCAGGCCGCTTATGGCCCAGACCCCCAGCCAAGTGATCGACGTTACCCACACGCTCACATACGACTTCCCGACCTATTTCGGCGAACAGCAGTTCTTTGACGAGCAGGTCTTCAACTACGCGGAACACAGCTTCAACCTCAAGGAGATCCGCGTGAACGAGCATACCGGCACCCATATCGATGCGCCGCTGCACTTCACTGACGGGGGCACGTCGGTCGACGAGGTTCCGGTCCAGTCACTGGTCTGCCCCCTGGCAATTGTCGACATCCGCGAGAAGGCGGATGCCAACCCGGACGCCCAGGTGACGCCGGGCGACCTGGCCGACTGGATTTCCGCAAACGGTCCGATCCCGGCGGGCGCCTGCGTCGCGCAGAATTCCGGGTGGCAGGCACGGCTTGGAACGCTCGGGTTCCGCAATGCCGACGACGAAGGCAAGATGCACTGCCCCGGCTTCCACGTTGAAGCTGTCCAGATGCTTCTGGACGAAACCGAGGCGGGCGGCGTCGGCGTGGATACGCTGTCCATCGACTACGGGCCCTCCGCCGATTTCGCGACTCACTACCGTTGGCTGCCTGCCAACCGCTGGGCAGTCGAGAACATGGCGAACCTCGATCAGCTGCCCGCGACCGGCGCAACCCTTGTCGTCGGCGCGCCCAAGCATCGGGGCGGAACGGGCGGACCCTGCCGCCTGATAGCGCTGGTCTGACAGGCACTGTTCTGTTGCTGGACGACGGCGCGCTCGCGGCACGCGCGCGGGCCGTCTTCGACGATGTCCGCGCGACCAGTGGCACGGATTGCATCGACAGTTTCCGGCGCGCCGTGGCCCATGACCCGGAGACCCTGGAGGCCGTCTGGTCCCGGTTGAATGCGGTGACGGTGCCTGGCGCACTCGCCCCAATGGTCAATGGGGTGCTCAATGTCGCAGTGTCCACGCCCATGGCCGCGACCAGCGCATCCATTCCCTCGCGGCCTCAGCCAGGGCCGAGGGCATGACAGCGAAGATTCATGGCGAGCGACTGGCCGTCATTGGCATGGCCATGCAAACAAATGGGCTCGTCAGCGGTTTGGGGGTCGAGGTGGATGAGAGCTTCCGGCCATGGCCGGGTTCGCCACTTGCAATGGACCGAGAACGAACGGCGGTGCAGCTCCGTGCGCGCGAATGGAGGATCGGGCCAACCCGGCCGCCAGCGCGAGAACTTGCCTGCCCAAACGCCGCCGACAGATGTCAGGTCGCCGGTCTTGTGCACTGCCACGACTGTGAGCAGTCCCCGGGCCTCTTCGTCCTCTTCAGGCGAGACTTCGCCGATCATGTGAGCGAAATGAATGCCGCCGGGCTCGAGGATTCAGCTCGTGACCTTCCGAACCAGTTCCGAGCAGGCGATCAGGCTCCTCGACCGCGCAACGCCGATCATCGCCTGCCTTGCCTCGTCCTTCGCCGCGGTCCATCGATCTTCTGAGGACCCGTGCTTGAAGCGTTCGCGCAGCATTGGCCACTCTCCGTGTGGCCGCGATGTTCAGGGATGACCGGCCACGCCGGCTCCCTCGTCCACGTCCTGTCGCCGCTATGCGCTCGCCCGGCTCTTGGCAACCATTCATTCACCAAAGTGCAGTCTCGTGTTGCTGCCTTGCCTTGCCCGTGGCACGGCGATACACCTTTGCGGTCAAATCCGGGAAGGCATTCATGTCCAGCGAACTCATCAACAGTTTCAAGACCGGTCCTGATGAAAGTGGCCGCTTTGGCACGTTCGGAGGCCGATTCGTCAGCGAAACGCTGATGCCGCTCATCCTTGACCTTGAGACCGAGTACGAAAAGACAAAGACGGATCAGGCCTTCTGGGACGAGATGAACCATCTCTGGACCCACTATGTCGGCCGACCGTCGCCACTCTATTTCGCTGAGCGCCTGACCGACCGCCTCGGCGGCGCGAAGATCTACATGAAACGCGACGAACTCAATCACACAGGCGCGCACAAGATCAACAACGTGCTCGGCCAGATCATCCTCGCGCGCCGCATGGGAAAGTCCCGCATCATTGCGGAAACCGGCGCCGGGCAGCACGGGGTCGCAACGGCGACGGTCTGCGCAAAGTTCGGCCTGCAATGCGTGGTCTACATGGGCGCGCACGATGTCGAAAGGCAGAAGCCGAACGTCTTCCGCATGAAGCTTCTCGGCGCCGAAGTGGTGCCGGTGACGTCGGGCCGGGGCACTCTGAAGGATGCGATGAATGACGCGCTTCGCGACTGGGTGACCTACGTCCGTGACACGTTCTATTGCATCGGCACCGTTGCTGGGCCTCACCCCTATCCGGCAATGGTCCGCGACTTTCAGTCCATCATCGGAAAGGAGGCCCGCGCCCAGATGATGGAGGCCGAAGGACGCCTGCCCGACACGGTCATCGCGGCGATCGGGGGCGGATCGAATGCCATGGGCCTCTTCCACCCGTTCCTGGATGACAGGGGGGTGCGCATCATTGGCGTCGAGGCGGGCGGCAAGGGCGTGGATGACAGGATGGAGCACTGCGCATCGCTCACCGGCGGACGTCCTGGCGTGCTGCACGGCAACCGAACGTATCTGCTGCAGGATGACGACGGGCAGATTCTTGAGGGCTTCAGCATTTCCGCCGGGCTCGACTATCCCGGCATCGGACCCGAACACTCCTGGCTCCACGAAACCGGGCGCGCCGAATACGTCTCGGTCACCGACCAGGAGGCGCTCGAGGCGTTCCAGCTATCCTGCGAGACGGAAGGCATCATTCCGGCGCTTGAGCCCAGTCACGCGCTGGCGCATGTGGCGAAAATCGCGCCCGGCCTGCCGACGGATCATGTCATCTGCATGAACATGTGCGGTCGAGGCGACAAGGACATCTTCACGGTTGCCAAGGCCCTTGACTGGACCATGACCGAGTCCGATTGAAGTCAAGGGCCGTAGCGCGACAGTGACGGCTGTGGTGGCCCATGACGATCTCTGCAACCTCGCAGAACCCGGAGGCGCCCGAGAGATCACAGTCCGAGAGAGTCCGTGGCCGGCACGCTGGCAATGCCGCGTGCCACGTCGTCGATCTCACGCCTGACAGGCCAAGGCGGCGGGAGAACCGTTGCAGAAGCCAGAATCGCCCTACAATTGCACTTTTTCTTGCAAGATCAGCGCTTTGCGGTCTCTCTTCGGCTTAGCATCAGTTCATCGATACTGGCGGATTGACCTGTCTGTCTGGCCTGTCCTCAAAGGGCTCGGCTCACGATCGTGCGGCACAGTTCGACCACGCTGATGTGAGAGGCCCGTGGAATGCCGTCTACACTGTCGTCGACGATCCCATGGGTGGAATTGATGAGGCCGTTTGCGAGCATGGTGTCCAACAGCAGTGCCTCGCGCTCGGGCGTGTGCAGAAACCGGGAGTCACTTGCGCGGGCAGCCATCGCCGCGGCAATCCCGGTGCAACCCCAGTTGGAACAGGCTGCGGTCACCAAGACATCACATCCTGTTACCGCGCCAATCCCGCCACCACAGCCGCATAGGCACTTGTCACCGAAAGGCACGTGCGCGGCGACATGATCCTTCACCTTGCCCATGCCGATTTCGTTGCCACCATCGCCGACGGCGACAACGGGAATGCCACGCAACAATCCTTCGTCGAACAGATGATCCACCCGTGCCCGGCCCATGCCATAGTCAATCCCCTTCATCGAGTGATAGACACCCTGCGCGTTGCGCCCTACCCTCTCGGCGGAAAACAGGAGATCGGGTTGCAGTCGGTCCAGAAGCGCCGTCGCCTCCGCCTTGCCCGCTTCGTCTTCGGTTGCGAAAGGCAGCATCACGATGGTGGCCAAGCTCCTGTCAGCCCGTGCAATCGCGGCCTCACTCAAGGATGCCGGAAACAGCCCGGCCGCCTGACAAGTGTTGCGGATCGCGGGCAGCAGCGTTTGCTCGCACAGCATCACGCATGTGGCATTGCGTCCCAAGACCAATGCTCTTGCAATCACCGCCGCGCCGGAGGGGCCGTCGTTTTCGCCAAGGGCCGGCGTGATCCAGGCACGCGACACGGAACCTGTGGTCAGCATGACGGTACCGCCTTCGGGCACGGCCATCAGCGCGTCCGCCGCAGCGCCGACCAGCGATCCGCCCTGCAATTCGCGCGCCGCCTGGAACAGGTGTTCGACCCCCCGTTCCCCCATGTCGATGTTCACCAGTTGGTCGAGGCGGTTGTCGAGCCGTGTGATCAAGTCTGCGTCCGGCATTGTCCGTCTCCCAAAAGCAGGGATGCAAACCAGGCCTGGTCATCCAGATGACTGGCAGTCTCTTCCAACGCTGCCACAAGGCACTGCGCAATGGCATCCGCACCACCCGCCCGCTCAATGGCACCGGAAGTGGGTTTCAGCCGAATCGACACCCGCCCGCCCGGTTGCCCATGCGTGTTGACCGTGACGATGCCCTTGTCGCGCAGCATCAGCATGCCGGCGGCAGCGGTCACCTCGGCCGGAACGCGGTTTGTCGAGGATCGCCCTGCCCTGGCCAGCACGATCTCCAGCGCATCCTGTTCGTCGATCTTCGGCCCCAGGGCAGAGCGGCTGATTCGGCCCCGGCCGAGCTGCGCCTCAAGCGCCGCCGCCAGGTCCTGACCATCGCGGGCCTCCTGGATCAGCAGATCGGGGGTAAAGCCTTGCAGGCTGCGCATGGCCCCGATGGCGATTGGGGCACGTGCCTCCATGCCCAGTTCGCTAGCCATGGCCTGTACCGGGACCAACGCCTCCGGGCTGCCACACAGGACACCCGCTCTGGGGCCCGAAAGCCCCGCCTTGTCTGCGTTGGTGATGATCAGATCGGCTCCGAAAGATAGCGACGCACCACCGCCCAGCAGCACTGGTCGGAACCGGGCACCATAGGCATCGTCAATGAAAACGGTGCAGCCAGCCGTTTTTCCGGCGCGCACGGCGGCTGCGATCAGGTCGTCCTCCAGAACAGACAGTTCCGAAGTCACAGGTGTGATCATCAACAGCGAGGGCGCGAAGTCGCCCAAGGCCGTTTCCAGCGCAGCAGGGTCGAAGACTTCACGCACACTGACACCTGCCAATCGCGCGCCTCGGGTGGCCGAGGCGTGGCTTCGATCACCTTCGGGAACCAGCGACAGGACATCACGACCACCGGAATGGGCAAGAACCGTCGCGACGATCCCTGCACTGGTCCGGTTGACGACGGCTGCTGCTTCGTCGCCATTCCCTCCCATATGAGTGATCGCAACCTGCCTGAGTTCTTCTCCGAAGATGCCTGGACCGACCCATTCCTCGCAAAGCACCGGCAGGTCATCTGCCTGAACCGGGTAGAACCGCAGATTGCCCGTACAGATGGCGACCTTGTCGACGCCTTCACGTTCCATGAACCCGGTGGCGATACGCCCGGCTTGTGTCAGACGACGCACTTCATCGGCAGAGTCGCGCAAAACCGTTCCGCGGGCATATCCGACACTGGGATCCAGCGCATTGCCGAAGCGATCACGGCTCATGCGCCCTCCTCGATGTTGATGGTGATGCACTTGCGGTAGGTGTACGCCTCCAACGCCCCTTCTATGGAATACTCGCTGCCGGTCCCTGATTGCTTGGTGCCACCATAGGACATGCCAGGGATCTGCCCACCGCCCTGATTGACCTGTATCCAGCCCGCATCGATGGCGCGGGTCAGCCGGGAGATGCGGCTGACGTCATGGGTGAAGAGAAAGGCCGCAAGTCCGTAATGGGTGTCGTTGGCCATGTCGATTGCTTCGGCCTCGGCTTCGAAGGGAATGGCCACCATCACCGGGCCGAACACCTCCTCGCGTGCGATACGCCACGAGTTGTCGACCCCGGTGATGATTGTGGGATTGGGAGAGAAACCCGCAGGATCCTCAACCGGGGTCTCTCCGATCAGGAACGAAGCACCCTGTGCCTCGGCTTCGGCCACGAAGGCGCGGACCTCGCCATAGCGTTCGGCGTTGATTACGGCCCCCATGTCTACATCAGGGTCTAGCGCATCGCCTACCCTCAGTGCTGCCGACTTCTCAGCCACCTTCGGCAATAAGACGTCCCATATGTCCCTGTGAACAAATAGCCGCGACCCCGCGGTGCAGCTTTGCCCCTGCCGGGCAAAGCGCATTGCGTTGGCCACCTGTTGCGCGGTGCTGTCGAGCCGGCCGCTTTCGATGGCGTCGGGAAAGACGATGGTAGGGGATTTGCCGCCGAGTTCCAAAGTGAGTTTGGCGATGCGATCAGCCGTGGCGTGGCCGATCAGCTTGCCGACTTCCGACGACCCGGTGAACGAAACCTTGTCAATTCCAGGATGGCTGGCCAATGCTGCGCCGGCCTCTTCGCCCAGCCCGGTCACCACGTTGAGGACACCGGGCGGGAACAGCCCGTCGGCCAGTTCGGCGAGCCTGAGAAGGGCCAAGGGCGCGTCTTCTGCCGGTTTCAGCACCAGGCAATTGCCTGTGGCCAGCGCCATGGAAATCTTCACGCAGCCCAGTTGCAATGGCGAATTCCAAGGGATTATCGAGCCCACGACTCCGTGCGGCTCGCGTGCGGAATAGCTCAGCAGGCCGGGACCGAGCGGCAGAGTCTCGCCCTTCTGCTCGACGGCGACCCCGCCGTAGTACTTGAGAACCCCCGCCGCGCCCATCGATTCACCGCGGGACTGGGTCTTGATGGCGTTGCCCGTCTCAGCCGCCAGGACTCGTGCAACCTCTTCAGAGTTTTCCTCCAGCCGGCGACCCAGCTCCGACAAGAGCCTTCCGCGTTCGCTGGCAGCCAAGGCGCGCCATGCCGGCAACGCAGCACGGGCCGCACCGACAGCACTGTCAATTTCGTCACCAGTGCCCCGCCCGACCTCACAAATGGTCTCGCGGCGCGACGGATTTTCCACGGTGATTGTGCGCCCGTCTTCGGGCCAGTGCCAAGCGCCGTTGATGTAGCTTCCAGCCAGCCCGGCCTCGGGGAGCTTGTATTCGAGAAGTGTCATTTTCAGTCGTTTCCGGTGTCATCGGGTTGAACCCGAAGTTTCGTGTAGTAGGAAGAAAAGTCGAGATTGCCGCCGGTTGCTTCAGCAAATTCCGAGAAAGCCCGTGCCGCTTCGGCACCAAAGGGCGTCGGCTGTCCGGCAGCTTCGGAAGCCACCTGGGCCAGACGCAGATCCTTGGCCATCAGCCGGGCCGCGAAACCTGGCGCATAGCCATTCGAGGCAGGCACCCCGGGCACCACACCCGGGATCGGGCATCGGTTTTCCAATGTCCAGCTTTGCGCCGCCGCTCCTGCGCAAAGCTGGTGGAATTTCGCCGGATCAAGCCCAAGCGCCTCAGCAAGTGCAAAGCCTTCCAGGACCGCCATGGCGGTGATGCCGCAGATCATGTTATGGCAGGCCTTGGCTGCCTGACCGGATCCGGGGGCGCCAAATTGGGTGATCTTGGTGCCCAGCGCTTCCAGCACCGGGCGCGCGAGGGCCACGTCCGCTTCATGCCCACCCACCATCAGGCTCAACCTTCCCGACCCGGCCGCTTCGGGCCCGCCGGACACCGGCGCATCGATCTGGGACAGACCTCGCTTTGACGCTGCTGCGTTCAAGCTTCGAGCCGTCTCAACGTCTATCGTTGAACAGTCGATCAGCACGGCACCGGCGTGGGCGGCGTCCAATATCCAACGATCGTAGGCATCCCGGACATGTTCGCCCTCGGGCAGCATCGTGATGACGAGGTCTGCGGCACCAAGCTCTGCCTCGGCCGGTGGAACGGCTCCCGAAAGACGCGAACGCGCGTCGGGGTCGACGTCAACACCGGTAACGTCAAGACCTGATGCGGCCAGGTGAGTGGCCATCGGCGCTCCCATCGTGCCCAGTCCGAAAAAGGCAATTCGCTTCATGCTTTCCTCAAGCTCTGTCGCGGACCACCGCCCAGGCATGGTCGGGCGCCCCCCGGAACCGCTCGGCGGCAATCCCGATCTTGTCTTCCGAAATGATCAGTGGCGGCATGAAGCTCATCCGGTCTCCGTTTGAGCGCAGGTAGAGACCGCGATCATGGGCGAAGTCCTGCACCAGTTCGCCCACCTTCCACGACGGATCAAACGGCTCGCGGGCCTTGGCGTCCTTCATCAGTTCGAAGCCGCAGAACAATCCTGCGCCGCGTACATCCGCGACAAGTGGATGATCGATCATTTCGTTGCAGCGGGCGAGAAAGGTCTCACTCACTTTGCGGACATGGCCTGTCAGATCAATAGCGTCGTGGATATCCAGCGCCTCAAGCGACACCGTAGCGCCCACTGGGTGACCTGCGCAGGCACATCCGAGCCCAAAGGTGCCTACCTCATCCGAATTCCTCATCATCTCGGCATACATCTCGTCTGTGAACATCAAGGCGGAAATCGGGAAAAGCGCTGCCGACGGGGCCTTGGCACAGGACATCAGGTCCGGCTTCAGCTCCCGGGTTTCCGACCCCCACATGTTGCCGGTCCGACCAAAGCCGCAAACGACTTCGTCCACTAGGACCGTGATGCCGCATTTTCGCAGGACGGCTTGCATTTCTTCCCAATACCCCATTGGCGGCATTAGTGCGCCGCCACCAGAAATGGCTGGTTCGGCAAGTCTTGCGGTTGTGGATGGCCGAGCACCATGTCTTTCAATTCGAACGGGTCCGTGGCCAGGTCGTAGAGTGCTTTCCGCCCGTCCGCCTGGATGAACGTGTTTCAGATCTTTCCAAGTGCATTGTGCGCCCCGCCCTTTTCCTGAATTGTACTCCATTACGCTTATTTTGCTGCTTATAGCCAAGCGCAAAATTGCCCAATTCTGAGACCGCCTTCCACCGGGCTGTCAAACAGGACGACTTTATGGCCCCAACGGCGAAAGCCCTCTTCCGTCCGGCAGCCATCAACAGCCATGCTGCCGCATAGCCTCGGAGCCTGCGGCGCGGCAAGGATGGTCTCGAACTCCCGCTGGACGCATTCTGTCTGTACGTGCAGCTCCCACCCCACTTCGCCGACATAAGTGATGCGCTGTGCCCGCACCGGCCTGTGCCTCACATGCAGATCCTGCCAAGTGGCAATGGCGAATGTCGCTTTCGACAGATCCGCGCCTGTCAGGCCTGTAACGCAGTCCCGCGACCTCGACCCCATGACCGCGAGCGTGGACATCACCGGAACGCCTCGGGATTCGCTCTCCGGCACAGGCGAGCGTCATGTCGTGCCGCTCGCGAGATTCGTGCGCTCAAGCAGCACCACCGACCAGCGCGCGTTGACCCGAGGATGGGTCGCGGCACAGCCGACGATGCAGACGACGACGATTGCAACCTGTGCCGCCGCAGGAATGTCCAATGCCTTGGCGCTAAGCCCTGAGTCGTTCGTTGCAAGGGTCATAGAACGGTGCGGCAGCCACTGTCGCGCGCACCGGCTGGCCCAAGATCTCAAGTTCAAGGTTGTCGCCCGGCTCGGCCGGAACCGTGAGATAGCCAAGCGCGATTCGCTTGCCGATACGGAACCCGGTGGCAGCAGAACTGACATAGCCCACCGGCTTCCCGTCCCGGCAGATCGGGTCGGACGGAAGGGCATCTGCGCCATGACCGTCCAACTCGAAGGCGGCAAAGTGATACGCCCTTTCCTGTTCCAGCTGAGCAAGGAAGGCACCGCGGCCCACGAAACTTTCCTTCTTGCGGCTCACGAACCGGTCCAGCCCCGCTTCGAATGTGGTGTATTCGATCCCGAAATCGACCCCCCAGGCGCGATAGCCCTTTTCCAGGCGCATGGCGTTGAGCGCGTAGGACCCGAACTCGACAATGCCGCTGTCCGCACCCTCGGCCATGATCGCTTCATAGACCGTGACCAGATCAGCGCTGCGCATGTGCAGCTCCCAGCCCAGCTCTCCGACATAAGAGACCCGCATGGCGATCACCGGCGCACCGGCAACGGTGATTTCGCGCACCGACATCCACGGCGCACTGTCCTTCGACAGGTCGGCATCGGACAGCGGTTGCAGCACGGCGCGCGATTTCGGTCCCATCACCATCAGCGCCGCGTCACAATCCGACCCGCGCCGCAGCGTGACACCGGTATCGGGCAGAAACTGCGCCATCCAGTCGTGATCGCGCTGGTCGGCCAGGGTCGGGCCGCAAAGCAGATAGCGGGTCTCGGCCAGGCGGGCGATGGTTGCTTCGGACCAGACCCTGCCCTTATGGGTCAGCATGTAGCTGAGCTTGACCCGCCCGATGCTCGGCATCGCGCCGCAGAAAACGTGGTTGAGGAATGCCGTGGCGCCGGCGCCCTCGACCTCGTAGCGGGTGAAGCCGCCGTGATCCATCACACCCACATGGTCGCGCACGCCCTGGCATTCGGCCTTGACCGCGTCATGCCAGGCCTCCTGGTGAAAGCTAAGGCGCCCGTCGTCCCTGGCGTTGTCGGTCTCGAACCAGAAGGCACGTTCCCACCCGGCGACCTGGCCGAAGACAGCGCCCTTGGCCTTTAGCCTGTCATAAAGCGGCGTGGTCTGCACCGGGCGGGCCGATGTCCAGATCCGGTGCGGGAACGGGATGGAGTACTGGTTCTCATAGAGCTCGCTGGCCCGCGCGACGGTATAGTCGAAGCTTGCCCAATTCCCGAACCGGCGTGGATCCCACATCGACATGTCCCATTCCGGTTCACCGTCGGTGATCCATTCTGTCAACGTCTTGGCGGCGGCGGCGGAATGGGTGATGCCCACGGGAAAGCAGCAGGCGTGATAGAAATTCGGCAGGCCAAAGGCCGGACCGCAGAGCGGCGCGCCGTCCGGCGAATAGGGAATCGGGCCGTTGACGAAGCGGCTGACGCCAGCCTCGCTCAGGATCGGCACATGCGCCAGAGCCGCCTCGATCACCTCGGCGATATCGTCGACCCTGTCGGGATAGAGCTGATTGGCAAAGCAATCGGGCATGCCATCAAGCCAGGCCGGGCGTCCCGCATGGCCGTACGATCCCAGAAGCAGCCCGTTTCGTTCGCGCCGCAAGTAGTACTTGATGTCGGGGTCACGGACGAGCGGGAAGAGCTCGGGGCCGGCCTCCAGCTCGGGCAGCGCCTGGGTCACGAGATACTGGTGCTCCAGCGTCACGACGGGCAGGCTTGCGCCAACCATCTCGCCCACCTGCCGACCGCAATAGCCGCTGGCATTGACCACCACGTCGCAGTTCACTGCACCCTTGTTGGTGCCGACGTGCCATTCGCCCGAAGGCCGCCTTGCGATCCCGGTCACCCTGGCGAACCGCGCAATTTGCGCGCCCCGGTCGCGCGCGCCCTTGGCCAATGCCTGGGTCAGCTGGCTGGGGTCGACGTCACCCTCGTAAGGGTCGTGGATTCCTCCGATGACGCTGTCGCCGGACCTGAAATGGGGATGCATCGCGTCCATCTCGGCCGGGCTGAGCAGCCTCATGTCATAGCCCAAGCCCTTCGAGATGCCGACCAGGTGGCGAAAGAACTCCATGCGTTCCTGCGTATGGGCTGGCCAGAAAGCACCGGTGTGGCGATAGGTGATCGGATAGTCGACCTCTTCGGCAAGATCCTTGTAGAGCCGCCAGGCATAGTTGCCGGCGCGCATGCCGCCCCAGCTGTTGGCATAGGTCGGGATGTTGCCAGCGGCATGCCAGGTCGAACCGCTTGTCAGCTCGTTCCTTTCGATCAACAACGTGTCCGTCACTCCCGCCTTGGCGAGGAGGTAGAGAGCGGAGACACCGACGACACCGCCGCCAATGATCACCACATGCGCGTTCGACTTCACGGCTCAGGCTTTCACTGGTTCACGCAGATGGATGGGCAGGCGCGCGCGAATCGCGGCCTCGATACCGGCCGGCAGATGCGAAGGCGCGGGCATCGCCTCGATCTCGGCGACGCGGGTGCGGGCCTTGTCCCAAACGGTGTTGGCGCCACTGTTCAGCCAGTCGCTGACGCTTTGGCGGTCGCCGAGCTTGGGATAGACGTATTCGGTGGTCATCAACTCCAGCGTTTGCCGGGTGCCGAGGTAGTGGCCCTCTCCGGTCACGACCGCTTCGATCATGTCGAGGTCGATGCCGCCCGCAGGCATCTCGATGCCTCGGACGGAGCGCAGGATGGCGCCGCACATGTCGTTGTCGATCACCAGTGCCTCCTTGCTGGCGGCCATGATCGAGCCCAGCATGCCAACGCTGAGATTGATCATGTCGGCCCCGGCCTGGGCGGCCAGAGCGATGGTGTATCCCTTTTCATAGCCCGACTGCGCATCGGCGGTCTTTGCGTCGGTCATCCCGGCCGAGACGGTCGAAGGCAGGCCCATTTTCAAGAGCAGTTGCGCGGCGGCGGCATTGGCGACGGCGGCCTCGCCCGACCCGCCGGTCATGGCGCCGGTACGCAAGTCCGAGATGAACGGCATGAAGGCCAGGATGCAGGGAAAGCCCGGGCGCATCATGTTGACGAGCGCCAGCCCGGCCAGGGATTCCGCCAGTCCCTGGGCCAGCGCACCTGCCAGCGCCGCCGGGCTTGTGGCGCCAGCCTGCGCTGCCGAGCAGATCTGCAGCGGCATGCCAAGGCGGACACATTCCTGCATCACGCCGCATGCCTCCTTGGCCAGGGTCAAAGGCGGCACGACATGACAGATCGAGGCGAAGCAGTACGGTTGCGCGGCATAGGAGGTCGCCCCGAGCGCTGCGTCCAGCATTTCGACAACCGGGGCCACGTTGGCTGGCTCGAAGAAACTGGTCCCGATCGGCTTCGACGTGGCCTTCAGCGCCGCGAAGGCGGTGTTGATGTCGAGCGCGAGGTGGTCGGCAATGTCGCGCGCCACCACCGGGCGAAGCGAATAGTGGATGTTGTCGCAGGCATCGACGATGCGCATCAGGCCATAGAGGTCCTCGAGCGTGCTGTCGCGGAACTGGCCCGTCGCGCCGTCCAGCACCTGCACTGCCGCGCCGCCGGTGCCGATATGCACCTTGCCGCCGCCGACCTCGATGCCACGGGCAGGGTCGAAGCCGGGCAGTTCCACACGCTTGGAGGCACGGGCGATCATCTCGTCGACCAGTGCGCGGGAAAAGGTCAGGCGGCCATCGGCGCGTTCGCCGGCGCCACTCTCCAGCGCCAGGCGCCGGGTCTCCGGGGGTGCGCCGACGAGCCCGATCCGGTCGAGGATGGCAAAGGAGGTGTCGATGACTTGATCGCAATCTGCATCCGTCAGCGGCATGAACCGCCCGCCCAACGGTGGTAGCGCCCCTGCGGCCGCCTCGGCCCTGGCGCCTCCCTTCCGTCTGATTCGCCGCATGGCGTCCTCCCGTCCAGCCGGCGCCATTTAATCAGTTCCAGGAATTTGCCCAATTCAATAAATCGCCAGAATTGATGAAATCGGATCACTCATCGCAGTGGCATGCGGTGCCGTATCTTGCCGGTCCGAACGGGTCAGGCCACGACCGGGGCGGAGGCGAAATTCCCAAGGTCCGCGCGCATGCCCCGGCTCGGGAAGCGTTCGACGACACGGTCAACCCAATTGGAGAAGATTCTGGACTTTCATCTTTCGGCAAGGCGTTGCAGATTCATCGCAATTCGATAGAATACAGGGCTTGCAAGCCAGTTCACGCGAGGATTGAGACATGTGGACAAGGGCTCTCGACATTGCACTTGGGAAGGTCGTCCAGATCGGCCTGCTGACGGTCGAGTTGCCGGGTGGGAAGGTGCTCACGTTCGGCGACGGCAAGGGACCGCAGGCACACGTGTCCGTTACGGACAGCGCAACTGTCCGGCACATGGTGACCAACCCGGAACTTGCAGTCGGCGAAAGCTACATGAACGGAACGCTCGTCATCGAGAATGATGACCTCCACGGCTTTCTCGAACTGATCCTCCGCAACCTCGACAACCCGCATCGGGCCTGGTGGCACAACGCGCAACTGAAGCTTCGCACAACCCTCAGGCGGTTCATGCAGCACAATGCAGGCCGCATTTCCGTCAGGAACGTTGCACACCACTACGACCTTTCGGGCGAGCTCTACGAGCTCTTCCTGGATGCGGACCGGCAGTATTCCTGTGCCTATTTCCGGTCGCCTGACGACACGCTTGAAGCCGCGCAGGCGCAAAAGAAGGCCCACATCGCCCAGAAACTGAGAATCGAGCCGGGAATGCGCGTTCTCGACATCGGCAGCGGCTGGGGCGGGATGGGCCTCACTCTGGCGCGGAACCATGGTGCCCAGGTTCTCGGCATCACGCTTTCCAAGGAGCAGCTCGCAGTTGCGCAGGAGCGTGCGCGGTCGGAGGGCCTGGAACGGCAGGTCGAGTTCCGAATGGCCGACTACCGCGAGCTTTCGGGACGGTTCGACCGGATCGTGTCGGTCGGCATGTTCGAACATGTGGGGCTGCCGTACTTCGATGCCTATTTCCGTTCCGTGCGCAATCTCCTGGCCCCTGACGGGGTGGCGCTCATCCATTCGATCGGGACCTCGGAAGCGCCCTGCGCAACCAACCCGTGGATCGCCAAGTACATCTTTCCCGGCGGCTACGTGCCAAGCCTCTCGGAAATCGCGGCCTCGGTCGAGCGCCAGAATCTGTGGATTGCGGACATCGAATCCCTCAGGCTCCACTATGCCTATACGCTCCGGCACTGGTTCGACCGGTTCGTCGCGAACGCCGACAAGGTGATCGAGCTCTACGACGAGAGATTCGTGAGGATGTGGAAATTCTACCTCGTCGCCTGCGAGCAGACGTTCCGGCTTCGGCGCCAAGGCGTGTTCCAGTTCCAATTGTCACGCGAGGTCGATGCGGTTCCCATAACGCGTGACTACCTTTATTCCGGCACCGTGGACGCGGAGCTGCGGGCTGCCGAGTAAACGAGACCCGTCAACGCGATGCGCGCAAGCCAGAACGTGAACCGCCGCTATCGCCGTCCTTCCCAGAACCAGGTGCCGATCATCAGAAGCGAGGCGAGAAGCAGCATGATCCATGCCGGCAGCAACGGCGACACGCGGATGTCCGCCGTCAGGTAGGCTTCACGCGGCGTGATTCCGATCCATCCACGTCCCGACGCGACCTGACCTTGCCGGACCCGGCGAATGTCCGGCACGCCTTCGGCAACCTTGTGCACGCCTCCGCGCGTGTTTGCCACCGGATCTGCCAAGAGCGAATCGCTCGCTATAGTGGCCGCGAACTCCTTCAGCGCCGCCGGTCCAAGTGCCGCGACACTCTCCCGGTCACCCTCCCTCAGCCGGTAGAGCCCCTCTCCCGGTGCCTGCCAATTCGCCGAGTAGCGACCGGGTCCGACTTCTTCCAGTTGCAGCAAGACAACTTCACCATCCGGCCCGATGATCTCGACGTCTCCGATCTCGTCACGGATCGTCCGTCGCGTAATCGTCATGGTCAGACCCTCCGAGATCGCGGTCAGCGCCTCTTCTTCCAGGTCTGGCTCCTTCATCATCCAGTGCGCCAATCGCCTGAGCAGTTCCAGCTGCGGACCACCTCCCTCGAAGCCCCGCGACCAGAGCCAGGCGTGGTCCGACGCGAGGAGCGCAACGCGCCCCTCTCCGACCCGGTCGATTACCAGCAGCGGCGCGTCGTCCAGGCCTTCCATGAGCGTGTGGCCGTCGCCCTTGGCAGCAACGTCGATTTGCCGAAGCCACCGGCCCCAGGACTGTTCGGCACGTGTTGCCGCATCCTTCACCGGATCCAGGCCTTCGGTCACCGGGTGGCGCTGGCCGATGCGGGTCACCTTTGGCAAGTAGGCGAACTCGTGCACCAGCCCGCTAGGCGTGGCCGGGAGAATCTCGGCAAGCGGCGAATGGTATATTGATTCGGCCGTCGCAAAGTCCGGCCCCGCGGCGACCAAGAGCGCACCTCCACCCTCGACATGCCGCCTGATGCTGTCGAGATAGATCGCCGGCATGATGCCGCGCAGCTTGTAGCGGTCGAAGATGATCAGGTCGAATTCGCCGACCTTGTCCAGGAAGAGCTCTCGCGTCGGGAAGGCGATCAGGCTGAGCTCGTTCACTGGAACCCCGTCCTGCTTTTCGGGCGGGCGCAGGATGGTGAAATGCACAAGATCCACCGAGGCATCGGATTTCAGGAGGTTGCGCCAGGTTCGCTCGCCTGCATGTGGCTGACCCGAGACCAGCAGGACCCTCAGGCGATCCCGTACGCCGTTGATCTGCACGACCGCCGCATTGTTGCGGGTGGTCAGTTCTCCCGAATGTTCTGGCAGCGTGAACTGAATGACGTTCATGCCGCCGTGGCGCAGCGTCACCGAAAGCTCGACATCCTGGCCGACCGGCACCCGGAACCGGTCGGGCGCTCCGCCATCCAGGGAGATGTCGATGTCGGCCGTCTCGGGAAGACTGGCAGGAACCGCTCCCTGATCCTCGACCTTAAGCGTCAAGGTGACCGGCTCGTCAATGATCGCAAATGCCGGTGCGTTCCGGATCAGAAGGCGGCGATCCCAGTCATCGTCTTGCCCGGTCAACAGCACGTGCATCGGCGCGGGAAGTTCCGGAAGGTGATCAATGTCATGCAATTGCCCGTCGCTCACGAGAATCACGCCCGCAACACGCGTGCGCGGCTCGCTTGCAATCGCGTCGGCCAGCGCCTTCATCAGGAGCGTGCCGCGATTGCCGTCGCTGTCTTCCACATGAAACATCCGCAGACCGACGTTGCCAAGCGCGGCGATTTCCTCCTCCACCCTCGCGATCGCCTCCGCAGTCTGGGCAGGGCGAATGTCGATGCTCTGGCTCGCGCTTTCGTCAACCACAAGAAGGACCAGGTCCGAAAGCGCTTCCCGCTCCTCGATCTGGGTCGACGGATTCGCAACCGCCACGAGGAGCAGCGAAAGGGCAATCCCGCGGAGCCACCAGCCAGAAAGGCCGCCCCGGACAGCAATCGCGATCAAGACCAGCGAAACCGCCGCCAAAGACCACAGCATCGCCCACGGAAGCAATGGATCGAAGAAAATGCTGCGGACGACTTGCATGGGTCAGTCGAGTCCCTGGAGTTGGCCGAACAGCCTTCGGGGCAGCGTTGGCAACACGAGCAGCGCATGCAATGCGGCCGCGATGTCATTGCAAAAAAGGGTCATTGCCCCAACCTGTCCAGCAGGGCCGGAACATGGACCTGGTCCGACTTGTAGTTCCCGGTCAGGACGTACATGATCAAGTTGACTCCGAAGCGATACGCGATCTCGCGCTGGCGCTCGCCGGAGAAGCCGCGTCCCACCGGAAACATGGGCCGTCCCTGCGCGTCCATGGCCCACGCCGCTGCCCAGTCGTTCCCGCCGATCAACACCGGCGTCACGTTGTCGTTGAGATTCCTGAACGGCATGCCCTCTGCCTGCAACGCATCGGCCGGCGCCGCCTCCACCCAGACGTTCCGGCTGGCATAGCGACCCGGAAAATCCTGCAGGAGATAGAAGGATCGGGTCAGCACGTGATCATGAGGAATCGGCTCAAGCGGCGGAACATCGAGCGACGTCGCCAGTTGCCTGAGCTTGGCCGCGTTCGAACCTCCCGATCCGAATCCGGATGTCCCCGCATCCCGCGTGTCGAACTGGATCAGTCCGCCCGCCCTGAGATACCGGTTGAGCTTCTCATAGGCTTCGGCCGACGGGCGTGGCTGCGTGTCGGTAACTGGCCAATACAGGAACGGGAGGACCGAGAGCTCGTCCGTCTCAAGATTCACGCCGACCGGTTCGCCGGGCTCGACCGAAGTTCTCCGGAACAGAATGGTCGAAAGCCCTCTCAACCCGGCAGCAGCTACCCGATCCACTTCCGCGTCACCGGTGATGACATATGCGAGCGTCACTTCCGACGCAGTCGCAACAAGCCGCCCAAAGTCCTGTTCCTGCGCGGGTGCGGGTGACGCGGGCCACAAGAGCACCGCAACAGCCGCTCCCGCCGCCGCGCCGACTCTCGGCATGCGGCCGGACTGCCAGAGCGTCGCCAGCACGTCGATCAGGAACACCAGGACTGTCAGGAAGAGCAACGGGCCCTTCAGGGGAAACGCCTGGGATTCCCCAAATCCTTCAACCGGAACGTCGACGGGCCAGACGGCTGCGGCCAGCTGCTCCGAGTCGCCAATCGCGTTGAGTGCAATCCTGCCGCTTTCCCCAGAGTAGATTCCAGGCGGCAAGTCAGGGCCTGGGCTCTCCGTCACCAGCCTCGCCCCGTCTACGCCGGCAATCGCCCCTGCCGACTCCACGTTGCCGAACCCGTCGAGACGTCGATCCAGCGTCCACACGGTGCCTTCAAGGTCCTTCGCAGCCGGCAACGCCTGCCGCGTCGAAACCGCCAGCCGTTCAAGCATCTGCACGAAGAGGCCGGATAACGGCAGGTTCGACCAGTCCGCATTTGCAGTCACGTGGAACAGCACGACCTGGCCATTGCCGAGACGCTTGCGCGTGACGAGCGGTGTGCCATCTGCCAATGTGGCGATCGTCCGTTCGGCCATGTTTGGATCCGGCTGTGCCACCACCTGGCTTGACACCGTAACGTCATCAGGAACAGCAAGCCCAAAGAACGGGCTCACCGATGAAAACGCCCTGAGTTGCTTGGGCTCGCCCCAACTCATCGCGCCGCCGACCCGGCGTCCTCCCGCGCGCAGCCGCACCGGCAGCAGCACCTCCTCTGCCTCGCGCCCGATGTCGGACGCGGCAAGGCGCGGTCCGGCAAACCGCAGCAGCAGACCGCCATTGCGGACCCACCCCTCGACCGCGCTGCGTTCGCTGCCTGCGAGCGAGGCCACGTCGGCCAGGACAATCACGTCAGGGTTGGCAAGTACAATGTCCTGAATGGTTCCGTGAATCAGGTCGGCGCCCGGGCGCAGCGCCTGCTCAAGGTAATGCGTCGGCGAAAGGAGCCGCGAGCCTTCCCGTTCCTCGCGCGCGGCAACAATCGCAATCTCGTGACGGCTGAGACTGTCATCCGTCAGGCTGACGGCGCCGGCAGAACGGACTCCTTCGATCTCGAACCGCGTCAGCCTGTTCGTGAGTTCCGGCGGCAACGACAGAACGGCTTCGGCCTCGCGCTCCCCCTCGGGGATCTCGACGTCGACACGTGCCAGTTGCCGCTCGATGCCGACGGGATCAAGGCCATGCGCGACAACGACCATTTCGCTTGCCCCGGCGCCTCGGCTTCTCGCAACCGGCACCCGGATCGTCCCATCACCGATTCTTGCGGGCCTCAGCGCCAGCACAGGAAGCCGGGACTCAAAGACGGATACTTGGCCGTGTGCCTGGAGTTCAGCCAGTGCCGCACTCCGCCAGTCCTGCGCAATCCCGTCCGAAAGCCAGAAAGTGTCGAAGCCGCCGTCGAGCGTGGAGAGCCAGGACAGGACCGCAGGGCCGTCCGGCATCCATGGCTCCGGTGCAATTCCCGGCAGTTCCGGCAGCCAGGTCCTTGCCGAACGGAACGGCAAGACCGGATGCGACGGCAGGTCCGCCAGCGAGACAATGGCGGTCTCTCGGCCGGCCACTGCCGCATCGCCTAGCAGGCTCTCGACTTGTTCGTTCCGCATCGACCAATTCGGTGCATCCGCCCAGCTGCCATCGAACAGCAACAGCAGCGGTCCGTCGCGAGCCGTGTCCGACCGAGGAGTCAGGACGGGGCCCGCAAACCCGACTATTGCGGCCGCTACCGCCAGCATCCGAAGCAGCAGAAGCCACCAGGGCGTCCGGTCGGTTTGCACCTCGTCGTCCGCGAGGCCAAGCAAAAGGGTCACGCCAGGGAAAAGCCGCCGAACCGGTGCCGGCGGTACGGTACGGAGCAGGAACCAGAGAATCGGCAGCAGCAGCAGACCCAGGAGCAGCCATGGGCTGGCGAATGCCACGGGGCCGAGAGTCCACATCAATCACTACTCCAAGGCGCGACCTCCGGGAAAGGCCGGACCGCGCTCGAAGACTCTTGCCGCCAGTACATCACTGTCAATGCTCCCTGGCCAGCGCCATGTACAGCCAAAGGAGGGCCGCCGGGGCCGGAGACCCGGTGCGACAGACGTTGAATTGCCAGCCCGCCAGCCTTGCGAGCTCCCATAGCTCGGCCTTCCGGTCTGCCAGCCGTTCCAGATAGCGGTCGCGAAGCTCATCCGCCTTCAAGGTTTCGTGCGTGAGCGTTCCGCCCATGGACTTGAAGACAGTGCGTCCTTCGAACGGGAAGGCCTCCTCCTGCGGGTCCAGAACCTGAAGGAGCACGCCTTCGATGGCACGATCGGCGGCGCTGGTCACGGCGAGCCGAACGGGCTCCAGGTCGCCCAGGAAATCCGACAGCAGGACGGCGCGCGTCCGGGCCGGCGCATCCGCAAGCTCGGGCGCGGGGTAGTCGGCGGCATCCTCCCATTCTGCAATGGCGCTGTTCAGGCGCATCAGCTGCCCATGACCGTTCCGCGGCGGCAAGCCGGAATTCGCCAGGCCCACGCGCTCCCCGCCACGCATCAGCAGAATCGCCAGCGCCAGCGCCAGCCTCCGCGCCATGTCGACCTTCGTCGGCAACGATCTCGACGATGCAAAATGCATGGACCGGCCCATGTCCAGCCAGATCATCACCGACTGTACGGCCTGCCATTCCTTCTCGCGCACGAACAGCGCGTCATCGCTTCGCGCCGAGCGCCGCCAGTCGATCATGCTGATTTCGTCGCCTGCGCTGCTTGGCCGGTACTGCCAGAACTCGTCGCCTGATCCGACCCGTCGGCGCCCGTGCTCGCCGGGCATGACGCAGGCCGCAAGACGTTCCGCGGATGCCAGCAATGGCGGAAAGGTCTCGGCGAGAGTCTCTGCCTCGCGGCGCAGTTGCGCCGTCGTGCTGGAAGGCGTCTGCGCCACGCTCAAGCCGCTTCCTCGATCCGGCCAACGTGACGGGATACATCGTCGATGACTTCCTGCAACGTCAAGCCTTGGGCACGGGCAGCGAAACTGAGCGCCATGCGATGGGTGAGCACCGGTGTGGCGAGGGCCATCACATCCTCTTCTGACGGCGCGAGCCGCCCCTCGAGAAGCGCGCGCGCCCGGACCGTAAGTGCGAGGGCCTGCGCAGCGCGTGGACCCGGTCCCCAGCTGACATGCTGATGCACGATGTCGGGCGAGTCCGCTTCCTCCGGACGGCAGCAACGCACCAGGTCCAGAATGGACTCCATCACGGACTCACCCACGGGCATCCGGCGCACAATCGTCTGCGCAGCAACGAGTTCCCCGGGAGTCAGGACCTGGGTTGACTGCTCTTCATCTGCGCCCGTTGTTGCAAGCAGGATGTCGCGCTCGGTCTCGCGATCGGGGTATGGTACGTCAATCTGCACGAGAAACCGGTCCAGTTGCGCCTCGGGCAGGGGATAGGTTCCTTCCTGTTCGATCGGGTTCTGCGTTGCCAGCACATGAAACGGTGCAGGCAGTTCATGCTCGTCCCCCGCGATGGTCACCGCCTTTTCCTGCATCGCCTGCAACAATGCGGACTGCGTCCTCGGGCTTGCCCGGTTTATCTCGTCAGCCATGAGCAGCTGGCAAAACACCGGACCCCTGATGAACTTGAAGATTCGACTGCCGTCTGCGCCCGTTTCCAGGACTTCCGACCCAAGGATGTCGGCAGGCATCAGGTCCGGTGTGAACTGGACCCGCTTGCCGTCCAGCCCCAGGACGGTCGAGAGCGTTTCCACAAGCCGTGTCTTGCCAAGCCCCGGCACGCCGACCAGCAGGCCATGCCCGCCGCAGAGAATTGCCGAAAGCACGAGATCCACCACTCGCTCCTGCCCAATGAACCGCTTGGTGATGCTGGCCTTCACGTCTGCCAGCCGTTCGCACAGCCCCTCTATCCCGGCCACCAGCTCAGACGATGCATCGGACATGGCAATCGCTCCCTTTCGGACTATTATGCGCAGTAGAACGAACTATTGCTCCGGGCACAAATGGCAAAATCCGAACGCGGTCAAAACCCCGTGAAACCCTCGGCCGAGAGTCTTGCCGCGACGGCCCGAGCCGCGTCTCGGCGCGGACTGCCTCCGGTTCACCTCTGGGATCCGCCAGACTGCGGCAATCTGGACATGCGGATCGCAAGGGACGGCACATGGTTCTACCTGGGTACACCGATCGGGCGACCAGAGCTTGTGCGGCTTTTTTCGACGATTCTCAGGAAGGACGGAGATCGCTATGTGCTGGTCACTCCCGTCGAGAAAGTGGGGATCACCGTCGATGACGCGCCTTTCGTGGCGGTCGACTTTTCCGTCTCAGGCAAAGGCAGGGTTCAAACGCTGAATTTTGTGACCAATCTCGGCGACGAGGCCAGCGCTGGATCGGAGCATCCGATTCGGGTCGAGCGGGATCCGGCGACTGGCGAGCCCTCGCCTTATGTCCACGTTCGCGCGAACCTTGAGGCGCTGATCGACCGCAAGAGCTTCTACAGGCTGGTAGAAATCGGAGCACACCATGAACATCACGGTGCTAGCTGGTTTGGCCTTTGGTCCGGTGGTCAGTTCTTCCCGATCATTCCGTCCGCGGAATTGCCATAGGGCTCGCAATCTCAAGATCGCAGGTTCAACTCCTGCCCCCGCAACCAAAATTAATCCTTTTATTACAATCTGTTAAAGTATCCTCTGTTTCCGGATCAGGCGACATGGCCGGTTCATCCATCCAAGAGCTTCCTGTCCGCCATGTGTCAATCCGCGTGCACTGCTCCCGGGCGCCATTCCAGTTGCAGGAAGACGCCAGCACTACCATAATTGCCCAAAGGTCCCCACATCTATAGAAGTGCCGTCTGCAGATCAAAAAGGTGACTGACATGGACATCGCCGCAAGCACGCTGGAAGCAGCGCTTCGCGAACTTCCCGAACTGCCTACCCCTGTCAGCAGCTGGCGTGTCGAAACCGGCCCCGATTCCACCGACGATCCCGCCGTATGGGTGTGGGCGATGCTTGAGGACGATGAAGTGGAATTCGTCAAGCGGTCGCGACTGCGCGCGATGATTCGTGACCTTGTCGAGAAGAAGACCGATTCCTCGACGCTCGTGTACGTCCGCTTCCGCGGAGCATCCGAAGTCGAGAATGCCGCATGAGCCTTCACGCGGAGCTGCCGAAGCAGGCTCGTTTCCTTGCACGCAAGGAGCGCAAGAAGCCGACACAGGCCAGTCTTCGCCGCTCGGTATCGGCTTCCTACTACGCCATCTTCCATTTTCTCGTCGATGAAGCGACAAGCCTCATGTTGGCGGGCAACGTCCGCGCACCCCTTCGTGACAGTCTCGCCCGCGCATTCCATCACTCAGCAATGAAGCAGACCGCCGTTGCGTTCGCCCAGGGTTCGATACCTCCCAAACTTGCTTCCGGCCTGAATGGGCAGCAGGTGCAACAACCGCTGATCGACGTCGCCTCCGCTTTCGTCCAGCTTCAGGAAGCCCGTCACGACGCGGACTACAACCGCGGCCTTCGCTTTACCCGGCGTGAAACGCTCGACCTCGCCGATCTGGCCGAGCAGGCTTTCGGGGATTGGCGCCAGGTGCGTGGCAGCCTTCCGGCCGACGCTTTCCTGACCGGGCTTCTCGTCTACAGGCACATGCATGGATGAACGTCGAAGCGAACAGGCCGCACGCCGGTCGCCAGATGCGGCGCCAATGAACGACTGACTGATCCCTGCCGCTCTTCATTTCCCACCACCACAATGGCCCCTGAGAATTTGGGTGGCGATATTGAGGTCAAAACAAGAGTCGGAGATCAGCGGCGAATCGATTTGCTCGAGACTGCGGTGCGAGCGGCGCGCGATCAGGCCCGATCACGGCCAAACATGCATTACGTCGTCGTGTATGCCGCGAATCCGCAAGACCCAGCAAACGCGCACATGGATGTTCTTCCAAACCCGATGCGTACGGCAGCCGAAGATCTTCTTGAGCTTCTCGGCCGGGGAGTTTGCTTCAGGTTCCAACGGCTACAATGGTGCTCATCTTGTAGATGCCGATTGACTGGCCGATTCATAGAGACGGGTCGCGGTCACGCATTAGGCAGCTTCTCGTGAGTCCCTACGTGTGTGGATCCTTGGATGTCATGGCCAGAAACTGGTGCTACTGTCCGCGCACAGCTGCAGCTGCCAATGACAATTCGGTGAGCCGAACGTGAAAATCCTTATTTCAAATCAATGTTTTGAGATGGATCAGACTGAAATCTGGACCAAATGTCGGCCTCGGTGGTTGCGAGCCCACGCAACTACCGCGATCAACATTCCCGACATGGCGAATTCGGTCCTCGCGCTTCGGCTCCCGTTTCCGCCCCATTCAAAGATGGCGTCGAGATCGTCGTGCTGCGCTGCGGCCATAGCCGTCCACACTTCGCCCCGGGGGCTGCGCAATTCGCCTGAACGGTCGTTGCATGGCGGTCCGGCACCGAACGTGTGTCGATTGACACGATGGCAAGTGATGGCTTGCGGAGAAGAGCAAAGTGACAACGAAGCCAAGCGATGCTTCGCTCGCTGCTTCGTGCCAGCCGTCTGCTTGGGCCTGTCCGATCATGCCTGGAAGCTGGAAATTCAAGCTGCGATTGCAGATTCCCTGAAGCGGGGCGTCAGGACGCATGTGGCGTGAATGAATGGCACCCGCTTCGCACGACCGCGTGACGACCCGCGACCACTCATGGACCCTGGGCTGGTCAACGCCCGCTGGCGGCGCAGGACCCGGGACAGGCGCCGCCGGAGAGCGACAGCGGGCGCACGTCTTCGCGGTGAGGCAGCGTTCACGTGGAGTTGCGGCAGAAGCATGACGCAGTGATGGGTACGTCCGCCCGGGCCATGGCAATTGCGAGCCTTGGCCGGACGATAGCCGCCTCGTCTGCGCGCCCGAGAGATTCCAGGCATTCGAGATATCCGTGCAAGCTCCAGACATTGTCCGGGTGCTGGCATGCCCGGCTCAGCGTGGCGTCGTAGCCGAGATCCGCACGATAGACCGCCGCCGCCTCGTCAACGCGGCCTTGTTCGAGCAGCAGTGCGCCGAGCGCGTGGCGGGTCGGCTGCATCCAGCCCCATGGTTCGTCGTAGGCCAGGCTGTCGTCGAGGTCCACCGACCGGCGCAGCCGCTTGAACGCCGTCTCAAGGTCGCCGGTCCTGTAGGCGATTTCCCCGTGCATCATCTCTCGCGCCACGGCGAGGATGTCGCGACAGGAGTTGTTGAAGACATACCGGCTGCCAGGGACAAGACCCAGCGCCTTCTCAAACGCAGCCGCCTCGCGTTCCGCCGCCTCGACGTCGCCGATCACGGCGTTGGCGACGGCCTTTGCGTAGCGCGTCATCGCGGTCGTCACGCAGAAGAGCTCCCGGTCCCCTGGCAGTTCCAAGTCCAGGATGTCGTTCCAGCGCCCGAAGCGGATGAGCACGTGCATCTTCATCGGCACGAACCCTTCGAGCCAGTCGGCCATGGGCGGCGACTTCATGGCTAGCAGATCGGCTGGAAGGCTGGCGGCCAGCTCCTCCGCGGCATCCAAGGCCGGCGCGAACTGGCCAAGAAACATCGCACCGTAGATCTTGAAATGGAAGTTGTGACAGCGATAGAGCGAATAGAAGTTCGCGGCGCCTTCGTGCGCGAGGTACTTCCTGTCGGCGGCGATCGCCGCCTCGTTCGTGCGGACCACGCTTGCATAGTCGCCGCAAAGCACGTCTATGTGGGTCGGCATGTGGCGGAGATGTCCGGCGTCCGGCACCGCGTCGCGCAACCGTTCGCAGGCGCCGAGTGCGCGCTCGGGATGCGGTGACATCTCCATGAGATGAATGTACATGTGCAGGAGTCCCGCATGGAGGTCTCCGCCGTTCGATTCCCGCGCGCGCATGCCGCTCTCCAGCACATCAATGGCCTCGGCGGCATTCGCGCCGTCTGCGATGCGCCCGGTCTTCAGGTCCCAGAGCGCCCAAGGCGTGAGGTTCATAAGCGCTTCGGCAAAGAGCGCCTGGACATCGGGATCGTCCGGATGGGACCTGTACACCTTCCGCATGGCCGCGGCCCAGTCACGGTCCCAGACACCCATATCGTCGTTGGGCACAGGAGACGGACAACGCCTGGCGAGGGCATCGATGAGCGCTTGCTCAACGGCGGTCGCGCCGGCCGACAATCGACTCGCGCGCTCTGCCGCCTCGTACGCGACCCTCACGGATTGCGCGAGGTCTTCGCTGTCGAAGTCGTCCCAAGGCTTGTTGTAGTTCGGCCCCGACGCGTAAGCGATGCCCCACCATGCCATGGCGCAATCTGCATCCGCATCAAGCGCCCTGCGGAAACAGGCCACGGCTTCGGCATGGTTGAAGCCGTAGGCCCAGATCAGTCCGCGGTCGAACCAGACCTGTGCCTCGGGTTCCCGCGTCGTCACGGGGCGGCTGTAGTCTCCGAGATCGAAATACCCGCTCTTGTCCGCCATGATACTCCCTGTCGTTCGATCCGAAGCAGCAAGGGCTCGCCCACGTGCGGGACCTGTACCCGGTGTCGGATCACCGGTTCCGAGAAAATGTCGGCCCTGATGCCCTTCGCGGCCATTCGTGCACGTGGCCGGCTCGCATGGTGACACACGAATGTTGTCGTATGAAGAAGATGTCATAGTCAACCGCGGCATGATCGTCGTGCCGCGGGTCTCCGGATGGTCAGGCGCCACGGCAATCCGCGCCACTCTGCTCCGACAAATGTCCGCTATGCCGGATCGGATGTCCGGGAGGTCGGCGGGCAAGGTCGACAACCGTTCGGTCGGTTCCTCCCGCCGCGCTCCCAACCCATGCGGCCGGTCCTGCCCCAGTCATGGCCGCCGTGCCCGATGTCGGCACGACGGATGTCCCCGCCAATAAACGAGAATCCGAGCAATGCCGGACTCAGGCCAGCCGCTTTTCGTAGAACACGCTCAGCGGATCCTCGCCGTACTCGCCGAAAGGGGAAATGCGCACATATCCATGGCGCCCATAAAGGGCCAAGGCGTCGAACTGACGAATGCCCGTTTCAAGGCGCGCGATGAAGATGCCGTGCGAGATCAAGCTCGATTCGAGCGCATCCAGCAGCGCGCCGCCAATGCCACGGCCACGAACTTCGGGATCGACAAACATCCGCTTTATCTCGCCGTATCTTGGGGACGTGCGGCTCGGGGGCATGCGCTTGACCGCCCCGCAACCAACCGCCTCCCCTGCAACGAACGCAGCGAGGAACGTGGCGTCATCGTGCTCCAGCGACTCGACGGGATCGAGATGGTTGCTCTCAGCCGGGTACATGGAGTGCTGAAGGCGGTCGAGCATGCGAATGAGCCGACGCGCCCGCGGGTCCGAAGGCGCGAGCGGCCGGACCGCGAAATCCTCACCTTTTGGCGTGTCCTGCATCCGGTCTCCGGTCACGCACCCATGCGAGGCATCAGGCAATCGCTTGATCCAATCGTGCAGGACGTCATTCGACGCACATCCATGCCGGTCAAGTTCGCTTCCTTCGCCTCAAGCGCACGAAGAGATTCGTCGGAAACATGGTGAATGCAATTTGTTCACCCACTGCGGACCGATCGACGGGCTGCACGTCGAAGTTCCTGCACAGCATGGCGAGCACTGTCCTGATCTCGAGCATGGCAAGATTGCGCCCGGGACAGAATCGCGGACCGGCTCCGAAGGGAACGAAGGCACGGTGATCGTGCGGGCCACGCCTCGCTTCCTGCCTGAGGAGCCAGCGTTCGGGGTCAAAGAGATCTCCATTCATGAAGTGCTCGTCCCTGGTTGCCAGGTGACGCAGCAGCATGAAGATCGTGGTTCCCTTTGGGATTCTGTGTCCAAGGATCCAGGTATCGTTCAGGGGTTCCAGCATATGCAGTGGCGCGACAGGCTTGAGGCGCATGGATTCGCTGCTGACTGCATCGATCACCGGCATCCGCCTCGTCTGCTCGAAATCTTCCAATCCAGGGGAGTTCGATGCGGCGAGCGAATCGATCTCGAGTCGACAACGATCAAGCCAGTCCGGGTTTCCGGCAAGGAGATGCACCGTCCACGCGATCGTGTTTGCCGTCGTGTCCTCGCCGGCGAGCAGCAGGTTGCCGACATTGGCGAATATCTCTTCGTTGGTGACCCTGGACCCCTCGGCCTCCATCTCGATGATGATGGCCTCGAGGAAGTCGCTGGGCGACTCGCGCCGCCCGGGTTCGCGTTCAAGACGTTTGCGCACGGCCCTCACCATGGCGGCGAACTCAAGCTCAAGCGCGTCCAGCGCACGATCCAGCCTGCGGTCCGCCGGAAGGCGGATGAATCGCCAGTAGGGAAACGACGAGTTCAAGCGCCTGTGCAGGACCGGAAACACCTTGGCGAGATGGCGATGGATCGTGGGGCCCGGCGTCTCCAGCGTGTTGATGTCAATGCCGAAGGCCAGCTGCGTGGTCACATCGACGGTGAAGCGCATCAGGTCACGGGAGAGGTCGACGAGCTCTCCCGCGTCAGCTGCCTGCTCCCAGCGCCGCTGCAACCGCCCGGCCGTAGTGGCAAGCCTTGGAAAGAAGTCCTCGATCCTTGCCCGGTTCAGCGCATCGATGACGATGCGGCGCTGTCTGCGCCAGTCCTCGCCCTCCGCCGCAAAGACCCCCTTGAGGCGCATCTCGGAAGCCGCGGCTTCGAGATATCGGGGGCGGCGGAACCCGTCCGGGCGATCGGCCAGGAGACGCTGGATCTCGTCGCGGTCCGAAAGCACTGCCACGCGGTGCGGGCCGAAACGGATCTGGTAGAGCGGTCCGTATTGGCCGGCCCAGTCCTCGAGATCGAGATGCAGGCGGTCGAAGCGGACCTGGTGCCGGTTGCCGATCAAGGGCAGCCCCTTCGGACCGGGAAGATCCTCTGCCACTGCCCTGCCGCGTCTGCTGTCAACTATGGTGCTCAAGTCTGTTCCTCGGCTTGCTAGTGCCGTTCTCCGGGCACGGCAGGCTCCCGCCTGGTTGGCGAGCCACGGAGCAATCCGGATCGCGGTGATCACAGGCCCAAGCGCGAACGGTTGCCGTCCGCTGCACATAGGACGCGCGACCATGCGATTCAACGCGCATGTGCCTTGGCCCCTCTTCCTGCATCCGGGAAAGAGCCGGGCCAGACTGCCGACCAGATGTCAGGCCCGGTGTGAACTTCCCCGTCACTCGGCGCTCATGTTTCCGCCCGGCCTCGCCGGTCGTCACGGAGGTTGGCATAGAGCACGTGGTTCCGCCACCGCCCGTTGATCTGGAGATAGCTGTGCGCGACCCCTTCGTACTTGTAGCCACAGTTCTCGAGAAGGCCACGCGACGCCGCGTTTTCGGGCAGGCATGCGCTCTCGATCCTGCTCAGGTCGATGACCTCGAACGCGTAGTGCACCATCGCCGTCAGCGCCTCGCGCATGTAGCCTTGCCGTGCATGGTCCACCCCGATCCAGTAGCCGATCATCCCGGACTGGCTCGGTCCCCGCCGGATGTTCTCCAGCGTGATGGCTCCCAGGAGGCATGCATCGCTCCGCCTTGTGAGGAACAGCGGCACCGCCGATCCCTCCCGGATGGATCGACGCGCCCAATGGACACGATTGACGAACCCCTTGCGCGTCAGGTGATCAGTCGACCACGACGGTTCCCAAGGCTTCAGGAATTCCGCGCTCTTCCGCCGCAAATCGGACCAGGGCTGGTAGTCGCCCGGAACGGGCGGTCGCAGCACCATGCGCTCGGTGTCAATCCTGACGCGGCCTCTCGTCCACAGCATCAGGCCGCCAGCTTGTCCGTGACTTCCCGAACCGTCGGAGCGGCTGCCACCGGTCCGTATAGCGCCAAGGCTCCCGCACCTGCGGACGCAAGTCCGGCCGCCATGTCCCGCACAGACTGCACGCTGACCGAATCGACCTTCTCGATGGTCTCCTCGATCAGGGGCACGCGGTCCCAGATCGACAGGAGCTTCGCCAAGCGCTCGGCACGACTCGCGGGCTGTTCGAGCCCCATCAGCAGCCCTGCCTTCAACTGCGCCCTTGCCCGAGCCACTTCCGCCTCCGACAGGTCATCTACCGACCGCCGCAGTTCGTCCACCGTCAATGCCAGAAGCTCGGGAACCTCCTGGCCGCTGGTTCCGGCGTATATCGTCAGGAGACCGCTGTCCGAATAGGGGCTCGCCTGCGCGAAGATCGTGTAGCATAGCCCGCGCTTCTCACGCGCCTCCTGGAAGAGCCGAGAGGACATGCCGCCGCCCATCGCGATCGAAAAGGCCTGCGCTGAATAGACGGCATCGTCCCGATAATCGGGACTCTCGAAGGCCAGCGCAACGTGAGCCTGTTCCAGTCCCTTCTCAACCCTCGTCTCGCCTCCAAGAAAGCGCCCTGGCTCGGCTTCGGCCGCGGTCCCGGGCGAAAGATGTGCAAACCTCGCCTCAGCCGCCCGAACGATCTCGCCGTGATCGACGGCGCCCGCCGCCGCAATGATCAGGTTGCCGGGCAAATAGCGCTCGCCGACGAATCCAGACAGGTCCTTCCGGCTGAAGCGCTCGACCCTGGACACGGGACCGAGAATCGGACGGCCAAGGGGCTGGTCCGGAAAGGCCGTCTCCTGCAGCCAGTCGAAGATTATGTCGTCGGGCGTGTCCAGTACCTGGCCGATCTCTTGCAGGATCACGTGCCGTTCGATCTCGATCTCACCCGGATCGAAGGCCGGATTCAGGACGATGTCCGAAAGGACGTCCAGCGCAAGGTCCGTGTGCTCTGCAAGGACGCGTGCATAGAAAGTCGTCATCTCGCGCGACGTATAGGCATTGATGTAGCCGCCGACATCCTCGATCGCCTCGGCGATCTGCAGCGCCGACCGGGTTCCAGTGCCCTTGAACGCCATGTGCTCAAGGAAGTGAGCGATCCCGTTCTGCTCGGCGCGCTCGTGGCGTCCACCGGCCGCAACCCAGATGCCAAGCGAGGCAGACTGCAACCCCGGCATGTGTTCGGTGACGACACGGACACCGTTTGCCAGCCTGTGTAGTTCAACCGTCAAGCGGCCCGACCCTCCCTGATCGCGCGGCAAAGTTCGGCGAGGTCGTTCGCAACCTGCGTCACTCGCTCGGGTCGCTCATAAAGATCTGCCATCCGGATGGGAAGGGGGGGACGAATGCCTGTCGCCCGCTCCACCGCGTCCGGGAACTTGGCGGGATCGGCCGTGGCGAGCGCAATCATCGGAACACGCGGCTCTGCCAATCGATCAGCCACTTCGAGCCCGACCGCAGTATGAGGGCAGACAAGCTGGCCAGCCGCATCGTGCACCGCCCCTATCCTGTACATCGTTTCGTCTTCCGAAACCCGCCCGCTCGCGAAGGTCTCGCCAATTCTGCCGAGCGTGGCATCGTCGATCCGAAACCCGTGTCCGGATCTCAGTTCATCCATCAATGCCCTCACCGCATCGGCATTGCGCCCATATGCGTCGAACAAGAGACGCTCGAAATTGGAACTCACCTGGATGTCCATCGAGGGGCTGATCGAGGGCCGGACCACGCCGGCACGATATTCACCGGACGCGAGCGCGCGGTGCAGGATGTCGTTCTGATTCGTCGCGATCACCAGCCGCTCGATGGGCAGCCCCATGCGCCGCGCTATCTCGCCCGCATAGATGTCGCCAAAATTGCCCGTTGGCACGCAGAAGCTGACTTTCCGGTCTGGCACACCTAGGGCCACGGCGGAAGTGAAAAAGTACACGACCTGCGCCATCACGCGCGCCCAGTTTATGGAGTTCACGGCCGCCAGGCGCGTCTCTTCGCGAAACGTCCGGTCGGCGAACATGTCCTTCAGATGTCGCTGGCAGTCGTCGAACGTGCCTTCGACCGCAAATGCACGCACGTTCGCCTCGGTCGGCGTGGTCATCTGTCGCCTCTGCACTTCGGACACCTTGCCGCGAGGAAAGAGTATGCAGACTTCCACGTTGTCGAGCCCGCGGAACGCCTCGATCGCGGCGCTCCCGGTATCGCCGCTGGTCGCTCCCACTATGGTGACGCTTTCGCCCCGCCTCTGCAGCACGGCCTGGAACATCTGGCCGATGAGCTGCATGGCAAAGTCCTTGAAGGCCAGCGTCGGACCGTGAAAAAGCTCCAGAAGCCAGATTCCGTCGCCAACCTGTCTCAGGGGTGCACGGCTGACGTGGCCAAACCCTGCGTAGGCAGCATTGATCACCGCACGAAATTCGTCCTCCTCAAAAGTGTCGCCCACGAACGGCCGCATGATTGCAAACGCCACGTCCTCGTAGCTCTTGCCATGGAGCAAGGCGATTTCGCGCGGCTCGAATGCTGGCACCTCGGCGGGCACGTAGAGTCCCCCGTCGGTGGCAAGCCCGGACAGCATGGCCTCTTCGAAGGACAGCTCCGGAGCCTTTCCGCGTGTCGAGACGTATCTCATGGCAACTCCTCAGACAGTTCGTTTCCGAATACGCCAGAGCAGAAAGAGAGTCATCACCGCCCAGACCGCCGCCAGGCCGAACCACTGGACCGCATATCCCAGGTGACTGTTTGGAATGCCGTCAGTCGTCACGGGCAACGGCGTTGCCGGCGGGTCGTTGCTTGAAGCCTCTCGGGTCACGACAAGAACAGGCTCGGTCCGCAGTTCTGCGGCCATCGCAGCCAGGTCGCGCCCGTACCAGACCCCTGCTTCGCGGTCAGGCTGCGGCGTCCAGCGGTCCACTTCGTCAGGCCAGTGAAGGTTGCCAAGCACGGTCACCGATCTGGCCGACATGGCGTGGGCACGGTTCGCGACCGGAACGGCTCCCCTGTCCACCATGATGCGCCTTCCGTCCGCCGTCCTGAACGAGGCTACCAGCCTGTAGGCCGGTCCGACCTGCGGCAGGCTCACCAGCACGGCGACATCCTCGCCGACAAAGTCGCCTTCGACGATGACGGGAAGGTACTTGTCGCGATCGGCGGTCGGCGTTGCTGGAAGCGGCACCGGGTCTGCGGCAATCTTCGATTCGATTTCGGCGAGGATCCCTTCCTTCCAGGCCAGCCTTTGCAACTGCCATGCGCCCAGTGACGCAAGCAGGCAACAGCCACCCACGCCGACGATCAATGGAAAGAGCAGTCGCATGTCCCCAAGCCTCTGCGCCTTTCCCGAAACTGCACCAAACGCGCCAGCGACGAAACCCCGGCGCTGCGCTGTCACGCGGCAATCCGCTTCAGGTCAACTGCCCCAGATGTAGATCGATGCAAAGAGAAACAGCCAGACGACGTCGACGAAGTGCCAGTACCAAGCCGCGGCCTCGTACCCGACATGGCGCTCGGCCGTGAAGTGCCCGGCCCGCACGCGCAGGTAGCACACGAAGAGGAATATCGTGCCGATGATGACGTGGAACCCGTGGAAACCTGTCGCCATGAAAAAGGTGGCGCCATAAATGTTTCCCGAGAACCCGAATGCCGCGTGGCTGTACTCGTAGGCCTGGAAGACCGTGAAGAGCACGCCAAGGATGATCGCGACGATGAGCCCCGTCGCCATGTCCTTGCGATTGTTCTCGTGCGCGATCGCGTGATGAGCCCAAGTTGCAGCCGCTCCCGAGCAGAGGAGGATCAACGTGTTGATGAGCGGAAGGTGCCAGGGATCGAAGGTCTCGATGCCGGCAGGTGGCCAAACGCCGTCCACGGCCGGGCTCTCGGGGCTCATGGGATAGAGCGCGTTCTTGAAGAATGCCCAGAACCACGCCGAAAAGAACATGACTTCCGACATGATGAACATGATGAATCCGTAGCGGAGACCGATTCTCACGACCGGGGTGTGGTCACCGACGATGGATTCCTGGATCACGTCCGCCCACCAGGCATACATGACGTAGAAGACGCCAATCAGGCCGATGATGAACAAGTAGGGCTGTTTGAGGTCTTCCGGGGTGTTCTGCCCAAATGCCAGCACGAAGCCGAACAGCATGACAAAGCCGGAAACCGCACCGATGAACGGCCAGACCGACGGGTGCAGGATGTGATAGTCGTGGTTCTTTTCGTGCGCCATGCCGGCCTTCTCCAGGATTCTAGTTCAGTTGCGATTCCGTCCCGCCCTCGCCAAGCCCCGCCTGTTCGGAACGGTAGTCTTCGGGCAGGTCCACGTCGTGGAACGTGTAGGACAGCGTGATCGTCTTGACAAACCTTGCATCGGGATCGTCAAGAATCGCGGGTTCGATGAAAAAGCTGACTGGCATGCTGACTCGCTGGCCAGGTTCAAGCACCTGCAGTTCAAAGCAGAAGCAGTCGATTTTCGAGAAGTGCGCGCCGGCAGAAAACGGTGCGACATTGAAGCTTGCCGTGCCTGCGATCGTTCGGCTCGTTGGGTTGTATGCCTCGTAGAATGCCAGGCCTTCCTCACCGATCCGGATCGGCATCTTGACCTGCTCCGGCCTGAACTCCCACGGCATCCCCGACGCGGTCGAAGCATCGAAGCGGACCGTGAGCACTTCGTCCAAGGGCTCTTCAAGCGGGGATTCGGCGACATCCGTCGTGCCGCCCCACCCGGTGACCCTGCAAAAGAGATCATAGAGGGGCACCGATGCCCATGCGAGCGATCCCATGACCACGACCACGCCCACAAGTCTTGCCGCCGTGCGCTGTCGTGAATCCATCATGATCCGGAAACCTCCATCCCGGGCCGCACGACATGATCGAAGCCCTGCAGCGGGTCGCCGCGCTTCATCTTGACCACGGTCAGCGCGAAAACAACGGCAACGAATACGGCGAGCGCGACCGCCACACCGAGATTCCGCGAAAAACGGCGCGCGTGCAATTCGTGGGTGGCCCTGATGCCGCTCATGACGCCTGCCTCACCACCGCGTCCGCGAGGAACGCACCGAAATGGAGAAAGAGGTAGAACAGCGAGGCGCGAAAGAACGCCTTTTCCGCGGCGTAACCGTCGCCTTGGGCAACAGACTCTGCACGCATGCATATCCGGACCGCGCCACGTATGAACATGAGGTTCAGCACGACGGCAGCCGCAAGACTCACCGGGCCGCCGACCGGACCCAGGGCAAGCCAAAGCGAAACGGGCACGAGGAGCAGCGTGTAGGCCAGGATGTGTCTCCGCGCCGCAGGTCGGCCATGGGTCACCGTAAGCATCGGGACGCCGGCATCCTCGTAGTCGGATCGCATGAACAGCGCCAAAGCCCAGAAATGCGGCGGTGTCCACATGAAGATCAACGCGAACATCAGGCAGGCTTCCAGGGAGACGCTTCCGGTTGCCGCAACCCAGCCGATCACCGGCGGAAAGGCTCCGGCCGCTCCACCGATCACGATGTTCTGCGGCGTCCGACGCTTCAGCCATATCGTGTAGATGGCCACGTAGAACAAGATCGTGATGGCCAGAAGGGAGGCCGCGAGCATGTTCGTCGCCAAACCAAGCATCACGACCGAGAGGCCGGAAAGGCCAATGCCGATTGCCAGGGCCTCGTCCGGTGCGACACGACCGCTCGGAACCGGGCGATTCATCGTCCGCCGCATGATCGAGTCGATGTCCGCATCGTACCACATGTTCAGGGCGCCCGCGGCACCTGCCCCAAGCGCAATGAACAGCATTGCCGCAACCGCTTCGATTGCATGCAGCGAGGCCGGGGCGACCAGGAGCCCGACCAGCGCCGTAAAGACCACGAGTGACATCACTCTTGGCTTAAGCAGCGCAACGTAGTCGCCGAATGTCGGCTCGTGTTCTTGCGCAGCGCTGATCGCGAGGTCAGGCATTTGCTCTTACTCGCTTGCCGCCAACCGGATCGGACCGGGCTCGATGTAGTTTCCGGCCGCCCGGGTGTCTGCGACCCACGCGTCGTATTCGGCGGCCGAAACTGCCTTGACCGTGATCGGCATGTAGGAATGACTGAGGCCGCAAAGTTCGGAACACTGCCCGAAATAGACTCCCTCATGGCCTTCGTCGACCTCGAACCAGAGCTCGGCGAGTCGGCCAGGAACGGCATCCTGTTTCACGCCGAACGACGGGATGGTCCAGGCATGAATCACGTCGGCGGCGGTGACTTGAACCACGACGACCTTGCCGGTTGGAATGACGACCGAAGTGTCCGTGGCGAGGAGGAAATGCTCGTCCGTGTAGCCCGCTTCGGCCAGTTGTCGCGAGGTTTCCGGCGTCAGCTGGTTCGCACTGTCAATTCCAATCATGTAACTCGCAAAGCTGATGTCCTCGTCTGGATACTCGTACTCCCAGTACCACTGATTGCCCGTCGCCTTGATGAACACCTCCGGCTCCGGAATGATCTGCTGCTTGAACAGCACCGGAAGCGAAAACGCGCCGATGAAGACCAGGATCACGATCGGAATGACTGTCCATGCCACCTCGACCGGCGTGTTGTGCGTGAAACTTGCCGGGTCCGGATTGACGCGGCGATTGAAACGCACGATGCAAATCAGAAGCAGCGCCATGACGAACAGCGAAATCGCCGTGATGATGATGAGCACCATTCCGTCGAGCCATTGGATGTCACGCGCGAGTTCGGTCGTTGGCGTCTGGAAACCAAGCCCGGCCTGGTCCGGTTGCCCGATGAAAGGCAAATCCTGCGCATGTGCTGCGGTCCCGGCAGCGAGCATGGTCAGGCCAGTGAGAAGGGTTCTGAGGCGCATCAGTCTAGGATCCTGTTCGCAATGGCATTCTGGCATGCCTCAGGTCGGCATGGCCCGCCGGTTGTTCTTCAGACGCTAGAAACCATATAAGATGTTCATGAACAAGGCATCTGATTGCGGCATTCAGACGCTTTTCCACAACTCAGAAGGAGCCAGGCATGGCCGTGCCGACCCAGTTTAGGCCGTTTGAGACGCATCTGGACAAGGATGCCGCTCTCCAACTGTTGCAAGACACGGTCAGGGGCGCGGAGGACGGCGAGCTGTTTCTGGAACGCCGTCGCTCTGAGGTGCTCGCCTATGACGACGGGCGCGTGCGGAATGCGAGCTACGACAGGGCGGAAGGCTTCGGGCTCCGTGCCATTCAAGGCGAAACCGCCGGATACGCTCATTCGACCGAGATCAGCCAGGCCGGCTTGCATCGGGCGGCCAGGACCGTCCGGCTGGCCGTGGGCGATGGGGGCGGTTCGCTCGCCGCATCGCCGGCGCCTGGGATGCACAGGTTCTACGGCGACGAGAATCCCATGGAGGATGCCGAGTTTCCCCTCAAGATCGAGACACTGAAGGAGATCGACGCATATGCCCGCGACCTTGACTCCCGTGTCGTTCAGGTTTCCGCGACACTTGCGGCGTCGCTTCAGGAGGTTGCCATACTGCGCCCCGACGGCCGCTGCGTCACCGATACGCGGCCGATGGCGCGCCTGAATGTCAGCGTGATCGTCGAAAGGGACAGTCGCCGCGAATCCGGCATGGCAGGAAGAGGAGGCCGCCACGGCCTCTCCAGGCTGATTGCACCTGAACACTGGCAATCGCTCGTGCGCGAAGCCCTTCGCGTTGCCCTTGTCAATCTCGACGCGGTGCCGGCGCCGGCAGGCGCAATGGACGTGTCCCTTGGTCCGGGCTGGCCAGGCATTCTCCTGCACGAGGCGATCGGCCATGGCCTCGAGGGTGACTTCAACCGCAAGAAATCCTCCGCGTTTGCCGGCCTCATGGGACAGAAAATTGCCGCAAGCGACGTGACCGTGCTGGACGACGGGACGCTCCCGGACCGTCGCGGGTCGTTGCATGTCGACGACGAGGGCACGCCTTCGAGCCGGAATGTCCTGATCAAGGACGGCATCCTCGTGAACTACATGCAGGATCGTCAGAATGCGCGGCTGCTGGGCGTGGCACCGACCGGCAACGGTCGTCGCGAGAGCTTCGCGCATGCCCCCATGCCGAGAATGACAAACACGTACATGCTGCCGGGTCTCTCAGAACCCGAAACGATCATCGCCGAGGTCAAGGACGGCATCCATGCCGTCGGCTTCGGCGGCGGACAGGTGGACATAACGAACGGGAAGTTCGTGTTTTCCTGCACGGAAGCCTACCGAGTCAGGGATGGCAAGATCTGCGAGCCAGTGAAGGGCGCGACCCTGATCGGTGACGGGGCCACTGCGCTCCAGCACATTCGCGCGGTCGGCAACGACATGGAACTCGACCCCGGCATCGGAAACTGTGGCAAGGCCGGGCAATGGGTGCCTGTCGGCGTCGGTCAGCCCACTCTCCTGATCGGCAACCTGACGGTAGGCGGTTCTTCGGCCTGATCGATAGGGCGGGATGACGAAAGACCCGAGTAGCCGTGCAAGCCGGCGATTCGGCTCTCGCGCACCGCGTGCCGAACCAGTCTGGCGTGGGCGAACCTTGGGCCGTTCTTGCGAACGATCTCCGTGCAAAGAGCCCCGGAAATGCCGAATGCGACAGTCGCCGCCCGTCACACATTGACAAATGCCAACAACGCCCCACATCTTCCGCCGCCACAACCGCGTTCGCATTTCGGGAGCCCACTATGCCTGTCGTCGTCGTCGAGTCTCCCGCCAAGGCCAAGACGATCAAGAACTATCTCGGCAAGAACTACACCGTGCTCGCAAGTTTCGGTCACGTGCGCGATCTTGCCGAAAAGGAGGGTTCGGTGGATCCCGACCACAACTTCGCGATGAAGTGGGAGGTGCCGCCCGACTCAAGGGGCCACATCAGGGCAATCGCCGACGCTCTCAAAAAGGATGCGGCGCTGATTCTCGCCACCGACCCTGACCGCGAGGGCGAGGCGATCTCCTGGCACCTTGAGGAGGCGCTTCGCGCCCGCAAGGCCATCCGGGAAGGCACAAGGGTCGACCGGATTGCCTTCAACTCCGTCACGAGGAGGGGCCTGGCCGAGGCGATGGAAAACCCGCGCAAGGTCGATCGTGACCTCGTCGAGGCCTATCTTGCCCGCCGCGCACTGGACTACCTGGTTGGCTACACGCTCTCGCCGGTGCTTTGGAGAAAGCTGCCCGGGGCAAGGTCGGCGGGCCGTGTGCAGTCCGTTTGCCTGCGACTCATCGTTGAGCGCGAAATGGAAGTGGAGGCGTTCCGGGTTCAAGAGTACTGGACCGTCAGGGCGGTCCTCGCCACGCCGAGAGGGGAGGAGTTTGAGGCTCGACTGACCGTGCTCGACGGCAAGAGACTCGACAGGCTCGACATCCCCGATGAGGAACGGGCGAAGGAGGCGGTCAAGGCAATCCAGTCAAGCGAACTTTTGGTCAGGTCGGTCGAAGCGAAACCCGTTACGCGCAATCCGCCGGCACCGTTCATAACTTCCACGCTGCAGCAGGAAGCATCCCGCAAGCTGGGATTCGGGGCACAAGCGACGATGCAGGCGGCACAGAGGCTCTACGAAGCCGGGCACATCACTTACATGCGAACGGACGGGGTTGACATGGCTCCCGAGGCGATTGTGGCCGTCCGCGATGCGATCAAGGATCGGTTTGGCGCCAAGTACCTTCCCAAGAGCCCGCGCAGACACAAGAGCAAGGCGAAGAACGCGCAGGAAGCGCATGAGTGCATCCGCCCGACGCGCTTGTCGGCAGACCCGGCCTCGCTGCGAATTCAAGACAAAGGCCAGCTAGACCTGTACGACCTCATTTGGAGGCGAGCGATCGCCAGCCAAATGGAGTTTGCCAGGTTCGAACGGACCACTGTCGACATCGCCAGCGTGGATGGCGGGACCGACCTCCGAGCGACCGGTCAGGTGCAGATCTTCGACGGCTTCCTGAGAGTCTACGAGGAAGGTCGCGACGACGTTGTCGATGACAACGGCAGGATCCTGCCCCGAATGGACAAGGACGAGTCGGTGCGACAGCGCCAGGTCCTGCCCGAGCAGCACTTCACCAAGCCGCCTCCGCGCTACACTGAAGCCACGCTCGTCAAGAAGATGGAAGAGATCGGCATCGGGCGGCCGTCGACCTACGCGTCTGTCGTCACGACGATTCAAGACAGGGGATACGTGCGAAAGGAGAAAGACCGGCTCCACCCGGAGGAAAAGGGACAGTTGGTGACCGCTTTCCTCATGAACTATTTCCGCCGCTACCTGAGCTACGATTTCACGGCCAAGCTCGAGGAGGAACTCGACGACATAACGTCCGGATCCCGCAACTGGAAGGACGTGCTCGCACGCTTCTGGGACGAGTTCAACGCTGCCATCGAGGAAA
This sequence comes from Boseongicola sp., assembly GCA_028824715.1. Lineage (GTDB taxonomy): Bacteria > Pseudomonadota > Alphaproteobacteria > Rhodobacterales > Rhodobacteraceae > JAJEFO01. The sequence continues at coordinate 90,923 of JAPPCV010000169.1, read as the reverse complement.
CGTCCGAACTCCGGTTCGCCGACGTCCTGGAAAAGATCAACGAGGTTCTGGCGCCGCACCTCTTTCCGCCAACCGAGGACGGCCGCGACTCTCGCGTCTGTCCCCATTGCGGCGCCGGGCAGTTGTCGGTGCGAACCGCCCGCTCAGGCGGCGCCTTCATCGGTTGCTCGAACTATCCCGAGTGCCGTTACACGCGTGCCTTCGGGCCGCCAGGCGCCGAGCCGGAAAGCGACCTGCCTCCCGAGGGCAGGAAACTGGGCGAGGACGGCGAAGATGCGATCTGGGTCCAAAAGGGCCGCTTCGGACCCTATGTTCAGCGAGGCGAGACTTCGGCTGACGGGGAAAAGCCGTTGCGCCGCGGCGTGCCTGAAACCTGGGACCCGGCCGCGATCACGCTCGAGGACGCGCTCAGGCTCCTCGACCTGCCGCGTCTCGTTGGCCAGCATCCTGAAGACGGAGTGTCGATTTGGGCCAATCTCGGACGCTTCGGACCCTACCTGAAACACGCGGAATCGACGAGTTCCAAGGGCGGCACGACCGCAAATCTCGAGTCGATCGAGGACGTTTGGAGCGTAGGCATGAACCGTGCCGTCGAGCTCATCGCGGCAAAGGCCGCCTCCCGCGGAAAGCGGGGCTGGAACGCCCCGGTGCTGAAGGAACTTGGCGAACACCCCGAACGCGGCGGCACCGTGACCGTTCTGGACGGCAAGTACGGACCATACGTGAAGTGGAACAAGGTGAACGCGACGCTCCCCAAGGACACCGATCCCGCCAGCATTGACATGGCCGCTGCAACCCGCCTCATCGAGGAGCGTGAAGCGACGCGCGGCAAGGCGCGCCGTCGACGCAAAAGGTCCTGATCCGAGGGCTCGGGTCCGCGCAAGGGCGAATTCAAGGTGCGCAGGGACAGCAGCCGAATGTTCATGCTGCTGGGAGCTCCACCGAAAGTTCCGTCTCTTGCAACGAGAATACCATCCCGAACGCGAAACGAATCTCCAGTTGGCGTGCACTGGCCTCGCCCTCAGCGATCCCTTCGATTCCGTGCTGCTCAGCCAAGGCCTCCGAAAGCGTGCGCATCGTCGTCTCCCGAATTGCAGCGCTGGAATTCAGTGCCGCGAAGATCCCTCAAAGACCGCATCAAGATCCGGAGCGAAGATCAGTGCCGCGCTCCTGGCGTCCAGCTTCTCGGTCGGCGCGACCGCCGCTTCGGGAAAGCCTGGGGGCGGTCTCGCCTGCCCGGACGATGCCTCGGGGCCTCCGTCTGGCCATGAACTCCCGTACCGGGACACCGGCCAGGCCGCCCGTCTATCGAAAGCACTCCTCGAAGCGAGACCGAAGAAGGGTTGGAGCTGCAACACGGACCTCTCGATATCGCGCACAGTGTTGGAACAGATCCGCCCTGGCTTCGCCTGTTCTTCGTATTGAAAATCCGGACGAAAACGTCCATGATGTCGTGAATGACGATGGTTGTTGACAGGGAATCGCGCCCGGTACCGGCAAGGCTCCCTTACACGGGCATCTCCCGGGTTCCGGAGAGGTTCCGGTGCGAGGCGGACCGCCGTGCATCGAGAGTCCGGATCGACCTTGCGTTCGAGGACATCGGCGAGGAGCTTCTTTCCCTTCGGAAGCGGGCCTTCGACACCAGTTTCGGAAGGTCGCTCTGGAACGTCCCGGGCCATGCGACCCTGCCCGGGATGAGGGCCGTGGCCAATGCCTTGCGCTCCTGCGGCTCCATGCGGGACGCACGTCTTGGCAGCAAGATTCTCGAAGCTGTTGCCAAGAGGGAAATGCGTGCCTCTTGACAATTTCCAGAAGGACATCCTGCGCGTCATTGCTTCAAACAGGGATGCGTCGAGCCCGTTTGCCGGCGGATCGGTCATCCAGCGTCACAGATTTCGCCTGAGCGACGACCAGGACGTCTTTACTGCGGGCGATCCGGACCCCGTGATGCGCAAGGACGTCGAGGCTCTAGAGGCGAACGGCCTCCACGTCAGTCCGGGGCGGGCCTATGACGGGTTTCGTGAATGTCATGTCATGAAACCGAAGGAAGGACGAGCCATCCTTCAGTGGACCCAGGCGCTCGCCCTGGAATACTTCGCCCCGGTCGAAGACAGCGATTTCGGATACAGGCTGCACTTCGCCGACCTCGCGGCGAACATGGCCCTGGCGGCGGCTTCCAGGAAACGAATGCGTGACTTCGCCGATCTCTGGCTGCTTGACACCCATGTCATGCCGCTCTGGCGCATGGCCTGCGCGGCCTCGGGGAAGTTCCCGAACGAGAGCCCGCTCTCACTCGTCGACCTGATGTCCTTCAACATGCAGCTGGCGATGGTGCAGGACGATACCCCGATGATCCTGACACGTGACGTTTCCGAAGCCGCAATCACGGGCGGGCTGACGAAGAGCATGCAGGAGGCACGCGAGACCTTGGGCCGTCTCGGCGCGGGGTTCATGGACAGGCTGCAGGTCGACGGCGACGGGCTCCCCGTGACGGAGTCCAAAGTGACGGAAACGGGCCAGTGGATCTCTCCCGTGCGCGGTGGCGCGATGCCGTCTTTCGACGGCATTGACGGGGAGATGATCAAGAGCCTCGTGAAGGCCTTTCATGAGAACGAAGGAACGTCGGCGGGTCTTTGCCATTCTTGAAATCCCGAACAGGAGTCAGGAAAAGGAAAGAGGGAAGCCTCCGCTTGAGAGGGGCAGGGCGCGTGAGCGGCAGCAAGGCGCCTGGGAGCGCCTTGAGGACTTTGTGCTGGGGAGAAGAGAGACGCGCGGGGGCGATCGATACGGTTCGGCGCGGCGCTGAGCGACCCTGCAGGTGGATTTCCCACTCCCCAGCCCTCCTAGGCGGACCTTCAGTTTCTTTCGCCAAATCCGCAGCATGTAACCAGCCAACTGCAGCGGCGTGGCCGCGTCCGGCCTGCTCTTGTGTTCGAGCAGGGCGTAGATCCTGACGGGATTGCCGATCCTGGGGCGCAATTCGAACAACGCATCGCATTGGGTCCGCGCAGCCTTTTCGTCAATGAAGCTGCCTTCAAGCTTGACGGGCGGGTGTTCACGGTCCACCAGCGGAGCGATCTTCGGCGGCAGGTGGTCGTTCAGCAGAGCGGCCGTCCGTTTCGGGTTCGAGACCAGCACTCGGAAGAGCGCATCATGGGGCATGACGGGAAGGCTCATTCCCGGGGCCCTCCTGTCGCGAGACCTCCCGCGTCCGCAAAATCAGCGCAAGCCGACCCTTGCCTTCCACGCGCTATCGACGCATCGCACCAAGGACCGCGAGGGGTCGCATGTCTGCACCGTTGTCCGGCAGCCGGCCCCAAAGCCATGCGCGACGTTGATGTTTGAATAATGTTTCAGGACTCGAGCAATTCTGAACAATATATGAACGTTGATTGGCGTCAAGACCTGCATTCCTCCTTACGGCCGGTGCCGTCGGCAGAGACCGACCTTGGCACCCTGAGCGTGGTGTAGCACAGGGGAACGCCTAGGAGCGGAACCTTCCAAAGTCTTGAGCGATGGGGCCGCGTCTGAGCCATGCCAGAACGCCCGCCCTGAAATGCCGTTCCGGACGCAAGTCAGGCGCACAAGCCCGCTGCCGCCATCAAGGCTTCTGCATCAGCCATGAGCATCCGTTCGCGACCTTCCCCGGCAATCGGAACCCTGCCATGCTCGAGAAGGAGCGGAGCGGCCAACGGCGTAATTCGGTCGAGCACGACATGATCAACCCGTCCGCTGGTCCGCTCAAGCAGTTCCTCGATCCGCCCGAAGTCGACCAGGCCCCGCATCGCCTCCTCCCGCGTGATCTTCAGCATGAGATGCCCAGGATCGTATTTTGCGAGCGTGTCGTAAAGAATGTCGGAAGAGAATCTCGCCTGCCGGGCGGTGCGCCTGGCGGCTCCATGATTCCTGGGAATCATCATCGCGATCGTGGCGGTCGTGCGAAAGGTCCGTTTCATGACGGCGTTTCCGGACATCCATTCTTCGAAAGCGGTGCGCAATTCCCGCGCATCGAGGAGCGGCTCGGGATCAGGAATCGCATCGAGACCCCAGATCAGGACGGCATAGTCCGTCGAAACGAAACCCAGCGGACCGAGACCCATCTCCTCCATTCTCCGGGTGACCAGCAGCCCCAGCGTCTGCATCGCGTTGCGTCCGGCAAATCCGTAGATGCAGGTGTTCTGCCGACCTTCATACGGAAAGCTCTCGACCAGAATCCGGCCCGCCTCCGGGAGTTTCGACCGTTCGCGCTGAAGGCGCAGCCAATCCGCCGTGTGACCCGGCAAGGCTGTCCAGTCCTCCGTCTGGAGCATCCTCAGGATCCGGTGGCTAAGTTGTGTCGATGTCGCGAATTTCGTTCCTGCAAAAACCGCGATCTTCGGCGCCCTGTCCGGTTGGCGCGACACTTCCACGGTCATTTCGCGCAGTCGGTCGTAGCGCACGACCTGGCCGCCGATCAGGAAAGTGTCCCCAGGCGCAAGACTTGCCGCAAACAACTCCTCGATTTCTCCCAATGGCTTGCCGCCCCGCTTGTTCCGAAGCCTTACTTTCAATGTCTCCGTATCCTGGATCGTGCCGAGATTGCGGCGAACTTCGCCGGGAGCGCGCGGATCCCTGAATTCCCAGAGGCCGTCCGTTCTCTGGCGAAGCCGCTGCCAACGATCATAGGCCCGAAGCGCGTAGCCACCGGTTGCCACGAGATCGAGGCACGCGAGAAAGTCGTCGTTCCGGAGGTCCACGTACGGCCCGGCACCCCGAAGCACCCGAAAGAGCTCATCAGCCTCAAACGGCCCCCGACACGCGCGGATCAGGATCTGCTGGCAAAGCACGTCCCGCGGACCCCTTCCTCTCGGGTCACCGTCCAGATCGCCCTCCCGCGCCGCATCGAGCGCCGCCACGCACTCCACGACCTCGAAGCGGTTTGCCGGCACGACCAGCGCCTTCGAGGGCGCGTTGTAACGATGGTTGGCGCGACCGATTCGCTGCACGAGTCGCTTCACGTTCTTGGGCGCGCCCACCTGGATGATCAGGTCGACATCTCCCCAGTCAATCCCGAGGTCGAGCGTACCCGTACAGACGACCGCCCGGAGTTCGCCGTTCACCATGGCAGCTTCCACCTTTAGCCTTTGCGACCTCGCCAGCGAACCATGGTGAATGCCGATCGGAAGACCGTCCTCGTTCTGAAGCCAGAGGTGACGAAAGAAGATTTCGGCCTGCGCCCTCGTGTTGTGAAAGATCAGTGTCGTCCGGTGCTTTCTGACCTCGTCGAGCACGGCAGGAATCGCGTGCCTGCCGCCGCCGCCCGACCAGGGAGGCAACTCATCCGTGGCGAGCATTTCGATTTCCGGCGCGGGTCCGGGATCGGCATGGAGAATCGGACACGGGTCTGGATGATGCGCCAGGAAACGGGCGATCGCGGACGGGTCCTCGACCGTGGCTGACAGGCCGACCCGTCGAAGCTTGGGGCACAGGGCCTGAAGTTCGGCAAGGCACAAGGCAAGCTGGTCGCCACGCTTCGATTCCGCCAAGGCATGGACTTCGTCAACGATGACGCGAGAGAGGCCGCGAAACATCTTCGGTGCGTCCTGGTACGTCAGCAGCAGCGCAAGGCTCTCCGGTGTCGTCAGGAGTATGTGCGGGGGATCCGCGCGCTGACGCTTCTTGCGATTGGGCGAGGTGTCGCCTGTCCGGTCCTCAACACGGACCGGCAGATCCATCTCGCCGATCGGCGTATCGAGGTTCCGCCTGATGTCGGCCGCCAACGCCTTCAGGGGCGAGACATAAATCGTGTGAAGCCCCTCCCTCCCGCCTGCCGCGAGTTCCGCGAGAGTCGGCAGAAACCCGGCAAGCGTTTTGCCGCCGCCGGTCGGAGCGATCAAAAGAAGCGCGGGCTCGTCGGCCCGCCCCGCGATCCTCAGCTGATGCGGGTGCGGAGCCCAGCCGCGGCTCTTGAACCAGTCAACGAAACGTTCCGGAAGCGCCTCACGCATGGCGTGTACCCGGAGCCGCCAACCCTTCCGCGAACGGAAATTCGCGGCGAACCAACAAGACTCCTGCACGATCGGAGGAAGCCAAGAAGCTGGTGTCGCGTGCACGCGTGTTCCGTGCGCGAATTTCGGCCGTCAAGGCCGCCGGCATGACGCGGCACTGCCCGAATGCAGTCACATCCCCGCCACAATCCGGATGCCTATTTCGTGAGGCTCTCGACCACTCTCGCAAGAAACGCCCCGCCTGCCTCGAACTGTTCGACCGCAATGAACTCGTCTGCCTGATGCGCCTGGGCGATGTCCCCCGGACCGCAGATCACTGCCGAGCAGCCCGCGTTCTGGAAGTGCCCCGCCTCGGTCCCGTAACTGACGACATGAATGCCGTTGTCGCCTGTGATGCCACGGACCAGCGCTTCGGCCGCTCCGTTCTCCTCAGGCACGAGCGCAGGTACATCGTGGAACGGTCGGAGCCTGACACCGGCAGACGGTGCAATCGCCTTCGCCGCGGCATCCACTTCCGCCACGACCGCACGGAATTCGCCATCGAGCCGGTCCGCGTCTTCATCGGGAACCAGCCGCCAGTCGATTCCGAACCTGCAGTCGCCGGCGGTGATGTTCTGTGCAGTGCCCCCCTTGATCATGCCGACATGAAGTGTCGTGAACGGCGGATCAAAGTTCGCGGCCACAGTCGACGGCGCACGGGCGCGCAGTTCATCGTTCTTGCCATTCGCCCAATGGATCAGCCGCGACGCCGCCATGACTGCGTTGACGCCTTTGTCCATCATCGAGGAATGCACCTCGAATCCCTTCACGTGGACGTCGAATCCTGCGCTGCCCTTTTGGCCAGTGACGCATTGCAGCATCGAGGGTTCGCCGATGATGGCGATCGCCGCCTTTGGCAGGCCCGATTCAGCCATCGCCTCGATCAACGGCGGCGCGCCTGCACATCCGATCTCCTCGTCGAAGGAAAGCGCGACCTGAATTGGTCGCTTCAGGTCGCATTCAAGCGCCTGCTGCAAGGCATGCAGGGCCAGGGCGTCAAACCCTTTCATGTCGCAGGTTCCGCGCCCGTAGAGCCGGCCGTCGCGCTCGCTCACTGCCCAAGGATCCGAGCTCCAGTCCTGGCCCTCGACCGGCACCACATCGGTGTGCCCCGAAAGCACTACGCCGCCCGGGACGCGCGGGCCCACGCTGCAGAAGATGGCTTCCTTGGACGGATCGCCACGTTTCGGCATGCGGTGCGCCACGATGCCGAGGTCGGCAAGGTAGCCCTCGATCCAATCGATCAATGGCAGGTTCGTGTCCCGGCTGACCGTCGGATACGACACCAGCTGGTCGAGAATCTGGCGGGCGGACAAGCTCATGACGCAAGCACGAAGTGTCCTGGAGCCACCTCTTCATAGACTGACGGACCGGGCTCGTGCCCGACAGGAAAGATCGGCGACGGGATCGGCTTGAAGTTCAGGTCCTTCTCGCTCTTGCGCTGCGCGGGGTCGGCGACCGGCACGGCCGCAAGCAGCGACTTCGTGTATTCGTGCCGCGGATCCTCGAATATCGCCGGCCGTGGCCCGATCTCGACGATCCGGCCCAGGTACATCACGCCCACCATGTGACTTACCCGTTCAACGACCGCCATGTCATGGCTGATGAACAGCATCGAGATGCCAAGTTCAGCCTGCAGCTCCATCAGGAGATTCAGAACCTGCGCCTGCACGCTCACGTCCAGCGCGCTGACGGCTTCATCGGCAACGATGAGCTTGGGGTTCAGGGACAGCGCCCGAGCGATCGCAATCCGCTGCCGCTGCCCGCCCGAAAGTTCATGCGGATATCGGCTCATGAAGCTCGTTGGCAGGTGCACCCGGTCGAGAAGCTTGGCAACCCGGTCGGCCCGTTCTGATGCGTCGCCCGCTCCATAGTTCAGCAAGGGCTCGGCGATCTGGTCGGAGAGCTTCATCTGCGGATTCAGCGATGCGAACGGATCCTGGAACACCATCTGCATGTCGCGACGCGCAAGGCGCAGCTCACCTGCATCCATTTCCAGAACATTCCGACCGCCAAGCCAGACCTCGCCCGAAACCGGTTCGACCAGCCTGAGCACTGACCGGCCGCAAGAAGACTTGCCACAGCCCGACTCCCCGACGAGGCTCAGTGTCTGACCTGACTTGACCTGGAAGGACACGTCCTGGACGGCATGCACGTAGGCGACGGTACGGCGCAGGACCCCCCCGGTCACGGGAAAGCGGGTTACAAGATGCTTCACGTCCAGGAGCAGCTCTTCGCCCACCGCTGCCAAGGCTGCGAGATCGCGATTCTGATCGCCAATCAGCCGCATGGGTTCCGGCGCCGGCTTGCCTCGCATTTCCCCAAGTTTTGGCACCGCCGCCAGCAACGCCTTGGTGTATTCGTGCCGCGGAGTCTCGAAGATCTGGCGGACCGGCCCTTCCTCCACCTTCTTGCCACGGAACATGACCACGACCCGGTCCGCCATCTGCGCAACGACGGCCATGTCATGCGTGATGAAGAGTACGGACGTCCCGGTCTCGCGCTTCAAGCGACCAATCAGTGCCAGGATTTCGGCCTGGATGGTGACGTCGAGCGCGGTTGTCGGCTCGTCCGCAATCAGCAACCTGGGCTCGCAGGCCAGTGCCATGGCGATCACGACGCGTTGCCGCATGCCGCCGGAAAGTTCATGCGGATACTGCTTCAACCGCCGTTCGGGTTCTGGAATGCGTACGCGGCGCAGGAGCTCCAGCGCATGCGCCTTCGCCTGCTCCCGGGTCATTGCCGTGTGAACGCGCAGACCCTCTGTCAACTGTCGCCCGATCGTGAACACCGGATTGAGGGACGTCATCGGTTCCTGGAAGATGATGCCAATTTCATTGCCGCGGATTGTCCGCATCAGGGTGTCGCTCGCCTTTGAGACGTCCACGACTCCGCCTTCCACGCCCCGGTCGAACAGGAGCTCGCCGCTCGCAATCTCACCGCCCCCGAATTCCACCAGGCGCACGAGTGAAAGTGACGACACGGACTTGCCGGATCCGGATTCACCAACCACGCAAAGTGTCTCGCCTGGCAATATGTCGAAACTGACATCCTCCACGCCCAGGACCGGACCATCCCTGGTCTGGAATTCGACGCGCAACTTTCTCAGCGAGGCAAGCGGTTGATCAAGCATGGGCATCCCCGGAGACGTGCGGCTGCGAGACGCTAAACCCCACTGGCGAAAGGTGTCAAACTGAACACGCCAAGAAACACCTGTTTCCGGCGATCGACACTTTGCCAACCAGGGACACATCCGTAGCGACGGGGTCGCTTGAAAAGTCCCTGGGCGTGCAATTTTTGGATGGGACCCAGACGTGTGCCGGTTCGTCCGCCGCAATCGATTCCGGCACTCCGTGTTTGCTGCAATCTGCAAGTCGGCTTCGCGCTTCACCCAAATTCAAAGAAAAGAGTTGGAGTGCGTACGCTCTGTAGTAACCTGCGGGAATTCCGGCCCGAATCGATCCGCCGATTCCGGACGGGAAACGGAACATGGAAAGCAAATGGAGTGAAACAATGAGACTCGTTACCCGACCCCTCATCGGGGCTGCAGCGGCAGCGGCACTTGCATCAATGGCACTTGCCTCTGACCACGAGGGGCCACGTGGCCGTGATGGCGAGGTCAAGATCATCTACTGGCAGGCGCCGTCGATCCTGAACCCGTATCTTTCCGGTGGCACAAAGGACGTGGAAAGCGCTTCGCTCGTGATCGAGCCCCTCGCCCGCTACGATGAAAACGGCAACCTGACGCCTTGGCTGGTGGACGAGATACCGACGGTGGCGAATGGCGGCGTGAGCCAGGACTTGACCCAGATCACCTGGAAGGTCACCGAAGGCCTGGTCTGGTCCGACGGCACGCCGTTCACGTCCGCGGATGCCAAGTTCACGTACGACTACTGCACGCATCCCGAAGGCGGATGCGCCCAGGCAACGAAATACGAGGGCGTCGTCAGCGTCGAAACGCCGGACGCGCTAACCGTAGTCGTCACGTTCGACAAGCCCACGCCAAACCCGTACGGGCCCTTCGTCGGCGGCGAGGCTCCAGTCATCCAAGCCGCCCAGTTTGCGGACTGCCTTGGCGCGAAGGCACCGGAATGCACCGAAGCGAACTTCAATCCGATCGGCACCGGCCCCTTTGTCGTTACCGAGTTCAAGCCGAATGACGTGATTTCCTTCGCGGCGAACGAGAACTACCGGGTCGAAGGCAAGCCCGCATTCGCCACGGTGACGTTCAAGGGCGGAGGCGACGCAACTGCTGCGGGCCGCGCCGTCATGGAAACCGGCGAGTTCGACTATGCCTGGAACCTTCAGCTCGCACCCGACGTCATCGCGAAGATGCAGGAAGGCGGCATGGGCACTCCGATAGCCGGATTCGGTCCGCTCGTCGAGCGCCTGATGCTGAACAACACCAATCCAAATCCCGGACTCGGACCGGATGAGCGCTCGGTCGTGCGTCCACATCCCTTCCTTCAAGATCCTGCAGTCTACAATGCCATGTCGATGGCCATTGACCGGCCGCTGCTGGTCGACATCGGCTATGGACAGGCTGGCCGTGTCACCTGCAACTGGGTTCCGGTTCCGCAAATCTATGCGTCCACGACGTTTGACTGCTCGACGCAGGACATTGCCGGAGCCAACGCCCTTCTCGATTCAGCTGGCATCCTGGACACCGACGGCGATGGCGTGAGAGAGAAGGACGGCGTGCCGCTCAGCATACTCTACCAGACGTCGACCAACGCCGTGCGCCAGGACTTCCAGGCGCTGATCAAGCAATGGTGGGCGGAAATCGGCATCGAGACCGAGCTGCGCAACATCAACGCATCCGTGTTCTTCGGCGGCGATCCGGGCTCTCCCGACACGTTCCAGAAGTTCTACGCCGATGTCGAGATGTACGCCAACACCTTCAACGGCACCGACCCGCAGGCCTACCTTGGCAACGGGCTTTGCGACAAGGCGCCTTCGCCTGAAACGCAATGGCAGGGCGAAAACATATCGCGGTTCTGCATGGACGAATACGACGCGCTCCATGCCGAACTCTCCAAGACGGCGGACATCAAACGGCGTGGAGAGATCGCGGCCCGGTTGAACGACACGGCCATCGAGAACGGCATGATGATCCCGCTTGTCCACCGTGGCCGACTCTCGGCGCATGCCAACAGCCTTGGCGGCATCAAGCTGAACGTCTGGGACAGCGAATTGTGGAACATTTCCGACTGGTACAGGACCGGAAATTGACACGGGCGATGGGGCGGGCCTGTTCCGCCCCTCCACCTCTGCCGCAGCCATGCTGACCTACACGATCAGACGCCTGCTCCTGAGCGTGCCGACGCTGCTTTTCATCAGCCTCGTCATTTTCCTGCTGTTGAAGCTTGCGCCTGGCGACCCAATGGCGCAGGTGCCGCTGACGGTTCCACCCGATGTCAAGGAAAGGATGCGCGAAGCGCTTGGCGTGGGGCAGCCCTGGTACGTTGCCTTCCCGAAATGGCTCTACCAGTTCTTTGCGGTCGAACCGCTTCACTTCGTCGACGCAGCCTTCGGCACGTCCCTCGGCGAAGGCCAGCAGCGCGTGATCTCGTGGCAGACGCGCTCACCCGTCATGGACATCGTGATCCAGCGATTGCCCCAGACCCTTTGGGTCGTGGGCGTCGCCTATGTCGTGGCCATCCTCATCGCGCTCCCGATCGGCATCTACTCGGCCTACCGGCAGTATTCATGGTTCGACAATGCGGGCACCTTCGTCGCCATGGTGGGCTTCTCGGTCCCGCCATTCTTCTCGGGCGTTCTCGTGATTGTGGTTTTCTCTGTCTGGCTGGGCTGGTTCCCCTCGATCTACGACACGACCCACAAGGTCAGCGACTGGGAGAGCTTCGTCTTCCAGCTCAAGCAAATGATCATGCCCGTCATGGTGCTTGCCCTTCAGATCACCTCCCAGCTCTCGCGTTTCATGCGGGCTTCCATGCTCGACAATCTCAACCAGGACTACGTGCGCACGGCGCGTGCAAAGGGCCTTGGCGAGAAGACGGTGGTCCTGGTGCATGTCCTTCGCAATTCGCTGATCCCGGTCGTCACCGTAATTGCGCTTGGCGTTCCCGCCATCTTCGGAGGCGCCATCATCACGGAGCAGATATTCAAGGTGAACGGCATCGGCCAGTTGCTGATCACCGCCATCCAAGCCAACGACCTGCCGATGGTGCAGACGCTGACCTTCATTTTCGCGGTGCTGATCGTGCTGTTCAACCTCGTCGCCGACATACTCTACGGCATCCTGGACCCGAGGATCCGGTATGACTGATCCCCGCCTCTCCACGGAACAAGCGGAACTCGCCACCACTCCCCGCTCCCAATGGGCGGACATATGGGACCAGTTCAAGCGCCACCGTGGCGCGATGTGGGGCGGAGCCGTCTTTCTCTGCATCATCCTGATGACCATCGCCGGACCCTGGATCTACTGGAATGATCCAAAGTTCGTTCCGACCGGCCGCGACTTCCTGGAACTGCGTGACACGCGGCCGATCTACGTGGCGCTCTGGGAGTCATCGGCCAAGGTCAGCTGGGCATATCCGCTGGGCACCGACAATCTCGGTCGTGACACCCTTGGCCGACTGCTGGCAGGCGGGCGCGTTTCGCTGGCCGTGGGACTTGCCGCCATGCTTCTCTCCGTGTTCGTCGGCACATTGATCGGCGTGCTGGCGGGTTACTTCCGCGCCCTTGACGGCGTCCTCATGCGGTTCACCGATCTCTTCCTCGCGCTGCCTCTCCTGCCGCTTCTCCTGGTCGCGGTGCTGCTCTTCCGCGACCGGCTGTCGGGCTTGTTCGGACCCGAGGGCGGCACTTTCCTGCTTATCGTCGTGCTTGTGGGTGCCACGTCCTGGATGCAAACGGCTCGAATCGTCAGAGGCGACGTCCTGGCTCTCAAGGAGCGCGAATTCGTCCTTGCGGCCCGTTCAATCGGAACTTCTCCGCCGAAAATGATTACCCGCCACCTCCTGCCAAACGTGATGTCGCCAATCATGGTTTCGGCCACGCTCGGCATCGCCACGGCAATCATCACCGAGAGCGCGCTCTCGTTTCTCGGATTCGGGTTTCCTCCGGACTTTCCCACATGGGGCAAGCTGCTTTTCGACGCCGTCGACAGGATGGAACTATATCCGGAGCGCGTTCTATGGCCCGGCCTCATGATCTCGCTAATCGTGCTGTCCGTGAACTACATCGGTGACGGAATTCGCGACGCCCTTGATCCTCGAATTCGGGGACGTTGAGTCCGCACAGTCCATCGCGCATGCAATCTCGCAACCCGAAACTCGCCGCAAGGGCCGGGAACCGCGGCGATGCAGGCTGTCCAACCGCCGGTGCCGGAGCCAGCGTTGCCTCTCGGTGCCTGGCGCACCTCTCACGAATGGCGCCACGGACGCAAGTGCGCCCCGCGAGCGGGCACCGTCACCACGGCCAAACGTCGCACTCACGGCGCGCCGCCTCCAAGGAAACCGGTGCCGGCTTCCTCAATTCGCCACTGCGGCGGTTCTCTGCAAGCGGGATCCTGAACGATGCGCATACGTCTCCTGTCCCAGTTCATGGTCCCCAGGAAACCCCCGCCATGCATGATCGCAGTTCCCGTCGGCATCGTTCGCGTGGACGCCTCGTTCGATGTCGCGTTCCGGGCCGGAGAAGTGGGCCTGACGGGCGGTCATGTTGAGAATTCAGGCCCCCAAGTACTCGTCACAGCAGGCAACTCGCAATCGGCAGAGTCGAGCTTCCAATGGAGGACGGTTCGTCATCGAGTTCGGAGATTTCGATGCGCGGGACTTGGCGTTCAACGCCAAATCTCGGTTCGCTCCAAAACTCGGCTCCTGCAACAAAGGTCTTCGCGAGCGCCCGCGGAATCTGGCCACCGAGAACGATCACCTCGGGATCGACGATGGCCGAAAGCGCATTGACTACGCGATTGAAGCAGGGAAGTGCCGCATCGACCCAGGCGTCGACACCGGGCCACGAAGGATCGAAGGTCTGCCGGAGCTCGGCAATCGACTTGATTTCAACGCCTTGCGCCCGCATCTCCCTCAGGAGGATGCCAAGCGCCGGGCGGCGCTCATTGTCTTCAATGTCCAGAATCGCCGAGAACTCGCCTGCATTTCCACGAAACCCCCGAAGAAGCGCCCCATCCGAGATCACCGCCCCCCCGAACCCGTAGTTGAACGAGAGATAGGCGAAGTCGGCGACCCTGCGACCCAATCCGAGGGTCGCCTCCGCAAGCGCCGAGCAGTTCGCGCCATTCTCGACCCAGACAGGGACGCCAAAGAACTCGTAGAGCAACGGGCCTAAGTCGATCAGGGCCCAATCCTCCAATGGCACTGGCGGATTGAAACGGGTTCCGCCGACGCGAAAGCCGGTTATGCCGAACCCGATGCCGAACAGGTCATCTCGGGTCGCGTTGAATTCCGCCAGGACCTCTTCAAGCGCTTGATCCATACGGCGCAGGCCGGCAAGGCGCCCAACGTCATCGAGATCAATGCGGCGCGTGCGGTAACGGCCGGAAACGTCCATGACCGTGACTCCGGCACTGTCGGTCTCGAGCGAAATGCCCGCCGAGAGCCCCCACCCGGGATTCAACCGAATGGTTGGACTGGGTTTCCCGCGACCGGTGCCCGGAACAGGAGGGCCAAGCGCGATGAGATGTCGGCTCTCCAGCTGATCGACAATCCGGTGAATCGATTGCTGCGTGAGACCGATCCCGTTGACCAGGTCCGACCGTTGCAAGCCGGGCCTTCGCCAGATCTGACGCAGGATTGCACGTTCGTTCCTTGAGGCGACCTCGCCAGCACTCTGGTCGCGCAAGTACCTGTCGCAGATCAGATCTTCCGGTCTGTATGCACGTGCATCCACGTCACTCTCCGAATTCCAGTTGCTGCCGTCACAGAGCTTTCACACTTTATGTGTTTTTTTATTCACACGCCACTTGTAACAAACGAACATGTCTCGTAAACTGCGAACACCCTACCACCTCTGACCGCAAGGAGATTCCCATGACCAAACTTAGCTTCGCGGCATGCGCGACCGCATTTCTGGCAGGGGCAAGTTCAGCCCACGCTGCCGAAATCGAATTCTGGTATGGTAACACCGGAAAAATCGAAGAGGCAATCCAGACGCACTGCGCGGCGTTCAACGATGCACAGTCCGACCACAAGATCACCTGCGTAGGCCAAGGCGGCTACGAGGCTGGCATGCAGAAGGCCATCGCCGCGTACCGCTCCGCCCAGCATCCCGTCCTGATCCAGTTCTTCGACGCCGGCACCCTGGACCTCATGCTCTCGGACGCCGTCGTGCCAGTGCAGGAGATCATGCCGGACGCGCCGTGGGACGACTACATCAACGGAGCGAGATCGTACTACGAAACCTCTTCGGGCGACTTGTTCTCGCAGCCCTACAACGGCTCGACCCTGATCTTCTACGCCAACATGGAAGTGCTGCGCGAGGCAGGCATCGAGGAGGTTCCGCAATCCTGGGAAGGCGTGATGGACGCAGCCCGTCAGTTGAAGGCTGCAGGCGTCGAATGCCCGTTCACTTCGGACGCGCATCCGTGGCGCGTGCTCGAGCAGTTCAGCGCCCGTCACGGTGCGCCGATCGCGACCAACAACAACGGATACGGCGGCCTCGACGCCGAATACACATTCAACGAAGGACCAGTTGCCGACCACATGCTGAACCTCTCCAAGTGGCGCGAAGAGGGCCTCGTGAAGCTTGATCAGGACACCGTGGCAGGAAAGTACAACGCTGCCTTCAATGCGGGCGAATGCGCGATGATGGAGGCGTCGACCGGATCGTACGGCGCCGCATACGCTGCGCTCGGAGACAAGGTCAGGATCACGATGGCGCCGATGTATGAGGGCGTGGAGCGACGAAACACCTTGATCGGCGGCGCCGCTATCTGGGTGATGAAAGGTCACGATGGCGCCGACTACGAGGCGGCGATTTCCTTCCTCAACTTCGTCCGAGACGAGGATCAACAGATCGAGTTCACCAGGCGGACAGGCTACATGCCGGTCACCAAGGCTGCTCTCGCATCGCTCGTCGCAAGCGGCAAGGCGGACACCCTCGAATTCGCGACGGCTGAAATGGGGGTCGCCTCGCTCAACCAGCCGGGGGACGAGAACTCGCGTGGCATTCGGCTCGGCTTCTACGTTCAGTTCCGCGAAGTCTTCAAGGAAGAGACCCAAAAGGCGTTCAATGGCGACCAGACCATGCAAGCGGCACTTGACAACGCGGTCTCCCGCGGCAACGAGCTTCTGCGTCGTTTCGAACAGACCTACCGCGGCGTCAAACTGCCGTGACGCGGCAATGAAACACGGACGGGGTGGCCGCACCTCGTCCGGATCCGGGACAGCGGGCGTGAAACAGGGTTTCTACACCGGCCGGTGGAGCTATTGGACGCTTGTCCTGCCAATCCTCGCGTTGATCGCGATGTTCTTCTACATCCCGGTGGCGCTTGCGTTCTTCTGGTCATTGTTCCTCGAACGCCCGTTTGGCGGCGGATCGGAATTCGTGGGATTCCAGAACTACGACCGGGTCCTGTCCGACCCGGAGTTCTGGAACGCGATGTGGCGCACGCTGATCTTCATGGCGATCGCCCCGACGCTTGCCATCGGGCTGTCGCTGATCCTCGCGCTTGCGGCCGACCGGGGCATCCGGATCAGCCAGGCCGCGCGCAACATCATCATCTGGCCCAAGGCGGTGGCCGGGGCGTCGATCGGCGTGGTCTTCGTATTCATCTTCAACCCCTTTCTCGGCATCTTCGCACCGCTCAATGAAATGTATCCAGGAATCTGGAATCCCCGGATCGACGGGGGCGACGCCTTCGCGACGCTCGTGGTTGCGCAGGTCTGGAACGGCATACCGTTCAACTTCATCATCCTGCTGTCGGGACTTCAGGCCATCCCCGACGGGCTTGCCAAGGCGGCCGCGATGGACGGGTCCGGGCCGTGGCGAAGAATCGTCGACCTGCAGCTGCCGCTTCTGACGCCACAGCTCTTCCTAACGTTCGTCCTGGAGTTCGTCGGCACGGTGGTCGAGGCTTTCGGCCTGATCGACACGATGACGCAGGGCGGCCCCGGCGGCGCCACAAACCTCCTGATCTACAAGATATATGTCGATGGCTTCAAAGCCTACGACCTTTCCGGCGCCGCGACGCAGACGGCGCTCCTGATGATGTTCGTCATTGCCATGGTGATCCTTCAGTTCCGCCTCGAGAGATTCGTCAAGTACGAGAGGTAGTTGAGATGGTCGAAGACACCCGGGGCATTGACCGAACGGCCTTCGCGATCCTCATCATCGGCGTCGCGTTCATCCTCGCGCCCATCGTGATCGCGTTTCTCACGGCGTCCCTGTCCTACGAAGAGTTCGTCAGCGCCGGCGGCATCGGGCTGAATGTCGGGTCGAGCTTCCTTGACAACATGCGACGGATCGTCACCGAAACCCAGTTGCCGGGACAGCTCTGGAACTCCATCGTGATTTCGCTGCTGGTCGCAGGGATCAAGTGCGCATTTGCCTTCACGGCCACGTTCGCGCTGGTCTTCTACGAATCCCGGTGGAACTGGATCATCTTCTCGCTGACGATCGCGACCGTCATGCTGCCCCTCGAACTCCTGGTCATCACCACCTACCAGATCGTCGCGAACGTCGCGATGCCGCTCAACTGGCTGATGCAGATCACCGGTCTTGCCTGGCTTGCCGAAGAGGTCGTCGGCGCGAGGCACGAATTCAGGCTGAGCCTCCTCGACACCTACATCGGCGTAGCGCTGCCCATCGCGACCTCGTCCACCTCCGTCTTCATCTACCGCCAGTTCTTCCTCAGCCTGCCAAAGGACCTGCCGCGGGCCGCAGCCATGGATGGAGCGTCGCCATTTCGGTTCATGATCGACATCCTCCTGCCGCTCTCGTGGACGCCCCTCGTCGCGACCTTCATGTTCTGGTTCATCGGAGGCTGGACCCAGTATCTCTGGCCGCTCGTGGCAGCAGCAACGCCTGACGCGCAGCCGGCGGTGGTCGGGCTCGCGAAACTCGCGAATACCGAACCGGATCGAATTCCAGACGTGCCCTTGCTCATGGCCGGTGCGCTCTTCGTCTCGTTCATTCCAGTCGTCCTGATCGGCGTCATGCAGCGCCAGATCGTGCGCGGCCTCAACCTGTCGGAGAAATGACGATGACCGGCAATGCCATCGCCATGGAGGACGTCCGAAAGGCATACGGCGGCAATCTCGTGATTCCCGGCCTTACCGCCGAAATCGGCGGCGGGCAGTTCACGGTAATCCTCGGTCCGTCGGGATGCGGGAAGTCGACGCTCCTGAACATGATCGCCGGCCTGGAACGCGTCACCTCCGGGACCATTCGGTTCGGTCGCCGCGAGGTGCAGGATCTGGCCCCGAAGGACCGCGGTTGCGCCATGGTCTTCCAGAACTACGCGCTCTACCCGCACATGTCCGTGCGCAACAACATCGGGTATGCCCTCAAGGTTGCCGGAGTCCCGAAAGAGGAACGTCGCAAACGGGTGGACACCGCTGCCGAAAGCGTCGGACTGCGGGGGCTCCTGGACCGTCGCCCCTCCGAACTGTCGGGTGGCCAGCGACAGCGCGTGGCCGTCGCCCGCGCCATCGTCCGGGAACCTTCGGTGCTTCTGTTCGACGAGCCGCTCTCGAACCTCGACGCAAAGCTGCGCCACGGCATGCGCATGGAACTCACGCGCCTGCACGACCGGATTGGCGCCACGTCGGTCTTCGTGACCCATGACCAGGTCGAGGCGATGACGCTGGCGGACAAGGTCATGCTCCTGAACAACGGCGAGATAGTGCAATATGCCGCGCCGTCGGAACTCTACGAGAACCCGGCGACGACCTTCGTTGCGACCTTCATTGGCGCTCCGGCCATGAACCTTCTGGCCGCGGACGGCGAGGGGGCGGGGATCCGGCTCCCGGACGGAACTCTCCTGACGAAAACGCCGTTTCGCGGGCCGGTGACGCTTGGCATCCGTCCCGAGAACATCGAGATCGTGCCTGATGGCATCCCCTGCCGGACCGTCTACAGCGAAAGCCTGGGATCGCATTCCGTGATCGTCGCCGCACTTCCAGACGGCCAGGAATTGCGCATCGCAACCCCGCTCGGCCGTCGCATGACACCCGGCGAGGCACTCTCTGTCCGTTTCATGAAGGGTGCCATCCGGCTGTTCGACCCGGAATCGGGAAAGCGACATTGACCCAGACGAGCAAGGACACGGAATGAAGCCAGAACGCCCAGACCTGATCGCCTATCTGACCGGAAAGCTCGCGGGCAGTCCCCATCCCGAAGGCATTTCGGTGCCCGAAGGCGGTGGCAAGTTCCACACGGATGGCACCGTGCAGCACTGGCCTGGCAACACGTTCATCTGCCACGTCGACCCCGCATCGCGCGCGCACACGGCGCTGCGCGCGATACAGGAAGAGATAAAGATGAGCCGGTTCCAGCGATTCTACACCTTCTTGCCGCCGTCCAGCTTCCACATGACGATTTTTCAAGGGCTGTCATCGACGACCGAGATGCACGGCGCCATGCCCAGGGAATTGCGCGACGTCCCGCGCGACGACCGGACCCGCATTCTCATGGACCGCGCCATCGCCCTCGATCTGCCTGCCCGTCATCGGGCCCGGATGGTCGATCTCTTCGCCGGCAAGAGCGTGACGATGACCGGCGCAGACCAGGCTGAAGAGGACGCGTTGCGCAAGACACGTTGCAAGCTGTCGGAGGCGACCGGAATCGAGGAGCGGGACTTTGATGCGTACGTCTTTCACATCACGCTCGCGTATCTTGTCGAATGGGTGACGCAGGATACGGCGGAGGAGATCGCCGACTTCAGCAGGGACCTCACCGAACGATTTCGCGATGAGGTCGGAACGATTTCGTTCGGGCCGGTCGAACTTTGCAACTTTGACACGATGCACGCGTTCGACCGGGTTGCGTTCCTCGGGTCCCGCCAAGCCGATGCGTAGAGGTCACTTGCCATCGCCCGTCACTGAGGACCATGCCGCCGCGCTGGTCGCGCTCGTCCGCGACACCGCGCGCACCGAGATCCTGCCCCGCTTCCGCTCCCTGGCCGCAAGCGAAATCGAGGGCAAGTCAAATGCAAGCGATCTGGTCACCGTGGCGGACAGGGCAGCCGAAGACCGCATCGCCAACGGGGTCTCAAAGCTCTTCCCGAGCGCGCTGATCGTCGGGGAAGAAGCTGTTGCCATGAACCCGACGCTTCTGGGCCGCATGACCGACAGCGAGATTGCGGTGATCGTCGATCCAATCGACGGGACATGGAACTATGCCAATGGCCTGCCGCTGTTCGGAGTGATGATGGCCATAGCGGTCGAAGGCAAAACAACCTTCGGCCTGCTCTATGATCCCATGTCCGACGGCTGGGTCATGGCGCACGCGGGGCAAGGCGCCTTTCGCCATTCCGCCGAGGGAAGGACCGTGCGGGTTTCGTCGACCGCGCGGGACGATCCATCGACGGGATTCGTTCCGCTGTTCCTTTACCCGAAGGATACGCAGCGCTGGCTTGCTCCTCGGCTTGTCGCGTTCGACCGCGTCATGTCGTTTCGCTGCTCATGCCACGAGTACTGGCTCCTGGCGGAGGGTGCCGTCGACTTCATGATCTCAGGGCTGTTGAAACCGTGGGACCACGCCGCCGGCGAACTGATCAGCCGAGAGGCCGGTCTGCACGCCGCGATGCTCGATGATGGCGCACCCTACTCCATCTTCCGGTCGCAAGGAGAATTGCTTGTCGCACGTACGAAGCAGAGTTGGGAAATGCTTCGGGACACCTTTCTCCAAGACAATCCCTAACCTGAATTTCCACCCGCCTGGATTGACCTTACACGCCTGGGCCGGGAACTGGCGCGAAACAGCGGCCGAAGCGCCGCCGAAAATGATAACCCGCCACTTCCTGCCAAACGTGATGTCGTCGATCATGTTGTAAGCCACGCTCGGCATCGCCACGGCAATCATCATCGAGGGCGCGCTCTCGTTTCTCGGATTCGGGTTTCCTCCCGACTTTCCCACCTGGGGCAAGCTGCTCTTCGACGCCGTCGACGGGATGGAACTCTATCCGGAACGCGTTCTTTGGCCCGGACTCATGATCTCGCTCATTGTTCTGTTCGTGAACTACATCGGTGACGGGAGTCGCGACGCCCTTGATCCTCGAATTCGGGGACGCTCAATCCGTCTTGCCTATCGTGCATTCAGTCTCGTGGATCGAGTTTCGTCGCACTGACCGGGGAGCGCAGCGAGGCAGGCTGTTCTGTGGCCAATGCCGACGACGGCGCCGCCTCTCAACGACCAATGCAACTCGCATGAACGGATGCCGTCATTGATCTCTCAGACGAACGCCGTATTCGTGGCACGCCGCCTCCAAGGAAGCCGGTGCTGGCTGCCTCAGTTCGCCACTGCGGCAGCTCTCAGCAAGAACACTTGCATGTCGCTTGCATTCTCGCGGCCTTTCGAGCCTGGGATAGTCTGCTTTCCTTTCGTCGACATCTTGATCATCAAGATAAGCTAGCCAAGTCTCAATGTTCCACGTCGGAACAAAAACCGCGACTTTCTCGCCCTTCTGCGGCATGCAAATCTCGAACTCCCTGCACTCGTCGGTTAGCTGCTGGATCCGGCCCTTCACTCCTTGGTTGTCACCGTCAATCATGACAACCAGTGCATATGCGACTCGATTCCTGTTCTGTCGATAAGCCTTCAGTTCAATTGGAAGCCTGGTTCGCACAAATTGTTCACCCGACCCCATGCCGGCACGAACCCGTGCGACGCGCATCTCCCTCGTGTCCCAGTTCAAGGCCTTGAGAAAGCGACGCAGGAACGTATCATGCTGACTGTCCTCGCACAGCAGGACCAGTTTGACCTTGCGGCTCACTGCTCCCATCCACGCGCGAACAGTTCAGACAGTTCCAAGGCGCCTCCAGCTGACACGTCCTTCAACTTCGATGTGCGTGTCAACCCACCACTCCCGCGACTGAGCAGAATGCCGTTTTCGCTACCGAGATAATCGATCAGTTCAGGATGGTGAGAACACATCACGACCTGCGGCAACGACTGGCCGCAGTTGTCGGCGATCTCGATCAGCCATGGCTGGATTTCTGCGAGTGCCACGAAGTTCTCAGGTTCATCTAGGAACAGCGCGCAGTCTTGATTTGCCGTCAACTTCGCCAACGCATAAAGCGCAATCAAAGCGCGTTCGCCATCAGAAATCTCGTCTAGCCGCAAGCTGTATGGATTGCCCCCTTCTTCGGCAAAGCCGACCATGAGCGCCCTGACATCCAGCCCAGCCTTCACAAGGCGCAGCTGGTCAAACCCCTCGATGACTCTCCGAAGCTCTGCCGTGAGTTCCGCAACCTGCCCGGGATTCTCCAACTGCATGTGCCGGTACCAGGCGGCGAAGTTCGCTGCATCGCGACTCAATCGCACCGATTCCTCCGCTGCCTCTGTCTCGAATCTGGCCGGACTGAGGCTGCAGACAATCACTCTGCCCATGAAGTCCGCAAACCGAGTCAGCAACCGGTTGTCTGGGCCCGGCTGCACGCGCGCGAGGGCGGATGCCGACAAATCGGCAAGAAACATCGGCCCATCCGAGTGGTCGTCCCGATAGAGATGGACAGTGCCACGATCAGACCGGAACAGCGGCTGGCCGTTCGCAGTCAGCGATTCCCGGTTGATCCGGGCTTTCCGACTGCCCTCCTCATGCTCCACTTCCAAACGGTAAGTGAACGGAACGCGCTGAAGACTACCATGCAACTCGACATCCAGTTCGACATCCAGTTCAAATGTCTGCTCCTTCCTGCCTTGCCAGCGCGTCAACGTGCGTTCCGGGAAAATGCCGCTGTCGGTCACTTTCGCGCTTCCATCCAGGAGTCTGCACAGGGCGAACATCGCGTCCAGGACCGAAGTCTTGCCAGATCCGTTGCGTCCCAGTAGAAGCGTCAACTCATCGAGCTTGATCTCGAAATTCACCAAGCCTCGATAGTTGTTGCAGTAAAGGCGCTTGAACATTGGCCTCTCCAAATGCGAAGTGCGACGCGACACTATGGCAATGGCCGATGATTGTCATGCGCCCAATTTCCTGACAATCGCGATGGGCCGAGAGGCAAAGTCGATGTGCCGTTGCGGTCTCCTTCAGGCTGCTCGAGCAAGGCAATCCATGCCTTTCCGGCAGCGCGATGCGGAAACATGAATGCCGTCAAGAGCCGCGACTATGGCCATTCCCGCGCGCGCAAGCCACAATCCGGACACCGCCGACCCGTTCCGCGAAACGCAAAAGGATCCGCGACATGGACGACATTCTGCTCAGGTCCCGAACCGGCGCCGTTGCCGAAATGCGGCTCAACCGGCCCGCAAGTGGCAACGCCTTGTCACTCGAACTGATCGGCCGTCTGCGCCAGACCATGGATGAGCTGGCAACGGATGACGGCATCCATGTCATCGTCATTGCGTCGGAAGGCCACGTCTTTTCGGCAGGCCATGACCTGAAGGAAATCAACAGGGCAAGGACCGGCCCAGACGGTGGACGGGCATTCTTCGAACGCGCGATGGAAGCATGCGCGGACATGATGCAGGCCCTTGTCCGGTGCCCAAAGCCCGTCATCGCGTCCGTTCAAGGCGTCGCTACTGCCGCTGGCTGCCAACTCGTCGCGTCATGCGATCTCGCAGTGGCCTCCACCGCTGCCGGCTTCGCCACTCCCGGGGTCAACATCGGGCTGTTTTGCTCCACGCCCATGGTTGCCCTGTCGCGAAACGTCGGACGGAAGCCCGCGATGGAGATGTTGCTGACGGGCGAGACCATTTCCGCCGAACGGGCCCGAACGCTCGGCCTCGTCAATCGCGTCGTGGACCCCGACCGCCTTGCGGCGGCCACTGCGGAGCTGGCCGGGCAAATCGCCGCGAAGTCTCCCGCAACGTTGAAGATCGGCAAGGAAGCGTTCTACAGGCAGCTCGAAATGCCGCTCGGCGAGGCCTATGCGCATACTGCCAGCGTCATGGTCGAAAACCTGCTGGAGCGCGATTCCCGGGAAGGCATAGAGGCGTTCATCGCCAAGCGTGCGCCGGTCTGGCAACCGCTCCAGGAAGCCGCCGGGACCAACACGAAGTGACGGTTCGCCGTCACGACCGCACGCCACGCCATGCGCGGCACATTCCCGTTGCAGCCATCCCGGACCCCGCATAGGTTCCCGCGACATTTCAGAACCAGAGGAACCACGACATGTCCGACCGCCCGCAAGGCTTTGATACAGTGCAGGTGCACGCAGGCAACACGCCTGACCCCACGACCGGCGCACGCCAGATACCCATCTACCAGACCACCGCTTTCGTGTTCCGGGACGCCGAACATGCCGCCGCCCTGTTCAACCTCCAGGAAGTGGGCTGGATTTATTCCCGGCTGACCAACCCGACCGTGGCCGCGCTGGCCGAGCGCATTACCGCGCTCGAGGGCGGTGTCGGCGGCATAGGCTGCTCTTCGGGCCATGCCGCGCAGATCATGGCCCTCTTCCCGCTGATGATGCCAGGATGCAACGTCGTGGCGTCAACCCGCCTCTATGGCGGAACCTACACGCAGTTCACCCAGACCATCAGGCGGTTCGGCTGGTCGGCGAAGCTGGTGGATTTCGACGACCTCGACGCTGTCAAGGCGGCGGTCGACGAGAACACGCGCGCGATCTTCTGCGAGTCGATCGCCAACCCGGGCGGCTACATCACCGACCTGGACGCCATCGGCAAGCTCTCTGACGACGTCGGGCTGCCCCTCATCGTCGACAACACGTCGGCCTCGCCGTACCTCTGCCGGCCGATCGATTTCGGGGCGACCCTAATTGTGCACTCCACGACCAAGTACCTCACCGGCAACGGAACCGTGACGGGCGGGGCCTTGGTGGATTCGGGCAAGTTTGACTGGTCCGCCTCCGGCAAGTTCCCGTCGCTGTCGGAGCCCGAGCCGGCCTATCACGGCCTCAACTTCCACGAGGCGCTTGGTCCGATGGCGTTCACGTTCCATTCGATCGCCGTCGGGCTTCGTGATCTCGGCACGACGATGAACCCGCAGGGCGCACACTACACCTTGATGGGAATCGAATCGCTGTCGCTCCGAATGGAGAAGCATGTCGCGAACGCCGAGAAGGTTGCCAACTGGCTGGAAGCCGACGATCGGATCGAGAGCGTGACCTACGCAGGGCTCAAGAGCTCGCCGTATTTCGACCGGGTAGAGCGCATTTGCCCCAAGGGGGCCGGCGCACTGTTCAGCTTTGCGGTCAAAGGCGGCTATGATGCCTGCGTGAAACTCGTCGATTCCGTCGAGCTGTTCAGCCATGTCGCCAACCTCGGCGACGCGCGCTCGCTGATCATCCATTCGGCCTCGACGACGCACCGGCAGCTGACTGACGAGCAGAGAGAGGCCTCGGGCGCGCTGCCCAACGTCGTTCGGCTGTCGATCGGCATCGAGGATCCGGACGACATCATCGCCGACCTGGACCAGGCACTGACCAAGGCCACGGCATAGGTCAGCATCCGGGGCCGGGTCACCGGCTTGGCCCCGCTCGCCCGCCAGGCCGCCTCCGGCGGCCTCGCATGGTGCCGTCAGGCAGCGCTGCGCGCTTCGTCCATGATCCGACGCATCTCGGTGATCGATGGGCCAAGCCCGACAAAGATCGCCTCGCCGACGAGGAAGTGCCCGATGTTCAGCTCACGCAGTTCGGGGAACTCGGCGACCGGCGCGACCGTCTCGAATGTCAGGCCGTGGCCCGCATGCACCTCCAGACCGAGAGAGTGCGCAAAGGTCGCCATGTCGCGGAGACGGGCAAGCTCGGCGTCCCGTTCGGCAAAGCGACCCTCGGCATGGGCGTCGCAATACGCGCCCGCGTGCAACTCTATCACCTGGGCTCCGATCCGGTTTGCGGCCTCGACCTGGCGCCTGTCCGCCGCGACGAAGATCGAGACGCGGGAACCAGCCTCCCGCAGGGGTGCAATGAAGTGCGCCAGGCGGTTCTCGTCCTGCGCCACCTCGAGGCCGCCTTCGGTCGTGCGTTCCTCCCGCTTTTCCGGAACGATGCACACGGCGTGAGGCCGATGGCGCAACGCAATTGCCTGCATCTCGTCCGTGGCCGCCATCTCGAAATTCAACGGCACGCCAAGCGCCTCGGTCAGCCGCTCGATGTCATGATCGGTTATGTGGCGCCGGTCTTCGCGGAGATGCGCGGTGATCCCGTCCGCGCCGGCCTCTTCCGCAAGCTTCGCCGCCCGAACCGGGTCAGGATAGTCGCCGCCGCGCGCATTGCGAACGGTGGCCACGTGGTCGATGTTCACGCCTAGCCTAAGGTGTTCCATGCCGGCACGTTAGGTCGCGAATCCGGCCCTGTCCATTGCCTATCTGACGATGGGCTCCAGGGCATCGTAGACCGCTTCTCCGCCAATGCCCCAAGCCACGTCCGGGAGCGAATCCGGCTTGTACCGGTGGCGTGCCAGTTCGTCCCGGGTCAGCCAAAGCGTCCGGGTGACCACGCCCCCGACATCGGTCCACTCACCATCTGGATCGCCCGAGACCAGCTGGCAGCGGAAAAAGACGTCGACCTGGTGAAACGCGCCTGCCGGATCATTGAATTCGTTGACCAGCACGACCGGGCCCACCTGCACGGTCAGGCCGGTTTCCTCATGGATTTCCCTGACGAGGTTGTCAGGAAGGGACTGGCCCCTGTCAACACCGCCGCCAGGGGCGCAGATGAGATCGCTCCTTCCGTCGGGCCAGGCATTGACCATCAACAGCCGGCCGTCCCGCAGGACAATTCCCCGAACGGACAGGCGCGGTCCCTCCATCAGGGACTCGTCGCGGGACCGAGGACGCGTGTTACATGCCCCATCTTGCGTCCGGCCCTCGTCTCCGTCTTGCCATAGAGATGGAGTCGCGCCCCGTCTTCGCGCGCGATGGCAGGAAAGCCAGCCAAGTCTTCGCCGATGAAATTGGTCATCTCCACGTCCGAGTGCCGAATCGGGGCGGCAAGAGGCCAGCCAGCCACGGCCCGGACATGCTGCTCGAACTGATCGATAACGGCGCCGGCCTCCGTCCAGTGTCCCGAATTGTGCACGCGCGGCGCAAACTCGTTGACGACCAGCCCGTCCGCCGTGTCGAAGAGTTCAACTCCTATCACTCCGCAATAGTCGAGCGCGTTCAGGATCGCGGCCGCAATCTCGAATGCGCGTTCGCGAGTCCCTGGACCGATTCGTGCAGGAACCCTGGTCGTGCGCAGGATTCCGTCCCTGTGGACGTTTTCGCCCGGCTCGAAACATGCGATCCGGCCATCGACGCCTCGCGCCGCGATGACGCTGATTTCCCGTGCGAAGGCGACGAAGCCTTCCAGTATGGCCTCCGCGCCTGCCATTGAGGCAAGCAAGTCGGCGCCGCAGCGCGCCTTCTCGATCCGCACCTGGCCCTTGCCGTCATAGCCAAGCCGACGGGTCTTCAGTATGGCCGGAAGCCCGACGGCTTCCATTGCCTGCTTCAGCATGCCCGCGGCATTCGGCGACGCGGAGTCAACGGAATGGTACGGTGCCGTCGTCAGACCGATCCCGTTCAGGAATCGCTTCTCCTTCAAGCGATCCTGGCTGACCGCCAGCGCCCGTCGGTTGGGGCGGACCGGAACCCTTGCCTCGATCAGGTCAAGCGCTTCGGCCGGAACGTTCTCGAATTCGTAGGTCACGACATCGACGCCACCCGCAAAGTCTGCGAGCGCCTCCCGGTCGCAATAGTCTGCCGTGGTGGTCACTCCAGCGACTTCGCCGGCGGGTGGCATTGCTCCCGGTTCAAAGACATGCGTGCGCAATCCGAGGCGGGCTGCCGACATGGCAAGCATGCGCCCAAGCTGTCCGCCGCCCAATATGCCGATGGTCTGGCCCGGCGCCAGGGCGTCAGCCGTCATGGGGCTCTTCGGCAACAGACTTCGCAAGCGCCGCCCGCCATCCATCCAGCCGCTCTGCGAGGTCCGAATCCGACAATGCCAGGATGCCTGCCGCCATCAGCCCGGCGTTGCAGGCACCAGCCTTGCCGATCGCCATGGTTGCCACGGGAAAACCGCGCGGCATCTGGAGAATCGAGTATAGGCTGTCCACGCCGTTGAGCGCGCGGGTTTCCACCGGAACGCCAATGACCGGCAACGGAGTCTTGGAAGCCATCATGCCGGGAAGGTGCGCTGCCCCGCCCGCCCCAGCGATGATCACCTTCAATCCGCGGTCCTTTGCCGCCTTGCCGTATTCCCATAGCCGATCCGGCGTCCGGTGCGCAGACACGATGCGGACTTCGTGCTCCACACGAAGCTCGTCCAGAACTTCCGACGCCGGCTTGAGCGTCGGCCAGTCCGACTGGCTTCCCATGACAATGCCAACTGTCGGGACCATGGCACCTCCTCAATGACGGCGCGACACTATCGCCCGAGGCAAGGCGCCGCAATAATTCAGGCAATTATGTCCGGAGTAATGCGATCCTCGATCGCCTTGATCCTGTCCTTGAGCGCGAGCTTCTGCCGTTTGAGCCTCTGGATGGTAAAGGCATCTCCGCCCGAACTCTCGAGCGTCTTTATCTCCTCGTCGAGCTTCCGATGCTCGCTCCGGAACGTCTCCAGTTCTACACGGAGGACATCCTCGGTCTTCATCTTTTCGGGCGGGTGCTGGGTCATTGCATGCGACTTCCGCTGGGACTGCCGACAAGATACCGCCAACGGGCCGCTCCGCAAAGCACTTTAGGGCCTTGTCGAAAGGCGCTCCAATCCCCATGTCTCTTCAGGCGCGGGATCGCCTTTGGGGTCCTGAGTCCGTCGTCGCTTGCAGAAAGGACGAGTTGAATGAGCAAACTGGCACTGGGGACGCACCCATTTCTTCTTGGTTTCGACCAGCTGGAACGCCTGGTTGAACGTACCGCCAAAGCGGACAGCGGCTATCCACCCTATGACATTGAGCAGGTCGGCAAGAACGCCTTTCGCATCACGCTCGCGGTTGCCGGCTTCGCAGAAGATGATCTCTCGATCACGATGGAGGAGAGACAACTGGTTGTGCGCGGCAAGCAGGACGGCGACAACGACGGCCGGGTCTTTCTTCACCGCGGCATCGCCGCAAGGCAGTTCCAGCGGACCTTTCTGCTCGCGGACGGCGTAGAGGTGGCCGGAGCGCGGCATGCAAACGGCTTGCTGCATATCGACCTTGCCCGCTCCGTTGCCGAAAATGTTGTCCAGACAATTCCGATCACCAAGGGCGGACCGTCATGAACACGCCGTTTGACATAAAGGGCATGGATCTTGAGCGGCTGGTCTATGTGCGTCCCGTCGACGTCTCGGATCTGCCAGAGGATTTGCAGGAGCAGGCACAAGGCCTCGGAACGGTATATGCCCTTCACTCGTCGGATGGCGAGCGGCTGGCCTTGGTGAAGGACCGCAGCCTCGCCTTCATATTGGCGCGCCAGAACGACCTGGCCCCCGTGAACGTCCATTGAGACCTGCCATTCCTTGCGATTTCCTGCCGGCGGTTCCGGAAATTCATGCACTGCACCGCACGCTGCCCGCCTTTGCGGTTGGCTCCAAGTGAAGAAAGGGCGCCCTCGCGGGCGCCCCTTCCGTTGTCTATTTGACCGTGGCCTCGGAAGACGCTGCGCATCCCCCCGGACCAGCGCATTCTACATCATGCCGCCCATGCCGCCCATGTCGGGCATGCCGCCACCGCCACCAGGAGTTTCCTTGGCTGGCCTTTCGGCGACCATGGCTTCCGTCGTGATGAGAAGCCCGGCGATCGACGCGGCGTCCTCGACCGCAGTGCGCACGACCTTGGCCGGATCGATGACTCCGTGGCTGAACAGGTCACCATATTCCTCGGTCTGGGCGTTGAAGCCGAACTTGGCACTCTTGCTCTCGCGGATCTTCCCGGCCACCACGGAGCCATCGACACCGGCATTCTCGGCGATCTGGCGCAGCGGGGACTCGAGCGCCTTGCGCACGATCGCGACGCCGGCTTCCTGGTCGCTGTTCTCGCACTTGATCTTGTCGAGGCCCTTTGCAGCCTGCATGAGGGAAACACCGCCGCCGATGACGATGCCTTCCTGCACGGCGGCGCGGGTCGCATTCAAGGCGTCGTCGACACGATCCTTGCGCTCCTTGACCTCGACCTCGGTCATGCCGCCCACGCGGATGACGGCAACGCCGCCGGCGAGCTTGGCCACCCGCTCCTGCAGCTTCTCGCGGTCGTAGTCCGACGTGGTTTCCTCGATCTGCTGGCGAATCTGCGCGACCCGGGCCTTGATCTCGGACTTGTCGCCCGCACCGTCGACGATGGTGGTCTCGTCCTTGGTGATCGAGACGCGCTTGGCGGAGCCGAGCATGTCCATCGTCACGTTTTCGAGCTTCATGCCCAAGTCTTCCGAGATCACCTGGCCACCTGTCAGGATCGCAATGTCCTGAAGCATGGCCTTGCGACGGTCGCCGAAGCCGGGAGCCTTGACCGACGCGATCTTCAGGCCGCCACGCAGCTTGTTGACGACCAGCGTGGCCAGAGCCTCGCCTTCCACGTCCTCCGCGATGATGAGGAGCGGCTTCTGGGACTGGATGACCGACTCAAGCAGCGGAACCATCGGCTGCAGCGACGACAGCTTCTTCTCGTGGAGAAGAATCATCGCGTCCTCGAGTTCGGCGGTCATCTTGTCGGGGTTGGTGACAAAGTAAGGCGACAGGTAGCCGCGATCGAACTGCATGCCTTCCACGACCTCGGTTTCGGTGTCGAGGCCCTTGTTTTCCTCAACGGTGATCACGCCGTCGTTTCCGACCTTTTGCATGGCGTCCGCGATCTGCGTGCCGATCTCGGCTTCGCCGTTTGCCGAGATCGTGCCGATCTGGGCAACCTCTTCCGAGTCCTTCACCTTGCGCGCGGCCTTCTTGATGTCTTCGACGACCGACGTGACAGCGGCATCGACTCCTCGCTTGAGATCCATCGGATTCATGCCGGCGGCAACCGCCTTCATGCCCTCGCGGACGATGGACTGCGCAAGCAGCGTTGCGGTGGTGGTGCCGTCGCCGGCCTCGTCATTGGTGCGGCTAGCGACTTCCTTGACCATCTGCGCACCCATGTTCTCGAACTTGTCCTCAAGCTCGATTTCCTTGGCGACCGTCACACCATCCTTGGTGATTCGGGGTGCACCAAAGCTCTTGTCGAGCACGACGTTGCGCCCCTTTGGTCCGAGCGTCACCCTCACGGCGTCGGCGAGGATGTTCACGCCAGCCAACATCCGGTTCCGGGCGTCGGTCTCGAATTTGACGTCCTTTGCGGCCATTTCCTTAGCTCCTGGTTATCTTTCGTTTGAGTTGGTTCAGGACAGCGAAATCAGGCAATGATGCCGAGAATGTCGCTTTCCTTCATGATCAGAAGTTCTTCGCCGTCGAGCGTGATCTCGGTGCCCGACCACTTGCCGAACAGGATCTTGTCGCCGGCCTTGACATCCATCTTGATGCGCTTTCCGTCGTCGTCCTTCGCCCCTGCGCCAACAGACACAATCTCGCCCTCTGCGGGCTTTTCCTTGGCGTTGTCGGGGATGATCAGGCCGCCGGCGGTCTTCTCGTCGCCTTCCACGCGACGAACAAGAACGCGATCATGAAGCGGGGTGAATTTCATGTTGAACGCTCCTTCGTTCCTTTCATTGTATTCTTGTTGGCACTCACAACAGGCGAGTGCTAACAGGCGCTAACTAGGAAAGCGCTCAAGGTCTGTCAACAGGGACCGAAAATTTTTTTTGATTCCGTTCCAAGAGCTTGAAAACGCGGGGAATCCACGTCCTCACCGATACCTTGCACGCCTGTCGGCCAGGTATTCGCGCCGCAGCGTGTATATCCCTGTCACCATGATGATCGCGGTTCCCGCCCATGTCCAGGCATCCGGGAACTGGCCGAAGACGAGCCAGCCGTAAAGCGACGCCCAGATGATCAGCGTGTAATGCACCGGTGCGACCGCGACCGCGAGCCCCAGTTCCAGGGCACGGATGACACACACTTCGGCAAGGCCCGCCAGCAGGGCCAAGCCCACAAGGAGCAGGAATTCGGACCCGCCGGGCGTGACCCACACCCAGGGCAACGGCATCGAGAGCACGAGAACCGCAGTCATCGCCGTGTACAGGATCGTCGTGCCGGTCCCGTCATCTGCAATCGCCCTGCTTATGACCTGGCGGCACGCGAAGAAAAGCGCAGCAACGACCACGAGCATGGCAGCGGGATGAACCGCGCCCATGCCCGGGCGGAGGATGATCATCGACCCGATGAATCCCAGCACGACGGCAACCCACCTGCGCCATCCGACCGGCTCCCGGAGAATCAACGCCGCCATGAGCGTGACCATGAGAGGCGCCACGAAGCTCACGGCCACCGCGTCCGCAAGCGGCACATGGCGAATGGCGTAGATGAACGCAGCAGCGGACAGCGCCGCCACGAGACCACGGATCAGCTGCAGCTCCGGATGCGCGGTCAGAAACAGGTGACGCCCGTGCAGCGCCAACAGGAACAAGGCGCCGACGAGCAAACCCAGTTGCCGCGTCCACACGATCTGGAACGGGTGCAGCTCGCTGGTCAGGAACTTGGCGATCGTGTCCACCGCCGCAAACAGGAACATGCCAAGGCCCATCAGCAGGAGACCCTTGCCGTTCTCCACCCTTCGGGCAGGCAGCGCATCCAAGGAATGGTTCGTGATCTCCCGCCCTCCGGCTGTCCGGCGAATAGAGACCGGATCGCGTCCGCTGGCAAGATGCACTGCAACCAACTGCATTCCCGCTTGACTTCGCGCACTCGACGCCCTACGCCGCCCGTGCCTCCGGGAGCTGCCATCTCCCGGTCCCTGAGAGTTCAGGGATCGCCCCCCATCAGCGCGTTGCGCCCATGGGGGCGTTTGGCGTTCAGGACGGCAGGTACCTGCCGAAA
This sequence comes from Boseongicola sp., assembly GCA_028824715.1. GTDB lineage: Bacteria > Pseudomonadota > Alphaproteobacteria > Rhodobacterales > Rhodobacteraceae > JAJEFO01. Next base: position 57,919 of record JAPPCV010000169.1, on the reverse strand, counting down.
TTCGAGTGGCAAATTGAGGATCGGATCTTGTTCGAGAATCTGTCAGAGCGACTTTCGGGTGTATTCGACCGACTCACGAGGCAGGGCGCTCTCTCGGATTCCGATGTACAGACTGCGCTGCGCGAAGTGCGAGTGGCACTTCTCGAAGCCGATGTGTCGCTCCCAGTCGCCCGCGACTTCGTAAAGGCCGTGCAGGAAAAGGCCGCGGGCCAGGCGGTCACGAAATCCGTCACGCCAGGCCAGCAGGTCATAAAGATCGTCCACGACGAGCTCGTTCACGTGCTCACCGGAGACGAGGATCCAGGCGCGCTCAAGGTCGACGACCCGCCGGCGCCCGTCCTGATGCTGGGCCTGCAAGGTTCGGGCAAGACGACCACCACTGCCAAACTTGCCAAGAGGCTCACCGAACGGGACGGCAAGCGCGTGCTCATGGCGTCTCTCGACACGAACCGGCCGGCTGCCATGGAACAGCTTGCTGTCCTGGGCAGCCAGATCGGCGTCCCGACACTGCCCATCGTCAAGGGCGAAGATCCTGTCGCCATTGCCAGACGCGCCAAGCTGCAGGCGACCCTTGGCGGCTACGATGTCTACATGCTCGACACGGCAGGCCGCCTCCACATCGACCAGGAACTGGTGTCCCAGGCCGCCGCCGTCCGCGACGTGGCCAACCCGCGCGAAACGCTTCTCGTCGTTGACGGCCTGACCGGGCAGGACGCGGTCAACGTTGCGACCGAATTCGACGGCAAGATCGGCGTGACAGGCGTCATTCTGACCAGGATGGACGGCGACGGACGCGGTGGAGCAGCCCTCTCCATGCGTGCCGTCACCGGCAAGCCCATCCGCTTTGTCGGCATCGGCGAAAAGCTGGATGCCATCGAGACTTTCGAACCCGATCGGATCGCGGGCCGCATCCTCGGCATGGGCGACATTGTCGCCTTGGTCGAAAAGGCCCAGGAAACCGTCGAGGCGGAGCAGGCCGAGCGCATGATGAAGCGCTTCCAGAAGGGTCAGTTCAGCATGAACGACCTCAAGAGCCAGCTCACCCAGATGGTCGACATGGGCGGCATGACGGGCATCATGGGCATGATGCCGGGGATGGGGAAGATGAAGGCGCAGATGGAAAGGGCCGGGTTTGATGATCGCGTGATCCGCCAGCAAATCGCCTTGATCGATTCCATGACCAAACGGGAACGCGCAAACCCTCGAATCCTGCAGGCGTCTCGGAAGAAGCGCGTCGCCGCGGGCGCCGGACTTGAAGTGTCTGATCTCAACAGGCTGCTGAAGATGCACCGCCAGATGGCTGACATGATGAAAAAGGTCGGTCGCATGGGCAGGAAGGGCATGATGAGCCAGCTTGGCGGGCTTGTCGGCGGCGGCGGCGCCATGGCAGGCGGCATGCCCGGAAAGGCGGAGATCGAGGCCGCCCAGCGGCAACTGGGCCGGTTGCCCAGCGGCCTTGCCGGTCTCGGCGGCGATTCGGGTGTCCAGCTCACCCCGGGGACCTCGGGACTTGGGAAGAAGCGATGAGCCGCATCCGATCCCGGTTTCTCCATGTTCGAATGAGCGCTCTCGCGTCGCGGCATCTCGTTTCGGCGGGCGCGGATTCGCAGGTGCCCTGCCTTCGCGACATTCAATTGTGCAACCGTGCTGGCACGCCATGACCCCGAGGCATGAGGAACCAACACCGGGACCTGCAGCGGAAATCGCGCATGCGTTCGCGGCACACGTGCCGGTGATCCGCACGGGTCGCCTGATTCTTCGCGCGGTGCGGCTGGAAGACTTTCCGGGTTACGCGTCCATCTTGTGCACGGACCGTGGCCGATTTGCGGGAGGCCCGCTTTCGCGCGAGGACGCGTGGTCTGACTTCGCCAACCTGAGTGCTGGATGGGTGCTCCATGGCCATGGCGGTTGGGCCGTGGCGGAGACAGCCACCGGCGACCTGCTGGGGTTTGTGCTCCTGGGCCTGGAGCCCGGGGATGTCGAGGTCGAGCTTGGCTACCTGTTCCTGGAGGAGGCAGAAGGCCAGGGATTTGCAACGGAAGCGGCGGCAGCGGCGCGCGACTGGGCGTTCAACACCCTCGGACTCCGGACGTTTGTCAGCTACATCGCAAGCAAGAACGTCCGATCCATCGCCCTGGCCGAACGGCTAGGCGCCGTCGAGGACACGCCGAAGGACTGGCCAAAGGGGAACGTCGTGTACCGCCACGCCAAACCCGATGGGGAGGCGGGCACGACACCAGGTTTTGCAATATGGAGCTCCGGTGATCCGGGACTTCACAAGACCATCGGAAAGGAATCTGCATGACTGACGCCGTCAAGCGTGCCGCCGAGGTCCTGGCATCGCACCGGGCATCGATCGACCGGCTCGACACGATCCTCGTCTACACCCTTGCCGAACGCTTCGCCTGCACCCAGGCCGTGGGCAAGCTCAAGGCGGAGCACAAGCTGCCGCCTGCCGACAAGTCCCGTGAGGCAGAACAGATCAAGCGCCTCGAAAGGCTTGCAAGGGAAGCCGACCTCGATCCCGAGTTCGCGAAGAAGTTCCTCGCGTTCATCTTCGAGGAAGTCATCCAACACCACATGCAAATCCGGAAATAGACCAGAAGGACCAACACAATGGCAATGAAGATTCGCCTTGCCCGTGGCGGAACGAAGAAGCGCCCGTTCTACCGCATCGTCGCTGCAGACAGCCGCATGCCCCGAGATGGCCGCTTCATCGAAAAGCTGGGCACCTACAATCCGCTCCTGCCCAAGGACAGTGCGGAGCGCGTCAAAATGAGCCTCGAACGCATCAAGTACTGGATGGACCAGGGCGCAAAACCGACCGACCGCGTTTCGCGCTTCCTGGAAGCCGCGGGCGTCCTCGACAGGAAGGAACGCAGCAACCCGAAGAAGGCCAGGCCCCGCAAGAAGGCACAGGAACGCGCAGAGGCGGCGGCCGCAAGCGAAGCGAACGACGCAGCCGCATCGCAGGATGCCCAACGCGAAGACGTCAAGGCTGACGAGACGCCGGAAGCGAATGCCGAAGAGGCCGCCACCCAGGACTCTGAAGACAGCACGCAAGCGGGGCCAGAGGACACGCAAAGCGCCGCAAATGCGGAATCGGAGGACGCGCCGGACACGGCATCCACTGACACGGCGTCGCCCGAGACGGAGGCGCCCGAAGAGCCCAAGGCCGGATAGGGCATGCCCGGCTCGCCTGCCTCGTTGCCGGCACATCGCGCCCATGTCGATCGCGGCGGTCAGGCACGTCGAGCATGTCCGCGGAGGCCAAGAGGCGCATGGATGGCAACGGGCCAATGAAGGACCGAGTCTGTGTCGGCGCGATCACGGGCGGGTTCGGGATCAAGGGAGAGGTGCGCCTCAGGAGCTTCTGCGCAAAGCCTGAATCCATCGCGTCATACGGTCCGCTGTCGTCCGAGGACGGCACGACGACGTGGGACCTGCGGCTGGTGCGTCCTGCCAAGGGCGGTTTCATCGGCCGTCTCTCGGGAGTGACCACGAAAGAGGAGGCGGACGCCCTTCGCGGCACGACGCTGCACGTTGCCCGGAACCGGCTGCCCGAATTGCCGGAGGACGAGTTCTACAACGCGGATCTCATCGGACTCCTGGTCCTTGACACCGGAGGAACCGAACTTGGCCGAATCACGGCAGTCCTGAACCACGGTGCCGGAGACTTGCTGGAAATAAGCCGGAACGATGCCGGGCCGGACATCCTCCTTCCGTTGACCCGTGCCATCGTGCCCACGATCGACCTGACGGATGGACGCATCGTGATCGACCCTCCGGAAGGCCTGTTCGATTGAGCCCGGCCGGCCGGTCAGAAGCATCGGCCCGTCTCGCGGCAGGCAAGGCAAGGGAATGAATCCGGCACCCGTGTCACCCTCGAAAGTCCAGGCACGGAAGACGCTCCGCCGTTCCGGCCGTTGAGGTTTCTGCCTCTTTCAAACAATCCTCTCTGACGATAGGGTTGAGTGCAGAATCTGGATCCAAGAAAAAAGGGGAATTGTCATGAAGAAGATGCTTGCTGCTACCGTTGCGTCCGCGTTCCTTGCGGGTACGGCCTTGGCCGGCGGCCATTCGGAAATCAAGATTGGCATCATCGTGGGCCTCACCGGCCCGATCGAATCGCTGACGCCGCCAATGGCGGACGGGGCCGAACTTGCCATGAAGGAAGTCAGCGATTCCGGACTTCTGCTCGGCGGTTCCGTGGTGACGCCGGTCCGCGGCGACTCGACCTGCATCGACTCGGCGGCCGCGACCTCCGTTGCCGAACAGCAGATCACAAGCGATGGCGTGAAGGCCATCGTGGGCGGAGACTGTTCGGGAGTCACGGGCGCGATCCTGGAAAACGTCGCTCTTCCTAACGGCATCGTGATGGTTTCGCCTTCGGCAACGTCGCCAGGACTCAGCCATCAGAACAACGAGGACAACGGTCTCTTCTTCCGGACCGCGCCTTCCGACGCGCGCCAAGGCGTCGTGATGACGGAAGTTCTCATGGAACTGGGCATCGACGAAGTTGCGGTGACCTACACCAACAACGACTACGGCAAGGGCCTGGCCGACAGCTTCCAGACTGCGTTCGAGGCCGCTGGCGGCACGGTCACGATCAATGCGGCGCACGAGGACGGCAAGGGTGACTATTCGGCAGAGGTCGGCGCCCTGGCTTCCGCCGGCGGCCAGCGGCTGGTTGTCGCAGGCTATGTCGACCAGGGCGGTTCCGGCATCATCCGCGCGGCGCTTGATTCCGGCGCGTTCGACACCTTTCACCTTCCCGACGGCATGATCGGGGAAGCCTTGACGGACAACTTCGGCAGCGAGATCGACGGCTCGACCGGTCAGCACCCGGGCACCGACAGCCTTGGAAAGGCCAAGTATGTCGAACTTGCGGGTGACGCATTCGACGCCACGTCGCCGTTTTCGGACGCAAGCTATGATGCTGCAGCGCTGATCATGCTGGCCATGCAGGCCGCCGGATCGGCGGAATCCGCCGATTTCAAGGACAAGGTCATGGACGTCGCCAATGCACCGGGCGAAGAGATCTTTCCTGGCGAACTTGCGAAGGCCCTGCAGATTCTCGCTGACGGCGGTGAGGTCGACTATGTCGGCGCAAGCGCGGTCGAACTGATCGGCCCAGGCGAATCGGCCGGCAACTACCGCCAGATCGAGGTCAAGGGCGGCAGCATCGAGACCGTCAAGTATCGGTAGCGGCGCAAGCCTGGGGCCCGGACTTCTTCCGGGCCCTTTTTGCATCCGGGAACGGGCATGATCAGGGTCGAGCGCCTGCACAAGCATTTCGGCGGATTTCGTGCCGTTGACGGAGTCACCCTGAAAATTGCGCCGGGATCGATCACCGGCCTGATCGGGCCAAACGGCGCAGGCAAGACGACGCTGTTCAACGTGATCGCGGGAACCCTGCCGCCGACCGGCGGGCACGTGTTCATGAACGGGGAGGACATCACCGGCCTCGCGCCGCATGACCTCTTCCACAAGGGGCTTCTCCGCACCTTCCAGATCGCCCACGAATTCGCCTCCATGAGCGTCCGCGAGAACCTGATGCTGGTTCCGGGCCGGCAGCAGGGGGAGAGAATCTGGAACACCTGGATCGGTCGCCGCAGGATCGCGGCAGAGGAAGAGGAGATCAGGAAGAAGGCCGACGAGGTGATGGAGTTCCTGACCATCGACCACTTGAGGGACGAGAGGGCGGGCAACCTTTCGGGAGGCCAGAAAAAGCTCCTTGAACTGGGGCGCACCATGATGGTGGATGCGCAAATCGTCTTTCTGGACGAGGTGGGCGCCGGCGTGAACCGCACGCTGCTCAGGACGATCGGGGACGCGATCCGGCGCTTGAACAGGGAGCGCAGCTACACCTTCTGCATGATCGAGCACGACATGGATTTCATCGGCCGGCTTTGCGACCCGGTCATCTGCATGGCGGAGGGCAAGGTGCTGGCCGAGGGAACGATCGACCAGATCAAGTCGAACGAACACGTCATAGAAGCCTATCTCGGCACCGGCCTGAAGAACAGGATCAGGGAGGACGTGAAGGCATGACTTGCTCCCGGACAGTTCGCATCGGCAATAGCCTGCGCCGACACACCGGCGACTTCGGCCTCAATGTGGAGAATTGCCGGCCGCGTCGCCCGACTCGAAACGCGTGCAGACGCATGAAACGCGATCAGGGAGGCGTACGGTGAGCGATCCTTTCCTGATCGGCGACTCCTTGAGCGGCGGGTATGGCCGTGGAGTGGACATTCTCCATTCATGCACCATTTCAGTGAACGAAGGCGAGATTGCCGTGATCGTCGGACCGAACGGCGCGGGCAAGTCGACGGCAATGAAGGCTGTCTTCGGGATGCTGGATCTCCATGAGGGCTCGGTCAGGCTCGGCGGCGAAGACATCTCGCACCTCAGCCCGCAGGACAGGGTGGCAATGGGGATGGCCTTCGTCCCGCAGAACTCCAACACCTTCACGTCGCTGACGGTCGAGGAGAACCTCGAAATGGGGGCATTCCTGAGACGCGACGACATTTCGGGAACCATGGCGCAGGTCTACGAGCTCTTTCCGGTCCTGCAGGAAAAGCGTCGCCAGACGGCGGGCGAACTGTCCGGCGGACAGCGCCAGCAGGTGGCCGTCGGTCGCGCGCTGATGACCCGGCCCAGGGTCCTGATGCTGGATGAGCCGACGGCGGGCGTCAGTCCCGTCGTCATGGACGAGCTGTTCGACAGGATCGTTGAGGTGGCAAGGTCCGGCATCTCGATCCTGATGGTGGAGCAGAATGCGCGGCAGGCCCTCGAGATCGCGGACAGGGGCTACGTCATGGTGCAGGGACGGAACGCCTTCACCGATACCGGCGCAGCGCTCCTTGCGGATCCGGAAGTCAGACGTTCGTTTCTGGGTGGCTAGGAGTGCGGGCAGGAGCTGGAGAGTGACGGCATGAACAAGCTCTCAAGGACACGTGCCGACGCCGGCTTCCGGGAAGGCGGCGGATGCTCGTTGCGACGCGAGCGCCCTTTGGGGTCGCTTCGGGATCCTGCTGGTTCGGTTTCCACCTGTCCAGGCAGGAGGGCAGCTTGGATCTCCTGAACGCAATCGTCGCATTTGCGAATTTCGTCATGTTGCCGGCTGTTGCCTATGGCAGCCAGCTGGCGCTCGGAGCCCTTGGCGTGACCATGATCTACGGGATCCTGAGGTTCTCCAACTTCGCCCACGGCGACACGATGGCCTTTGGCGCCATGGCAACGATTCTGGGCACCTGGTGGCTCCAGGCCATGGGCGTGTCCCTGGGTCCGTTCCCGACAGCGCTTCTGGCGCTACCCGCCGGGATTGCCGCCACCGCGGTGCTCGTCCTGATCACCGACCGCCTTGTCTACCGGTTCTACCGGGAGCAGAAGTCCGCGCCTGTCATTCTTGTCATTGTTTCGATGGGCGTGATGTTCGTGACGAACGGGCTCGTACGGTTCGTCATTGGAGTTGACGAACAGCGATTTGCGGACGGTGCGCGCTTCATCATTACGGCTCGCGAGTTCAAGGAACTGACCGGCCTGAAGGAAGGCCTCGCGATCAAGTCCACCGCCATGCTGACCGTCGTCGTCGCGATCATCGTGGTGGCCCTCCTCTTCTGGTTCCTGAATCGCACGCGCACGGGCAAGTCCATGCGGGCGTTTTCGGACAACGAGGATCTCGCTCTCCTTTCCGGCATCAATCCCGAACGCGTGGTGATGATGACCTGGATCATGGTGGCGGCGCTGGCCACCATCGCGGGCGTGCTCTACGGGCTCGACAAGAGCTTCAAGCCGTTCAACTACTTCCAGCTTCTCCTGCCGATCTTCGCATCGGCGATCGTTGGAGGCCTGGGCAACCCGATCGGCGCGATCGCGGGCGGCTTTGTCATCGCCTTTTCCGAGGTCACGATCACCTATGCGTTCAAGAAGGTCGCAGGCTACCTGATTCCTGCCTGGGAACCGCAAGGCCTCGTCCAGCTGCTTTCGACAGACTACAAGTTCGCCGTCAGCTTCGCGATTCTCATCGTCGTGCTCCTGTTCCGGCCGACCGGACTGTTCAGGGGGAAAGCGCTGTGACCCTGAAGCCACGAGACATGACCCTCTTCCTGGTTGTCTTCGCGCTGATCGCCGCAACCGGCTTCCTGCAAAGCTGGAACGTTGCCCTTGGCATCCTGAACATGGGCCTTGTCTCGGCGATCATGGCCCTGGGAGTGAACATGCAATGGGGCTATGCGGGTCTCTTCAATATCGGCGTCATGGGGTTTCTGGCGCTTGGAGGCCTCAGTACCGTAATCATCTCGAAACCGCCCGTTGTCGAAGCCTGGGACGCTGGCGGATCTAGGGTCATCTTCGCCCTTCTTGTCGGGACTGCCGCCATCGTGGCGGCCATCCTGGCCTGGAAGAGAATTCCGGCCGGGAAGGCTCGCGCGCCTGCGCTCGTCGCGATTCTTGTCGTGGGCTTCTTCGTGTATCGCTGGCTCTTCGATCCTGCGGTGGCGGCGATCGAAGCGGTGTCGCCGGCCAGGGCGGGAAATCTTGGCGGCCTTGGGCTGCCTGTGCTGGTTGCGTGGCCCGTTGGAGCGCTGCTCGCCGCTGGGGCGGCATGGGTCGTCGGGAAGACGGCGCTTGGCCTGCGTTCGGACTATCTCGCGATTGCCACCCTTGGCATCTCCGAGATCATCATCGCGGTTCTCAAGAACGAGGATTGGCTATCGCGCGGCGTCAAGAACGTGAGCGGCATCCCGCGACCGGTCCCCTACGAAATCGACCTCCAGAACTCGGAACGATTTGTCGAGCGGGTGTCGGGCTTTGGCTTCGACCCGGTGACGGCGTCCACGATTACGGTCAAGCTTGCATATGCTGGCCTCTTCCTGGCGGTTCTGCTCTTGCTGCTCTGGTTGGCGCAGGCCGCGCTCAACTCGCCTTGGGGCCGGATGATGCGGGCCATTCGCGACAACGAGGTTGCCGCCGAGGCGATGGGCAAGGACGTCACGGCACGGCACCTGCAGGTGTTCGTCCTCGGATCTGCGGTCTGCGGGCTAGCTGGAGCCATGATGACAACGCTGGACGGCCAGTTGACACCTTCAAGCTACCAGCCTCTGCGATTCACGTTCCTGATCTGGGTCATGGTCATTGTCGGAGGGTCAGGCAACAATTTCGGCGCGGTTCTTGGCGGCATGCTCATCTGGTATCTCTGGGTCATGGTCGAGCCCTTGGGCGTCGCCCTTATCGGAGGCATCACTGCAGGCATGCCGGATGGCTTCTGGCTGAAGGAACATCTTCTTGAAACTGCCGCGCACATGCGGCTGCTGACCATGGGACTGATCCTGCTTCTGGTTCTCCGCTTCAGTCCGCGTGGACTGATCCCCGAACGGTGAACCCGCTCGTCGTCATTCCTGCAGCAGGCGCTTCGTCGCGCATGCGGGGCCGCGACAAGCTCCTGGAGCGAGTTGACGGCACGCCACTGCTTCGCCGTCAGGCCGGCACCGCCGTCGCAAGTGGATGCGATGTCGTCGTGGCGGTTCCGAAAGGCGACGTCGCTCGTCGGGATGCGATAGGCGGACTCGAAGTGACCACGATCGAGGTCGAGGATGCTACCGAAGGCCTCGGGGCGACGCTTCGCGCCGCAGCCTTGCATGCAATGAAGGATGCCCCGGGTCGCGCCATGATGATCCTGCTGCCGGACGTTCCCGGAGTCACGGCATCCGACATCAAGAGCGTCATCGAACGATTCGAAACAGCCGGAGGCGACACGCCAACCCGGGCCACGGACGCTGCAGGAAGACCAGGCACGCCCCTGATCGTGCCTCCACGACTGCTGCCTCGGTTCGCCAGGCTGACCGGCGACGAAGGCGGTCGCGCCATCCTGAAGGCCGAGACCGTCGCCCTCGTGCAACTGCAGGGCAATCGCGCCACTCGGGACCTGGACACGCCGGAAGACTGGAAGACTTGGCGTAGAGAGGCGGGCTCGCATTCCTGAACCGGTTGTGCACAGGAGTGCAGGCCTCAGGCGCAGAGACCGGGTCTTGCCGATGCCGCACTTTCGCGTCACGCCGCTGCCACGCACATTCGGTGTGGTCAGGCATGCCGAAGGCTGAGCCAAGACTGCATTCTCCCTCGAGTCCAATACTGGACACCGGCCAATTGGCCTGCTTTCGGCTCACCGCGAAGCGGGCTGGCGCCAGGCTCCAACTCGGCCGTTGCCACGCACTGCCGCGAAGATCCGGCAAGTGCATCTTCCTGATCTCCCGGGCCACCTGAATGCTCGAACCGCCTGAAGGCTTCCGCGATCAGAAATGCATTGGTCTGGAATGCCGACTTGAAATCTCCCATGGCGCGACGGTCGTCCGTGCGGATGTGCTCGAATTCGTTCGGTTCTCCTTCGCCGTTGCGCCTCATCACGCGAGCAAAGCGAGTTTCGGCCGACTTCATGGCGGCGAGCAGCCAGAAGACCTGCGATGTGCGGGCGGGAATGCTGGCGACACAGTCCGATTCATCGGAGTTTCGAACCCCGTCAGGCACGGCGTCTCTGCAGCGCTCGTCGCCAGGTTCCTCCAGGTCGGTCCGGCCATGGTGACATTTGGCGAGATTGCCCTGCACCTCACGGACATGACGTTGAATGTCAGTACGCGTCAGCGCGCCGAAACGGCCCTTCGCCTCGCCCCGCAACCTCTTGGTCAGCTCAGTCAGGCTGGCGGCCATGACCCGAAGCACCTGCGCAGAAGCGGGCTTCCCCGCACTGGAGGCTCCGATCAGGGCAATCAGGCCATCGAATTCTTGAGACCCTCCCGGCATGGCAAGGCTTCGATCTCCGTAATGAAAGCGCTATCACCACTTTGATGAGTTTATGGCACGTTCAACAGGACTCGTGCTTGGACATTGAATTTCATCGAGAACAAGGGGGCAGCGGCAATTCGAGTTGACATTATGAAAGCGCTGTCATTTCATTTGGTCTGTATATACGGGAGAATTCAGATGAACAAACTTCGCTCGCGCGGAGGCGGGATGCTTTGGGTGGCCGGGTCCGCTCTCGCATTCGCAGCCGTTGCCGCATATGCCGAGCCTTCCCATGGCACCCTTGTCGTCGCGGTCAACCAAGAACCTCAGGACCTTGCCGCACAGGGCACCTACAAGGAAATCAACGCCACCGGGCTGCGCAATGTCGTGGAAACACTGATCGCGGTCGACCCGGTTTCCGGCGAGATGCGTGGCGTACTCGCCACCGGCTGGGAACGCATCGATGGCAGCACGCTACGGTTCACCATCCGGGAGGGCGTCAAGTTCCACGACGGAACCGACATGACAGCCGAGGCCGTGGCCAAGTCGATCAACTGGGTCTGGAGCCCCGAAAAGGCATTCACCATTCAGGAATATGCCGGCCCCGGTGAAATCACCGCCACCGCCATCGACGAAAGCACCGTCGAGGTGGTGTCGAGCAAGGCCGATCCCCTGCTGGAATTCCGCATGACGCTGGGCGGCATCTCTTCGGCTGCACAGCTGGACAACAGCCCGGAGGAGCATTTCGACACGCCCGTCGGCACCGGGCCCTATGTCTTCGGGGAATGGGCCAAGGGCCAGTTCTGGACGGCGACCTACAACCCCGATTGGTGGGGGCTGAGCGCTGGCGATGCCTATGGCACCACCAAGCCGGCCTACTCGGACCTTAAGTTCGTGTTTCGGTCGGAGGACGCCACGCGCGTGGCGATGGTTCAGTCGGGCGAAGCGCAGCTGGGCATGTTCCCCTCAGCCGACGAATGCGCGCGCGCGGCGGATGCGGCCGACTACGGCTGCGTGACCGGCCCGTCGACGACCTACCTGTATGGTCGCCTCGATCATTCGCTGCACGCCCACCCCGTTCTTGCCGATCCGCGGGTGCGCGAGGCGGTCTTCCTGTCCATCGACATCGCCGGCATCGCCGGTCTGCAAGGCATGGCTTCCGTGCCGCAAGGACAGCTTGGCCCCAAGGGCACCATCGGCTTCAACGATGCCGTGGCGCCCTACGCGTATGACCCCGAGCGCGCCATGGCGCTTCTGGCGGAGGCCAAGGCGGACGGCGTCGATATCGATGCGCTGAACATCGAGGTCGTGGGACGGGACACCACCCCGAGGATCAAGCCGATCGTCGAGGCCATCGGCGCGATGCTGAACATCTCGGGCATTGACACCACGATCAAGGTGCAGACGCCGCAGGAGTTCAACCCGCGCGTCCGCATCGCAGGCTATGCCGACGAGCCGAACCGGCAGATGATGCAGGTGCACGTCAAGGGCAACCCCTCGGGCGACTATGGGCTGCTCTTGCATTCGAACTATGCCTGCCCGGACATCAACGACCCGAAGGGGCCGTCGCGTTCGTCGGTCTATTGTGATGCCGATTTCGACGCCAGGCTGTTCGAGGCACTGGCAAGCTTCGGCGACGACCGGAACGGGCGGATGAAGGACCTGGTCCAGTATGTCCATGACCGGCACCTGATCGTGCCGCTGGCGCTCCTCGACCGTGGCTACCTGGTGAAGGCCGGGATCGAGTTCACCTTCGGTACCGACCACAGAATTCAGGCGGTCTACCTGAAACCGGCTGAATAGCCTCCCGAGCGAAGAGCCGGCGCGCTCCACAGGCGCGCCGGCTTGCCTGACCCCACCCCCTGACGGACAAGCGGACGCATGCCCTACCTCTTGAAGCGGGTGATCAACTCCGTTCTCCTGCTGCTGATCACGGTCTCCTTCGTCTTCTTCGCCTGCCGCATGATCGGCGACCCGGCTCTCAACATGCTCGGCCCCGGCGCCAACGACATCGCGCTGGAAAACCTCCGCCGCGCGGCTGGCTTGAACGACCCGCTCTGGCTGCAATGGGTGCGCTACATGGGCGGGCTCCTGCAGGGCGATTTCGGCGTCAGTTACCGCTATGGCTTCTCGGTGATCCCCGAGGCGGACCTCAAGGACATAGGCGTGCCCGTGGTCGATCTGGTGGCAGAGCGCCTGCCCGCCACCTTCCTTCTGGCTGGCGTCGCCATGGCCATCGCGGTTCCGCTTGGCCTCGGCATGGGCGTGATCGCCGCCGCCTACCCGCGGCACCTAGCCGACCGGCTGGTGACCGTACTGTCGCTGGCCGGCGTCTCCATCGTGCAGTTCTGGCTTGGGCTGATGCTGATCGTGCTATTCGCGGTCCAGCTCGGCTGGCTGCCCACAGGGGGTTACGGAGAGCCGGCGCACGTTATCCTTCCGGCGTTGACGCTCGCCGCCCGGCCCATCGGGCGCATCGCGCAGGTGACGCGCAGCGCCATGCTGGACGAATTGGCGAAACCCTACGTCGTCACCGCCCGCGCCAAGGGCGTGGCAGAGTGGCGAGTGATCTTGCTGCATGCCCTGCGCAATGCAGCGATCCCCATCATCACCATGATCGGCGACGAACTGTCCGCGTTGCTCACCGGCGCGATCCTGGT
>JAPPCV010000169.1:0-43568 GCA_028824715.1 Boseongicola sp. | reverse complement strand
GCTTCCTCGGCTTCGGCGTGCAGCCGCCCGACCCGTCCTGGGGCCTGATGGTCGCCGACGGACGCGAGCATATCCGGTCCGCCTGGTGGCTGGTGGCTTTCCCGGGGCTGGCAATCTTCCTCACCGCGCTCAGTCTCAACCTCGTGGCAAGCTGGGTGCGCGCAGTCACTGACCCGGCGCAGCGCTGGCGCTGGTTCGCCACTGGAAGCGGGAGCAGAGGATGAACAAGCCGCTTGTCAGTGTCGAAGGCCTGCGCGTCAAGTTTCCGTCGAAGCGCGGCGCGATTGCGGGAGTCCAGGACGTCTCGTTCACCATCGAGCCGGGAGAAATCGTCTGCATCGTGGGCGAGTCCGGTTCCGGCAAGTCTGTCTCTGCCTTCGCACTGATGCAGCTCACCAAGTTCTCCGGCGGCTGGGTGGCGGAAGGCCAGCTGACACTGGATGGCGGCAGCGGCAACGAGATTGACCTGCGCGCGGCGGACGAAGCGCAGATGCGCACGATCCGAGGCAACGAAATCGGCATGATCTTCCAGGAACCCATGACGGCGCTGAACCCCTCGTACACGATCGGCTGGCAGCTGGCCGAAAGCCTGCTGCACCATCGCGACATGAGCCGCGAAGAGGCCGACGGCCGTTCGGTCGAGCTGTTGAAACAGGTGCGCATACCCGAGCCCGAACGGCGGCTGAAGCAATACCCGCACGAGCTCAGCGGCGGCATGCGCCAGCGCATCGTGATCGCCATGGCGCTGGCCTGCGAGCCGCGTCTGCTGATTGCCGATGAGCCCACCACGGCACTCGACGTCACGGTACAGGCCGAGATCCTGGCGCTCATCCGCAAGCTAAGGGACGAGACCGGCGCGGCGGTGCTCCTGATCACCCATGACATGGCCGTTGTGGCGCAGATGGCCGACCGGGTGGTCGTGATGCACAATGGCCATGTGGCCGAGGAGGGGCCGGTCGGGCAAGTGCTGACCGATCCGCAGCACCCCTATACCCGGGCCCTTCTGGCCGCAGTTCCGAAACTCGGCGACATGGCCGGCAAGACCCTGCCCGAGCCCATGGAGACCGTCGCCACGACCGAAAGCCGCATCGACAAGCCGCTTCAGCCGGGCAGTCGCGTGCTGCTCGACGTCAAGCGCTTGACCAAGCGCTTCCCGATCCGCGGCGGCTGGCTGAGCCGGACCGTGGCCAACGCTCACGCCGTCGAGGACGTGACGTTTCACCTTCTCGAAAACGAGACTCTCTCGCTGGTCGGCGAAAGCGGCAGCGGCAAGTCGGTGACCGGGCTCTGCATCTTGCGGCTGGAACGCCCCGACAGCGGCCAGATCACCTTCGACGGACAGGATCTTCTGGCACTTTCCGACGAGGAAATGCGACTGGCCCGCCGCGACATGCAGATGATCTTTCAGGATCCCTACGGCTCGCTCAACCCGCACATGTCGCTGCTGGAACAGGTCATCGAGCCGCTGAAGAACTTCAGGCTGGAGGCCGGCAGCGCGCTAGAGGACCGTGCGGCTGAACTATTCGACCGGGTACGCCTGCCGCGTGCCTTTCTCCGGCGCCATCCCAGCGAGCTTTCCGGAGGGCAGCGCCAGCGTGTCGCCATCGCCCGTGCCCTGGCCCCCAGTCCCAAGCTGATAATTGCCGACGAGGCGGTCTCGGCGCTGGATGTGTCGATCCAGGCCGAAGTGCTGAACCTGATGATGGAGCTGCAGGCCGACATGGGAATCTCTTACCTCTTCATCGGCCACGACATGGCGGTGGTCGAGCGGGTTTCGCATCGGGTCGCGGTGATGTACCTGGGCCGGATCGTCGAGACCGCTACGCGGGAACAGGTATTCGCCAACCCACAGCACGACTACACCAAGACGCTGCTTGCCGCCGTGCCGACCCTTGACCTTGCCCGCCGGGCCGAGAGATGGGAACTGGCCACCAGGCCGCCGCCCTCGCCCATTCACCCTGTCGGATATTCGCCCGCGCCAACGCATTTCGAGAAAGTGGCCGAGGGCCATTTCGTTCTGCGTTCCGGTGAGGGTCCAGCCGATGAAGGAAGGCGCGAACCGTGAGCGAAGCGAAGGCAACCCGCCGGAACCACGGCAAAGTCACCGCCCAGGACGTCGCCGACCATGCCGGCGTGTCGCTGACCACGGTCTCGCGCTGTATCTCCGATGCCGGCCTGGTGAACGAGACCACGCGAGAGCGGGTGCTGAGCGTTGCCGGGCAACTCGGCTATCGCCCGAACATGGCCGCGCGCGTCCTGGCCGGGCGGCGGTCGAACCTGATCGGCTTGCTGGTCAACAATTTCGACGACCCCGAACATCTCGACCTCTTCCGCTTCGTTTCGGCCGAGGCGCAACAGCGGAACTACCACGCGATACTGTTGAATGTCAGCCGCGGGCGCCACGAGATGGCATCGATCGACACCGCCCTGCAGATCCAGGTTGACGGGTTGCTGGTCGCGGCCTCGCACCTGCCGGACCAGCTTGCGCATAGCTGCGAGTCCCAGAACAAGCCGATAGTGGTCGTCGGCCGCCGGTCTCTGCGTCCCGAATACAGTTCGGTCCATTGCGACAACGACGCCGGCGCCGCGCTGGTCGCCGACTACATGCACGAAAACGGCGTCATGCGCCCGGCCTTCATCGGTGGCAACGCCGATGCCACCGTGACCAAGGAACGCATGGCGGGCTACGTGCGGCGCATTGAAGAGCTCTACGGCTACCAGCCGGTGACCAGGCTCGCCGGGGTCAACGACTATGATCGCGGCCACGCGGCAGCAATGGAGTTGATGAACCTGCCGAAGCCTCCCGACGGGTTCTTCTGCTCAAGCGACCTGCTGGCGGTTGCCGCGCAGGATGCGGTGAAAGATCGTGGTGCGCAGAAGCGCCGAGATCCCATGGTTGTCGGCTTTGGGCAATCCCTGCTCGCGAAACTGACTGCCTATGATCTCCATTCCGTCAGCGTGCCGTTTGAGAAAATGGTCCGGGCGGCGACCACGCTGTTGATCACCCAGATCGAATCCGGGAGCCCCGACAAGACGGAAATCTCACTGCCTTGCGGCAGAATAGGGTGATCCCGGCCATGTTGGCAAAATACGAGCCGCTTGCTTGCTTCTCGAACATCCACGAGAGCTTCCAACGCAAGCGGCGACGCGCCGGGCCGAGCTTCGCGCGCACGATCCTCGTCCTGATCTTGCGCTCCTCGTTGGCGCCCGAGTCCCTGGAACCGGAATTCTGCCGGAAGATCAAGAAGATTGCCCGGGAGCGATCATTGTCAGTGCGCCAGCGGCGAGCCAGTGGATGCGATTCCGAACGCGGCGTTTCCAGTCCTTCTGCCTCGTCGTCGCGGCCGGGCCAGCCGGGCGCTCCCTGTGGCGCAGCGTTTCACCGCGGCCAACGCGCACCGGCCAGTCACTTGAGACCAAGGGCAGTTCCTCGATTGAATTCCGCAAATTGCGCGCCGCCGTGCGGACAGGCCCCCGCATGGATCACCCAGATGTCTCGCGTTGTCTCCGGAAACATCGCCAGCTATGCGAATCCTGATGCAGCCGAGATCGGCACGAAAAATATGCAATTTCGGCCAGGCTCGCGACAGACGTCCATGCATGTGCGCACCAGCGGTTCGCCACCCAGGAGTCAGCGTGGAATCACGATGCTGAGCCTTCTCCCAAAGCGCGCTGTTCGCCTGGCGTCGGCGTGTGATTGAATGCGTGCGCGCTTCTGCAAGCCTCGACACCACCGAGCTCCGCGATCCTGCGGCCCTGATCGCCGAAGCATCTGGCGTTGACTTCTTCGGGGTCGCAAATGGCCCTCAACCGGCTTTCGCCTTCCCGCCAGGCCGCCAGAACCGCAGGATCGCTGACCCCGTCACGGGCCAGATTGCGCACTTCATGAGGGTCCTGCGCCAGGTTGAAAAGCTGCGCATCGTGCCCGACATAGTATACGAACTTCCAATTCCCCCACCGTGTCATGAAGGATCCGGTCGTCGAGCCGCCGTCATGGTACTCGCTGAACACGGTACGGTTCGGATCGTCCTCCTCGCCTGCGATCGAGCGCAGCGAACGGCCCGGACAGTGCACGTCGGAGCTGTCCGTGGCAGCGGTCACATCGATCGCCGTCGCCGCCAGGTCCACGAGGCTCGTCCCGGTGCGAACCCTCTTCCCTACGGGAACTCCTGGGCCGGCGACAATCATGGGGATTCCGGCCGATGCCTCATACATGACCTGCTTGGTCCAGAGGCCATGATCGCCCATCATGTCGCCGTGATCCGACACGTAGACGACCACCGTGTTGTCCGCCTGCCCCGACTGGTCCAGCGCGGACAGGATGCGTCCCACGCAATCGTCCAAAAAGGAAATGAGGCCGTAGTATGCGGCCCTGGCTTCACGCACCTTTCGTCGGTCAAAGTGCCGGTCGTAGTCGAAGAACCGTGCCATGTTGTTCAGCTCGGCATGCCGCGGCCGCTGCGAATGCTCATATGCGATCGGAAAGTCGACGGTCTCCGGATCGTAAAGATCGTAGTACTCCGAAGGCGCGACCAAGGGGTAGTGCGGGCTGACCAGTGACACGAACGTCGCCCATGGAGCTTCTGACTCTCCGCGCGCGAGCAGCCAATCGCATGCGGTCTCGGTAATCTCCAGGTCGTAGTCTGTATAGGAACTCGTTCCCGCCCCGACATCTGCGGCAAGTTCCCGAGCGGAATCGAAGCCCGGCGGATCTTCGCGCAATAGCCCGGCAGGCCATCCAACACCGCCAACGACATGCATCGGCAGCAATTCGCGCGAGAAACCGTTGTCGTCCTCGCTCGAGCGGAAGTGCAACTTCCCGATCGAAGTGACCTCGATGCCGCCGTCACGCAACTTGTGCATCCAGCTCCGGGGAACGCCGTGATAGGGAGTGGCGCTGTCCCAGCAGCCGATCTTGTGAACGTAGTCGCCACACGCCATGGCAGCGCGCGCGGGAACGCAGACGGGTGACGGCGTGTACGCGTTCGCGAAGATCGTCCCCCGGGCGGCGAGGCCGTCGAGGTTCGGCGTCCGGACAACGGGGTGACCGGCGCAGCCCATCGCGTCCTTGCGATGTTCGTCCGAGATGACGATCAGGAAGTTGTTGCCTGATGCTGTATCCATTGCTGGAGCGTCCACTGGATTGAGCTGCAGAAGCAGCATAGAGACTGGAGAATCGCAAGGCTTCCCACGGCTTCATTGTTCTGCCATGCAACAAGACGGTTGTCCCTCCCCGACAGATACTGATCCGGACCGCATGGAACGACCGGATCATCGCCGGCATGGACCACAGTCTCGACACCGATTGCAGCCCGAATCGACCCCTTGTCGCGAGCCCGCCAGAGTCTGCCACTCGAGGCCAATTGAAGGTCGTGCGGCTGCAAAGGTGTCGAATGGACGGGCTTCACTCAATGGTTGGCAAGCGCCTGGACCGTGCAATCAGAATTTGACGATGCCATGCTCTGGACAAGCGACGAATGTTGAGGCTTGGATCTCGGTCAGACGCATATCGTGGGAGTGCATTTCAATGCCGCTGTCGACCAACCGGCTGCGAAGCTTCAAGGCTGCATCTGGACATCAGTGCTCCAAAGGCGCTGCGGCAGAGCTGGATTTCCTGCAGGCCCACATCAGTCAGCGAATCAGGCTCCTCGACCGGAATGCCCGAACGGAGCACGCGACGCCTTCCCCTGGGGTGTCGTCGACCGAGGCCAGGCGCCGAGCTTTCCCGAGCGTCGCCGGCGGATTGGCGCTGCTGACACGTAACCTTGCAGACGACCTGAAGTCGTCGGCGCCGATGTTCGAATTCAGGTGCCACGCCGGGGACCCATGACCGCTGTCACCAGGATTCCGTGCATTGGTTCAGCACATTGGGACGTGATTGGCCGCACGGGCATTGCCACGACGGAGGGCTTTGACGTGCCAGGGCGCATCGACCGGCGTCCGGGTGGGGTCGCCATGAGCATTGCCGCTTCGCTGGCGCATTTCGGCATGACACCGACGCTGCTCTCAGCCATTGGTGAAGACGACGAAGGCGAGAGGCTGATCTCCCTGGCATCCGAAATCGGAATTGACACGACATGCGTCTACAGAATGGCAGAACTGCCAACAGACAGCTACATGGCCATCGAGGGTCCCAACGGCCTGATCGCCGCGATTGCCGACGCCCATTCGCTGGAAGCCGCAGGCGACAGGATTCTCCGCCCGCTTGCGGATGGTCGTCTCGGGTCGCCAGAGGCGCCGTTTGCCGGACCAATCGCGCTGGACGGGAACCTCGCTGGCGCGCTCCTGGCCGAAATCGCGAAGAGCCCGCTGTTCGAGAACGCTGACCTGCGCGTGGCACCGGCCTCTCCTGGCAAGGCCGAGAGGCTCTCGCCGCTGCTCGACATGCCGAACGCCACCATCTACGTGAACGTCGAGGAGGCCGGGGTCCTGTGCGGTTCACGAGTCAACAATGCTCCGGAAGCCGCGAGAGCATTGCTGGAACTTGGCGCAAATCGTGTCTTGGTCACGAATGGCGAGCATGCGGTCGCGGACGGGTCCCGCACCGGCGTCGTCCTGGCAGACCCTCCCCCGGCGAAGGTGGCTCGCGTCACAGGTGCCGGCGACACCTTCCTGGCCGCACATGTCGCGGCCGAAGTCGCCGGCGCACCGCCAATGGAAGCTCTGCACGAGGGTCTAAGGGCCGCGACCGACCATGTCTCCGGAGGAACAACGACATGACACTGCCCCTCGACATCGACGAAGAGGTCAGGGATGCGCTCGAAAGCGACAGGCCCGTCGTCGCCCTTGAATCCACGATCGTTTCCCACGGCTTGCCTTATCCCCAAAACATCGAGACGGCACGCGCGGCCGCGAACGCGGTGCGTGACGAAGGCGCGGTGCCCGCGACCATCGCGGTGCTGGCCGGACGACTGACTGTCGGCATGCAGGAGGCAGAGCTGGACTCCCTCGCCAAGGCTGGCCACTCTGTCCTGAAGCTCTCGCGTGCCAACCTCGCAACCTGCATCGCTTCCGGAGAAACCGGGGCGACAACCGTTGCTGCCACCATGATCACGGCCCATCTCGCAGGGATCGAGGTCTTTGCCACCGGAGGGATCGGCGGCGTTCACAGGGGCGCGGAAGCAAGCTTTGACATCTCGACCGACCTCCAGGAACTCTCGATTACGCCGGTCGCGGTGGTCTGTGCAGGCGCGAAGGCGATTCTCGACATCCCGAAGACGCTGGAAGTGCTGGAGACGCTGGGCGTTCCGGTCACCACTTTCGGGAGCCCGGACTTCCCGGCCTTTTGGTCGCGCGCGTCCTCGCTCCCGTCGCCTTCGGTGTCGGACAGCACACACCAGATCGCACGGGAGATTCTTGTGCACCGCAGTCTCGGCCTGCAAGGCGGTCAGCTGATTGCCAATCCCGTTCCGGCAGAGGACGAGATTCCCTCCGCTGTCATGAATCCGCTGGTTGAGCGGGCGGTCTCCGAGGCAAGGCGAGAGGTTTCCGGACCATTGGTCACGCCATTTGTCCTCAAGCGAATCTTCGAGTTGTCCGAGGGACGCTCCGCGAAGGCAAACAGGGCCCTGATGCTGAGCAATGCGAGCCTGGCGGCAAGAATTGCGTCCGATCTCTCCGCTCTTCGCAAAACGGGATGACTTCCGTCGGACCGGGCGCGAACGCCGCTCCAAGCCGTGCGCTTCTTCGACACCCTGGTTTGAAGCCCATGATCAGGAAATTTGACGGCAACCGGACCAGGCGGTGGAGAATCCCGCTCGCCGCCTTCAATGCGCTTCGCGAAGCAAGGCCAGAAAGTCTTCGGGCCCAACCGGTCTCGGGTTTGTCTTTGCCAGATGATCCCTGGATGCCTTGTCGGCGATTTCAGGCAGAACGCCGGCTGCAACGTCCAGTTCCGCCAGCTTCGTGGGCAGGCCCAAGCCGGATACGAAGTCCGTCAGCCAAACATGCAGGCCGGCATCTCCAGGAAGGCTCGCCGCCGCGCGAATTTCGGAGAACTTAACGTCGGCATGACCGGCATTGAAGCGCAGGACATGGGGCAGCAGTATCCCGATCAACGTGCCATGATGGAGATGCAGCTCTCCCAGCGGCGTGGCCATGGCGTGGGCGCCCCCGAGCGCCTTTTGCAGGCACATGCCGCCCATCAACGCTGCCATCATCATCTCCCACCGCGCTTCCCGGTTGCTGCCATCCTCGACGGCAACAGGCAGCCATCTCGCGGCACGCCTGACGGCATCAAGCGCAATTGCCGCAGCGGGCGGGTTCTCCACGGGGCTGCAATACGCCTCGATCCCGTGGCTCAGCGCATCGATCCCGGTGGCGGCGGTAAGTCGCGGCGGCAAGGAGAGCGTCAGTTCCGGGTCACAGATCACGACGTCTGCGACCATGTTCAGGTTCACGGCAACGCATTTCGACCCGTCCAGAAGGGACATCACGCAGGCGCGGCCTACCTCCGCTCCCGTGCCCGCCGCAGTCGGGATCGCGATCTGCCGGGCGACCTTGCCGATCCTGTCCGACCCGCCCTGCTTGACGTTGTACTCTGCCAAGCTTCCGCCATGACTCGCCAGCAGGGCAACCGCCTTTGCCAGATCGATGGGCGACCCGCCTCCGAGCGCAATCACCCCGTCACAGGCTCTGTCGTTCCAGATCTCGAGGCAGTCAAGGAGCGATCGTTCGGTCGGGTTTTCTGTCGTGCCGTCGTATACCGCCGGATCCAAGGGTCTCGCCGC
The DNA here is from genome assembly GCA_028824715.1 of Boseongicola sp. GTDB lineage: Bacteria > Pseudomonadota > Alphaproteobacteria > Rhodobacterales > Rhodobacteraceae > JAJEFO01. The sequence continues at coordinate 34,839 of JAPPCV010000169.1, read as the reverse complement.
ATCCAGGGCACGCTGGAGGATTCCCGCATCCGCCACGCCTGCGTCCGTCACGAGCAACGGACGCTTCAGGCCAAGCCGTGCGATTTCATCTCCAAGGCCTGCAATGGCGCCAAAGTCGAAATGGATGCGCGAAAGATACTGGATTAGCGGCATCAGCCTTCCACCTCGTAGTAGACATGCTTGGTCTCGAGGAAGTCGTTCATCGCCTCGACACCGTGGAGCCGCCCTATTCCGCTTTCGCGGTAACCGCCCGTCTCGACTTCTGCAAAAAGCCGGTTATGGGAATTGAGCCAGACCGTTCCAAAGCGCAGCTTGCGCGCCATGCGCATCGAGACGTTCAGGTCGTTGGTGTACACGGAGGCGGCAAGGCCGAATCGGGTCGCGTTGGCCTTCGCGACAGCCTCCGGCTCGTCGCTGAAGCGTTCAAGAGAGACGATGGGGCCGAACAGCTCTTCCTGCACGAGGTCATGAGACACATCGTCAATTTCGAACATCGACGGCGTCATGAAGAAGCCGTCCGACAACTCGTCGCCGCCTGCCTTGCCGCGCACCACCAGACTGGCCTCCGCACCCGCACGATCGACAATGCCAAGCAGCCGCAGCTGACTCGGCTTGTCTATTACCGGACCCAGTTCAACTCCCTCGGCACGTGCGTCCCCAACCCTTGTCGCCTCGTATGCGGCCCTCAGGCGTGCCTTCACCTCGTCATAGATCGTGTCCTGCACGAGCACCCGGCTGATGCACGTGCACATTTGCCCGTTGAGCGCCAACGAACCGCGCCTGATCTCCGTCACCGCCCCGACGAGATCCGCACCTTCAAAGACCAGCGCGGGGGCCTTCCCGCCCAGCTCCAGCGAGACATGCTTGATCGTGTCTGCGGCATTGGCCATGATGATCCTGCCGGTGCGGGACGATCCGGTAAATGAAATCACGTCGATTTCGGGATGCGTGGACAGGACGGTGCCAACCTCGGTGCCGTACTCGTTGACTGAGTTGACCACACCACTTGGCAGCGATGCGACCGACTCGAAGCAGGCCATGACGGCAGCATTGGTCAAGGGAGTCTGCGATGCCGGCTTGATGATCACCGTGCAGCCAGCCGCCAGTGCCGGGGCGACGGACCGAACCAGCAGCGTGACCGGTGCATTCCATGGCACGATGACCGAGACGACGCCCGAAGCCTCTCGCGTCATGAGGCTCATCTTGCCGGGCGCACTCTCGAAAGTTCGGCCAAATACGTTTCGCGCAACGCCCGCGTAGTAGCGTGCCTCACCATAGCCGGCGGCAATCTCGTGCCGGGCCTGGCCAAGCACCTTGCCGTTTTCCCTGGCCATCAGGTCCGCGATTTCATCCGCACGAGATTCCAGGATGTCAGCGAATTCGAGCAGGACGGCCGCGCGAAGCCGGGGGCTTGACGCCCAATCCGAGGTCTCAAAGGCATCGCGGGCCGCCATCACCGCCTGACCCGCCAGGTCGGTCGATCCGTTCGGCGCCTCGGCGAAGACCGAACCGTCCGAGGGGTTCTGGACCGGGATCATGCCGTTTGGCGCGTCCGAAACCCATGAACCGCCGATATAGTGGTGACCTTCCTTGGATGGCATGTCATGAACCTCCGAATCCTATTGCCCGATGGCGCGGGCGAGAATGCTCTTGGTGCCAGACTCCGCCGACGAGCCGACCCAGGCGATGAACTGATCGGGTCGCACGAGGATCGCGCTGCACCCATAGGCCTCCCGCAGCGCGCCAGATTGCAGTGTCAGCACCTCGAACGGGACGCCAAGGGTATCAGCCGCGCCAGCAAATCCCGTCGAAAGAGCCTTGTCGCCGCAAAGATCCATTAGCGTGAAACCTGGGCCGAGCGCATCCCAAAGATCGCCGCTGCCGGGCAGTGCCTGCGGTGCAAGGTGATGGCCCGGCCTGGCTTTGAATCCGTGCCTGCCCTTCGCCCCTGACTGCTCTCCCGGCTCACCGAGAACAATGGGCGAGCCGGCGTAGTGTGGCAGGAACTCGGTCACGTCCGCGTCGTCTGCATTGGCCCGCGCGGCCCATGCCTTGTCGAAGGACGCCTTGTCCTTCTCCGGGGAGAACTCCCTCGTGAACCCGCGAAAGTCCTCGATCATCCGGCTGATGAAATCCCTGCTGACCGAACGGAAGACCGGATGCCGTTCGGCGGTATAGCTGTCGAGCAGCTCGGCTCCAGCCCAGCCCTTCAGGGCTGCGTCAAGCTTCCAGCCGAGATTGCGGGCATCCTCAAGGCCTGTATTGACCCCGTAGCCACCGTACGGCGGGTGACTGTGACAGGCGTCTCCGGCAAGAAAGACACGTTCGTTGCGATAGGTCCGGGCGTGGGAAATGCGCAGGTCCCAGAACCCGATATGCTCGAATTCCAGCGCAAATTCCACGCCAGCCATTTTGTGAAGGAAGGCGTGGAAGTCGAAATTTTCCCGCGTGGCGCCGTCCGGCACCGGTGCATGAAAGAACCAGCCGCCGTTCAGGTCGACACGGCCCAGAAACTGCCAGTAGCCATCCATCGAGGGGTGCATGACATTGAAGATCGACTTGCCGGGATAGCGTTCGAGCAGGTCATGCAATTCCAAGGACCGGAAAACGAGCAAGGCCATGCGCGGCCCCTCGTGGTCGGTCTCGTTCCGGATGCCGCCGGCGTCGCGCGTTACCGATCGCGCCCCGTCGCAGCCCACGGCGTAGGCGGCCTCAACCACATGGTTCGCGCCATCGGCCTCGTAGGAAACGCAAACGCCGGCATCACCCTGGGTCACATCGGTGACTTCCGCACCCTGAACGAACGTCACCTGAGGCAGATCGGCAACGCGATCCCTCAAGACGCTCTCGAGATTGTACTGTGGCAAGCGCTCGTTGTCGGCGAAGTAGTAGGGTCGCACGCGCGAGCGTTGAAACCAGTCATAGTGAAATTCGCTCAGAAGACGGCCGTAGGTCACGAGGCCGGCATTGCCGAATTCAGGCGGGATCGGTGTAGCTGCACGCACTTGGTCCGCAATGCCCCAAGCGCGAAAGTGCTCTCCCGTTCGCTGTGTCAGGTTCTGTCCTTTGGGGATGCGGTGAAGCTCGGTCGTGCGTTCCAGCACGATGCTCTCGACTCCCTTCAGTGCGAGGTCAATCGCAAGGCCCAGACCAACCGGCCCTCCGCCATTGATGATCACCTGTGAATCGGTCAATGTTCCCCTCACGCGCTTTCGAAATTGCAGGCATCCTGGCACTCGGCAGCAACCTCGTCCTCGCCAACAGGGACTTCGGCCGTCACGCCATCGCCGGGAGCCTCAATCTCGTTGGACGCCTTTCCCGTCACCACCTCGTAGGAGAAGTCTCCCGTCTTGAAACGATCACCCGCCGCGACGCGCTGCTTCGTGACGGTTCCTTCTTCCATGTTCAACCCGATGCGGGCAAGCTTGAGCTCGGCTTTCATTTCCTATGCCTCGGGAAAGAGCGTCCTTGCGGCAATGACAATGCGTTCGGGACTTGGCAACAAGGGCAGTTCCGCGGACGGCGCATAGGGCATCGCGGCATCCGGCACGGTGATGCGTCGGACGGGCGCTTTCAGCTGGGCAAAGCCCTTGTCAGCGAGGATTGCCGCGACATGGCTGGCGACCGAACAGGCGTCGCGACTCTCGTCCACCACGATCGCACGGCCGGTCCTTTCGACGCTGGCAAGAATTGCCGCCGTGTCGAGCGGCACCAGTGACTGCAGGTCCAGGACCTCCGCCGACACGCCCAGTTCCGTCTCCAGCAGCTGCGCGGCCCGCAATGTCATCCGGGCCATCGATCCCATGGTGATCAGCGACAGGTCGCTGCCTTCGCGCATGACGCGAGCCTCGCCGAGCGGCGTGACGTAGTCACCGCTCGGGACTTCGCCAGCATCGCCGCCCCGTCCACCGGGTTCGAGAAAGAAGGTCGGATTGTCGGAGCGGATCGCTGACTTCATGAGACCCTTGGCGTTGTCCGGCGTCGACGGAACGACCACTTCGACTCCAGCCAGGTTCATCAGGAGCGAAAGGGGCGTGTCGGAATGCTGCGCCGCGGTCGAACGTCCGCCACCATAGTTCGCGATCACCGTTATCGGCAAGGTGACCTGCCCTCCGCTCATCAATCTCAGCTTCGCCATCTGGTTGGCGATGGCATCAAAGCCCGTGTAAATGAAATTCGCGAACATCATGTGCAGGATGACGCGACATCCGCACGCCGCTGCACCAACGGAGATTCCTGTCAGCGTCTGCTCGGAGATCGGCGTGTTGCGGACCCGGTCTGCACCGAATCGATCCAGAAGGCCACGCGTGTCACCGAAGATCGACGCTTCGACATCCTCTCCGATCAGTATCGTCCTGGAGTCGCGCGCCATCTCTTCGGCAAGTGCCTGGTTGATCGCTTGAATGAAACGCATCCGCGGCATCAGGAGCCCGCCCGCATCAGCTGCTCCGCCGTTCCGGAATTCGGCGCGGTGCCAGCTTCGCCGAAGGCCACGGCGCCTTCCACGCACGCGTCCGCCTCCATTTCCAGGCGTTCACATGCTGCGGCGTCCGCCGCCCCGCGATCAATGATCAGCGCGCGCGTCCTTGCAACCGGATCCTTCGCGCGCCACGCCTCGATCTCTTCGTCACTTCGATAGGGCGTGGAGAGGATCATTGCCTCGGCCGAGAAATGCCCCGAAAAGCGGTAGGTCCGCGCCTCGATGAAGGCCGGCCCGGCACCGGACCGGCAATGATCCACCGCTTCGCGCGCCGTCCTCCAGACCTCCACCACATCATTGCCGTCGATGTTCCAGATCGGGATGCCAAACGGCCTGGCACGATCGGAGATCACGCCGCATGTAACCGTGCCGGAGGGTGAAAACTCGGAAAACCCGTTGTTTTCACAGACAAAGAGAACCGGCAGCCTCCAGAGCGAGGATATGTTGAGGCTTTCCATCAGCGACCCTTGGTTGGCCGCCCCGTCACCAAAGAAGCAGACCGCGACACGCCCTTCTCCCTCAAGCTGGTTGGCGAGGCCGACACCTGTGGCAATGCCGAGCCCCGCACCCACGATCCCGTTGGCACCTACTATCCCCTTCGAGAAGTCTGCCACATGCATCGATCCTCCCATGCCGCGGCAGATGCCTTCGGCCTTGCCATAGACCTCGGCGAACATCGCGTTGACGTCGCCGCCCTTGGCCAGGTAGTGCCCGTGCCCGCGATGGGTGGAAGTGATCTGGTCCCGATCATCAAGAGGGGCGCAGATCCCGACGGCTACCGCCTCCTGGCCATCGGACAGGTGCACCTGCCCCGGCGTCCGCCCCAGCTTCACGTCGCGGAAGAGCTGTTCCTCCGACTTCCTGATCAAGAGCATCCGTCGATACAACTCGATCAGGACATCGTCGTCGGGCTGAATGTTCGAGGTGCTCGCTGCCATGGCGTACCTTCTTCTTGCCCGTGAACGTATGCCGACGGCGTCGGCTGCGACAATAGCCCCGGATTTACAGGAGAGGAAAGCGCAACTAATGTCATTCGAGCCGACCTTGAGCAAGGGGCATGCCGATGGATTTCCGCCAGCTCAGGTACTTTCACGCCGTCGCCAAGCACGAGAGCCTGACTGCGGCGAGCGAGGCGCTGAACGTGACGCAGCCGGCGATCGGCCAGCAGATACGGAAACTGGAGGCCGAGCTTGGCCTGAAGCTGCTGACCCGTCATTCACGTGGCATGCGGCCGACCCCCGTCGGCAAGGTCCTGTTCCAGCGCGCGGAAGAAATTCTTGGCGCGGTCGAACGCACGCGGCGCGAACTGTCCCGGCATCGAAACACCAGCGAGGGGACAGTCCGGGTCGGCGTCACGCCGTCCCTGAGCCGTGTGCTGGTGCCTCGGCTGATGGAACTGGGCTTCGACAGGCATCCGGGCTTAACGCTTCTCTTCAACCAGGGATTTCCGGCGGACCTGGAGCGCATGTGGGAAGCTGGAGAATGCGACTTTGCATTCTTTGACAGGGATGTCGAAACGGACGAATCAGAAAGTCTTCCGGTCTACAATGAGCGCCTGTCCCTGATCGGGCCCCCAGACCTTTGCGCGCCGTTGCCAGACCCCGTGCCCGTTTCGGAAGTGGCAGGGCTTCCGGTCGTGCTTGACGTGCGCGCGATCTGGTCCCGAGAACAGCTCGAGCGCGGGTTCAGGAAGACCGGCTCGACTTGGGCCGACCTGATCGAGTGCTCGTCGATCGAGATCCGGCGGGAGTATCTCGTGCGAGGGCGTCGATTCTGCGTGGCGCCCATTGCCCAGTTCAACGATGAAATCGCCGCCGGGCTCGCCGCCCATCGCCGCATTGACTTGCCCAGCTTCAATCGCACGGTCCACCTGGCCGGGCCGCGGGTCGAGAAAATGACGGAAGCCCAGCGCAACATCCGAACACTCGTCGTTGAGATCGCCGACGATCTGATCAAGGCCGCCAACGTGGCTTGGCAACCGCCGGAATGGACATCTGCCGAAAGTAGCAATTCTTCTAACAGATAAAAGCAATCCCGTCTTCCTTGCGTGCGACGTCCTTTGCATTGTGCCACGAGGGAGATCGTCAATGCCCACACCGCAGTTCCTTGCAGAGCCGACCATCGAACCCGGGCCGGTGCACGCGCCACTTGTCGCCTGGCCGCGCGTGAGTGCATCTGGTGCGGACCAGATTCGTGTCAGGATCGAGCAGAATGGCGATGCCGGGACGAACACCTCCTGGCCGCGGAAGGCTGCTGCCTGCTGCTTGGGTTCCATCCTGAAGGCGTTGCGAAGGCAACTGTGCAGATCGCAGGGTTGGACGGTGCCGTGACGTGGCCGACGAAGATAGCGCACCGACTGAAGGACGTACCGGCCTCGCCGCTCGAAGAGCCGCCGCTGCAGACGCATGTCTCCCAGCCGCATCGCATGGCGGGTCGATTCACCTTCCTGTCCGTTCGCCGCCGCGCCATGGGGCGCATCACGGACATGACGGTTGCACAGCGCAAGTGGCTCACCCATTGGGACATGCTGGTGGCGGTCGACAATCAGGGCCGGATGCGCTGGATGCGCAAGCTGGACCGACGCGCCGCGGGCATCGAGCATTTGGCGAGCGGCAACCTGTTTGTCCATGACACCGAGTCCTGTTCGCGAGAGATCGACGTTGCCGGAAACGTCACTCGAGCCTGGTTCGCCGCGCAACGACCGCAGGGCGCCGAGGAAGGCGGCATTCCCGTCGACGTTCGCGGCCTGCATCATCAGCCCCGCCAGATGCCGAACGGCAAATTCCTTGCACTCTCGGCGCACGCAGGACGCGTGAAGGTCTGGCCAGCTTCGGTCCGCGAGCCCGACAAGCACAAGGCCGATCGCGAAATCGTCGGGGACATGGTTGTCGAGTTCACGCCCGAGGGCGAAGTGGTCTGGAGTTGGGACAGCTTTGACCACCCTGATCCCGACCGCATCGGGCATGATGCGCTGGATGCCTATTGGCATGTCCGCGGATTTCCAGGCGCGGCCGACTGGACCCACGGGAACGGTGTTGCCTACGACGAAAGCGATGATTCCGTTCTGGTGTCGCTGCGCCTGCAGGACTGCATACTGAAGATTGACCGACTGTCGGGCGAAACAGTCTGGATCCTTGGTGATCACGATGGCTGGCCTGCCCGGCTGCAAGGAAGGCTCCTTGCCCCGATTGGCGAGAACTTCAGGTGGCCCTGGCACCTGCACAACCCGCGGGTGACTTCGGAAGGAACGATCATGCTCTTCGACAACGGAATCCACGGAGCGCGCCCCGGACAGGAACGTGTCGCCTTCCACGAGAGCTTCTCGCGTGGCGTCGAGTACAGCGTTGACAGGGATGCAATGTCGGTCGAGCAAGTCTGGTCTTCCGCGTTGACGGATGCCGATGCCATGGAACGCACCTGGGCCATGGGCGACGCGCACCGGCTGGAAGACAGCGACACGGCACTTGTGATCCACTCCATCGCGATGCCGCATGGCCGCGACGACATCGGGATGGACGAGGACGATCGCTCACTGCGTTACGTCTCTGAATTCCCTTTCCATGCCCGGAGTCTCGAATACAACCGCAAGGACATAAGGGACATCGTGTTCGACATGACCGTGCGTGACGAAAACGACCTGATTCACTGGGAGGTCTTTTCCGGCATGCGGGTCGACAGTCTTCATCCGAAAGGCAGCGGCATCAAGCTGGACCTGCGCGACGCACTGCTGCCGGAGCGTGCAGCATGAACGGCCTTTCTCCCGTGTCAGCGCAGGAAATCATGGCCAGCGACCCTGCCCACGCACCGGTGGCACGCGCGCAGGAATGGACGGCGGGTGCGGCATTCGTCATCGACCGGTTCGTGCCCTTGGGCGAGGCGGCCGTGCCGATCACCGATCTGGGGCTGGTTCGGGCAGATGCGGTCTATGACGTCGTGTCTGTCAGCCGCGGCCAGTTCTTCCGCCTTGAAGACCACCAGGCCCGGTTTGCGCGCTCATGCGACCGCATGAAGCTCTCGAATCCGTTCGCCAAGGCCGAAGAGGCCGCACTGCTGGACGAGCTCGTTGCGCGTACTGGGCTCAAGGACGCATATGTCTGGTGGTCGGTCACCCGGGGCGCGAACCTGCCGAACCCCAGTGACCGGCTGCATGCGGAGCGATTCGCGAACAGGTTCTATGCCTTTGTGATCCCATACGTGTTCATCAAGGACGATGCGGACCGGCAGGCAGGCATTCATCTGCATGTCTCGAACGACTACATCCGCATCCCCGCGAACGCCATCGACCCGCGTGCGAAGAACTTCTGTTCACTCGACCTGAACATGTCGCTTATGGAAGCGGGCGCCGCCGGTGCCGAGTGGAGCGTTCTGACCGACGGGAACAACGTCCTGACCGAGGCGCCAGGGTCGAACATCTTCGTGGTTCGAGAGAACAGGATCATGACCCCGGAGCTTGGCTGCCTTGAGGGAATAACGCGGCTCACGGCTCTGGAGCTTTGCGCCGAGATCGGGCTGAACATCGAAGTGGGCACGGTGACCGTAGACGATCTTCTGGCGGCGGATGAGGCGTTCCTGACTTCCAGCGCTGGCGGCATCCTCCCTATCTCCACCGTGGACTGCAGGCCGATCTGCCAGGGGTCGGGCCCTGTCTCGACACGCATTCACAACCTTTACTGGGAGAAGCGCTGGGCCGGGTGGCACGGCACTCCCGTCGACTACGAGGCTGTCAATTGGCGCGACTGAAGGATTTCCACGACGTTTCCGTCCAGGTCGCGACCATAGGCGAAGACTCCGCCTCCGGGCATTTTCAACGGTTCGGCATGAAAGGACATGCCCAACGCCTTCAGCCGCGCATATTCCGCTGCGCAGTCATCGACCTCGAAGCAGACGTGATTGAAGCCTGGCTTTGCCACGGCGAGCTGACGGTCGGGCAGGCGTTCAGGAAGACCCTCGAACTGAAAAAGCTCCATTCGCCCGGTCGCGAAGCCCAGCATGACAATTCGTCCGGAACTGCCGGCCGCCGCCAGCCGCGTGGCCAGCGCCGTGTCACCAGGCCCCCACCGGAATTCTCCAAGGCGCTCCGCAAAGAAGTTGTCGCTGTAGAACCCGGCCAGTCGGTCAACGTCCGTGGTGACCACGCCCACGTGATGCATGCCAATGATCATGGCGGATTCCTAAACCGGACCTTTTAGGAGTTCCACCATGGCTGATCGCATCATCCTTCTCGGCACCAAGGGCGGTCCGCGCCTGACGACGGGATCAAGCTGGCCGTCGTCATCTGTCATAGAGACTTCGGGACGCCCGTATGTCATTGACTGCGGGATGGGCGTGACGCGGCAGTTCGTGGAAGCCGGATTCTCGCTGGCCGACGTGCACACGATCCTGATCACGCATCTGCATTCGGACCATTGCCTTGAGCTTGGGCCGTTCCTCCACACCACGTGGGTGTCATCGCCGAAGCGCCAGATCAAGGTCTACGGCCCGAAAGGCGTCACGAAGTTGATCGATGACTTCCTTGCCGCCATGTCCTGCGACATAGCGGTGCGCATGGCCGACGAGCGCCAGCAGGACCCGCACGACATGTTCGACGTGACAGAGTACACGGAGGGCCGTGTCTTCAAGGACGATCTGGTCGAAGTTGACGCGCTGCGCGTGGTGCATCCGCCACTGACCGAAACGTTTGCCCTGAAGGTCACGGGGCGGAAAGGCACGGTGGTCTTCTCATCGGACACGAGCTACTTCCCGCCGTTGGCGGAATTCGCGAAGGGTGCCGACATTCTGGTCCATGAAGTCATGCATCGCGCCGGAACGGAAAGGATGTGCGAACGCCTGAAATCCATCAAGCCGAACCTGATGGCACACATGATCGCGGGGCACACGTTCGGAGACGATGTCGGGCAGATCGCGACGGCGGCTGGCGTTGGGCATCTCGTGGTACAGCACTTCACCCCTGGAGATGATGACCTGACCGGACCCGCGGAATTCGAGGCGCTCGTTCGGCAGACCTGGAACGGCAAGATGACGGTCGGCCACGATCTTGCAGAAATCTCGTTTTGAGAGCGATGAGGCGTCCAGTCAAGGGAGCCCGCGCGGATCGCGGACTGCTGGCGGGATCGATGCACCTGACCGAGCGAGTTCGGACTGTCCGCTGTCCGTGACATGACCGGTCCGGAGACAGGATGGTCGCCCTCATGGAACCGCTCTCAAAAGCCGGCATTCAATCATGAGAAAGAAAAACTTTCTTCTGGAACGCGGTGAAGTTTTCTACTCTATTCCGTGCAAATGACCTCCAGCGAAAGTGGCCAGCAAACAGGGAGAGCACTATGAAATCCATGGCTAAGCTTTTGACTTCGATTGTCTTCGCGGTAGTTGCAATGACTGGCATGACACGCGCGGAATACCCGGAACGCCCGGTGGAATTCGTGGTGCCATGGCCTCCCGGTGACATCGAGGACACGATTGCCCGCATGATTTCGGATGCGTTCAAGGAGGAAACCGGCGTTCCGGCCACCACCGTGAACATCAAGGGCGGGGGCGGCCTGATCGGCGCCACCCACGTGTTCAACCAGCCTGCGGACGGCTACACCGTCGGCGTCTTCACCGCCAACATCATCTCCGCCCACATAATTCGCGGAAATGCGGAATACGAAAAGGGGGAGTTCGAGCCCCTGGCCGTGATCATCGGCTACGGGATGATGCTGGCGGCCCATGCCGACGCGCCTTACAGCAACCTGATGGAGTTGGCGGAACACGCCAGGTCGAATGACGTCAGCCTTGGCGTCTTCGGCCTGAACGGCCCGCCCGCGCTCCAGACACTGAAGATGGCCGAAGAGCTTGGCTTCAAGTTCTCCAGCATCACGGCGTACGACGAGACGACCTGCCAGATGATCTTGAACAGGGAAATCGACGTCACCCTGGGCGGGGGCCTGTTGAAGCCCTGTCTGACCAGCGGGGAAGCCAAGGCACTCGCAGCCTACACGACGGCGCGCATTCCGATCTATCCTGACGTGGCAACCCTCGAAGAGCAGGTGCCCGGCATTTCCACGCCCGGCTGGACCGGCATCTTCGTGCGAAAGGACACGCCGGCCGAGGCGCGCGAGGTGATCTCGCGGATTGCAAGGGCCGTGGTGGAAAGTCCCGAGGCGCAGGAGATCGCGGCCAACGCAGGCGCCGTGGTCCAGTGGATGCCTGGCGACGAAGCTGCGCAGTTCGCGGAAGCCTTCTACAACCGGTTCGAGAACCTCCTGGCAAAATAGGCGCCCGTGCCAGGCGACCGGAAGGACGACAAGGCCCCGTTCAGCGAACAGCCGACCGGGGGTCGCTTCCTTGTCGGCGCAATGTTCGTGGCAGCCGTCGTGCTGCTTGCAATGGTCGGCTGGCAGACAACGCCGGGCTCAATGGGCCAAACGGTCATGTCCGGTGGCTGGTGGGCGGAGCCCGCACTTGCTCCGACCGTCGCACTCATCATGACCATCGTGGCATCCGCAATCGCGTTCTTCGTCGCAAGGCGCGAAACGGTCGATTTCGGAAAGACCATGCGCGTCTACGGGCAGATCCTGCTGATCTCCGGCTGCATGATCGGCGCCGTCATGTTGATGAAAGTGCTTGGATTCGCGCTTTCGATCCTCGTCTTTGCGAGCGTGGTGGCAACGACGGCCGGCTTTCGTGGCACGCGTCTCGTTCTGATCGCGCTCGGGACGACCGTCGCCATGGTCCTGATCTTTCGCATCGGCTTTTCGATTTGGTTTCCGCGGCCCGCGCTCTTCAAGTGGCTTGACCTCCCCGTGTCCTGGCAAGGCATCCTCTGATGTTGGAGACGATTGCACTTGGCGCGCAACAACTCGCCGATCCGGTGATCTGGATCGCATTGATCAGCGGCAGCGTTCTCGGCATTATCCTTGGCGCAATACCAGGGATCGGTCCCGGGGTCGGGATCGTGCTGCTCTTGCCGATCACCTACACGATGGATCCGCTTGCCGGGATAACGCTCTTGATGGGGCTGTATGCAGCGGGATGGTATGGCGGGGCTGTTCCGGCCATCACGATCAACACCCCGGGCACGGCCGTAAACGTGCTGACCACCTATGACGGCTATCCGATGGCCAAGAACGGCGAGCCGCAGCGCGCCTTGGCGCTGGCCTATTCTTCAAGCTTCGTTGGCGGAATCTTTGCCGTCAGCGTTCTGGCTCTCGCCGCCTGGCCCCTTGCGGCGCTGTCCAAGTACCTCACTTCGGTCGACCTCGGCATGGCCGCTCTCCTGGCGATGGTTCTTGTCGTGGTCGCCCATCGCGGCAGCGAGTTCGCCTCCTTCGCGATGCTCGGCGCAGGGCTGTTTGTCTCGACCATCGGGCTGGAAACCGCCTATGGCTCGGCCCGGTACACATTTGGCACCACCTGGATGATGGCAGGTGTGCCGTTGATCTCCATGGTTCTCGGCCTCTTCGCGCTAAGCCAAGCCCTGACCCTGATATTTTCCGACAGGCAAATCAAGGACGCCAATACCGAAATCGACCGGCGCCTTCTCAGCGGATTCATCGAGGTGTTCCGCTATCCCAAGACCTTGTTCCGTTCAGCCGGGCTGGGAGTCGGAATGGGCGTGCTTCCCGGAGTTGGAGAGTTCCTCGCCCAGTTCTTCGCCTATACCTCCGCCCGCGCCGGATCGAAGACGCCGGAAAAATTCGGCAAGGGCGCGCCCGAGGGAATCATCGCATCGGAGACAGCCAACAACGCCGTGCCCCCTGCGGCCCTGGTACCGCTCTTGTCGCTTGGCATCCCTGGCGAAGCCTTCACCGCCTTGATGCTGACCGTCTTCATTGTCCATGGAGTCGATCCGGGGCCTACGCTGTTCGAAGAAAACAAGGCATTCGTCGCCGGGCTGTACATGACGCTCTTCATCATGAACTTTGTCATTGTCGCGTTGCTGCTGGTGGGCACGAAGTGGATCGCCAAGCTTGCGACCGTCAATGACAGGCTCCTGGGCGTGATCATCATGTGCCTCGTCATGGTCGGCACGTTTTCGTCGAACTACCGGCTGTCCGACACGATGATCGCCATTTGCTTCGGCGTTCTCGGATTTGCGCTCAGGCGCGCCAACATTCCGATGGTGCCAATGATCCTCGGGCTGGTCCTTGGCCCGATCATGGAACGCTATTTCCGGCAAGGCATCGGGGCGGCAGGTGGGGACATGACGATCTTCGTCACGCGCCCGGTGAGCCTCATCTTCCTGCTCGTCATCCTGGCGCTTATCGCGATGTCCGCCCGAAACGCCATCCAGCGGGTGCGGCAATGAAGGCATGCCGCCCGACTGCCACTATGGCCGCCATCGGAAGGCGTGAGTACATTGGCCGCATTTGAACTCGAACGGGCGCCCATCCATCGCTACGCGCACGTCGACTGGGACTCGGAGCGATGGGACGGGTTCGTCCCGAGAGACGGCGACATCTATGTCTGCACCTGCTACAAGTCCGGCACGACCTGGACTCAGATGATCGCGGCACTGCTTGTGTTTCAGACCCCGGACCTGGCGCAGCCGCTGAATGAAATTTCGCCCTGGCTGGACCTCGTAACGGACGCAAAGGAGGCCGCACATGCGCGGCTCGCCGCCCAGACCCATCGTCGGGTCCTGAAGACGCACACGCCGCTCGACGGGCTGAAGTGGCACGAGTCAGCCAAGTACCTGGTCGTCGCCCGGGATCCTCGGGACGTTTTCGTGTCCATGATGAACCATCAGGAAAATACCGATCTGGATACCGAGCGCGCGCTTGCTGCGGAAATGGGGAACGACGCCACGGTCAGCGACCTTCTGGCGGCAACTGAAGAGGACCGTCTGAAGGAATGGCTGACCCGCGGGTTCTTTTCGTGGGAGCGCGACGGCTATCCCTACTGGTCGGTCTTTCACCACGGCGAAACATACTGGCGGCATCAAGACAGGAACAACGTCCTGATGCTGCACTACTCGCAAATGAAGCAGGACCTGGAACGCGAGATGAGACGCATCTCCGAGTTCCTGGACATCGGCATCGACGAAGCGGTCTTCCCTTCCCTGGTGGAGGCGGCCGGGTTCGAGGCGATGAAGAAGAAAGCCGATTCACTTGCTCCTGGCGCTGATGCAAAGCTGTGGAAGAACAACGCACGCTTCTTCAACAAGGGCACCAGCGGTCAATGGCAAGACAGGTGGAGTGCAAGGAACCTCGAGCGGCTCGAAGCGCTCAGCAAGACTTATCCGGCCGACTACATCAATTGGCTCTTGCCCAGCGGAACATTCAGCTAACACTTCTTGTTCCTGTCAATCGATCGCGAACGAGCATTCCGCGGAACTGCCCGGAAGTGCAGTCAGATTGCCAGCAGCATGCGGCAAGCGAACTTGGTCGCTCAAGGCACACCCATGCCGAACCCGAAGTGCCAGTGGCCCGCCGCAAGCAGTCTTCGAGGATGGGATCAGGCGCGGATTCCGGTCGAATCGGGAACATGGACATCCCGGCCCTGTGCGAGCGCCCGAAGACCTTCGTGCACCCAATGCCGTAAGGGCCGGAGTCGGAATCCGTGCATTCGGGACCAGTGAGTGGTGTGCTCACCTTGCTGCGGACGTGACATTCCGACCGCATGGCTGGCACGAATTTTTGGGCTTCGCGACGTGCCTGCCGGTGCGGGGAAGTGCGACCGGTCCGGCCTTGGGCTGTTGCCCAACAACAATGACGGCATGCTGCCACCGCCAAAGAGACGGTGCGAGCCCGACCGTAGATCATCGAGCACAAGGAAATCGATGCGCCGGTTGCGGCTGCGGCTCCATCCGCCTCACTGAAGCACCGGGCTGACCGTTCAAGCCCCGCCCGTCGCCGCGAGCGGGGCATTATTCTGCCGTGTTTGGCTATTCGTCCTTTCTGGCGCCAAACGCGCCTGTCATTTCGTCGTGTTCGAAAGTCCCGCCGACCTCGGCGTGATCGATGCCGTAGAAGATGGCGGCAATACGATTGCCCGGACGTGTGCCCGAAGCGAAACCGTCGGCTGTCAAGGGCACGTCGCTGAACGTGATGTCGCTCTGTGCGACTCCCGTGACCGCCTCGTGAATGTTCGTGAAGGCCACGTCGGCATCAGCGTCAGCGAAGTCTACAGTGATCTCGGCATCGCCCTGATATCCTTCGCGTTCCGAACGATTGACGCCGAACATGATGCCCGACCACGTCGCGGTTCCGCTGCCGTTCGGCCTCTCGCCCGTCGCATCGCCTATGGTCGCGCCGAAGGCCTCATAGGCCGAGGTCTGCCCTTCGGCGTCTCTCCGGCGATTGGCCTGCAGCCAAAAGGCGCCGTCGTCCATCCACGCGCCGAAGAAGATGTTCCTCCGAGTCCCACCGTCCGCCAGGGCCGTTTCCCGGGCAGCCTGGAACACTGGCAGGCCGTTGTGGGTCATCACCGCTTCGAAGGTCACGCCCGAAGTGTCCAGGTCGGCCACGGAAATGGATTCGTCTCCGAGCCGGCATGTATCGCCAGTGCAGTCCGCGGTCCTGGCAAGGTTGCCGTTGTCGTCATAGGCGTCAGTGATCCGGAAGGAGCTGGCCGCGTCGCGCAACGCGACGAGTTCGGACTCCACCTGCTCTGAAGTCATGGCAAGTGGTTGCCCTCCGACAGCGTCGCGGATGATCGACGTGTCCGGAATCGGTTGGCTGGGGGGCGGGACCATGTCCGGGCTGCCGCGTTCGCAGGACGCCAGCGCGCAGGTGCAGGCGAACATCAAGGGTACTCTCATTGGAATTGCTCCTCGCAAATTGATTTGCGACCGCGGCTGGCGCCGGGCCGTGCAAATCGTCATGAGGAAACATGAAGACCCCGCCTATTCACCGGACGCGGGGAGCTACCCCATGTCGGATGTGATGGCTGTTGTATTCAGCGGGCGACCCGACACAAAGGCCGAGTCTCATGACGATTTGCGGGAACTTGCTTAGCGGGATTCGGCGGGCTTGAACAGTCCCTATCAATCATGCGGAATTGCAAGTTCGATCTGGCCTGCCGTGACCCTTCCAATGTCCATGGGACCGTCGGGCGCGGCGCGATGCGCGCCCTGCCGCGTTGCGGCGAGTCGCGCCGTTCGGGCCCGCTCCGGCGAGCGGGTCCCCGGGCTTGGACACAGCATTGTCACACTCCGAACGAGCCGGAACCGGATCGGCTGTCCAGAAACAGCGTGCTTACATCGTCAGGAAAGACAGACCCTCCAGAGACGGAACCGTCCGGCCGCACGTCGCCTGAACGAGGCTTGATCCGAAATCCTGTTCGCGTCCGAGGCATGCTCGTACCGAGTCGCCGCCCGGATTCCTGTTGTTCGACAGAAGCCGTTGCCAGTGCCGCTCTCAACCCCTAAGTTTCTCCGGGCATTCCGGGTCAATACGCATGAACAGGAGATTCTACGACAATCACGTTGTCCGACGGCGAAGAAGCGTTTTCGCCTGGCTCAGAGGCTCGTTCCTGACAGGGCTGGTCGTGATTGCGCCAATCGGGCTGACGCTCTGGCTGATCTGGACCGTTGCAGGCTGGGTCGACAGCTGGGTCTTGCCCTTCGTGCCCATCTGGCTCAGGCCCGACCAGTATGTTGGGCTGAACATCCGCGGCGTCGGCGTAATTCTCTTCCTGATCTTCACCGTTGTCGTTGGCTGGCTTGCAAAAGGCATCATAGGCAGGTCGCTGATCCATTGGGGCGAAAGCCTGGTTCACAATCTTCCCGTGATCCGCTCGGTCTACAAGGGCCTGAAGCAGATCGCGGAAACCGTGTTCGCGCAGTCGGAGACCTCCTTCGACACGGCATGCCTCGTTGAGTATCCACGCAAGGGGATCTGGGCCATCGCCTTCATTTCAAAGGCCGCCAAAGACGAGATCGACGCGAAGATTGCACGAGAAGGCGGGAAAACCGCGGTGTTCCTGCCAACGACGCCCAACCCGACCTCCGGCTTTCTCCTGTTTGTCCCCAAGAGTGACCTGATCGAACTTGAAATGTCGGTCGAGGACGCCGCAAAGCTCGTGATCTCGGCGGGTCTGGTCTATCCCGACGGAAAACCTGCCGCATCAAGAGCGATCGAGGAAATCCGCGATCCTGCAACCGGCCCTGACGAATCCTGATGAAGTGACGCGCAAGGCATTCGGCATGACAGCGCCGGAGGTGCCATCCTCGATTGAACCCGTCCCGACGTCCGGCAGAATGACCGGATCGGCCTGACGGAGATTTCGGGTCACAGGGCGGTCCAGCCTCCGTCCATGGACACCGCAGTGCCGGTCAACTGTGCCGCCGCGTCGCTGCACAAGAACACCGCTAGGCCGCCGAGCTGTTCAACCGTCACGAACTCTTTCGTCGGCTGACGGACAAGCATCACCTGCGCAACAGCTTCGTCTTCGGAAATTCCGTGTTCTTTCGCGACATCGGGGATCTGCGCCTCAACCAGTGGCGTCAGGACATAGCCCGGGCAGATTGCATTCGCCGTGATCGGCTCGCGCGCTGTCTCCAGCGCCACGACCTTCGTCATTCCGATCAGCCCATGCTTGGCGGTCACGTAGGCCGACTTGTAGGGAGAGGCCGTAAGCCCGTGCGCGGACGCAATATTGATGATGCGGCCCCAACCCGCCTCTCGCATCAAGGGGATGGCAACCGCCGTGGTGTGAAAGGCGGAATTCATGTTGATCGCGATGATCGAGTCCCATGTCTCGACCGGAAACTCTTCAATCGCCGCGACGTGCTGAATGCCAGCGTTGTTCACCAGGACATCGCAGGCGCCCGCCTGCTCGATAAGCGAGCGACATTCGCCCGGCCTCGACATGTCGGCCTGGATGTAGCGCGCCTTCGCCCCGGTCTCCTTGGCTATCTGTTCAGCCAGGGCATGATCTTCCACGCGGTCCGTAAACGAGTTCAACACGACATCCGCACCGGCGCGCGCCAATGCCCAGGCGACGCCAAGCCCGATGCCGGAGTTCGAACCGGTGATGACGGCCGACTTTCCCTCAAGCGACATGGGCGTCTCCGTGGATCATGTGGCAAGCTTGAATGGCCGCATCGATTGCAGTTCCGACCACGCCAAGTGACTTGACAGGCTAGAAGCCCAGGCCCTCGTATTTCTTCTTGAATTTCGACACGCGGCCGCCGGTGTCCAGAAGCCGGGTGCCGCCGCCAGTCCAGGCCGGGTGCACGGTCGGGTCCACCTCAAGCGAAAGCTGGTCGCCCTCCGCGCCCCAGGTCGAGCGCATCTGGACGACGTCGCCGTTTGTCATCTTGACGTCGATTACGTGATAGTCTGGATGAGTGTCTTTCTTCATTGGCGCGTTCCTCAGGACTCGCTCTTCGGCTTGTATGTGGAATCCTCTGCAATCCGGGCCGACTTTCCGCGCCGCGACCGCAGGTAGTACAGCTTCGCGCGGCGAACGCGTCCGCGACGCACGACGGTAATCGAATCAATGTTGGTCGAATGCAGCGGAAAGACCCGCTCGACGCCTTCGCCGAAGGAAATCTTGCGGACGGTGAACGACCCGGCAATGCCTTCACCGTTCTTGCGCGCAATGCACACACCTTCGTAGTTCTGCACGCGTGTCCGCGTGCCTTCCGTGACCTTGTAACCAACCCGGACGGTGTCGCCTGCCTTGAAGTCCGGGATGCTCGTGCCGAGAGCAGCGACCTGCTCGGCTTCAAGTTCGGCGATCAGATCCATCTGAGCCACTCCTGTCGTGCCCCGGGCTGCTCCCGGGAGATGATTCGTGCCTCAGAGCTCCGGTCGATGTGTTGGGCCGGTCATGCCGCCCGCCAGAGGATACAGGTCAACTTTCCTTTCGAGCTTCGCTTTGCTCGCGAACCCGCGTTCCTATAGGCGGTGCTCGGGAGGCAATCAAGGAAAAAGAAGCTGAACGAAACCGTCGCATGCGGTCCCGGCGACGATGGGAAACGTCGCACCCTTACGGATCCTTGCCGGAATATGCCCGCCAAAGGTCTGGCCGCCGCTCTCTCGTCAGTCGCTCCGCCTCTTGCCTGCGCCATTTCGCCACGGCCTGGTGGTCACCGGACGTCAGGACGTCCGGAATGTCGCGCCCCTCCCAAGTCGCCGGGCGCGTGTATTGGGGATATTCGAGCAGGCCGTTCGAGAAGCTCTCGCCTTCAATTGAGGCCGCGTTTCCAACCACGCCGGGCAAGAGCCGAACGGCAGCATCGATCAGGGCCTGCGCGGCAATCTCGCCACCCGTCATCACGAAATCGCCCAAGGAGACCTCCTCGATGCCGAACCGGTCGATCACGCGCTGATCAAGACCTTCGAACCGACCTGAAATGAGGACCATTCCGGGACCTTCCGAGAAACGCTGCACCATTGCCTGGTCAAGGTGGCGCCCACGCGGACTGAGATACACCAGAGGCAATGCGACTTCCCGACAGGCTTGCCGGATGGCGCTCCCCATGACGTCCGCACGGAGCACCATGCCGGCACCGCCCCCGGACGGCGTGTCATCAACGCTACGGTGCTTGCCTGCACCGAACAGCCGCAGATCCACGGCTTCCAGGTTCCAAAGCCCTTCAGCCAATGCCTTGCCGACCAGTGACAAGCCCAGCACACCGGGAAACGCCTCCGGGAAGAGCGTGATGACCTTTGCCGTCCATGCCCCAGCGTGCGATGGCCGGTCCGTGAGGAGGTCTCGCGGTGCCGAGCTTGCCGAAATGCTCAACTGCCCGTGGGATCTTGCGCCAGGCATGCTCATGCCGTGGACATATAGACACAAGGCAGCCTTGCCGCAATTGAAGGCGTTGGCGGCACCAAGGCCTTCAAGCGAACGGGTCGCGCAATGGCTGGCCGCCTCGGGCCCGCCGCGAGCCTTGCGAGATTGCAGGGCGACATCGCGGTCCGCAGTTCCGCGCTTCGTGATTCCGTACTACTTCACTGCAATGCGCGCGGGCAGCGGCATCGAGCCCGCAGCGACCCTTGCACGATCTTTCGTCAATTGGATCGACGCGCCAGCGCAGCGGCGTATTCGGGTCCCAGCGTGGAGAGTCCCCTGAGGATGTCGATCGCGTAGGCCAACTGATAGTCCTCGTCGCGCAGTTCTGCGGCCTCTTCGGCCCTCAAGCGATCCTCCTCGATCTGGCGACGCTCATCCTCGCTGAGGCTGTCGTTAGACAAGGATCCGCGCAGATCCGCCTCGAAACGTCTCTGCTGATCGGGTTCGCCGTCCTCATCGACTTCCCGGCGCGGCGGCTGCTGGACAATGATGTCCGGAGACACCCCAAGGGCCTGAATCGAACGACCGGACGGCGTGTAGTACCGCGCTGTCGTAAGCCGCATCGCGGCCTCGCCTCGCAACGGCATCACGGTCTGGACCGATCCCTTGCCAAAGGACTTGGTGCCCACGACGATTGCGCGCCGGTGATCCTGGAGAGCGCCCGCCACGATCTCTGACGCAGACGCGGAGCCGCCATTGATCAGGACAACGATCGGCTTGCCATCGGCCAGGTCCCCTGATTCCGCGTTGAACCGGCCGCTGTCACGAAGCTCGCGTCCACGGGTCGAAACGATCTCGCCACCCTCAAGAAACGCGTCGGACACCTTGACTGCCTGCTCGAGAAGACCTCCGGGATTGTTCCGGAGATCGATCACGAATCCGTTGACCGCGTCCATTCCGCCGGCCTCCTCCACCATTTCAGGCAATTGCTCCTGCAAGGACGGAAACGTCTGGTCGCTGAAGGTCGTGATGCGCAAGACCACGGTTTCCCCGACAATCCTCGACCTGACTGCCGTCAGCTTGATCGTGTCGCGAATGATCGAGACGTCAAACGGCTCCTTTTCGCCTTCGCGCACGACGGTAATGACGATCTCGGAACCAACGGGCCCTCGCATCATCTCGACCGCCTCATCGAGCGTAAGGCCCAGAACGCTCTCGCCGTTGACATGAGTGATGAAGTCGCCCGCCTGCATGCCCGCCTCGTCGGCCGGCGTTCCGTCGATCGGCGAGACCACCTTCACGAATCCGTCTTCCTGGGTCACTTCAATGCCGAGCCCGCCGAATTCGCCTTTTGTCTGGACACGCATCGCCTCCGCGTCTTCCGGCGAAAGATACGATGAATGCGGATCAAGCGACGTCAGCATCCCGTCGATCGCGGCTTCGATCAGTTCGCCTTCGTCCACCTCCTCGACATATTGCGCCCGGATGCGCTCGAAGATGTCGCCAAAGAGGTCGAGCTGTTCGTAAACGGTCGGCTTGTCGTTCTCCTGCGCAATCAACGGCCCTGTGACCTGCGTCGCCACGAGTGTGCCGAAAATCACGCCCCCGACGGAAGCCAGAAAAAGGTTCCTCATGATCTGTTCCTTGTATTGGCCCCGCTACGTGACCGGGACTGGGTCGATCGGACAATGCACTTGCCTGACCAGTTTATAATGCGTTTCTGGTGCGAAAAGACCACAGTTTCGCTTGCATCCGTTCAAATTCTCTTGTGCCGACGGCAATTCGATCATCGAAATCCCCGGCTGGCAAGCGACGGGAACGGCCGTTCAGGCACGAATCAGGCTCCGTCCGGTCATTTCCTCCGGTTTGGGCAGTCCCATGAGTTCCAGGACGGTCGGCGCCAGGTCCGCGAGACGTCCCTCGGCAAGCCGCGCGTGCGCCGGCCCGCCGCAGAGCGCAACCGGCACCGGGTTCGTGGTGTGCGCCGTGTGCGCCTCCCCGGTTTCGGGATCGGCCATCGTCTCGCAGTTTCCATGATCCGCCGTCAGCAGCATCGCGCCGCCTGACCTGTCGAGCGCCTCGACGACGCGGGCAAGCCCTTGATCCACGGCCTCGCAGGCCTTGATTGCGGCGTCAAGGTCCCCAGTGTGTCCCACCATGTCCGGATTTGCGTAGTTCGTGACAATGAGGTCATAGCCCGCCTCGATGGCCTCGACGAAAGCGTCGGTGACCGCCGGTGCCGACATTTCGGGCTTCAGATCGTAGGTGGAGACGTCCGGGCTCTTGGGCATGAAGCGGTCTTCGCCCGATTCCGGCTCTTCCTTGCCGCCGTTCAGAAAGAACGTGACATGCGGATATTTCTCGGTTTCGGCAAGCCGGAACTGCCTTAGTCCGTGCCGAGCAACCCACGCACCCAGCGTGTTCCTGATGTCCTGTTTCGGAAACACGCTGGTCATGTACGCATTGTGCTCATCCGAGTATTCGACCATGCCGAGACACGCAGCCAGCTCCGGGCGGGGGCCGGTTTCGAAAGCGTCAAAACCAGGTGCCGCAATCGCGGCCATGATCTCACGGGCACGGTCAGCGCGGAAGTTCGTGAAGAAGACACCGTCTCCGGCGTTCATGCCAGCGTATCCCGCGAGCACTGTAGGCGGAATGAACTCATCGGTGATGCCTTTGGCATAGGCATTGTCGATAGCGGCCGATTCGGTCTCGGCTGCCTCGCCCTGGCCCTTCACGATGGCACGAAAGGCGCGCGCGACCCGGTCCCATCGGTTGTCACGATCCATCGCAAAATAACGGCCTGAAACGGTACCCACCTCCACGCCCGTCGGCATGGCTTCGCACAGACCGGCCATGCATGCGTGCGCGGACCTTGGCGGAACGTCACGACCGTCGGCAATTGCGTGAACAACGGTCTTGATGCCGGCGTCGGCCAGAATCCAGGCCGCTTTCGCCATATGCGCTTGGAGAGAGTGAACGCCGCCCGCCGACACAAGCCCTGCGAGATGAGCCCGACCTCCCGAGGCATCGAGAGCAGCGATGAAGTCCTCCAGCGCGGGGCGTTTCGCGAACGATCCGTCCTCGATTGCCAGGTCTATCCGCCCAAGGTCCATGGCGACGATTCGGCCGGCGCCGATATTGGTATGCCCGACTTCCGAATTGCCCATTTGTCCGGAGGGAAGCCCGACATCCGGACCATGCGTGACAAGCGTCGATTTGGGGCACTCGGCCATGATTCGATCAAAGGCCGGCGTTGCGGCCAATGCGGGAGCATTGTCGCTCGGGTCCTCGCGAAGACCCCAGCCATCGAGAATGCAGAGCACCACGGGAGCCGGCTTGCTCATCCTGAATTCCATGCCTTCATTTGGGCCACGCCCACAGTCCAGGGTCGGTCAGGAGATCAGCCCCGACTTGCGGATGCCGAGCAATGTAACTTCTGCACCGGATTTGCAAGCCGCAGAACGGCGGCATGGCCTGGCGTCGCCAGCAGATTTCCAGATGGGTCACTTCTTGGGCTGGCGCGGCTGCGGTCGGCCAGGCATCTCCTTGAGGAGCCCGCCCACGCCCATCGCGGCGATGCTTTCGCCATCCACAGGCACCCCTGCCGCCAGGCGTTCAAGCACCCAGTCGACTCCGTTCATTGCCGGGGACCGGGCGCATCCTGGCAATCCGACGACAGATGCGCCCTTCAGGTCGGCAAGAAACAGGAGATTGCCCGGGTCAACGGGCATGCCGAATCGCTGAATGACTCCTCCGGCCACCGACACAGCCGCGGGAGCGACGTCTGCGCGATCTGAAGTTGCGGACGCACCGAGAATCAGGATCAGGTCCATTTCGGGGTCCAACGCCCCGGCGATTGCTTCGGTCCGGTGCTCGACGACAGCGACATCCGAGAGTTCGAGGCCAAGCGCGCAGATGCGATCCTCGACGACCTTCCTGCCTTTTTTCAGAAGGCTCTCCTTGAAACTTGGCAGCCTCGTCAGGATGAGTTGCACGCGGCCTGGCTTGAATTGAGCCAACCGGATAGCGCCACCTCCCAGCACCTCCACGGCCGCATCGACTTGCGCTGCCGCCACCGCATAGGGGATCACCTTGATCGTGGCGACCAGCTGACCCTGGCTCACGCGCATCATGTCAGGCAGGGTTGCGAGCGTGATGCCCTCGTCGACCTGGTTCATGGCGTGCACGGCACCGGAATCGACCATGACAATGCCTGACTGCCCGGCCACGAGATTGGCACGGCCCGTGAACGCCCTGGCCAGGTTCAGGCCGGGCGCCACGAGCGTAGCGGCGATTCGGCCGGCCGCATCGTCCTCCGGGATGTCCCCGGGCTCCAGCCGGGCCGCGATGACGGACTCGATTCCGGCCTCCTTCAGTCGCTGCAGGTGGTCCGCGCCAAGAACCGTGCCTTTGCTTACGGTGCCGCCCGCGAGCTTCAGGGAATGGGCAAGGATTGCGCCTTCCGCTTCATCCAGGACCAGTTCCCCGAACTTCATGAACCGGCCCCTGGGCGAGTTTCCGGATGCCGAAGGCGCTCCGTCATTTCGGCCATTATGGACACGGCGATCTCCGCCGGGCTGCTGGCTCCAATGTCGAGTCCCACAGGTCCGTCGATACGGGCGATCGCTTCTTTTGAAACCCCGATTTCGGCAAGCGCTGCGACGCGCTTCGCATGCGTGCGGCTGGATCCGAGCGCCCCGATGTAAAACGCCTCGGACGACAGCGCAACGCGAAGCGCCGGAGTGTCGATCTTGGGGTCATGGCTGAGCGTGACGACGGCGGTTCGGTCGTCGACTCCGTGTGCGTCAAGCGCCTCGTCAGGCCAACCTTCGAGAAACCGTTCGCCCGGGAAACGCTCCGCGCTGGCAAAGCTGTCTCGCGGGTCGCACAGCGCAACGTCATACCCGGCCAGGCGTGCCATCTGGACCAGCGGTTGCGCGATATGGACAGCGCCGACGATTGCGAGCCTAAGGGGTGGATTGTGGACGCCCCGGAAAACGTCGCCTTCGCGGACGGATCTGTCGGTCCGGAAGCGCTTCTCGAGATCCCCGTCCGAAGGGTCTCTCGGCAGGAGCCGCCGCGTCCAGGAAGAAATGTCGACCTCCCAGACAACGGGCTGGCGCGAGGCACGCGCCTCCACTAGCGTCCGGAGTTCCGCGACCGACGGTCCCTGCCCCGTGCCGAGGGGCTCCACCATCACCTCGATCTCGCCGCCGCATGCCAGGCCGACCTCGAATGCACTTTCGTCCGAAACGCCAAAGCTCAACATCCGGCAATTGCCGTCCCGCATGGCATCGGACGCCTCGAACAGGACCGCGCTCTCCACGCAACCACCTGAAACCGATCCCTGGAACGACAGCTCCCCGTCAATCACGAGCTGCGCGCCAACCGGCCTGGGCGCGGACCCCCAGGTCTTCACGACCGTTGCCAACGCTACGGATCGACCGGCGTCGGCCCACTCGAGCGCCAATTCAGGTATGTTGTCGTGCGATGTCATGCTCAATCCCCGCCAGACCCAGCCAGGCGACAAGGAACTGTCCATGCCGTCGACCGGCTCGGAAGATGCAACGCAACGATCACGCGAAACGGACGCGAGGCCCTGGCGCCCCGTTCCCGTCCTCTGGCATGAACTTGCGCGTCACCGGCAGGACACACACGTCAACTGCCAGGCGCGAGCACTGCGGGCGAAAAGAGCACGCCAAACTGCTCGCACCAGATCACGACGGACTTGATCGCGCCGAGATCGGTGCCCGCAGGCACAAGATAGGCCTGATCGCCAACATTGCCCTTGAGCCGGCCAAGCGAAACCCAGGCACTGCCCGCAACGTCCGCGGACCTCTGCGGATCGGGATGGGACGAAAGCCAGACTTCGAGATCGGGACCGTTCGTGACCTGGAACTTGGACAGCTGAACCTCGTGTCCTCCATCGGGAAGGGCAACCAGGGTCGCAATCCCCTGCCCCTTGTGCCTTTCATCCGCGTCCCGGAAGCTTCCCGTTGCCACGACTTCAGCCTCGCTCAGGTTCTCGAACACAACCTCGTCGAACAGGAGCGGCGAGTAGGCGTACCAGAGAAACGCACCGACCGGCGCTCCCACAATGAGCCCGAGAATGAATGCAAAGAGCCTGCGCATGGCCGAGTCTCCCTTCCGGCCCGGAATGTAGCCGAATTCGCTGGGGGTGGGAACCTTTCCAGGCCGCATCGGTCAGATGGCTGGGCGCCGTGCAAGATCGTGCTTGCAGGCAATCTGCGCTGTCCCTGCCTGCAATCCCTTCCGGCACCTTCCGCTGCAAACTCCGGCTTGCCCACGGAGTCGCTTTCGGCGGCCATCCTGTCGGATAGATTTGTGACCGGGCGGCTCCATGAGGTAGAACCTGCTCCCAAAACGGAGGTGTGGCCATGAAATCACATGTCAAAGCCCTGATCGTCGGCGGCGGTGCCGTGGGCACCTCGATCGCCTATCACCTCGCCAAGGCTGGCTGGAAGGACGTCCTGCTGCTTGAGCGGGACGAACTGACATCCGGCTCGACCTGGCACGCGGCCGGGCTCCTGCCCTATTTCAACATGAGCTATGCCACGACGCACATCCACGACTATTCGATAAGGTTCTACAAGACGCTTGAGGAGGAAACCGGACTCAATCCCGGCTTCCAGGTCGTCGGCAACCTGCGCATGGCGCAATCGCAGGACCGGATGGACGAATACATGCTCTACGCCTCGACCGCCGAGACCTGTGGCGTTCCGTATGAATGGGTGACGCCGGCCGAGATTGGAGATCGCTGGCCGCTTGTTCGCACGGAAGACCTGAAGGGCGCCATCTTCCACCCTACTGACGGCTACATAAATCCCGCCGACGTGACGCAGGCGATGGCCAAGGGCGCACGTGCGCGCGGCTCTGCCATCGAACGGAAGTGGCAGGTCGACAGCTATGCCTGGGACGGCGAGTGCTGGAAGGTGCAAGCCACGAAAATGGAGGAAAAGGGCGGCAACCTGCTGCCCACCGGCGAACAGGTTTCCATCCATGCCGAACATGTCGTCACGGCAACAGGCAACCATGCGCAACGGACGGCCCGGCTGCTCGGCATCAAGATTCCGGCAATCCCTGTGGAACACCAATACATCGTCACGGAACCGGACCCGGCACTTGTGGAATACCGCAAGACGCAGCCCGAGCATCCCGTGCTGAGAGACGCCGACGCAAAATGGTATGTGCGCGAGGAACGTGGCGGCTGGATCCTCGGCCCTTACGAACGGAACGCACCCGCCCGCTTCGAATTCGGCTGCCCGGACAGCTTCCGGGCCGACCTATTCCCGCTCGACCTGGAGCGGATCGAAGAGGAGTACATGTCCATGATCCATCGGATTCCCTCTTCGGAAACCGTAGGCCTCAAGGACGACTTCAATGGCCCGATCTGCTACACGCCGGACGGCAATCCCCTGCTTGGTCCTGCGCCGGGACTTCGGAACATGTGGCTTGCCGAGGGCTTTTCCTTCGGCATCACCGCGGCTGGCGGCACCGGTCACTACCTTGCGCAGCTCATGGTCGAAGGCGAGGCCGAAATCGACATGGCAAGCCTCGATCCGAAGCGGTACGGCCCGTGGATGACCACCGAATACGCGATGCAAAAGAACGAGGAGTGCTATTCGCACATCTACATCCTGCATCACCCGGACGAGGAACGCGAAGCCTGCCGGCCGCTCCGCACCGCGCCGGCATATGATCGGCAGAAGGCGGCGGGTGCGCAGTTCGGGCAGGTCAACGGCTGGGAACGCCCGAATTACTACGGACCGGAGAACGCTCCGGACAGTTTCGACCACGACGCCCGGAGCTTTCGACGGGGCGCGTGGTGGCAGCATGCGGCCGACGAAGCCAAGGCGATCAGGGAAGGTGTCGGCCTGATCGATGCCACCGCGTTTTCCAAGCACGTGGTTCACGGACCTGGCGCGGTTGCGTTCCTCGACTGGTTCACCTGCAACAGGCTGCCCCGAACTGGGCGGGTCGGATTGACCTATGCGCTGACCGGGCACGGCACGACGCGTTCCGAGTATACGATAATGCGCGAGGCGGAGGATCGTTTCCTGCTTGTCTCCGCCGGAGCCTGGCATGCCTATGACAGTGACTTCCTCCTGAAGGCTGCCGAGGACAGGGAAGCGGATCTTGGCCGGATCAATGTTGAGGACTGGACGGCACGTCTTGGCGTGTTCGCCATTGCGGGACCGAAATCCCGAGACGTCCTCAAGGCCCTGATTCGCGATCCGGAACCCGACACGGCAATGTCAAACGCCCGGTTCCCGTGGCTCTCGTTGCGGCAGGTTGAATTCGGGATGTGCCCGACGCTTGCCGCACGCGTGGCATATACGGGAGAACTGGGCTGGGAACTGCACCATCCGATCGAGATGCAGAACCATCTCTGGGATCGACTGACCGAAGCCGGCGCACCCCATGACATGAAGCTTGTCGGAGCGCGAGCCCAGAACTGGCTCCGGCAGGAAAAGTCCTACCGCGCATTCGGAACCGAACTCGGTCGCGATGCAACGCCCCTTGAAGCCGGCCTGGACCGTTTCGTCGATCTCGAAAAGGACTTCCACGGCAAGGCGAGAATGATGGAGACCGGCATCCGCTTCAAGTGTGTCACGCTGCTGGTTGACGGTCCGATGGACGCAGACCCGTGGGGCCGGGAAGCGCTGTATTCGGGCGAACGGAGGGTCGGACGCCTGACTTCCGGCGGATACTCGGTGCACTTCGGCAAGTCGATTGCAATGGGATATGTCGCACCTGAGCAAGCGCGGCCCGGGATCCGGCTGAAGGTCAGGATGCAAGGCAAGCTCTGGAACGCGGAAGTGACGGAAGACAGCCCGTACGATCCGGACAACGCCGCGATTCGAACCGACGGATAGGTGCCGTCTGCAGACGGGACGCCTCCGTCTCAGCTGGCGGGCTGTGCGTTCCGGATCTCCTTCTTGATCCGCCGCGCCTTGTCGCTCAGGTCGGCATCCTTCGCCTTCATGAGAAACGCGTCCAGACCGCCCTTGTGATCAACGGTGCGCAGGGCTGCTGCGGACACCTTCAGGCGAAAGGTCCGGCCGAGCGTCTCGGACATCAGCGCCGTCTCCGTCAGGTTCGGCAGGAACCTGCGCTTGGTCCTGTTGTTGGCATGGCTGACATTGTTGCCGACCATCGGACCCTTTCCGGTCAATTCGCAGCGACGCGACATGGGCATTCTCCTGATCAGGTTGGGAAGGCGCAAGGCCACCCTCAAGGCAAACGGGCAGTGCCATCGGCGCTGCCCGGAAATCCGTCCGGGGGTGATAGGCCGCCGTTTCCGGAGCGTCAAGCCTTGAGACGCCCGATTCCCGGCGGCCGGACCTGCATGTCCCCGATCGCCTTGACGCCCTTCAGGAACCGGCCGCCCGCCCGAGACGGGAAAGTATCTCTCTCGCCGCCGCGCCAGGAGCCCGGGTTCCCTCCGCAACGGCGCACCGAAGCGCCTGCATTGCCCTTTCGGACTTCCGATCCGTTTCGAAGTGGCGAAGCAGTCCCAAGCGAACCTCATTCTCGAACCAGCGACAGGCCTGCTCGCTGCGTCGCTCATCCCAGAACCCGCTGGCCTTGCGGAACTCGGCCAGCGCCGTGATTTCGTCCCAGGCCGCACGCAATCCCGTCTCTTCGAGCGCGGAAACGGGCATGGCCTTCGGAAAGTCCCGCGGATCGCCCTTTCGCTGTCTGAGCAGCCTGAGTGCGCCGGAATAGTCCGCGACTGTCCGTCCAGCGGCAGGCTTCAGATCCCCGTCCGCCTTGTTCACAAGGATCAGGTCCGCGATTTCCATTATGCCGCGCTTCACGCCCTGGAGTTCGTCCCCGCCGCCTGGCGCTATCAGGAGCACAAAAATGTCCGACATGTCCGCAACTGCGGTTTCGGACTGGCCGACGCCCACTGTTTCAATCATGACCACGTCAAATCCAGTCGCCTCGCAAAGCGCGACGGCATCCTTCGAACGTTGTGCAGTCCCGCCCAGATGTGACTGGCTTGGTGACGGTCGAATGAACGCACCGGGCTCGCGCGAAAGCCGCTCCATCCGTGTTTTGTCGCCAAGAATCGATCCACCCGATCGAACCGAGGACGGATCCACCGCAAGGACCGCAACGCGCATGCCCTGACCAGTCAACATGCAACCGAATGCTTCGATAAACGTTGACTTGCCTGCCCCGGGCGTGCCGGAAAGCCCGATGCGCAATGACTGCCTGCCGGACTCCGCCACGGCATCGAGCAACTCCTCGGCACGCTCCCTGTGATCTTCGCGGCCGCTCTCGACAAGGGTGATGGCGCGCGCCAATGCACGCCTGTCCCCCTGCAGCAGGGCCCCTGCCAATGTTCTGGCGCTGTCCGTCATCGTGTGGCGGAATTTGGCGCGGCCCGGGATGAGTGTCCAGATGTTCGGCAAATTCCGTCCGTGAAGAGCCCGAGCCGGCTCATGACGGATCGGGTCATCCGCGACGTCTCGCATCGAGGCCGGGCGTAGCCGCGACGGGATTCTCAGGCCAATGATGCTTCGGATACCGCCCCTTCATTTCCTTTCGAACGTCGGCATAGGAACTCACCCAGAAGCCGGGCAGATCCATCGTGGTCTGGACCGGACGTCCGGCAGGCGACAGCAGCGTGACGCAGAGCGGCCTGCCTGCAACTGAAGGATGATGCCGGGTGCCGAAAAGTTCCTGGACCCGCAACCTGACTTCCGGCTCGGGGGTGGTGTAGTCAATCGTGACCTTCCGGCCGAGCGGCGTCACAAAGGTCGGCGGCGCCTCCCGGTCGAGGACCCGCACTTGCTGCCAGTCAAGCATCGCGCGCAGGCTGGGCAACACGTCAAAGGCCTTCCAGCAAGAGGCGTTGCGCACGTTGCCCAGATGCGGAAGAAGCCAATGTTCAAGCGTGTCGAGGAGAGTGTCGTCCGACATGTCCGGCAGGTCGTGACCCGCCGCGCGAAGCGCCATCACTCGTGCCTGCAGCTGACGGGCGGCCGGCGAAAGCGAAAGGCCAAGGCGCTTGATGCCGTCCAGCATCGCGCGGGAAACCTCGGCAGGGGGCGCATCCTTCCAGCGCCGGGACGAAAGGACGATTTCGCCCAGACGCTCCTCTTCCACAGCAACGACACGCCCCGACGAATTGGACCAGCGCACCGCCCGGTTCCACGTCACGCGATCTCCGAGGACATCCCGCAACGTGCTCTCCGAAACGCGAAGCGCGGTGCGAACGCGCGCCTCGGTCGGATGGCCATCGGTATCGGCCACGACCAGAAGCGTGCTGCCGGCCAGAGGATCGCCCGCATCCATTCTCACCCCTTTCCCGCCCGAAAGAAGCCAACGCGGACTTCTTCCCCTGCGTCGCATCGCGATGCGATCCGGGTACGCCAAGGCCGCCTGCGCCGACGGGTCGGAAATTCGGGTGGCGGGCGCGACTCTGGAAAGCCTGGACGATTCCGCTCGAATCCGGTCGAGTGCCGGGTCTCGGCGCCGGGACGCAAGCGCGTCCAGGCGGATCGAAAGATCGGCTCCGGCAGTTCTGAGCGGGTCACGGTCGGACAGCAATGCTGCCAGCGGAGCCGCCGACTTTCCAGCGAGCGCCAGCATGTGGCCAAGCCGGGGATGCAGGGGCAGACGGGCGAGGGCACGACCGTGATCGGTGATGCGCGTCCCTTCCAAGGCGCCAAGTTCGGCAAGAAGCGCCCTGGCATCCGAAAGTGGCCCGTCCGGCGGAGGAGTCAGGAAGGACAGCTCGCAAGCGCCCCATTCGGCAAGCTCAAGCGCGAGGCTGGCGAGATCGCCGGTTTCGATTTCGGGAGGTGGAAATCGTGCCTGTGCACCTTCCTCTCCCTTGGTCCAGAGGCGGTAGCAGATCCCATCCGCAACCCGGCCCGCGCGGCCCCTTCGTTGCTCGGCTTCCGCACGGGTGACACGTTCGGTTGCCAAACGTGACATGCCGGATCCTGGGTCAAAGCGTGCCCGGCGCGTGTATCCGCTGTCAATCACGACACGGATGTCCGGGACCGTCAGCGAGGTTTCGGCGATGGAAGTGGCCAACACGAGCTTGCGAACGTCCGTCCGTCCAAGCGCCCTGTTCTGTTCCGCGAACGGAAGTGACCCATAAAGGGGCAGGATGGTTGTATCCGGCAGGTCGAGCGCTGCAATGACGCTGCGAATCTCTCTTTCGCCAGGCAGAAATGCCAGAATGCCTCCCTTTGTCTCCATGGCGGCCGTCTCGATCAGGGCCGTCATGCCGGACTCGACCGGTCCGTGCCGTGGTCGGTCCAGCCAGCGCGTCTCAACGGGATAGCTTCGGCCTTCCGACGTGATGATTGTTGCGTTTCCCATCAAGGTCGCCACGGGCGCGGCATCAATGGTGGCGGACATGACCAGGAGAATCAGGTCTTCGCGAAGAGAGGCCCGACATTCGAGAGCCAACGCGAGGCCCAGATCCGTATTGAGCGATCGCTCATGAAACTCGTCGAAGATCAGGGCCCCAATCCCCTCGAGACCAGGGTCTGCCTGGATCATGCGGGTCAGGATCCCCTCGGTGACTACCTCGATCCTGGTCGCCCTCGATACGCGCGTCTCGCCTCGAATGCGATAGCCGACAGTCTGGCCGACGCTCTCGGAGAGGGTGGCCGCCATGGTTTGCGCCGCGGCACGGGTTGCCAGCCGTCTTGGCTCAAGCATGACAATGCGACCTCGTGTCAGGCCCGACTCCAGCAGGGCAAGCGGTACGCGCGTAGTCTTTCCTGCACCCGGCGGCGCTCGCAACACGGCCTGTCGCTGCCTTGCCAGCGCATCCGTCAGCTGCAGCAACACGTCGTCGATTGGAAGGCGGTCGACCATAAGGCAGGAGTAGCGAAGCGATTCCGGATTTGAAACGCCTGTCAGAGGGTCGCGGGTGCACACGGACTCAAGCGTTGCACATGCTGTCCCGTTTTCCTGGTTCGAGGCACATCCTCAATCCAGCCGCATCCCAAGTCCCGCACCACCATTCACCACCGCGCAAGCGCGTTCTCGTCCTCATCTCTGGCCGAAACCCACTTCTCTCCACCTGGGCCGATTTCCTTTTTCCAGAACGGCGCGCGGGACTTCAGGTAGTCCATCAGGAACTCCGCAGCCATGAAGGCGTCAGCACGATGGCGTGCGGCCGTGGCAACCATCATGATCTGTTCGCCAGGCTCAAGCCGGCCGTAGCGGTGAATGATGACGGCGCCCAGGAGCGACCAACGTTCCATTGCTTCCATGCGAATCGCCTCCACGGCGCTTTCGGTCATGGCAGGATAGTGCTCGATTTCCATGGCCGTGAGCTTTCCGTCATCATCTCGCACCAAGCCCGAAAAAGTCACGATGGCACCGGCGCCAGAAACCGATTCCGCAAAGCGCCGGACCTCTGCGCCCATGTCAAAGGGAGGTGACTGGATGCTGACGGTCATCCGCCCGTCATCGGCGGAAAGAACGCCACTTCGCGCGCTCCGGCAAGCGATGCATTCATGTCTGCCAAGTCCTGGTCAATAGCTACGCGAACCGAAGTCATGTCGGAAAATGCCAATGCATGCGCCTCGCTCCGTCTCCGGAGCTCCTCCACCAGTTCCGCGACGGTATCGGCGCCGGTTTCGATCATCTCCGAATGCTCACCGACGCGTTCACGAAGCCAGGCGAAGTAGAGCACTTCGATCATTGTCCGTCCTTCAGGTAGGGCAGCCCCTTGCGGAAATAGTCGATTCCCGAAACGAGAGTCAGAACCGCCGCGACCCAGAGCAGTGCCACACCGACCCACCACGTGCCTTCCGCGGCGATCCGGACGAGCTCCTCGGCCCGAGGCGCGTAACCACTCGCGCCGCCTCCGAACATCTGAGAGAATGCCCCCGAAGCGAACAGAATCGCAATGGCGATCATCTGCGCTGCCGTCTTCAGCTTTGCGACCCACGTGACAGTGAGCGCCCCGGCCGCGTCGCCAAGAAACTCCCGCAGCCCCGAAACGAAAATCTCCCGGAACACGATCGCGGTTGCAGGCAGCAGGATCCAGGCATTCAGACCTGACTGCGCCGTGATCACGAGCAGCGCGATGACAACCATGGCCTTGTCGGCAATCGGGTCGAGCATTGAACCGAACCTGGTTTCCTGTTTCCAGCGCCGCGCAAGGTAGCCGTCAATGAAATCTGTGACGGCAGCGCCCACGAAAAGAAAGAACGCGAGCCAGTCCGCCCAGGGACGTGCGAAATACAGGAACATCACGCCTACGCCTGGGGCCGCCAAAAGCCGCAGCAACGTCAGCACGTTCGGGATCGTAAAGGTCATGTGCAAGACTTAGTCCCAAGGCGCACAATTGGGAAGTGCCCGCACCGCGGCCGCAGGGCAGACCCGCGTCCCATCACGGTCGGCAGCGCTCCAAAACTTTGACCGTCATCCAGATTGGGGGAACAGTCAGTTTTCCCAAATGAGTTCGCATTTCCAACCTGGCCACTGGCGCTGCTCTTCTTCACGATTTGACGCCAAGGTACGCAAGATCCTCGGCGGTGACACCGTTGATCGGTTCGGGAATTGCATACGTGACAAACATCCGGCCAGAAAGATGCTTCAGTTTTGTTCCGTCTGTGCATCGTGTGCGAGAGCGCGGACAACGCCCTGTCCCCGGACGCCCTTCACGGGAGCGACCGCGTGTC
>JAPPCV010000044.1 GCA_028824715.1 Boseongicola sp. | reverse complement strand
CATAGGGTACGCCAGGCCAACCGAAACCGGCACGAGCAAGCAAGACGGACGGTCATGGCCTCGGCGGCGCGCCAAGCTCATTTCCGAACCTGGGACGTCGGCGTGCGTGACTTCAATCACCTGCCGTTCCCGCGTCAGCATGTGCCGGTTCTTCCTCAAGCTGCGGTCGCGAAGCGCTTGCGATGAAGGGAAGGAAAGCGTTCGGAAGGACGCAGCCGCCTGTCCTGCGGCAAGTGAATGCGCATCAGGCAAGGTTCGAGCAATTCACGTAGCTCGGCACGTACGCGATTGTGAGCAACGACCAGCCTGAAATCGTGATCGATCGGTTCGAATGCACGAACGGGAGTCCAATGGCGGAGCACGGATCTCCCGGATGGCGCGGGCGCGGTCAGGCGCCTCCTCCGACCGCCGCGGTTCCGGCGACCGTGTCAGACGCCCGCGCCCGCCATCAGTTCCGTCATCGCCTTCCCGACCCGCTCCGCCGCCGCGCGCACGTCCTGGTCGTCCAAGTGAACGTAGCGAAGGGTCATTCTCGTGCTGGAATGACCAAGAAGGCGGGAGACCACCGGCACCGGCACGCCCTGCATGACGGCGTGCGAGGCGAAAGTCCGGCGAAGATCATGGAGACGCACGTCCTCGATTCCCGCCTCTTGGCGGACCCTGTACCAGAGGTTGAGAGTCTTGCTTCGCGGCCGGTCGGGATTTGCCAGGGAGGGAAACGCCCAAGGCCCGGGCCCGTGCGGCTGGCGGTCGAGGACCGCGCGCCTGCGGGTTCAGGTGCACCTTTTTCGGGCCGGTCTTGCTGTCGGCGAGAGCGAGAACGCCGCCGTCCACCTCCGACCAGCGCAGGTTGAGGATCTCGCCGAGCCGGGCTCCGGTCAGGAGCAGGAGGCGGATGACGTCGGCCTGCTGGCGCTGGCCCGGGTCGCGCCGGGACGCGGCGTCAAGGGCGTCATGCAGCCGCCGGACCTCCTCGCGGGACAGGAAGCGGGTCATCGGCCTCCGCCGGTTCCTCCGGACGCCGCGCGCGGGATTCTTCTCCAGGTGGCCGCGCGCGATCCCGAAGTTCAGGATCTGCCGCAGGAGGTCGGCCGCCCGGTTCGCGCCACCCGGAGCGGTCCTGCTGTATTCCTCGAACCAGCGCTCGACCTGCCGGCCCGTGATGCGGTCGAGGCGCGTCGGCCCGAAGGCGGGCAGAAGCTGGGTCCGGAGGGCGGACTCCGTTCCGCGTCGCGTCGACGGCTTGAAGCGCTCCAGGTGCGCCGCCCTCCACTCGCCGGCCACGAAGTCTCTGAACGAAGGCGCCTCCCGTGCCGCCGACTCCGGGCCTTCTGCAACACTTTCGGCCTTCCTTGCCAGGCACACGACACGGATCTCGTCGACGGACCTCCTCGTGACCGGCCCGAGGGAGACACGCCTTGTGCGTCCCTTGACCGTCCGGATGAGGACGTAGCTCATGCTTCCGCCTGGCCGGACCCGCACCCCGAGACCGGGAACGCGGCTGTCCCAGACCGTGAACTCCCGCTCCTGCGGACGGATACGGGCGATGCCCGCGTCCGTGAGGCGGGTCCGGTTCCGTGTCGCCATGGCTCAGCGCTCTCCCAGGATCGCGCCGACGGTCGCGGCGGCCTCCGCCGCCATCGCGTCGCAATGATGCGTGTACTTGAGCGTGGTCTCCGCCGAGCGGTGGCCAAGAAGCCGCGCGATGGCGGGGACGCTCTCGCCGCTCTTCAGTGCCACGGAGGCATAGACGTGTCGCAGGTCGTGAAGGCGGACGTCGCCGAGGCCCGCCTCGGCGCGGATATGGTGCCAGCGGATGTGCAGCCTGGTCCCGTCGCGCGGCCCGTCGCCCCTGCCGGCCGGGAACGTCCAGGACGAGGTTCGCTCGATCCCGTCGAGCACGTCGCGCGCCGCCCGCGACAGCCAGACGGTCCGGGGTCCGGCCTTCCCGTCCCGAAGGAACAACGCGCCTTCCCGGAAATCCGTCCAGCGGAGCGTCAGTATCTCCGACTTCCGGGCACCGGTGAGCAGCAGCAGCCGGATCGCCGCGACGGCCAGGGGCCAGTCGCCCTCCCGGGCGTCGAGACGGGCCGCGAGGGAGCGGATCTCCGCGTCGGTCAGGAACCGCTCCCGTCCCCGCCTCCGGTAGCGGCGGATCCCGAGGCAGGGATTGGTTCCCTCCTCCCGGAAGCCCATGCGCTCGGCTTCGCGCATGATCACCGACAGGACGGGCATGGACCGGTCCGCCGCGACCGGCGTCGCGCGAAGCGACGCGAACCAGTTCACGACGTCCTGCCGGGCGATCTCCGCGATCTGGCGGCCCGAGAAATGCGGAAGCAGCTGCTTCCGGAGAAAGCCGCGGTTCACCTTCAGCGTCCCGGGCTTCCAGATCCGCTGGTGCCTGCGGAAGGTCGCCTCCGCGACGGCCTCGAAGACCGTGTCCGCCGGCAGGGCCGGAAAGGGGCCTTCCTGCCTGATCCAG
The DNA here is from genome assembly GCA_028824715.1 of Boseongicola sp. Taxonomy (GTDB): domain Bacteria; phylum Pseudomonadota; class Alphaproteobacteria; order Rhodobacterales; family Rhodobacteraceae; genus JAJEFO01. The sequence goes on along the minus strand of JAPPCV010000044.1, from coordinate 38,490 downwards.
GCCAGCATCGCGGCGGCGCGCGCGCGGGCCTCGTCCGCATCCATCGCGGCGGCATCGCCCACGATCTTCCAGATGCGCCGGCCCTCGTGCTGGCAGTGGACGAACCAGCGTTTGGCGCCCGAAGGCATCACCCGGACGCCGAAGCCCTTCAACTCGGCGTCGCGGATGTCGCGGGCGGACTTGCGGGGATCGAGCGCCCGGACCTGGGCGTCGGTGAGCGTGGTTGAAGCCATCGGCCTGTTCTCCCGTTCGGTTGCAGCTGGGAACAAAAGGCCCTCGTGGCCCTGCCGCTGCAACTTTTGTTGACAGGAAAAAGCGACGTGATATCAAAGGTATGGAACATGCCCCAGCACTGAAAGTGCGTGACGGGAGTGATTGCGTCTGGCACGTGCGGCAGGATCTCCTTGCTCTCCAGTTTCGAAGTAGGGCGGATATTCGCTTCCTGTGCAATGGCCAATTGGGCCTTCGCCGCTCCGGGCACGCGCCAGGATCAGAGGCACGAATGCGCATCGCGCCGAAACATGTGCAGGATGCGGCCGGAAACGGGGACGCCATCGAGGCCTGGCCTTGCGGCGCGGTCATGCCTGGAGCCGACGTCCTTGCCCGGCCCCTTGCGCCACGGCGGGCCGCTGCCCATATACGATGCAAGGCCCATGGATGCATGCCTTGAAGAGGGTGCTGACAAAGGGGCGCTTGCAAAGGAGAAGACCAATGGACTTGCAAAAGTTCACCGAGCGGGCGCGCGGCTTTCTGGAGGCTGCGCAGACCATAGCTACCCGGGAAGATCACCAGCGGCTGGCGCCGGAACACCTCCTGAAAGCGCTGATGGACGATGAAGAAGGACTGGCCTCGAACCTGATCCGTGCGTCCGGTGGCGCGCCCGAACGCGTCGTCGAAGCCGTCGACCAGGCCCTTGCCGGCAACCCGCAGGTCTCGGGCGATGCCGGGCAGGTCTACACGGACCAGCAGACCATCAAGGTTCTTGACGAGGCGCAGAAGATCGCCAGGAAGGCTGGCGACAGCTACGTGCCGGTGGAACGTGTCCTGACCGCACTTGCGGTTGTGCGTTCAAGGGCGAAGGAGGCACTGGAGGCCGGGAAGGTCAGCGCCCAGGCGCTGAATTCGGCGATCAACGATCTCCGGAAGGGGCGAACCGCCGACACCGCTTCGGCCGAGGATGGCTATGATGCGCTGAAGAAGTACGCGCGTGACCTCACGGAGGCCGCTGCCGAGGGGAAGATTGACCCCATCATCGGGCGTGACGAGGAAATCCGGCGGACGATGCAGGTGCTTTCGCGCCGGACCAAGAACAATCCGGTGTTGATCGGCGATCCCGGCGTCGGCAAGACCGCAATTGCGGAGGGTCTTGCGCTCAGGATCGTCAACCGTGACGTGCCCGAAAGCCTGCACAACAAGAGACTCCTTGCGCTGGACATGGGCGCGCTCATTGCCGGTGCCAAGTATCGCGGCGAGTTCGAGGAGCGCCTGAAGGGCGTGCTGAACGAGGTGACCGCCGCTGCCGGCGAGGTGATCCTGTTCATTGACGAGATGCACACGCTGGTCGGCGCGGGCAAGACGGACGGCGCGATGGACGCCTCGAATCTCTTGAAGCCGGCCCTCGCCAGGGGAGAGCTGCACTGCGTCGGGGCCACGACGCTCGACGAGTATCGAAAATACGTCGAGAAGGATGCTGCGCTCGCGCGACGGTTTCAGCCCTTGATGGTTGACGAGCCGACGGTGGAGGACACCGTGTCCATCCTGCGGGGCATCAAGGAGAAGTATGAACTGCATCACGGGATCCGGATCAGCGACGGTGCCCTTGTCGCCGCCGCGACGCTCAGTCATCGCTACATCACCGACCGTTTCCTGCCGGACAAGGCAATCGATCTTGTCGACGAGGCGGCATCGCGGCTTCGCATGGAAGTGGATTCGAAGCCCGAGGAGCTTGATGCCATCGATCGTCAGATCCTTCAGTTGCAGATCGAGGCGGCGGCGCTGAAGAAGGAGGACGACAAGGCGTCCAAGGATCGGCTCGAAAAGCTCGAGCGCGAACTTGCCGAGCTTCAGCAGAAGTCCTCGTCGATGACGACGGCATGGCAGGCCGAACGGGCCAAGCTGGAGAACGCACGCACCGTGAAGGAGCAGCTGGACCGTGCCAGGGCCGAGCTTGACCAGGCAAAGCGAGACGGCAACCTGCAGCGTGCGGGAGAACTGTCGTACGGCATCATTCCGGGTCTCGAGAAGCAGATTGCCGATGCGGAGGCGGATGATGACCATGTCATGGTCGAGGAGGCGGTCGGACCGGAACTCATTGCCGAGGTCGTCGAGCGCTGGACCGGGATTCCCACCTCGAAGATGCTCGAAGGCGAGCGCGAGAAGCTGCTTCGCATGGAGGAGGAGCTCGGCAGGCGCGTGATCGGCCAGGCATCGGCCATCGGCGCAGTGTCGAATGCCGTGCGCCGTGCGCGAGCGGGGTTGCAGGACGAGAACCGGCCGCTTGGATCGTTTCTCTTTCTGGGTCCGACGGGTGTCGGGAAGACCGAGCTGACCAAGGCGTTGGCCGAGTTCCTGTTCGATGATGACCGCGCGATGGTGCGAATTGACATGAGCGAGTTCATGGAGAAGCACTCGGTGGCCAGGTTGATCGGCGCCCCTCCGGGATACGTGGGCTATGACGAGGGCGGCGTGCTGACCGAGGCGGTCCGGCGACGACCCTACCAGGTGATCCTGTTCGACGAGATCGAGAAGGCGCACCCCGAAGTGTTCAACGTGCTGTTGCAGGTGCTTGACGACGGCATCCTGACGGATGGCCAGGGCAACAAGGTGGATTTCAAGCAGACGCTCGTCATCCTGACGTCAAACCTCGGATCGCAGGCGTTGAGCCGGTTGCCCGACGGCGCGGATGCGAGCCAGGCACGGCGGGACGTGATGGAGGCCGTGCGCAACCACTTCCGGCCCGAGTTCCTGAACCGGCTGGACGACATGATCGTCTTCGACCGGCTGACGCGGGAGGACATGGACGGGATCGTCGAAATCCAGCTCGACCTGCTTCGCAGGCGGCTCGCCAGGCAGAACATCGAGGTCGATCTGGAGCAGTCGGCCCTGAAGTGGCTTGCAGACGAAGGTTACGATCCGGTCTACGGAGCCCGCCCCTTGAAGCGCGTCATCCAGAACGCGCTCCAGAACGAACTGGCCGAGATGCTGCTTGCCGGTGACTTGGGTGACGGGCAGACCGCGAAAGTGAGTGCGGGTCCGGAGGGCCTGATCATCGGCGACCGGATTGCGAGCTCGAGCCGGGCCGTGCCCGTGGACGCTGTCTTGCATTGAGGCATGGCTTGGACGAAGCGGGATCCGGTTGCCGGCCAATGGGCGACTCGTGACGCGCGACGAATTCCCGGACAGGATCGTCCGCGCGCGGCATCTGGCCGTCGTCGGCCACGTGATGACCGCCCATGCGAGGCTTCATTTCAAGAGGGGTGGACGCGGACGGCAAACCCCTCTTGCAACCCGTTCCGGCAACTCGTCCCAATGAGTCGTCGGGCCGCCGGAATCGTTTCGGTCAAGTGACCTTGCCCACTCCTGGGCAGTTGACTCTCCGGGCCAGGCCATCATGTCCTTTGCCAGTGCGTCGGCTGCAACCCGGACTGCTCAAGGTCTTCACGGCTTCGGCCCTTGCGGCTTCCCGGACATGCCAAAGTGATGTCCGGACATTGGTCCGGCATCGAGCTTCCGCGCGCCACCTTTGCGCCCGCACTCCTCAAAGTGCCTCTGCCTTGACGAGCGAGTGCACGTCATCCACGCGGGCCGCGTCGAGGTCGTCTTCGGTGATGTCGAACTCTTCGCCGAGCAAGCTTTCCATGCCTTTGACGAGGGCCAGCGCGTCGAGGCCATAGTATCTCATGAGATAAGGGCGTGATCCCCCGTGGGCGTAGGTGTCTCTCAAGCCCAGGCGCATCAGGCGCTTGCCCACGCCGGCGTCCGCCATCACTTCTGCAGCCAGCGAGCCGATGCCGCCTTCGGTCACATGGTTCTCAAGCGTGACGACGCCATGCGTCACGCTGTGGATGTGGTCCAGGAGAGCCGAAGCGTCGAAGGGCTTGATGGTGTGCAAGTGAAGGTGCCGGATCGAGAGGCCGGCCTTCGCGAAGGCAGCACGGGCGCGCATGGCCTCTTCCGTGCAGATGCCGGACGTGACGACGAGCACGTCTGCACCTTCGGACAGCACGCGAATCTCGCCAACCCTGATCGGCGTGTCGAACAGGCGAGGCACCGAACCGCGCAGGACGCGGCACCAGACGGGGCCGTCAATGCTGTCGGCGGCTTCACAGATGGATTCCACCTCCGTCGCGTCGCCGCACTCCAGGATCGTCATGTTCGGGATCGAGCGCATGACGCTGACGTCTTCAATGGACTGGTGCGTCATGCCGCCTGGGGTTGTCACGCCCGGCAGAAAGCCCATGAGCCTGACCTTGCGCCTGGGATAGGCAATCGACGCCATCAACTGGTCATAGGGGCGACGGTACATGAAGACGCCGAAGGTGTGGACGAACGGGCGGTACCCGGCGAGGCCGAGGCCGCCTGCGAAGCTCATCATGTTCTGTTCGGCCATGCCGAGCGAGAGAAACTGTTCCGGATGACGGTCGCGGAATCCGTCGATCTCGCAGGACGATGTCAGATCCGCAGAGAGGCAGAGGACCTCGTTAGGGTATTGCGTTGCATATGCTTCGAAGGCCCGTGCATAGGGGCGGCTGACCAGTTCGACCATCAGTGCGCACCCTCGTAGGCAACAGGGTCGACGCGAAGCGAGCGGGCGATCTCCCTGTTCATGCTCGCTCTCTCCTCCTCGGACCTGAAACGGACGTAGTGCAGGCCGGGGAATCGCAGCTGGAGACTGGGCATTCCGCGAAATGGTGACGAGTTCGCAAGGATGATCAGTGGCCTGCCACGGTGGGGCGTCTTCGCGGCCTCGCGAATCTGATCGAGCTTGTGGGCATCGACCCTGACAGCCACGCCGCCGAACTGCTCGATCTTGGCCTTGACGTCGCCGACGTCCATGACGCTCGACATGGCGCCGTCGCATTGCTGTCGGTTGACGTCCATGATGGCGTAGAGGTTGTCGATGCGGTGGTGGGCCGCTGCAGCGATGGCTTCCCAGGTCTGGCCTTCCTGGACCTCGCCGTCGGACATGAAGACCCAGGTTCGCCCGGGTTCGCCACGGCGCTTTCGGCCCCAGGCAAGCCCTGCAGCCGTCGAGAGGCCGATTCCAAGCGTGCCGTTGTGCACTTCCATGCCGGGGCTGTGTTCCGCCCCGATCATTTCCACGGACGATCCGTCCTTGTTGAACATCTCGAGGCCTTCGGGCGCCATGCGGCCGACCTCGATCAGGGTGGCATAGGCGACCAGTGCGTAGTGTGCCGGCGCGATGAACAGCCTGTCGAATGCCGGTTCCGCCGGTCCGTTGTATCCGGCACCGGTTCGGTAGGCGTCATTGCCCGACGCAGGGACTCCGGCAAAGGGCCTGGGAATCATTGGCAGCGTGGGCGCCCCGAGGTTCAGCTCCTCGTTGTAGAGCCAGGCCAGCTGTTCAGCCGCCGAACAGGCCTGGCTCAGATATCCGCCGTTGTTTCGGATCGAGTGCTCGAAGACCCTGCGCCTGATGCCGAGCGCAATCTCCTCCGTGGATCTTACGTTGCGCATAGCGCACTCCGGGTGGTTTACAAATGTCACTATATCAGTCATATGAAAAAGACAAGAGCCTTGGCGCAAAGGGGAGGCGCAATGCGCTATACCGCCGCCCATTGGGGCGCCTACGCATTTGACGAAAGCACGGGCCTTCAACCGCTCGCCGACGATCCGGCCCCGTCGCGCATCGGGCGCGGGTGGCTCTCGGCGACGACGAACAAAAGGAGCCGAGTTCTCTCGCCTGTCATCCGGAAAGGCTGGCTCGAAGGCGACCGGGGCGCGGCACGGTCATCGGACGACTTCGTCCGCGTGACCTGGGATGAGGCGGTGCGGCGTGTTGCGGAAGAGCTGGCACGGGTGCGGACCGCGCATGGGAACGGCGCGATCTTCGCCGGCTCCTATGGGTGGTCGAGCGCGGGTCGCTTTCACCATGCACAAGGCCAGCTTCGCCGGTTTCTCAATTGCTTCGGGGGATTCGTGGGATCGCGAGACACCTATTCGCACGCGGCTGCGGAAGTCCTGTTCCCATACATACTGGGAATGAGCCAGAGGCAGCTCCAGGACAACGTGACAAGCATCGAGGAAGTTGCGGAGCATTGCGAACTCTTGCTTGCCTTCGGCGGGATATCCGGCCGCACGGCGCAGATCACGGCGTCGGGAGCGAGCTATCACGAGATCCCGGACTGGCTTGGCCGGTTGTCGGCAGGTGGAACGCGACTGGTCTCGGTCTCGCCGCAGAGGAGCGATTTCTCGAGTGCCGAATGGGTGTCGGTCCGGCCTGGAACCGACACGGCGCTGATGCTGGCGCTGACCCATGAAATCGTCGTCTCCGGACGGGAGAATCGCGCATTTCTCAAGCGGTGCACGAGTGGCTGGCCGCAGTTTCGAGCGTATCTGACCGGCGAGACCGATGCGGTGGCGAAGTCGGCCGACTGGGCTGCTCCGACATGCGATGTCTCCGCCGACAGGATCCGGACCCTGGCCCATGAACTGGCTGGCAAGCGCAGCATGATCGCGGTCGCATGGGGACTCCAGCGGGCGGATCATGGAGAGCAGCCGATCTGGGCGGCCCTCGCGCTGGCGTCGGTCCTGGGCCAGATTGGCCAGCCGGGCACGGGATTCTCCTTTGGTTACGGATCGACGTCACCGGTGGGACGACCCACGCGGCTTGTCCCTTGGCCCTCCTTGCCCCAGGGGCGGAATCCGGTTGGGGACTTCATCCCCGTTGCCCGACTTGCCGACATGCTGGCGCATGCGCGAACGGACTACCACTATGACGGCGAGACCCGAACCTATCCGGATATCCGGCTGGTCTATTGGGTTGGCGGCAACCCGTTTCATCACCACCAGGACCTGCGCCGCCTGGATTCGGCCTGGACTCGCCCCGACACCATCGTCGTGCACGAGCACGCCTGGACCGCGTCAGCACGTCGGGCCGACATCGTTCTGCCCGCGACGACGCCGCTGGAACGCGACGACATAATGATGAACCGCCGAGATCCGCGCCTCATCTACATGTCCCAGATCCTGTCACCAATCGGGGAAGCGCAGCACGACTACGAGATATTTCGTCGAATCGCGCGTCAGCTGGGCTTCGAAGACCAGTTCACGGAGGGGCGGGAGGTTGACGACTGGCTGCGTCAGTTGTGGGCGTGCGCCACCGAAGTTGCCGCGAGGCATGGTTTCGGATTGCCGGACTTTGATCGTTTTCGAGACGAGGGCGTGTTTGCCGTGCCCGACGCCGAAGAGCATCGTCGCCTGATGCGTGATTTCGTAGATGATCCGGAGCGCGCGCCTTTGGCGACGGAAAGCGGACGGATCACGCTTTACAACGAAACGATCTCCGGGTTCGGGCTGGACGACTGTCCGGGCCATCCAACATGGCTGCCACCGGTCGAATCCCTTTTGGATGCGCCTGACGGCGCGTTGCATCTGATCTCTGGCCAGCCGGACACCAGGCTGCATGCGCAGAACGATCTGGGGAGCGAGGCACTGAACGACAAGATCGGGGGGCGGGAACCGGCGCTCATGCATCCGGCGACGGCGTCCGCGCGCGGTCTCGCCGAGGGCGACGTCGTGCGCCTGTCCAACGTGCGCGGGGCTTGCCTGGCCGGCTTGCGGCTGAGCGAGAACATTCGGCCCGACTGCATCGCGCTCGCAACGGGGGCCTGGTTCGACCCGCAGATCGTCGGCGGCGAGTGGTTGGAGGTGCATGGCAATCCGAATGTCCTGACCATCGACAAGGGGTGTTCGGAGCTCAGCCAGGGCAACATTGCGCACACGGCGCTGGTGTGCGTTGAGGCTTGGGACGAGCCGCTGCCCGCGCTTTCGATCGATCGACCGCCCCGAATCCTGGAGGGACCGGGATGAGCGCGCTTTGGATCGGCCTGGATGTCGGGACGACGACGGTCAAGGCTTCGGCCTATTCGCCTGAAGGTGTCTGTATTGCGGAAGCCGCGGTCCCGAGCGAGGTGAATCAGGGTTCCGGTGGCGAGAGCGAGCAGGACATGGCGAGCGTACGCGCCTGCGTGATGCGCGCTCTGGCAGGGCTAGGCGGAGAGATAGACGTGGCCAACGTGGTGTCGCTTGGGATTGCCGCGCAGGGCGATGGTTTCTGGGCGGTCGATGCCGAAGGAGAGCCCGTGGCACCCGCAATGCTCTGGAACGATACGCGGGCAGCCGCGGATCTCGGCGCACTGGCAGACTGCGGCGCCACTGCCGCCATTGGGAGAGGGTGTCGCACGGCGCTTTGGGCCGGGACGTCCGGGATGCTTTGGCGCTGGTTGCGGGCAAGCGATGGCGATGCTGCCGGGCGCGTGGCGCGCGTGATGACCTGTGCCGACTGGGTCGGGCACAGCCTGACGGGAGAATGGGCTACCGATTGGTCAAACGCCTCGATTCCCTTTTTGGACTTTGCCACACGGTCTTATGGAGAGACCCAGTTCAAGGCTTTGGACTGTCGTGACTTGGCGGACAAGCTGGACCCGCCGCGGAGCGCCGGCACACGGCTTGGCGGGCTGACGGCCGACGCGGCGAGGGCGACCGGATTGCCTGAGGGGGTTCCGGTTTCGGTTGGGACGCTTGATCTTTCGGCAATGATCGTCGGCATGTGCATGGATCGGCCCGGGCAGACGATGATGATCATGGGCACGACTGCGGTGGTGAACATTCTCTCCGACGGCCTGGATCCGGAAGACGAGCCCATTGGCGCAGCCGTGCTGCACCCGACCGCGGAGATCGCGATCAAGGTTCTGGCGCCGACGAGCGGGGCATCCGCGCTTGACTGGTTCACCCGGCTGCATCCCCGGACGTTGGGCGGTCAAGGTGCGGGCGAGATCGCTGAGAAGCTGAATGCGCTTGTAGCGGACGTGCCGCCCGGGGCGAACGGCGTGACCTTCCTGCCTTATCTCAGCGGCGAGCGAGCGCCCTTTGTCGCCTCGGACATTCGAGCGGGATTTTACGGGCTGTCGGCGGCCACGTCGAAGGCCGAAATGGGACGGGCGGTGATGGAGGGAGCCGCCTTCAGCCTGCGTCATTGCTTTGCGTCGCAGGGCGGCTTGCCGACCGAGCCGGTGCAGCTTTCCGGAGGCGGATCGAGGAATGCGACCTGGTGCCAGATCATTGCCGATATCGTGCAGCAGGTCGTGATTGTCAGCAGCGCCTCTGACCAAGGTCTCTGGGGAGCGGCCTGCATGGGAGCAAGCGCGGCAGGCCTAGGCGATCCGGTGATGCTGGCCAAGCGGGCCGAGGATCACGTGACGTACCGGCCCGAGCCGGCGAACGGCCCGCTCTATGACCGCGCCTTTGCGCGCTATCAGGTCTTGTCCGATTCCTCGCGTGCGGTGCGTGCAAGGCTCGGTTCGCTGGAGGGGCCTGGCGGATGACGGGCGTGATGACAGCCGCAGTCTATCACGCTCTGGACGACATTCGCATCGAAGAGCGTCCGGTGCCTGCGATCGGGCCGGGCGAGATGCTTCTCAAGACGCTGGCCTGCGGCCTTTGCGGCGGTGAGACGATGGCCTGGTACAAGTCGGAGCCGAAGGTGCTTGGGCATGAACCCGTGGGCGAGGTGGTCGCTTTGGGTGCGGGTGTTACAGAGTTCAGGATCGGCGACCGGGTTTTCGTAAATCACCACGTGGGTCGCACCAACTCCCACCTGTCGCGCCGCGGGCATCCCACGCGCGATCCGTTCTACCGCCAGACGGAGCTCGATCCTGGCGGGGTCTGCGAGTTCTACCGCGTCACGGCGCAGCATCTGGCCATGGATGCACACGTGCTGCCTGACAGCATTTCGACCGAAGCTGCGGTGACCATAGAGCCCTGGTCCTGCGTGCTGTCCGGCCTGAAGGTCTGTCACATCCAGCCGGGCGACACGGTGGCGGTCGTGGGTGCCGGTTTCATGGGGCAGGGCTTTGTCCACCTGGCGCCCTTGTTCGGGGCGGGCAAGGTCGTGGCACTGGACTTCTCGGACTGGCGGCTGGCGCGGGCACGCGAGTTCGGCGCGACGCACACCATCAATCCCAAGACCGAGGACGCAGCCGAGATGATGCGGACATTCAACGGCGGGCGTTTGGCCGACACGGTGATCGCGATCGCACCGTTTCCCTCCGCGTGGGAACAGGCGCTGTCACTGGTCGAGGTGGGCGGCTGTCTTCACCTGGGCGCGCCGCTGCCACCGGAGACCGCCTGGGTCCGTGACGGAAATCGCGCCTATTTTGATCAGGTCACCGTCACGTCGCGCTATTCCTGTGACCATACCGACACCTACAGCTATATCCGCCTGCTGGAAGCCGGGCGGATCATGGCGGCACAGGCGATTTCGCACCGGTATGACATAAGGGACTCTGCCGAGGCGTTCCGGATTCTGGCAGAGGCGGAAGAGTCGCTCAAGATCGTGATCTACCCCGGCGGGGTCCCGGCGGAATTCTCGAAGGGGGCGTGATGCTGACGGCGCTGAAGAAAGAGGTTTGCGAACAGAACCACGAGCTGCCCAGGAACGGGCTGGTCGTGGGATCCGGAGGCAATGTCTCTGGGCGCGACCCGGACAGCGGGCTCGTGGTGATCAAGCCGTCAGGCGTGAAATTCTCCAGGCTGACACCGGATGCGATGGTTGTCGTCGACCTCGATGGCAACGTGATCGAAGGCAAGATGAAGCCCTCGGTGGACACGGGCATCCACCTCTATCTTTACAGGCACCGCCCGGATGTGGGCGGCGTCTGTCATACACATTCGCCATATGCCGCGAGCTTTGCCGCGCGGGGCGAGCGGATTCCGGCCGTGCTCACGCCGATCACCCATATCCTTGGCCGTGACGTGCCGTGTTCGCGCTATGCGACGCCGGGAGAGGTGGACACGGGCGAGGCGATTCTGGAAGCGGCCGATGGCGGGATGGCCGCGCTGGTGAAAGCGCATGGGGTCTTCACGATGGGAATTTCGGCGACCGAGGCGACCTCGGTCGCGATGTACATCGAGGAAGCGGCAATGACGACGCATCTGGCAATGCTCCGTGGACCGGTCGAGGAACTTAGCCAGGAAGAAATCGACCGATGCCATGCCTGGTTCCGGCAGAACTATGGTCAGATGGGGCATAAGAAGGTAGGTGCCTGACAGCATGGGCAAATCCGGATCCCCCGCGCGCGCGACCGGCGACAAGGAAGCGCAACTTTCGAACGTGGCACTGTTGTACTACGGCGAAGGAATGACGCAGGGCGAAATCGCCAAGCGGATGAAGGTGAGCCGCGCGACCATCGTGAACATGCTGCGCGAAAGCCGGGAACTCGGGATCGTCGACATTCGCGTGGATGGCAAGGTCCTGGCAGGGTCCAGCCTTGCGCGGGGCCTGCGGGAGAAGTTTGGTGTCGAGGACGTCTATGTCTCGCAGACGTCCGCGATTGACGAAAGCGCGTCGCGCGACGACAGTTTCGGACAGCTTGCGCGCGTGGCGGCTGCCGCAATCCTCGACGTGGTCGAAACGGGCGATGCCATCGGCGTGGCTTGGGGCGAGACGATCATGGCGGTTGCCAACGCGATGCCGCGCAGTCCGGTCGCCGGCGTGGAAGTCTGCCAGCTTATCGGCTCGATGATCTCGGAGCGGGTTCCAGCCTCGGAGAATTGCGCGATCCAGATTTCCGGGAGGCTGGAGGCGGCCGCCTGCTACACGTTGCACGCACCAGGGCTGATCTCGACGGCAGCGCTTGCCGAGACGTTTCGGGGCGAGCCCACCATCAAGGCGCAGCTCAGGCGTCTCCAGGCATTGGATCTGACCGTGTCATCGATCGGCAATGTTGCCCCGGACACTCACCTGGCGGCGGCGGGGATCGCAACCGCCGACGAATTGCAGGCCGCCAGGGCGGCTGGCGCGGTTGGCATCATTTGTTGTCGATACATTGCGGCTGACGGTCGGGAGATCGCAATGCCCCCGCACGACAGGCTGATTGCCGCCACGCTCGACGACCTGAGGTCGGCGCGGAAGCGGCTTCTGGTGGTATGCGGCCTCGACCGCAGCGATGCGACGTGCGCAGCATTGAATGCCGGCCTGGTGACACATCTCTGCGTCGATCACGCCCTGGCACGTGCCTTGCTGGATGCCTGAGACGATGCCAGCCAAGCCGGGATGCTGTCCTCCGTCCGCGCGACCCGGAGTTGCGGCGACAGACCGCATCCTGCCCGCTGTCACTGCAACGCTGCCGCCGGTCATCGAGATTCCAGGCGATGCGGCGTTGGTCGGAACGCGCGATCCTGTCATTTTGGAAGACGCCGAAGGTCCCCTGCGTACCAAGCGCGTGGCGCCGTTTCGCATTGGCGAAACCGCTGTGACGAATGCGCAATTCGCGGCATTCGTGGATGAGACCGGCTTTGTCACCGAAGCGGAGCGATTTGGCTGGTCGTTCGTTTTCTGGGCGCAGGTGCCCAAGAGTGTCGGACCCACGCAAGCAGTGCGCGAAGTGACGTGGTGGAGGCGCGTGGACGGCGCCGACTGGCGGCACATTCACGGTCCCGACAGGGATCTTGCACGAGACAGGCCCGATCATCCGGTGGTCCATGTCTCGTGGAACGATGCGCGGGCGTATGCGATGTGGATCGGCGGGCGCCTTCCGACTGAGGCCGAGTGGGAGCACGCGGCACGGGGCGGACTGGGAGATGTCCGGTTTCCCTGGGGCGACGAGGAGCCGGACGACACTGGCAACTTTCCCTGCAATATCTGGCAGGGCAGCTTTCCCGAGACGAACACCTGTGCCGACGGCTTCGCCGAGACCGCGCCAGCAAAGAGTTTCTGCCCCAACGGCTATGGGCTCTACAATCTTGTCGGCAACGTCTGGGAGTGGACTGCCGAGCCCTTCGTGATCCGCTCGCAGAAGAAGGCGGCCAAGGCACGGCGCGCCCAGACGAAGGGATTCAAGCTTGCCAAGGGCGGCTCGTTCCTGTGTCACAAGAGCTATTGCTATCGCTACAGGATTGCCGCACGTACGGGAAATTCGCCCGACAGCACGACAACGCACACCGGGTTTCGCATCGCCTCGGGCCCGTAGCGTGAGCGCTCAGGCCGCGACGGATTCCAGCCCCAGGCGCGCCAGCTGTTCCGGCGGGCAGCCTTCCTCATCCAGCAGCGCCCGAACCAGTGACAACATGCGTGCGCGCTGTTCGGGATCGCTCTCCCAGAGGTTCCTTTCCTGGTCCGGGTCTTCGGAACGGTTGAACAGGAAACTCTCGTTCGAACGCGGGTCGACCTTTATCGGGATCTTCCACAAGGGCAATTCGACGGACGGGTCGAAACAGCCTTGGTCGACGGGCTTGTTCGGAGGCTTGGAAAGACGGCCGTCAACCGGGTTGTCGACGATCAACGGCCGGTAGATGGCGGTGGAATAGAGATAGAGCGGCTTGTCGGGTTCGGGCGACTTCAGGATCGTCCAGGTGCCGTCGGTGGCGCAAGCTCCCTGTCCGAATGTGCCATAGAGCACGGCAGCGCGTGGTGATCGCGCGCCCGATGTCACCATTGGCAGAAGCGATCGCGAATGGCGGTTGGCCGACGTCACATCGACCCCTGCCGCCTCGATGATCGTCGCGAACAGATCGACCGTTTGGGTCAGGCCGGAGACACGGCGCGGGGCCGGGTTGGACGGGTGCCAGATCATCAGGGGGATATTGGCATGGCTGTCGAAGTGCGGGTGCTGCTTGCCGAAGGCGCGCCGCTCGCCCATGTCGTGGCCGTGGTCCGTGGTGAAGATCACCATTGTGTCTTCCCACAGCGCCATGTCATCCAGCTTGTCGAGCAGTCTTCCGAACCACTTGTCCATCATGGTGACCTTGCCCATGAACTGCGACTTGAGGAAATTCAGCTCGGCCTCGCTCGTCTGATCCATGAATGCGTCCAGATCGTCATAGACCTGATAGGGTGGCCAGATGTTGAACTCGTTCTTGCTGGCGCCTTCGGCGTACATGCTTTCGTACGGCTCCGGGACGTGGAAGGGTTCGTGGACATCAAAGGTTTCCACGTGAAGAAAGAAAGGGCCTTTTGATGCATGCCGCTCAAGCCAGTCACAGGCGCCGCCAAAGGTCTGGGCCGAAAAGAACTCCTCCTCTTTCGTCCAGTTCTTCGTGTTGGCGTAGTACTGGCCGATATGCTCGGGAGCGCGGAACTCCTCCACCTTTCTCACCCAGTCCGGCTTTTCCTCGTTCGGGTCCATCGGCTGCCAGTGATCAACTTCATAGCCCCGGATCATCTCGGTAGTGTCGTAACTCTGGATGTAGCCGTTCGCTTCCTCCTCCCAGTAGTGGTAATGATCCGTGACGATGTGCGTGTGATGTCCGCCCTTTCTGACTTCCGACGGCAGGCGCGGGTCGAATGCTTCGAGCGACCCCCAGGGCCGCCACATGAACTCCTTTCGGCCAGCGATCAGCTCACGCCGTGCAGGCATGCAAGGGAGGCTTCCGACGAAGTGATTGTTGAAGACCTGGGCCCGCGCGGCAAAGCGGTCAATGTTCGGCGTGCTGCAATGGCTTTGGGGGTTGTAGGCGCGAAGGCAATTGCGGGTCAGGCTATCAACCAGCACGAGAACGATGTTCATTGGCTTACCCTTGGCCGACTTTCCGAATCCTATGAGACCTTTTCGGATTTGACAAGTGCTATTTTTTTTGACAAATATACAATCATTGCATAGAGCCAAGCTTGTGTCCGGGCCGGCGCTCCAAGAGTGCTGGATGCCTGGCGCAACGGTGACTGGCGCGGTGTTTGACGAATGCAGAGGGAGGCATGGGTCAAAGTCGGACTCTTCAGGTTGCAGCTGGCCTTGGCGCCATCCTTGCCTGGATCATCATCTGGGCATGGCTGACCCGGCCTGGAGGACCTGTCCCCACGCTGTATTTTCCCGCACCGGACGATGTTTGGGCGAAGTTCGTGCGCATGTGGCAGCGGCCCTATATCGGCAGCACGCTTCCCAACCACATATTGGCCAGCCTGTACATCGTGCTGACCGGCTGGGGTTTGGCAGCGCTTGTCGGCATCCCTCTTGGCATTGCGATGGCATGGTGGAAGAAGCTCAAGTGGATCGTCTTCCCGACGTTCCAGCTGATCCGGCCGGTGCCGCCGCTGGCCTGGATCCCGCTGACGATCCTGTGGCTGGGCATTGGCGATTCCGCTCGCATCTCGGTTGTCTTCATCGCGGCGCTTGTTCCATGGCTGATGAACTCGATGCTGGCCGTCTACTCCGTCGACCGCCTGCTGCTGGACGCGGCAAAGACACTGGGCGCGAACGACCGCCAGATCCTGGCAAGAGTCGTGTGCCGCACGGCCCTGCCGACGTTGGTTGCCGCGGCGCGAATGGCGCTTGGCAACGCTTGGTCGACGCTTGTCGCAGCGGAGATCCTCGCCGCGACCGCCGGGCTTGGCTACGTGGCGGTGAACGCGTCCCAGCTTCTTGACACCGACGTTCTTCTTGTCGCCATGTTCATGATCGGCATTCTTGGCATTTGCATGACCGGGCTCATCGGCCTGACGCAGAATTGGCTGGCGCCCTGGTCGGTCCTTGGCGCGCGAAGGGACTGAGCAATGATTGACAGGCGGTTGGAACGCATGGGCGTCTTGACTGATCGAGGCAAGGCAACGGCCTACGGGATCTTTTCGCTGTCAGTGCTCTTGACCCTGTGGATTTGCGCCACCAGCCTTTTCCAGTGGATCGAGCCTCGGGTTCTTCCCTCGCCCGCGCAGGTAATCCGGCAGTTCGCCTGGATCATTACCGAGCCATTCAGCGGCCTGCGACTTCCCGGGCACATTCTGTTCTCGCTGGAACGTTGGGGCTGGGGCGTCCTTACCGCTGGACTCGTCGGCATTCCCGTGGGCGTGTTCTTTGCGTGGAACCCCTGGTTCAAGACCTTCCTCAATCCGGTGTTTGAACTCATTCATTTCATTCCGCCCTTCGCCTACATTCCCCTTGCCGTTCTCTGGTTCGGCGCATCGACGGCAACGCAGGCCATGGTGGTCTTCGTCGCCGCCTTCCCGGCCATCGTGATAAATTCCCAGCTCGGCGTCGCCCAGGTTGAGAAGATCTACGTCGATGCGGCGCGGGTCTTTGGCGCAAGCCCGTTCAGGACGCTTTGCCGCGTGGTGCTCCCGGCGGCCGCCCCAAGCATCTACACCGGATTGCGGATCGCGATCAGCAACGGCTGGATGGCGCTCGTGGGGGCTGAACTGGTCGTTGGCAAGGTGGGCCTGGGGTTCATGATTGCGCAAGGGCAGGAGAACGCGTCGGTCGCCACGATTTTCGTGGGCGTCATCACGATCGGCTGTCTTGGCGTCCTGATCGACACGCTGGTGCAGCGGTCCGAGCGTTACGTGCTTCCCTGGCGCAGGGTGGCGGGCTGATCATGGAGCAATCGGTGGGAAAGATGGCGTCAGGCTCAACCAACCCCGCAACGGAGGCTCCGGCAAAGCTCGAGCTGCGCAACATCTCGAAATGGTTTGGACCCGTAGGTGACGGCGTTCATGCCGTGGACGACTGCTCGATTGAGGTGAAGAAAGGCGAATTCATCGTGGTCGTCGGTCCGTCGGGTTGTGGCAAGTCGACGCTCATGACGGTTGGCGCGGGACTTGAGAACCCCACTCAGGGCGAGGTTCTTGTAGATGGCAAGCCGGCCGGATCTCCGGGTCCGACACGCAGTGTCGTATTCCAGAAGTTTGCGCTCTTTCCGTCCGAAACCGTTGAGCAGAACATCAAGTTCGGTCTTCAGATGACTGGCGTTTCGGCTGCCGAGCAAGAAGCGCGGCTGGTTGAACAGCTGAAGATCATGGGCCTGGAGCTGTTCCGAAAGTCCTACCCGAGCGAGCTGTCCGGCGGGATGCAGCAGCGGGTCGCGATTGCCAGGGCACTGGTCATGCAACCGGAGATCCTGCTGATGGACGAACCGTTCGGTGCGCTCGACGCGCAGACGCGGACCATCCTGCAGGAAGAGGTTCAGCGGTTGCATCGCGAAAAGCACTACACGGTGCTCTTCATCACGCATTCGGTCGAAGAGGCCGTGTACCTCGGAGACAGGGTTGTCGTGATGACGAAGCGGCCCGGCCGGATCAAGAGGGTCATCGACCTGCCACGCGATGTCATCTGGAAAACCGGCGACATCGAATTGGCGGCGGAGCATCCCGAATTCATCGAATTCCGGCGCGAGATCTGGGGACTCGTGCGGGAAGAAATCGTCTCAATATGAACCCCAACGAATGAGGAGAAAGAGAAATGAAGATCAAGACACTTGTAACGGCCGCGACAGCCGTGGCGGTCATTGCCGCGGCCGGCGCGGCCCTGGCCCAGACAAAGGTCAACCTGAACAGCCAGCCGAACGAGGCAGGCTTCCCGATGTGGCTTGCGAACGATCTTGGCTACTTTGCCGAAAACGGCCTGGAAGTGGACATCGAGTATTTCCCAAATGGTGGCGCGGCCCTTGCGACGGGCGCGACCAACCAGTGGCAGGCAGGATGGACCGGCGGCCCGCCGGCAGTTTCGGGCTGGGAGAAGTTCCAGCTTATCTCCGTGGCCGCAATGCAGAAGGAATCGCAGAACCTGAAACTGTTCCTGCGCAACGATGTGCTTGAAGGAAAGACACCGGCAGAGGCGCTCGCCGGCACCAAGGTGGGCACGGTTCCGAACTCGACATGGAGCCAGGTCCTTTATGCCTGTGCCGAGCATCTCGGCGTGGCGGATCCCGGGGCGCTTGAGGTCGTTCCCCTGGCTCCCGCGGTGACGCTGCAGTCCCTGCAGAGCGGTGATCTTGGCGCAGGAACGACGGCGGCATCGTCCGACATCGTGCTGGCGCAGGATCCGGACAATTACACCATGGTCTGTGACGGCAAGATTGCCGGCGCCAACATCATCGCACCCTGGATCGTCACGAAGACGTTCTGGGATGAAGACCCGAAGGCTGCTGCTGCCTTCGTGGAAGCGGCTTTCCGGGCGAACGAGTACATAAACTCGACAGATCCGGACAAGGTGGTCGAGCACGTCCTGGAATACTATTCCGAAACCGGCATCGAAGGTGACGCCGAAAAGGCAGCCTACGCCATGCGGATGCGTGACTGGGTTTCGCTGGAAGAGGCAATCGAGGACGTGAAATCAGGCCTGACCAACGACACGCTCACTGGCGCTGCTGAAATCCTGGTGCAGGGTGGCGCCCGTGACAGTGTTCCGGACTTTGGTCCCATGCAGCCTCTGGCGCTGGAAATTCTCTTGGCCGCGCAGGCCATGCGCTGAAGCCGCAGGCTTCGCGCTTCCGAAAGGGGCGGTCCGGGACCGCCCCTTCTTTCATTGACAGCAATGCACTTCGGCGGACGGTTTTGGCCCGAACGACGTCACGTGACTGACTGCTCTTGTCTCCGTTCTGCTTGGTTCATTCAGGATTGCCGCAACCGGGTGGGATTCGACACGTTCATGCTTGTTGACCCCGCAAATTCTGGTGGTTCCGGAGATGCGCGTGCCGACGCCCCGCGGACGGACGACCTGGTACCCGTCCTCCGTCAAGGCGCTCCTTGACCGGGCGGAACGGCTGGGGCTTGCGTCCCAGAGGACCCTGGAAACCTCTCCCGGCAGCAGCGATCAGGATGCCATGCACGGCGCGGCAGGCAGGTGAGTGCAAGGGCAGGGGAGGGTCAGCCGGATGGGAGCGTGGCGACCTGGCAGCTCGCTCAATTGGCGGAATGCCGCACGCCTTGGCAGAACTCCTCGACGGCGATGACGGCGTCGGCGGCCAGCGTTCAGGGATCGAGTTCCGGATGATCCATGCGCAACTGGGTGACGTATGCCCGCGTTCCTTGGGCGTTCGCATCCTGGAAGTTGGCCTGAAGGTCGTTGATGGCGGTTCGGAGTGCAGCGATCTCGCCGCTGAAGCGCCCCCGTGCCGCGGCCGCCGCGGCCCCCGTGCCGCCGGCATCGTTGTGCAGCAGCACGAACGCAATGTCGTACCAGTACGACCTTGCTGACGCGGATTCTCTTGCACACAAGGGCTGCGACGTCGGCGAAATGAAGCGGAGGCGTCGCAGCGCCATCACGAAACTGGGCCAGATAGGAACGGGGCTCTCTTGAATGCCGGCTTGGCCCACCTGGAGGCAATGTCCTGATGCCGATGGCAAGCGGAGCCCGGCTCGGTCGGAGGGTCCAGCTTCTGGATTGATCTTTTGTGAGTTTCACTATATTTTTGATCTATGTTTAAACTCACGATCAGGACATGATCATGGCCGAATTTCTGGAAACCGCTCCTGCGGTCGAGCTGACACCAGAGGAAGTCGAAGGGCTCTCCGCTCGACTGCGAGAGAAAGTCAAGGCACGCAACTGGTTGCGGGGCCAGCAGAAAGAATTGCGACAATGGGTCTTGATCGGTGCCGGTTCCAGGCGGGACGCAGCGGTCATGCGCGCGACCGCAACCATGGCCGGTCGCATCGTGGGGCAGCGCCGAACGGCATTGACCGAACGCAACATCGAGGCGCTTGTAGACCTGTATCTCCAAGGCGAGGAACGAGCCGACGTTGATCGGGAGCTTGAACAGGACAATGCCAGGCTGCGCGCCGAGTACCTCCGCGAGGTGCCGACGTTCACGGCAGGCGACATCCACAAGTTCATGCACGGCTTGCCGTTGAGCAACCCAAGCGAACCTGCCTCCCGATGGAGACGTGAGAGGAGGGTCTTTGCGGTGCGCAAGGGCCGCACTCAGCTGTATCCGCGCTTCCAGTTCTCCGACGGCCAGCCGCTGCCCGTCATCAAGGAAGTGCTGAAGCGCCTGCCCGGCGACATGACGCCGTGGCAGGTCGCGTTCTGGTTCCGGTCAGGCAATGGCTGGCTCGACGGAAGATCGCCCGAAGAGGCGATCGGCGACAGGGAGGGTGTCCTGAATGCAGCCGACCGCCTGAGCGATCCGGCCGTCGGCTGAAGATGGCGATCCTCAGTCCCCTGTCCCCGCTCACGAACCCGCATTATCATGTCCTGCCTGGAGGCAGTGATCTCCATCGTGTCCATCGCACGACCTTCAGGCCGGCGGAGTTCAACCCGGGCAAGGGCGGGCCGACGCGCTTCGCCCCGTTCACCGACGCCACCGGAACGCCCGTGCCCTCCCTCTATGCGAGCGCCACGCTCGCCGCGGCAATCCATGAGACGATATTTCACGACGTTCCTGCAAACGCCAAGACGAAGACGGTGCGCCTCGGCGAGGTGTACATTCGAGCGCATTCCAGGCTTCGCACGAACCGCGACTTGCGGCTTGTCGAACTGCGCAACGTGACCTTGGGCGCCTGGGGCATTTCGCGGCAGGACCTGATCGCGTCGAGTCCGGCCCTGTACGGTCAGACAGTCCTTTGGGCCAAGGCCATCCATCGTGACTTTCCGGACGCCGACGGTCTCGCCTGGACCTCCAACCAATGCGATCCGGACGACGCTTGCCTTTTCTTTGGCGATCGCGTTGTCGAGATCGATTTCACTGCCGTTCTCTCGCGCGACGGAGCGACCGACAAGTCGTTCTTGCAGGACGTCATGGTCGAAGGCCGGCTCCGGGGGATCACACTGACGATTTGAACTGCCTTCGAGCAAACGGCACTCGAAGCAACGCGTGAAGTCAATCAGGCTCGCAGAACGGTTCGTGATGGGCGCCTGTCTCTCTCGAGAGTTGAAACCAAACGGTCAGCGTGGGAGAGCGGAGTTCGGAAGGGCGACCGGCAGCGGAACCTGAGACGAACAAGGCCCCTGGCGCGAAGGGACGATATCTCGATCGCTCGACGGAAGGTCGACGCGCCGACCCGGCGTTCTTGCGGATCGAGATCCGCTTGCTGAATGCAGCTTGACGGGCAAAGGCGCCAGCAGCGCAACGGTCATCACTGCCCTTCGCGTTCCGGTCTCTCTTGCAAGTCCTGAAGGCCAAGGAACTGCAAGATCGGCCGGGAGGCAAGCGGGAAGCCTTCAATGGGTGTAACCCAACTTTTTTGACTCCGGCGTTTTCTGGTCCTTAGTCACGGGAGGCGTGTCGGGCGGGTGCCGGGCGAATCGGCCGACGGCGCGCTTTCAGGGGGCATTGGGCAGGGAGCGCGCACCATGACGCAGGACGACGGAAACCAGGAGCATCGCCATCCGGACACGGTGGCATATCTGAACAGTCTGACGGAAAGCGAGGCGGCCGTGCATCCGCCCGTGATCCGCGAGCATGGCGGCGGGTTCACCCAGTACTGGCTGGAGGACGGCGAGGTCCGGAGCCGCGACATCACGAAGGACGAGCTGCCTCTGGCGGGCTTCAGGCCGGACGGCGGGCCGCTTCCTGCGCTGCTCGCCGCGGTTTCGGCGGAGTTCGGCCCGCAGCTTCCGAAGCTGGCGGCGGACCTCGCGTCGGGCGTTCCGGATCTCGACGGCGTGGAGCGGGCGCTCCGGGACAGCTCCCTCGGCGGCGGCGCTGAAGCTGCTCTTCGAACAGCTTGACAAGACGCTGCCGGCGCCGGAATGCGAGGGCTGCGGCAAGCCGATGGTCCGGCACCAGACGACGGCGAAGTCGTTCCCGACCAGGCTTGGCCGGGTCGAGGTGGAACGCACGTATTTCCATTGCCGGTCGTGCGGCGGGGGAAGCTTCCCGCTGGACCGGGCGCTGGGCCTGGACGGGAGCGCCTCGTCGAGCTCTCTGCAGCGCTGGTCGCTGGCGCTCGGCGAGGAGGCGCTCCGGTTCGAGCGCGAGGAGGCCGTGGACGGCAAGCCGCTGGAACCGCGCATGTATCTCTCGATCGACGGGACCGGGATCCCGATGCGGAAGGAGGACGTCGAGGGCGTCGCCGGCAAGCAGGAGGACGGGAGCGCGAAGACGCGCGAGGCGAAGCTGGCGGTCATGTACACCGCCGAGGGCCGGGACCCCGAGACCGGCGCGGCGATCAAGGACCGGGACAGCGAGAGCTTCAGCTGCCTTCGACAGCGCGGCCGCGGCGTCCGGAAGCGCGGAGCCCTCCGATTTCGCCAGGCGCCTTGCCGCGAGGCGCGGCGGCGCGGGCTGCACGACGCCGGGGAGGTCGTCGTCATCTCCGACGGCGCGGAGTGGATCGGGAACACCTGCGAGGAGGTCCTCGGGGGCGGGAAGGTCACGTTCGTCCTGGATGTCTTTCATGTCCTCGAGCAGGCCTCCGGCGCCGTGAAAGCGATCCTCCCGGAGGGGCCGGAGCGGGACCGGCGCTTCGCGGACGTGAAGGCGGACATCGAGGCGGGCCGGGCCGGCAAGGCCGTCCGGGAGCTGGAGCCCTTCAGCGGCCGGCACAAGGCCGTGGAGGATTGCTGCCGCCACCTCCGGAACAACATCGAGCGGATGAAGTGCGAGGTGCCGTGACAGGGGCATCCAGGTCGGAAGCGGCGTCGTGGAGGGCGGATGTCGCCAGTTCGGGCTGCGGCTGAAACGTTCCGGCACCCGCTGGTCGGAAAGGGGCGCCAACGCGATGCTCGCCCTCAAGAGCTGCGCCATGAACCTCAGGGTGCCCGACTTCCTCGACTGGCGGGCGAATCAGGCCATCGCAGCGTGACAAATAACTTGGGCTACACCCCGCCGCGATAATTACTTGCATCACGCATTTAATTGCAATATGCATTTAATGGGGATTCGCCCCCCTGAGACCAACACGACAAACTCTTCAAGGAGGAGACCATGACCTACAAGATGCTCAAGTCACTGCTTGTGACGGCAGCCATGCTGCCGCTCGCAGGTGCGGCAGCGGCTGACAGCCACGCTCGGACCGATCTTGTGATCGCCGATCTTGGTCAGCCGGAAACAAACCCTTGGGTGATCAACCGCCACCGCTTCGAACGCTGCGTAGCCGATGCACTTGGTGTCGAGTTGAAGGAGTTCGACGACCAGAACTCGGAAGAGCAGCACGTTGCGCAGGCTGAATCCATCATCGCAAGCGGTCCGGACGGGCTGATCTTCAATCCGCTGACCTCGCCCGCAGGCATCCAGGTCGCCCGGCTTCTGGAGGAGAATGACATTCCCGGCGTCGCCGTCGGCCGCCTGGTGGTTTCGAGCTACGAAGACGACTACGAGGGTGAAGACTTCATCGCGCAGGTGACCCAGAACAACGACACGTGGGGCCAGGCAATCGGCAAGGCCACTGCGGGGCTCGGACACAAGAAGGTCGCGATGATCTGGAACCAGAAGGGCGTAACCTCTGCGGAGGAGATCTGGGTCGGAGTCCAATCCGAACTTGATGCGGCCGGCATCGAAGTGATTGCCGAAGCCTGGGACCGTCTCAATCGCGAGAACGGCCAGAAGTACGCAGAGCAGTACATCGCCCGTTTCGCTCCCGGCGAGATCGATGCAATCATCGTGCTGGGCGCCGTAGCAGGCCTTGGCAGCCAGTTCGCGGTCGACCAGGCCGGTCGTGATGACATCGCCATCATCACCACGGATATCGATGAGCAGGTCGCTCAGTTCATAAAGGACGGCAAGCTGGACTTCTCGATAGGCGGACACTGGATGGTTGGCGGCTTCGGACTGATCCAGCTCTACGACTACCTGCACGGCCACCCGATCGAGAATACGCAGCCGCGCGTCGGCTTGATCCCGGTCACGGCCGAGAACGTGGACGTCTATGCAAGCAGCCTGCTCAGCGGCTGCATCCTGTCACCGGACACGGTCCGCAGCCTGAGCAAGGTGCACAATCCCGACGCCGACCTGCCCGGATTCATAGACGCCTGGCAGGCAAACTGGCAAGACCACGTGCAATAGCCTCCCTTGCACGCATCTCGCTCCCGGCCCGCTGGGCCGGGGGCCCAAAAACAGCAATGACCTTGTCGAGGACCGCAGATGAGACTCTTCGGATACGCTCCGGAACGCGGCGCCGCCGCCGGCGATACGATGCCGTTCCATCACGACGGCAAGTGGCACCTGTTCTTTTCGCAACCGCCCGTGGGTGCCTGGGAATATGTCGAACGGGCACGGGTCTCGACCGCCTACCTGAGGTCCGACGATCTTGTGACTTGGCAAGCGATGCCCGATGCCTTCGGACCTGGCGCCCAAGGCGACTGCGACGGTGACGGCATCTGGACCGGCTCGGTCATCGAGCATGAAGGCGTCTTCCATTTCTTCTACACGGGCTACAACCGCCTATCCGCGTCGCCGCAGACGATCTGCAAGGCGACCTCGGCCGATCTGCAAAACTGGGCAAAGTCCGGGGCCAACCCGATGATCTCGCCCGATCCGCGCTGGTACGAGACGGTCGACTGGCGAGACCCCTTCGTCTACCGCGACGACGAAGCGGGGTGCTTCAAGATGCTGATCTCGGCCCGCCTGAAAGAGGGGCCGCAGTTCCGCCGTGGCTGCATTGCCGTTGCGACCTCCGTCGATCTCGAAGACTGGGAGGTCGGCCCGCCGCTAGCGTCCTCCATGCTGACGCATTGCCCGGAATGCCCCGAGATGTTCAAGCTGGGCGACTGGTGGTATCTCGTCGAGAGCCGGTATTCCGAACGGATGCAGACGGTTTATCGCGTCGCGAAATCCCCGGACGGTCCTTGGGAGAGCCGCAGGCTCGACAGTCTGGACGGGCGTCGCTTCTATGCCGCCAAGTCGGCCAGCGACGGCAATCGCCGCATCACTTTCGCCTGGATTCCGTTTCGCAAGCATCACGATCCCAAGGGGAACTGGGTCTGGGGCGGTGAACTCGGCAGCCCGCGCGAGCTGGTGTCGTTGTCGGACGGAACGCTGATCAGCCGACTGCCCCAGGATGTGGACGACAGCTATGCGGTGACAGTGGCCCATGAACTGCGTCCGATGCAGGGCGACTGGACCAGGGAGGAGAGCCCTCGCTGCGATGCGGCCGGATCCTACGGATACGCGTTTCTCGGCGGTCCGGACCGAGACGATGTCCTTCTCGATCTGGTCATCGAGCCCGACCCCAACACCGAAGCCGTGGGCATCCTCGTCGAACCTCGCGGCGGGGATCACCTGGACGGCGGATACAGCCTTGCCATCGAGCCAATGAAGGAGCGTGTGCTCTTCGACCGCTGGCCGGCCGCGATGGACCCGCTTTGGGACAGCCTGGTGCTCAAGGAACGCCATGGCATCGAAGTCAGCCAGGAGATCGACAGCCCCCTGGTCGAACGCCCGCTTGCCTTCACTCCGGAAGATGGTCGCTACCGCGTCCAGGTCCTGCGTCACGGATCGGCCATAGAGTGTTTCGTGGCCGGGCAGGTCGTTGCGTCGTTCCGGGTCCTCGACTTGTCGAACGCCGACGCGTGGGGCCTGTTCGTGCAGGAGGGTGCCGCCAGGTTCCACGGCCTGAAGTTTCGGAAGTAAATGCCGCACCATGCCCCTGGTAACCCTCCGACAGTTGCTGGACCACGCCGCCGAGCATGGCTTTGGCATACCCGCGTTCAACATCTCGAACATGGAGCAGGGCCTTGCGATCATGAACGCCGCGCTGGCCTGCGACGCGCCGGTGGTCCTGCAGGTCAGCCTGAATGTCCGCCGAACCTATGCCGGGGACCGGATGATAGTGGCTATCGTGAAGGCATTGGCCGGGATGTTCCCGGACAATCCGATCTGTCTGCATCAGGACCACGGCCACGACGAACAAGCCTGCGTCAGCGCCATCTCCGCCGGGTTCACTTCGGCCATGATGGATGGATCGTTGATGGCGGACGGCAAGTCGCCGGCCAGCTATGCACACAACGTGGACATCACCGCCCGTGTCGCGCAGATCGCTCATTGGACGGGTGCTTCGGTTGAGGGCGAACTGGGCGTGCTGGGATCGCTGGAGACCGGTGAGGCGGGCGAAGAGGACGGGTCCGGCGCAACGGGCAGGCTGGAACGCGATCAGCTCTTGACCGATCCGGATCAGGCTGCCGAGTTTGTCGCAGCAACCAATGTCGACGCCTTGGCCGTTGCATGCGGAACGTCGCACGGCGCGTGCAAGTTCACGCGAGAGCCTGATGGCGACATCCTCGCAATCGGTCAGATCGAAGCGATACACCGCCGAATCCCGGACACGCATCTTGTCATGCATGGATCAAGTTCGGTGCCGCAGCACTTGCAGGACCTGGCCAACGCGTTTGGCGGCGACATGCCGCAAGCCTGGGGCGTGCCGGTTGAAGAGATCGAACGCGGCATCCGCCACGGGGTGCGCAAGGTGAACATCGACACCGATTGCCGCATGGCCATGTCCGGCGCCATGCGGCGGTTCGCCCGGGAAAACCCGGCGGTTTTCGATCCGCGGGCTTTCTTCCTGTCCGGGATGGACGAACTGCAGAAGCTTGTCCGAGACCGGTTCGAGCGGTTCGGGGCGGCAGGTCACGGACGCAAGATCAAGCCGATCCCGCTGGCCGAAATGGCGCGGCGCTACGCAGCCGGCACCCTTGACCCATGCCTGGAGGCCGCGTGAGCCAGGCGCTTTTCATAGGCCGTTCCGTGCTGGACGTGACCGCGCTTGTCGCGGACTTTCCAGGTCCCGACGGCAAGGCCAAGGCATTGGCCAACGGCGTGATCCCGGGCGGGTCAGCGCTGAATGCCGCCGTGACCTTCGCACATCTGGGCGGCACGGCCTCGCTGGCCACGTCGCTCGGGCCTCCGGGTCCGATGAAGGCGTTTCTGGCATCAGACCTGAGCGCCCGAAACGTGACGGTTCACGACGTCTGCAACGACCCTGATTACGGGATTCCCCTGTCCACGGTCGTTTCAACCCTCAGTCTCGGCACCAGGATGATCGTCAATGGTGCGGGCGACGAGTGTGAAATCGTGCACAGCCGAAACGACTTGATCCTGGGCGGTGCAGACCTGATCCAGATTGACCAGTACGAACGGCATTTCGTGGCGGAGCACGGCGGTGCGTTGCAGGCCTTCGAGGGGACCATCATTCTGGACGGTGGCAGCTGGAAGGACTGGTCGCCGGATTTTCTGCGCCTCGCGGACATCCCGATCGTCAGCGAGGTGTTCTGCCCGGACGGTCCCGGCGCCTTCGCCAGCATGTGCGCCGAACTGGGAATCTCCCGCTGGGCGATGACGCGCGGCCATCGCGGCGTTGTCTGGCATGATCGGGGCGCAGAAGGCGAGATTCCCGCCCTTCCGATTGATGCCGTCGACACAATGGGGGCCGGCGACATCTTTCACGGCGCCTTCTGCCACGCCTTTCTCGAAGGCGGATCCTTCGTCGAGGCGTTGCATGCCGCAAATCAGGTTGCCGGCAGATCCTGCACCCATGTCGGCACCCGGAGCTGGATGGATGCCTGAACGCCTTCACGACTACGCCAGCCTTCTGCGCGCCGTCGAGACAAGGCTGGACACTGTGCAGCCGCCACTGATTGTCGCAATCGCAGGACCGCCCGCGACGGGAAAGTCCACGCTGGCCCAGCGGCTGACCGAGGATCTCCTGGCCGCGGGACAACTTGCCGCCCATTGCCCGATGGACGGGTTTCACAAGACGAACACACAGCTTGCCGCCGAAGGGCTGCGCAGCGTGAAAGGCCGCATTGACACGTTCGATGCTGTCGCATTCGCCAAGGCTGTGGCGCGATTGGCCAAGGGCGACGTCTTCTGGTGGCCGCGATATTCGCGGCACAGGCACGACCCGGTCCCGGAAGGCACTCGGATCGAAGGCAACGAAACCGTCTGCATCGTCGAAGGCAACTACATCCTGACCAATGCCAGGCCGTGGAGTTCGGCCGCGGCCCATTTCGGCCTGCGCATCTTCATGGACGCGCCGGATGGCCTCTTGAGGCGGCGGCTGACGCAGCGCCACGAGCGCGGCGGCAAGGGCAGGGGCGAGACGAGCGAAAAGATCGTCCGCACCGACATGCCCAATGCCACGGAAATTCGGAAGACCGCGAGTGTCGCGGATTTCCTGTTTCTGGAGGCGGTCGATGTGCAAGGCCGGACAATTCATTGCAGGCCGCAAGCAATGCTCGCTATGATCGGACCAGCGCTAGAGAAATGAGGGCCGGACATGAAAGACGCTCAACGAGGCCTGTCAATCGGAGGCATTCAGGGACACAACCGGCGTGCCATCCTGGCTGCCTTGCAAGACATGGGTGCGTGTTCTCGCAAGGAACTCAGCGTTGCCACCGGCCTGGACCAGGCGACGGTCACACGCGCGATCGCCCCACTTCTGGGCGATGGCGTCGTCGAAGAAGTGGGGCTCGTTCGTGGGGAACGTGGCCGCAGATCGATCAACCTGAGCTTTTCTGGCTCCGGCCGCTACATCCTTTGCCTGAGACTGCAGCGGCGAAGTTTCTCCATTGGCGTGTTCAGTCTGCGCGGCGACATTCTGGAATCCACGGAATTTCCCATCGCGCGAGAATTTGCGGCAAAAATGACCTTTAGCGAGATCTCCGCGACCTTGGACGGCCACATTGCGAAACTGAAACGGGTCGATGGCATTGGCGTTGCCGTTCCGGGCCCGTTCCTGGAGCGAGATGAGCGGGTCATCCTCATGACCGAAAGTCCCCAATGGCAGCGCTTCGACCTTGTTCCCGAACTTCGCTCCCGCTACCCGGACGTCCCCGTGCATTCCACTCACGACGCCAAGGCCGCGGCCTTGACCGAATGGCGCCACCATGCCCGTGCGTACGGGTCCAGGGTCATGCTGTACCTGTCTGCCGGGCAAGGGATCGGGTCCGCCTTGGTCGTGGACGGTCACGTCCATCGCGGCGCCCAAGGTTTGGCAGGCGAACTTGGTCACACCTCCATCAGTGTCGATGGCGACTTGTGCAAATGCGGAAATCGCGGCTGCCTGGAACTCTTCACCTCGCGCATTTCGCTGCTGAGGGCCATTCGTGAACGCGCCAGCGGATTTGGCGGGACCCGATTGACCCCCTGCTGCGACTTCAGCCAGGTGCTGGACGCCTACGAGGACGGGGACGGACTCGCCGTCGAGGAAGTGCACAGGGTTGCGCGCTATCTGGCGCAAGGAATCACCAACTGCATCAACTTCGCCAATCCGGATCTTGTGGTGATCGGCGACGAATACGCCGGTTTCGGTCCGAGGTTCCTCGACCAGATCAAGGCCCATGTGAAGTCAGCGGTCCTTCCCAGCATCTATGGCGCGGTCGAGATCGAGCTGAGCCAGCAATGCGAAGACACCGTGCTGCGCGGGACGTATCTGGATGTTCTTGCCCAGACGTATCTGGGGACGCCCCGAGAGGAGCCGGCACGCATCGTCGCACAGGCGGCCGGCTAGAGATGAAGGAATTGCGACGATGAATGACCAAGCCGCCCAACCGCTCCTCTCGGTCAGGAACGTTTCCAAGTCCTTTGGCGGCGTGCAGGCGCTTCGTGATGGCTCGTTCGACCTGCATCGCGGCGAGGTCCTGGCCATTGTCGGCAGCAACGGCGCAGGCAAGTCCACCCTGATCAAGGTCGTGGCCGGGGCGCATGTGCCGGACGGAGGGCGAATCGTCATAGACGGCAAGGAAGTGCCTCGGGCCGAACACAGCGTCTCTCACATGCAGGAACGCGGGATCGAGGTGGTCTATCAGGACCTCGCCCTCGTTCCGAACATGACGGCGCCTTACAACCTGTTTCTTGGGCGCATCCCGCGCAAACTGGGAATCTTCGTGGACGAACGGAAGATGCGGAGCAAGACCCGTGAAGTTCTCGCGCAGCTCAACGTCACGACCGTTCAGGACTTGTCAAAGCCAATTTCGTCCATGTCCGGCGGCCAGCAGCAAAGCATTGCCATTGGGCGTGCCATTGCCTGGGGGAGCGACATCGTGATCCTGGATGAACCGACTGCCGCCCTTGGTCCGAACGAGACCGCCGAGGTCGAGCGATTGGTCGAGGACGTGCGCGAACGGCACGGAACGTCCTTCATCCTGATCAGTCACAACCTCGACCAGGTGCGCCGTCTGGCCGATCGGATCGTGGTGACCCACCACGGAGTGACATCGCGTGAATTCAGGCGTGACGAGATCACGTCGGACCGGCTCGTCAAGGCCATCACGCTTGGCGAATGAGGAAGAAGCCATGACCGAGACAGCCGCCTCCCGTCCACTTCTGACCCCCGAGCGCGTTGAAATGCTGCGGGACTTTGTGCCGTTCATTGCGATCTCGCTGGTCATCCTGATGTTCTGGGCGATCTCGGGCGACCGATTCATGTCGGTGCGCAACTGGACTTTCATTGCCCAGCAGACACCGGTCTTGATGCTGCTGGCATTTGCGCAGCTGATGGTCGTGACGACCGGCTCGATCGACATTTCCATCGGATCCAACCTGGCGTTTTCCGCCTTTCTGGGCGCGCTTGGAATGCTCTGGTTCGGGGATGCGGGACTGATCCTTGGTGTCCTTGCGGGCGGTCTCGTTGGCATGTTCAATGGTCTGATCATTTCCCTGCTGAAGATTCCATCCTTTGTCACAACGCTGGCGATGCTCATCATCGTGCGGGCCGTCGTGATCATCGTCTCGGACGGCACGGCCATCTACATTACCGATGGCAGCGTGTCTGGCGGCACCAACATTTCGTCGGTCGCGGCACCCTGGCTGTTGTCGATGGGGAAGTTCCCCGCGATCTTCATCCTTGCGGCAGTCGTCGCGCTTTTCACGTGGGTCTTCTATGAAAGGACCGTTTTCGGCCAGCAGCTGCGTGCGGTCGGCGGCAACGAGAAGGTATTGCGCCTCGTCGGAATCAACGTCACGGTCTTCAAGATCAAGGTCTTTGCCGCGGCCGGGCTGATGGTCGGGCTGGCGGCTTGCGTGAACCTGGCAAGGGCTGGGGCCGCCACTCCGCAAGCGGGCTTGATGATCGAGCTCGATGCCATTGCCGCAGTCGCGCTTGGGGGCACACCGCTCACCGGCGGCTACGGCAGCGTGGTCAAGACGATCATCGGGGCATTGACCCTGACAATCGTACGCAACGGACTGACCATAGCCGGCGTTCCGCCGTCCTGGAGTCAGGTTGCCCTTGGCATCCTGCTGATTGCGGCCATCGCCATTTCGCTGAACCGAAGCAAGGTCGATGTGGTGAAATGAAGGGGAATCATATCGTTGACCGAAACTGAGGAACGTTGCGATGTTCGGGGCCGCCCGGAAGGACGGGTTTCCCGCCGATCTTCATCAGGATTTGGGCCAATGGCCCCGTGAACGACCGCCGCGTAGGCGGGAAGACATGACGAGGCGTCCGGGATCGGCGCATCCGCACGGCGAGAGGCGTTTGCATCGGCAAACTCACCGACCCGTGAAATCAGCCGGGGCTGGAACGACCACGTTTCGGTCAACGGTGCAATTCCCGAATGAAGTGCGACTGCTGAATGCGGCGATCAGGACCTTGCCGCGCCGCAGATGGACTTGCAGGCACGATCAAGCATGCAATGCGGCGCGTGCCGCATGCTGTCGGCGGTTCCTGATGCTTCCGCCGCGCGCAGGGGAAGAAGCACACCGTGGCCTGCACGCTCGCCGTGCACGTGCTTGCCGAGCCCGCGAACATGAGGGGCTGCCTCGTCGCCGTGCAGTTCGCGCGCGCTGTCGGAGGAGGAGCCGGGGCTGTCGGCGCGTGGCGGAACCCGAGGGCGGGGCTTCGCGAGCCGGTCTCGAAGTCCACCCTCCACCGGGTCGTCCAGTCGGTTGACACTAGGCGCTGGAGGAGGTGGTCGGCCGCTGGTCCCGGCCCTGGCTTCCCGTCGCCCGGGCGCTCGACGCCGACGGCGAGCGCATCCGGGGCGCCAACCGCGACGGATGCTCGGCGACCGTGATGGGGCCAGTGCCGAGCCGCACCGGCGCCGCTCCCTGTTCGGCGGTGCCGTTGCGTCTGATCAGGGCGGCATTGACGATCAGCGCGTTGGCCTTTCCTTCAGCAGATGGCCCATGCAGGACAGCCGGGGCGACTGGCTCTCCCGTTTGCGGAACAGTGGCGCATCGGTGTCGGCGGCGGAGGAATGGTTCGCGTTCGAGCGCTGCTCGCTGTGGCAGTCGTGCCGGACGTGGCGCGCGGCCAACGGGTCGTGGTCGCAGCGGCCCTTGCGACGGAAGCTTCTCATTGACGCTCAGATCTTGACCGGCGCGCCGTCCGACCAGAAGTGGTCGCCCGACTGCAGCTGTTGGATCCGTTCACCCTGCAGTTTCGGCGCAGGGAAGCGCGCCGCCACGCCGCCGGTGACAAGCCGGTCGCGGTTCTTCGAAGAAACCGTCACGGCCGATCCTGGTGCGTCAGCCGGTAGGCCGTCGAACCAGTGGAACAGCAGGTTGCGGTCCGGCTGCTCCTTCAGTTAGCGGTCCGAACGGATGGTTTGGAAGGCCCCGGCAGAAGTGCCCGCAACGGCTTCTCCAGCGTGATTGGGAGCCGCCCGGTCTCGCAGTGCAGCCGCTGCTCGAAGCCCTCCAACAGAGCCAGCATCGCCTCGGTCACCAGAGCAGGTAGCGCCCGCAATAGATGATCCGACGCCACCAGAGCCTTCAGATCAATGTAGTTGAACAGACCGTCGTCGCTCTCGTCCCGACCTCGCATCGAAACCTCCCGCACGAATTTCCAGCAGATCAGGGATTCACGACCACGCCCTTGGCTCCGGCGGACTTTTCAGCAGCCTGCTGGACGATGCGAAGCCCCGACAACGCACCGCCAGCGAAGTGAGCCTCTGCATCTGAGACCCACTCCGGCTTGGGTCCATCTCAATTGGCGTCCATCGAACACGCCACACCGCAGAACGCCACAGGTCCCTCCCCTGTCGATTCAAGCTCCATTGCGCGAAATGTAGGCCGTGGCCTCGATTTCGATCAGGGCTTCGTCCTCAACCAGATCCTTGATGATCAGCATCGACATGGCGGGGAAATGCTTGCCGAAAACCCGTCGATAAGCTTGGCCCACTTCGCGCTGCTTAGCGACGTATGCGTCCTTGTCCTTGACGAACCAGGTCAATCGACCGATATCCGTCACCTCGCCGCCTGCCGCGCGAACGATTTCAGCGACATTGGCCAGGGCCTGCTCCATTTGGGCGATGAATCCGCCCTCGACGAAGGTCTTGTCCTTGTCCCAGCCGACCTGTCCCCCGATACGGAGCGTGCCATCGGGCATCAGCATTCCGTTTGCGTAGCCCAAGGCCGGGGCCCAGCCATCCGGGTGGATCGTTTCAGGTTTCATGAGTGGCCCTCCATCAAGCAGACGAGCTTCTGCCGAATGTTCTCCGGCCATCGGCTTGGCCGCCCGTCCGGGCCGACGCAAACCAGCGTCTGATCCGCCTCGAACCTAAGGATGCCATCTGCGACCGCACGGGTGTTAAGGGCCAGGCTCGAACCGCCGACGGCCTTGATGGTGAGTTGCAGATCCAACCTGTCGCCATGACGGCACGGCGCCCTGAACTGAACGCTTATGGCCGCCGTCGGCACCCTATGCTCGGGATGCATCACCTCGAAAGGCCAGTGGAGCAGGTCACCGAACATGGCCTCAACCGCGTCATTGATCATCTCGAAGAATCGAGGGTAGAACACGATCCCCGCCGGGTCGCAGTGCTTGAACAGGACTTTTTGAGGGAAACGAAAGTGCATCTATCGCGTGAAGACCTAGCAGGACCGGATGGTGCATATTTCGCTCAATTCCATCAATGTTCAACAGGAAGTCGTTGATGAAGCTGCAAACGCAATCGCCTGCCTGGACCTTCATCCCTGACAGACGGTCAGCGTCGCCGCTGACCGAGCAGGGTCTTGAATGGATGCCTCTCAATCCACTTTCGCCAGCCGCGTCGCGAGCGGCGCCCGGACGGCAGCGGACTTGCGCAAATGGATTGGTCACGACCCGCTCCTGGTTCAGGTCACTCGAGACACTCTTTGGTACTTCGGATCGGCCCAAAGCTCATTGTTGATCACTTCCGCAATCGTCTCGACGGCGGCCACGACATCGTCCCTGTCCAGATAGAGTGGCGCAAGCCCGAATCGCATGATGTCGGGCGCGCGGAAATCGCCGATCACGCCCCTATCGATCAGCGCCTGCATCGCCGCGTAGCCGTGCGCGATAGCAAAGGACACCTGCGAACCGCGAAGCTGCGGATCACGTGGCGAGGCAAGCGTCAATTGCGGGCAGCGGCTCTCGACCTCGGCGATGAACAGTTCCGACAGGTCAATCGACGCCGCACGCAGGTCGGCCATCTCCACGCCGTCCCAAACGTCTAGCGCGGCGTCGACGATTGACAATTGCACGACGGGCGGCGTGCCGACGCGCAGACGCTCGGTCGACATGGCGGGGCGATAGCCAAGCTCCATCGCAAAGGGCGCTTCATGGCCCATCCATCCTGCCATGGCGGGCTCGACGTTCTCGATGACGTCAGGTCGCGCGTAAATGAAGGCGGGCGCACCGGGACCGCCGTTGAGGTATTTGTAGGTGCAGCCCACGGCGAACTCGGCATTCGAGGCGGCCATGTCCACCGGCACGGCTCCGGCGCTGTGGGCCAGATCCCAGATCATGACCGCACCGGCGGCATGCGCGGCTTTCGTGATCGCCGCCATGTCGTGCATTCGGCCGGAGCGATAGTCGACCTGGGTGAGCATCACCACGGCCACATCTTCGCCGATCGAATCCAGGACAGCCTCAGGTGCGGGCGTTCGCAATTCATGGCCTTTGTCGATGGTGCCCATCAGCCCCTGCGCCATGTAGAGATCGGTTGGAAAGTTGCCGTTGTCAGACAGCACAACCCGCCGTTCAGGACGCATCTTGAGAGCCGCTGCGAGCGCCTGGTAGACCTTGATTGAAAGGGTGTCGCCGGTGACAATCGATCCCTCGGGGGCGCCAATCAACCGCCCGATCCGGTCGCCCACCCTTTTGGGCAGGGAAATCCAGTCAGCCGTGTTCCAGGCCCGGATGAGCTCATTTCCCCATTCTTGCGCAACCACCTCGCTAGCGCGCACCGCTGCACCCTTCGGAAGTGGCCCCAGCGAATTGCCGTCAAGATAGATCACCCCGTCAGGGATTTCGAAGCGGTCCTTTCTTGGCAGCATCAGAGCTCTCCCCGCAAGTGCCAGAGTTCCGGGAAGAGTTCGACGCTCAGCATTTGTCGAAGGTACTGGACACCCGAGGTGCCGCCGGTACCACGCTTGAAACCGATCACCCGTTCAACAGTGGTGACATGGTTGAAACGCCAGCGGCGGAAATAGTCTTCCAGATCGACGAGTTTCTCGGCCAATTCATACAACGTCCAATACTCCTCGGTGTTGTCATAGACGGTCTTCCATCTTTCCTGGATCTCTGGCACCGCCTCATGCGGTGCATCCAGTCTCGGGGCGGGAAAGTGGTCTTCGTGCCCGTCCACAGTGCGAAACAAGAGTCGCACGACTTCGTCATAGAAGCTGGGCCGGGCCAGTTCGTCAGACAGGGCCTTGCGAACCTCGGGAAGGTGCTCATGCGGTTTGAGCATGTTGGGATTCCGGTTGCCGAGGATATATTCGATCGTCCGGTACTGGTAGGACTGAAGGCCTGAGGACGCCCCGAGCGCCTCGCGAAAACGGGTGTAATCCGCCGGCGTCATCGTGCGCAGCACGTCCCACGCACTGTTGAGCTGTTCGAAGATCCGGCTCACCCGCGCCAGCATCTTGAACATCTGTGCAGTGTCGCCCGATCGAAGAGCTTCCCGCGCTGCCACCAATTCGTGAATGGCCAGTTTCATCCAGAGCTCGCTGGTCTGGTGCTGGATCACGAAGAGCATCTCGTCATGGGCATCGGTCAGAGGGTGCTGATGCGCCAGGATGTCTTCAAGATGCAGGTAGTCGCCATAGGACATCGCATCGTTGAAGGCCATCTTCGCGCCTGTTGCACCGGGGTCATGGGCTTCGGTGCTCATGATGTATCCGTTGGGAATTATACCGTTGACTGAAACGTGGTCGTTCCAGCCCCGGCTGATTTCACGGGTCGGTGAGGTGGGCAACCCCAACGCCTCTCGTCGTGCAGATGCGCCAATCCCGGACGCCTCGTCATGTCATTCCGCCCACGCGGCGGTCTTTCACGGAGCCATTGGCCCAAATCCTGATGAAGATCGGCGGGAAACCCGCCCTTCCGGATTGCCACGGCCATGGCACGTTCCGCCGTTTCAGTCAACGAAATAATCCCCGAATAAATCAAGTGGATTGCCAACAGCTCGATTGCCGACGTTTTCGTCGTCTGGAGGGAGTCCGATGAGCATGGCGGCAAGATCAGGGGCCTTGTGCTGGCAATGGGCATGAAGGGACTGAATGCGCCGAGGATCGAGGGGAAGTTCAGCATTCGGCCTCTGTGACAGGGATGAGTCAGATGAACGAGATCATTGTGCCTGAGGAGAACCTGCTGCCCCGCGTGGAAGGTTTTGCCGGCCTCTTTGACTGCGTGAAGCGCGCGCGCAACGGCATCAGTCGGGGCGCTATGGGCGCGGCCGAAGCCTGCTGGCATGCGGCGCGGGAATATGCCATGGACCGCAGGCAATTCGGAAAACCGCATGCTGCCATGCAATTCGTCCAGAAGAAACTGGCGGACATGCAGGCCGACAGTTTGGTTGGCTTGCCGGGATCGCTGCGCTTGGGGCGCCTGATGGAAGAGCGCAGGCGTTCGGCAGAGCTGGTCAGCCTCATGAGGCGAAACAATTGCGGCAAGGCCCTCCCCATCGCACGCGAAGCGCGCGACGTGCGCGGCGCCAACGGGGTGTCCGACGAATCCGGCACCATTCAGCACGTGATGAACCTAGGGGCCGCCAACGCGTACGAAGGTCCCCACGATGCCCACGCGCCGAACCTTGGACGGGGTCAGGCCGGTCTGCGGGCATTCCAGTGATCGACCACGTCGGCATCGACTGGGAGGACGCATTTTCCAACGCGGCCTACGTTCCCGATGGCACGCGCTTTCCATCGTTGTGGGCCGATCGCGCAGCGGCGTTCAGGGAGCGGACGCCGTGTGAACTGGACGTGCCCTACGGAGAGCATTCACGGGAAAGGTTCGACCTGTTCTTTCCTGCCTGCGCGCCAAGAGGGCTGGCCGTCTTCATCCACGGCGGCTACTGGCTCGACTTCGACAAGTCCAGTTGGTCCGACCTCGCCGAAGGCGCTCTGAGGCACGGCTGGACCGTGGCGTTTCCTAGCTACACGCTTGCTCCCGAAGCATGCATTCCCGACATCACCAGACAAGTGTCTCGCGCAATCTCGGCGGCCGCCGGATTGGCCGAAGGTCCGGTCCGGCTTGCAGGCCATTCTGCGGGCGGGCACTTGGCCACAAGAATGGTTTGCGAGAACTCCCCTCTGCCTCAGGAGGTCCGGACCCGGATCGAGCGTGTCGTGTCGATCAGCGGATTGCACGACCTGCGCCCCCTGCTGCTCCATTCCATGAATGACGATCTCGGCCTGGACACGGAGACCGCCGCGGCCGAAAGCCCGGCCCTTTCTGCGCCAGGTCCAGATGTCGAGGTGACTGCCTGGGTCGGGGCCTATGAGCGACCGGAATTTCTTCGGCAGTCGGCACTATTGGTTGAATCCTGGAGAGGGCAGGGTCTTCAAGCGAAGTTCGTTGTCGACCCAGAGAGGCACCATTTCGACGTGATCGACGGGTTGAAAGCTGCCGATCACCCGCTTGCCCTTGCCTTTGCAGGAGACTGACATGGTCGTCCGAGTTTCCCGTCACGTCGACATCGCTGTCGTGACAGTCGACAACCCTCCGGTCAATGCGGCAAGCCAGGCCGTACGGCAAGGCCTGCTCGACGCGTTCGAAAGGACCGAAGCCGATGCGGACGCCAAGGCGGTTGTGCTCGCCTGTGCCGGCCGAACCTTTATCGCCGGTGCCGATGTCCGGGAATTCGGGAGACCACCTGTCAGGCCGCACCTGCCCGATCTGCTGGCACGGATGGAATGCGCCTCGAAACTATGGGTGGCTGCGATCCACGGTTCCGCGCTGGGCGGCGGACTGGAAGCCGCCTTGGCCTGCAGCCACCGGATCGCAACGGCAAATGCGAGTCTTGGCCTGCCCGAAGTCTCGCTCGGGCTGATCCCTGGCGCAGGCGGCACGGCGCGCCTCCCGAGGCTTGTCCCCGCTGACAAGGCACTCGCCATAAAAATCGCACGCAGGGAACTGTCGCCTTCAGGCGACAGCGGAATGCGTGCATCCCCCTTGCGGCGCCTCCCTGCGTTTCCTATCATTCCGCCCCGGGCAGGGAAAGGGGCAGGATGACGACCAGGAGCTACAAGTACCGGCTCTATCCGAACAGGGTGCAGGAAGAGGCTCTCTCGGACATGCTCGGACACTTCTGCGACCTCTACAACGCGGGCCTCCAGCAGCGCATCGAGGCATGGAACCGGCAGGGGACGAGCCTGCGCTACACGGACCAGGCCAACGAGCTGAAAGCCGTCCGTGAGGCGGTCCCGGAACTGGCCGGATACAGCTACAGCGCCGAGCAGCAGGTCCTGCGCCGGCTC